>CAJTJZ010000005.1:23929-67230 GCA_910576895.1 uncultured Lachnospiraceae bacterium | reverse complement strand
CAGTATCACCAACAATACAGCCTGTTTCTGACAGTGAAATGAAAATTACAGGGGATGGCAGTACAGGTACTACTATTTATGAAACTACAAATAAGGAAGTACCATTTCTTATTCAAGATGAATACTTAAAAGATGTTACTATGGATGGTAAACCTTTTCAGCCTTTTGGAGGAAAATATTTTGTTCCAGCAGACGGAAAGGAACATATAATTGTAGCAAGAGATGAAGCAGAAAATGAAACAACACATAAGGTTCAGGTTAAAGTGAAAGAGTGTACTGTAACCTTCCATTCAGAAGGAAATTCGGATAGTACAATAAAAGTAGCTTATAATCAAACAGTAGCAAAACCTGCCGATCCACAAAAAGAAGGAAGCATTTTCTATGGATGGTTTTTAGATGGAGTAGAATTTGATTTTAATAAACCAATTCAAAAAGATATTGAATTAATAGGAAAATGGCTGGAAACAGGAAATACATCTATAACAGGACCTGAAAAATTGCAAGTTTCTGCAACACAAGTTGTTTTAAAGCAGGAAAAGGGATATAAATATTGTATGAATGATGGAGAGCCAACAGAAACACCAGTATTTAAGGGATTGACTCCGGGGAAAGAATATTGTTTCTATAAGATTGATGAAAAAGGCAATAAAAGTGCTCCATTAAAGATAACAACGGAAACGACAGCAGCTACAGGTATGATGGCACTTCCATCAACGCTTTATCAGGGAGAAGCATATAATATAGCACCAACGATTGCTATGGAAGGATTAGTAAATAAAAGTGCTGATCCAGAGAATACTACGATTGCATGGGTTGTAAATAAACCAGATATTGTTAGTATTACAAATCAAAGTACCAAAGGATGTACCTTATCCATTAATCAAGTTCCTTATAATAGGAATCGTCTTACAAGAGTGACATTGACAGCAACCGTTGTTTATTCAGAAATGAATCAAGGCAATTTAGTAAGCAAAACAAGATCCTATAAAAAGAGTTTCAATGTACAAAACCTATCTAAGGATGTATCCATTGATTTATCTGGCTTTAGCACAGAGCCAACAGATGTAGGAGCGTTTGTTAGTGGAAGTGCTATTTGCTTAATGGATAAAAAGGGTGTTTCTTTAAAAACGGCGATTAATCTTGGAGCAGAGGGAAATATAGCAACAAATCAGAAATTAAAGTGGTTTATTTCTGATAAGGATGGAAAAACGAATCTAAAAGGGAAAAAGATAGCTTCTGTTAATAGTAAAGGAGTGATAAAGGGAATAAGACCGGGAACGACTTATGTTACTGTAGCAACAGCAGATTCCTATGATAAGTCTACGAAATCATATAAAGTATTTAAGACTTGTCAGATTATATGTCCTTGGGTAAAAGAAATTTCCTTTGATAGTAGTGTAGAAAAAACAGTACAGGCAGGAAGTACAATAAATCTTGCTTCTGTACTTCAGTGCAATCCAGAAAATTTGTTTAATAAACAAAAAATGGCAAAACGGTGGAAATCAAGTGATACAAAAGTAGCAAGAGTAACTTCAAAAGGAATTGTTACCTTTAAGAAAGCTGGTACAGTAACGATTACTTGTACACCAACAGGTGGGCAGGAAATAGATGCTGCTACAGGGAAAGTACGTGATACTGCAAAAAATATGACAGCACAAATTACTTTTACAGTACAATAACAATACAATAAGTTTTGAAGGAATTTTTAGAGAAGAAATTTTAAAAATAATAGATTGTAAATTTTGTTAGCAAACTAATTGTTATAAATAAAAAAATTTTGGGTTATCTTTCTTATGGAGAGTGACTCAAAGTTTTTTTATATATCTATATGTTTTATTTATATATTATCAATAGTTGATAGGGAGAAAGTATGGAATATTTATACTCAAAAAATGAAAATTTTGAAGATTTTTCTAGTGGAAGAGTTCTATATAATGCAAAAGGAATACCTAATTTTTCAGTAAGACTATTACAAGAAATGTATTGTCGAGCAAAAAGTTACTTAAAAAAGAATCAAGATATTATAGTATATGATCCATGTTGTGGTGGAGGCTATACGCTTACGATATTAGGATTACTTGATAATTATAATATTAGTAAAATTTATGGTAGTGATATTGAGCAAAGAATGATTATATTTGCAGAGAAGAACTTAAACTTATTATCTTATGCTGGAATGGAAAACAGAAAGCAAGAAGTTATTCATCTTTATCAAAAGTATGGGAAACAATCGCATATGGAAGCATTAAAAAGCTGTGAAAGACTGGCAAAGATGTTAAAAACAGAAATAAAAACAGAATTATTTGTAGCTGATTGTACAAAACAATTGCCATATATAATTCCTGATATTATTTTAACAGATGTGCCATATGGACAGTTGGTAGATTGGAAAGCCAAAGAAGAAGAACTTTCCATTGAGCAGATGATAGAACAGTTATGGAATATTTCAAATCCTGATACTATTTTAGTAGTATGTATGAATAAGAAACAAAAAATAAAAAATAAAAGTTGGACAAGGATTGAGAAGCATATTATTGGAAAAAGGAAGTTTGAAATCTTTAAGTATAGTAAAGGATAATGTTAATAAATGATATTTAATTTTTTGTGGACAGGGAAAAAAGGAAGCCAAAATAAAATTTAGATAGTATCTATATTTTATTTTACTTCCCAATCCCAAAGACTTAATTGTTTTCCATTTGTTTTTTCTTCAAAATTATGTAAATAGTGAAATATTTGTTCATTATTATATAATATCCCATTTTTTTTACATTTTTGATAAAAAAGCTGCATTAATTGTTTACTATTAGGACTTTCAATTAAATAACGATTTCCATATGTTAAAATATAATTTTCTTTTTGTTGTGGAAACAATCGGTCTAACTGTTTGTAAAAATACTCTCGACTTCCTTCTCGCAGGGTAAGTCCCATTCCAAAACAGATAATACCATAAACCTTTGCTTCTATGCACATATCTAAAATACCAGAGATATTATCCCATGTATCGTTAATAAATGGCAAAATTGGTGTTAGCCATACAACAGTAGGGATTCCTGCATTTTGCAGTTGCTTTAATACTTCAAAGCGTTCTTTTGTTGTGCTAACATTTGGCTCAATTTTTTTACATAAAGTTTCATCATAGGTAGTTAAAGTCATTTGTACCACACATTTTGTTTTTTCATTTATCTTTTGTAAAAGATCGAAATCTCGTAAAATTCGATTTGATTTTGTAATAACAGTAAATCCAAATCCATATTGATAGATTAAATGTAAAGCTTTTCTAACATTTCTTAGTTCCATTTCCAATGGAAGATAAGGATCTGTCATAGAACCTGTACCTATCATACATTTTTTACGCTTATGAATAAGAGCATATTCTAATAGATCAATTGCATTTTCTTTGACTTCGATATCTTCAAAAGCGTGTTCTATATGATAACATTTGCTTCTGGAGTCGCAATAAATGCATCCATGAGAGCAGCCACGGTATAAATTCATTCCATTTTTAGAAGATAATATTCCTTTTGTTTTTACAAAGTGCATGATTAACTTTCCTTATATCTTGGCACAATTTTCTTATGTGCTTTTAGTTTCTTTATAGCCCATTCATAATGACTTGATGTATTGCTAACAAAATAAGAACCTAATGTGCTTCCACCTACCCATGGATAGACACCTTTAGAAAATAATTCTTCATTTGAAAATGTTTCTGTTAATTTCATTACTTCGCTATGAGATTTTTGAAATAGAAGTTTTGCGTCTTCTAATGATGTGGATTGATGTTTTTCCCAGAATTTTATATTCATATCTCCATACGTTCTCCAATTGTAAGGTTCTGGAAGAAATGGTTTCTTATCGCCGTTTTGATTGGAATGTACCCAGTGTAATAAAAGCTCATGCCATTCATAGAGATGAATAAGAATATCTCGAAGATTTTTATCTCTTTTCCAATGAGCTTCTTTCTTTTTTTCATTTGAAAAGTCAAAGGGTGTTGATAACTCTTTTTCTGTTAAGTTAGAAATAAGTTCTATTAGCTTTTCATAATTTGTAGTTGCTGCAGTTAATAAGTCGGTTTTTGTGGTTGGTCTTCCCATATTCTTTTCCCTTTCTATTTTAGTTTAAAATTTTCATTTTTTCATAGGTTTCTTAGGTTTAAAAAAATCATATCATAGATATACTGACATGTTATGTCAAGATTTATTTTTTTCATAAATTTTTTTTGCATATTCGGCTATCATATTTTTAAGATAAGTAGGTTTTATAATTTCTACTTTTGTTCCAAAAGATAGAAGATAGCCAATTAACCATTCATTTTCTGGTATTTTTGCAGAAACGATGAAATCTCCATTTTTCTGCATAGTTATTTGTGTTTTATCAAATTCGTCATAAACACGATAAGACATATTTTTCGGAAAGCGAAGTACAATGGTATTGTGGATTTGTTCTAATTCTTTCTTTTGTTCTTTCTTTGGTTCTCGAAAAGAACATTTAGAAAAACTATCAGCAAGAACTTCTAAGTTAATAATACGACTTAATTTAAAAATGCGATAATCTTGTTTTGTCTTACAATATGCCTTTAAATACCATGCTATAGATTTATATGTCATTTTTAATGGTTGCACAATTCTTTCACTAATTTCTCCATAGGAGCTTGCATATGTTATTTTTACGCATTTTTGATGAATAACTGCTGATTTTAGTAATTCAAATTTTTCATTGTCTGTATTATTTCCCCATCTGGAAAAATCTACCTCAAGCCAATTTTCTGAATTTATATTGAATATAGCGGAAAGTTTTTGCAATGTTTGACTACTATTTATATTTTGTACAATATTCATACTATGCAATGCAATAAGAATTTCTTGCTTTTCTTCTTCTGATAATATTGCTTTATTTAAAACAAAATTGTTCATTAAATGAATGCCGCCATTTCTACCTGTCTCTGTATAAATAGGAATACCTGCCTGACTTAATGCATCAATATCTCTATAAATTGTTCGGACAGATACTTCAAATTTTTCTGCTAATTCTTTCGCAGTGGCCTGTCCCTTTTCAAGTAGATGGTATACAATTTTAAATAATCTGCTTTCTTGCATTATCTGTTCCTCGTATAATAAATTTGTGGTCAAATCAAAAGATATTTTTTCTTATCTTGACAAAACGCTCAGAGAAAACTTTTAGTCTTGTTTCTATCATTTTAATACTTTTCTATTATTTATGAATTTTCACTTACAAAAAGCTTTACTTTATTTTGAATGATTTCTACTGTTTCCTCTATTGTTCTATCTCCTGAATAAAAAACATTGGCTTCTTCTTTTATAATATTCATGATATTATTTACCACAACATCTCCTCTTTCTATTCCAATAAATCCAATTCTATCAACCATATCTTGTAACTGTTCTGCTTCTTCTTTAAGAAGTGGTCTATATGTAATTTCATATCCACTATAATTAGTGCTACCTTCTATAGGTTTTACTATTATATTATTTTCATCTATATATTCTTTTGTTGCCATAGCATATTCCAAAGACTTTTTAAATGCATCTTTCCGAATTGGAAATCCATAAGATAATCCTTCTTTAATCTGATATTCATAAGTAAGAACTTGACGTAAAAATTCCCATGCTCCTTCTTTATCTTTACATTGTTCTGTAATTGCCAATGCTGGATTGCTAAAACTCATAACAAGTTTATTGTTTTTATTTTCGGATGGATAACTTACAATATGAAATCCTCCTTCTTCTTTATAAAGCTCTGTAAATAATTCAATAGAAGAAGGAAAATTAAAATTAGAATCCATCATAATAACATTTCCTTTTTTTACTGCTTCCCCAAGATCAAGATTTGATGGTTTCATTTCTGCCATACTAGGAAAATTTTCTAAAAATTCTAACATATGAATAAAATTTTCAGAATCCATAAATACTTCTCCTGTATTCCAATCAATTAAATCATCAATCATTCCTAATAAAAATTCTCCAAGAACTGCCTCTCTTGGTTTTTCCATAAAAAATACCTGTTGTTCTGATTTATTTTCATAAAGTTCTTTCATTTTCTGAAAATTCCATTCAGATGTATCTTTTAAATATTTTTTTCCTCCAGTTAATGCATTTATAGTAAAGGAACTATTCAAATAATAAAGTTTTCCATCTTGTTCTAATGTATTTATTACAGAATCCAGAAAATTTTCTTTTTTAATTTCCTTGTCTTTTGCTATTAGTGGATATAAATCTGTTAAAATTCCTTTTTTTATATACATATCTGTTGGCAACATATTTAAACTTAAAATATCTGGTACTGTTCCTGATACAAGTTCTAAGTTTAATTTTGTAATAGAATCCTCATAACTGGAATAGTCTTTTAATTCAATTTGGTAATCCTCATTTGACTGATTAAATTTTAAAATAATTTCCTTTAAATTTCCAAATGGAGATGTACAAGCAAGCGTTAATACTGTTTTCTCTTTCGTTTCTTTTGTTGTTCCCTTTTTTATAATCGCCAATTTTAGTTTTCCACTTTCTGAATTAGAATCTTTTAAAACCACTAATATATTCCCGTTTTTGAATGGCAAAATTTTTGAAATTGCTTGTCCATCTATATTTTGATTAACCCATTGAAATAGAAGCGTTCCTGTTTCCTTTATAGTATCAATGCTATATAAACCATCTTGATTTTTCATATAAATAAGTCCATCTTTTCCACTATAAGCTTCAGCATCTAAAATCTCATACTGATCAATATTAATTGGATCTCCAAATTTTTGTGCTGATATATCTAGCTTTTTAAAAGCATATTCATTATTAATTCCAAAATTTCCATAAACATAAACATTGCCATCTTCTGTTTCAACAATAGTATCTATTGTCTTTTTCATATCATATGTTTTTCCTTGTTTTCCCGTTGCATCAAAGGAATATATAAAATTACTAAAATTAGAAGTATAGACAGAGCCATCTTGTTTCAATAAAGTTTTTCTGCTGTCCATAAAAAGTTCCTGTGTATCGTTCCATTGCAATTTATGTTCCTTTTTTATACTGCCATCTGGTTTCAGAAGTTTTATATAGTAATTATTTTTCTCGGATTTTTGTTCCTTTTTATGAAACGAAACAATATATGTTAAAATATGAATTTGATTTTTTTCATCTACTGTAATTGCTTGAATAGACTCTTTTTTATTTAATTTTAATTCTGTTTCCTTTATATTACTTTCTTTTTCATTTATTGTATACTCTAATAAATAAGTATGTAATATAGATTTATTTGTTTTTTTCTTTTGCTGATAGTATGTTCCAATCATGTAAATCTTGTTATCACATTCACATATATGTTCAATTTGTGTTGCTTTTATATCTATTTCTTGAAAAAAGGTTTGATATCCTTCTTGTTTTAAATTAGCTAAAGTATCTTTGTCCTGTTTTTTTTCTTTCCTTACCTCTTTACTGCATGATAGTAATGATATAGTTGCTATAAACATAATTAATACAATTATTTTTTTGCAAAATTTTCTTTTTCTCATAAGACCTCCTGATTTTACTGTAATCTACTATTCACAGTATTTTATGATAATATATTTTGTTGCCCTTTTATTATACTAAATTTTTATAAATTTGTCCAAATAATTTTTATAAAAATTTAATTATTTATCTTGACATTTAATTGCTTTAGTATATAATTAGAAATATAAGATTTTATTAATTAAATAGAATAATTTCTTTGACATACTGAAAATATGTAATTTTAAATGGTAGATATAATGCTAATTGTTTGTATACAAGAAATATTGATTAAAAAATATATTAGTGAAACTGTTTGTTATTGAAAGATATAATACATTTCATATGATATATTAAAAAAAACTGTTAAGGACTATATTTTTTATATAATATTAAAAATTCAGTCTTTAATAATAAATGTAACAACTTTTTCAAAGAACAATAGTAAATGTTGTAAAAATACATTGGAAAGGAATGAAAAGCAATGAAAAAAACAAAAGGAAAAGGCGTTTCTCTTTCTAAATAAAAATATTCTATAAAGAGAGAGTACGCCTATATTTACATAACCGTTATTATTATAATTCTTTTTTGAAAAAATGTCCAGAAAAATATAAATAATTAAAGAAAGGAATGGGAAACATTATGAAAAAATCAACAATATTAATAAATAAAGTAAAAAAAAGAGTTACAACAGGATTAGCAATAGCAGCATTATGCATTGGTACTTCATCTCTAGCAGTATTAGCAGCTGAAGTTGGACAAATTGTATCTGGTGAAGAACAAAGTACTTACAGCAAAAGTAATAATTTTGATTATCGTGACGCATATATTTACAATACTTCTGAATCTACTTTAACAGCAAAGAGAAAAAATGGAACTGATGGACATGGAACAGTGACTATAGAAGAAAGAATGTATACAGGAACTAATTGTTATTGTGATGTTTATTTTCAAGCTAAAGATTCAAGTGGTACTTATGTAACAATAGGTAAGGTAGCCAAAGGAGCATTTCCAACTGTGCAATATACATATTTTACAAATCGACCAATTCCTACAGGAGATATTACATTAACTGCAACAGCTAGAGAAAATGATGGCCAAACAGGTGATTGTATTAGTGGACGTTTTATACCATAAAAATTATTTTAAAATACACCTATACAATATTTTAAAATTACCTTATGTTCTATATTGTTTTTTATACTATAGAGCATAAGGTAACATGGGGTAGATAAATGGCAGAGCAAAAAAAAAATGAAAATATAATCGTTTATCTTTTATTCTTTTTTATCATAACCTTCTATTTTCTGTTTTTTTCAGGGTGTTCTATAGCAAAAAGTTCAGACAATATAGAAGTAAATGATTCTTGTAAAGATTTTGATTTATCCAGTTACAATCTTTATCAATTAGAAGCAGAACTTGTTCCTCAACCAGAGTTTCGTGACTATTTGAAAGAAAATTTTATAAGAAAAAAAGATGCAAAGCCATTCAATTATAACATATATCATGGAATAATGGTAGAAAAAGAAAAAAATCAGGGAGAAAATATTGAACGGGAATCACTACAATGGAACGAAGAATTAACTTGTATTAATTATATAGATACATTTAATGTTGATTATGAAAAACTGCCAGAAAATGTACCTATGCCTACAAAAAATGAAATAATAAAACAAGGAAAAAATTTATTAAAAGAATTTTCTTTGAATATAGATACTAACTTTGAATTATTTCTTTATGATGATAAATATTATCCGCATATGCCAACTCTTTATTTTGTACAAAATCCAGAAGGATTTCCTATTTCTACCCGTCAGCATGTTGATGGCATTACAACAACAGCAGGTCTTGTAATCATTGGATTTTATGGAAATGAATTAAAGAGTGTAGATTGTATTCGTTTGTTAAAAGTGGTAAAAAAAGAACCTTTTAGTACAGCACAGGCGATACCACAAAACACAGAACGTATTAGTACTATGGTTTTAAATTTTTTAAGAAAATTGGGAAATTCGACAGAATTCAAAATAGGAGATATTTCTATTGTTTATGATATTACAGAAGTGGATAATACAAAATATACCTTAACTCCTATGATTGAAGTAAAAACAATTCATAAAAAAGAAGATGACATTTTTAATCATTATCATCAGATTGATTTAAATACAGGAACGATAGATATCTGGTAGATACTTTAAGGAAAGGAAGATAAATAAATGTTGCGAAAAAATGTGAAATCTATAGTTTTTTCTGCACCTTTTGTCTTTTGTGTTATACTTACATTTTTTTCTATGTTTATAGGAGATATTGGCATTTGGAATGAACCAGCACGTGAAGACGGAAAAATGAGTTATTCTCTTATGGATCAGTTTTTTACAGCATGGACTCTTTTTGGTTATCTTATGACAGCATTACCACTCCTAGCATCTATACCAGCAGGTTTTCATTTTTATGATGAAAAAAAGTATGGAATTATGCAGCAAAAACTCTTACGACAGGGAAGCTTACAATACAATATTTCTATGGTAGGAACTGCAGCTCTTTCTGGGTTTTTTCTTGTCTTTATTTCGCAATGTCTTTATACTGGTTTTATTATTTTGATATCAGAGGGCAGTATCCATTTTACTGATTCGGTAGGGATATATTCTGGTACAAAAGGAATTTTTGGTAATATGCTTGCTGCTGGAAAAGGATTTCAAGTATTTCTTATTGTAAATCTGGCTTGTTGTGTTTATGGCATGATTTGGCCAGTATTTGGAATTGCCGCTTCTGTTTGGGGGAGAGGTCGCTGTATAGCACTTATCGTACCTTTTGTATTATGGTGTTTATTGGATCATATAACAGCTATAATTACTTGGTTTATTCCACAACCATACCAAAAATGGTATCTTTACTGTTTAGATATCAGTAATATTACATTGTTTGGAAGTTTATCTAAAAGGGGATGGATTGGTATTTTTTATGCTTTTGCATATGGTTTTATTTGTATTCTAATTGGGTTTATAATATTTAGTCTAGGCGTTAGACATATTAGAAAAAAAGGAGTATCTATTTAACGAATGAAGCAAATTTATTTAAAAAAACAGACAAATAATCTATTAGGAATTATTATGACAGCAAAACATACAGTAATAGAAAGTTGTTTTATGAATAGTGATACTAGGATTTGCACTCCTGCAATTATTTTATTATTTTTTATTGTTTTCCATTCAAAATATAATAAGATGATGTTTAATGAAATCTATGCTGGACCGGGAGATGTTTTTATACAACTTCTAAATAATAATAATCCGCTTTTATATTGTGGTATTATGGCATTCGCACTTGTTCTTTTAAATGATCATCCAAATATATCACAAGAGATGCAATTTTCTTTGGTACGTTGTGGAAGAAAAGTTTGGATACTTGGAGAAATGCTTGGAATTTTTTTCTCTGGAATGATTACAGGCATTTTTTTATGGTTGATAGGAATTATTTCAAATGTCCAAACAATAGATTGGAATCATCCTATGGTAACAATACGAAGTATACAGGCATTTTTTGTATTTTGTTTATTTTTCTTAATGATAGGAAATTTATTAATGTTATGTAAATTATTTCAAGTTCAACTTCAGGGAATTGCTATTCTTGGAATGCTGCTTTTTGTTGATCGTGGGATTGTGGATTTAATTCCAAATATGGTAACAACATTTGGAATGGAAGAGAAACTTCCTATTGTTCTTTCTTGGTATAATCGTCTTTCACCATCAAATCGTCTTTCAGGTTTATGTATGGGAAATGACTGGAAAAGTGTTGCTATTTATTTTGGTTTTATTGCATTAGGACTTGGTGTATTTCTGGTTTTTTTTGTTAATAGAAAGGATTTATAAAATATGATAGAAATTAATAATATTTGTAAAGAATTTCAAAAGGAACTTGTACTTGATCATATCAATGCAATTTTTGAAGAAAAGAAGATCACAGGAATTATTGGAAGAAATGGAAGTGGAAAAACAGTTCTGTTACGTATTCTTTGTGGATTGATGTATCCAACAGAAGGGACGGTTACGATAAATGGAAAACAAATTGGAAAAGACATGGATTTTCCTGAAAATGTTGGATTTATTATTGAAACTCCAGAATTTTTACCTTATTATTCTGGTATGAAAAATTTGGTGGATTTAGCATCTATTCGTCACAAAGTAGGAAAGAAAGAAATTGCTAAAGCTATGGAACTTGTTGGTTTAAATCCAAATAATAGAAAACATGTAGGAAAATATTCTCTTGGAATGCGTCAAAGACTTGGAATTGCACAAGCATTTATGGAGGAGCAAGATATTTTAATTTTAGATGAACCATTAAATGGATTAGATAGACAAGGAATTGAAGATATTCGGAGTTTATTTTTAAAATTGAAAGAACAAGGGAAAACGATTGTTATCGCCAGTCATAGTCAGGAAGATATTTCTATTTTATGTGATGATGTATATAAAATGGAATCTGGAATCTTGACAAAAATAGAAACTAATGATAAAAAAGAAACAATGATAGAAATAGGATAATCTTTTTTTATCTATATCAATACAATATCTTATTTAAAAACAATATAATTTGATTTTCATTTTAAAATAATATCTTAAATAAGGTTGCAAGGAAGCATTCCAAACATAGAATAGAGTAAATATAAAAAGGAGTTTTTACTATGTATTTTCTATTTGGAATTTTTCTTGCTCTTTGTATTCTATTTTTTTTCTTGCAATTTTTCCGCAGAAGACATATCATTTGCAAGGTAAAGAAAATGGAATTATGCAAAAAAGTGTGTTTATTAAATGAAATATTAACACCTTTTGGTTTTTGCTATGAATTGCGACAGGATATTGTTACTACAATGCAGGATGCATGGCAGAGGCAGTTTGGGTATTGTTCTCTTTTTGATAGTACAGCACTTGTTTTTGGAATGACGTTTGATTGTGAACCAATCTTCTTTTATTATGAGGGAAGAACGTATCGCATAGAATTATGGAAAGGACAATATGGAATTAATCTTGGTGCAGAGGTAGGTATTTACTATGCAGAAGGCATTCTTTCCCAAGAGCAATTAGAAACAGCAGTATTTCAAAGTGTTTCCGATGAAGAATTATTAACTATGGGGATAACAGTCTATCAAAATGGGCAGAAATTATTTGATACAATGCAAGAGCATTGGTGGCTGACAGGATTTCGTGTAGGAACTTTTTGTGAACCAGAAAGTCTTACTATGAAAGTATCCATTTCTTTTTGTAATTCTGCTATGCTTTCTTGTTTTGTAGAAAGTTTGCTTCGTATTGGCTACAGTATATGTAATATTAAAGTTTGTAATTGTACTGTTTCCTTTTTATTTTCCATTCCGCATACAAGACAGCCAAGACTTTTTCGGCGATTGCGTGCAGCATTTACACAATGGAAAAATAGAATTTGTCAAAAACTATTTTTATTTATTACAAAGCCTTTTTGCAGTACCGTAGATCGTCTTATTTATTTATATTTCTTCCTTCCACCTTGCTTTCGTCATATGTTTGTATGTAGAAAGAGCCGTTCACAGAAATTTTGTAAGAGAAAAATATATAAGAAATATGGCTATAAAAGAGGCGGTAGAAAACGTGAGTTGTGATAAACGTCTGTCAAAATCATTTGAGGGGGCAATGATTTTGCCCCTCAATTGGTATTCAAAATATATTCTTTTTAGTGATTGTCATCGTGGAAATGGAAGGGCAAATGACAATTTTTTAAAAAATGAATTTCTTTACCTTGCGGCTCTTAGGTATTATAATCAAAATAGATTTACTTATTTGGAACTTGGAGATGGAGATGAATTATGGGAAAATCGTTCTATGAAGCAAATTAAGGAGGTGCATAAGCATAGTTTAGAAATGCTTGCAGAACTTTATCAAAAGAACCGTTTTTATGCTATTTATGGAAATCATGATATGGTAAAAAAAGAGGAATCTTTTTCTAAAAAATATTTTGATGCTTATTATTGTGATAAATTTCTATGTAATTATCCTTTATGTCCGGGGATTTGTTTTTATCCTAGTATTATTTTAAAAGACTCTTTAGGAAGAAAGGATATTTATTTAACACATGGGCATCAGGCAAGTATTATGAATAGCACTTTTTGGAAAGTAAATCGTTTCTTAGTGCGTTATTTATGGAAAAATTTAGAACTGATTGGTGTTCCAGATCCAACAAGTGCTGCAAAGAATAATACAAAAAAGGAAGCAACGGAAAAGCTTTTATCAGCATGGGCAAAAAAGATGGGAGTAATTTTAATTACCGGACATACACATCGGCCAATGACAGGTTCAAAACAATCGCCTTATTTTAATACAGGAAGTTGTATTCATCCTTCTGGCATTACTGGTATAGAAATAGAAAGAAGATGTATTACGGTAGTCAAATGGTATTTAGAAACAAGAAGAGATCAATCTGTTTATGTAAAACGGGAGGTTTTAGGAGAAACTGTTTGTATTGATGATTATATGGATTAAGGAAACAATAAAAAGAAAGAATTAAGATTTAAGAAAAGAAAGGATAAAAACATGAAAGGAAATATAATTAGAGAGCGACTTACGAAACTTCGCAAATGTATGAAAGAAAAGGGGGTGGACGCACTTTATATTCCAACTTCAGATTTTCATAGTTCAGAATATGCAGGGGGTTATTTTCGCTGTAGGGAATTTTTTTCGGGTTTTACTGGCTCGGCAGGAACATTACTTGTTTTACAAGAAGAAGCAGGGCTTTGGACAGATGGAAGATATTTCCTGCAAGCAGAGGAACAGCTAAAAGATACAGGTATTACATTATATAAAATGAAAGAAGCAAATGTGCCATCTATACGTGATTTTTTAGAGAGGACATTAAAGGAAGGACAAACTCTTGCAGTAGATGGCAGAGTAATCAGCAGCGGTCAATGGAAAGGATTTGTTGGAGTTTTAGAAAAGAAGAATATTAAAATTTGCTTAGAACAGGATATTGCAGGCACTGTTTGGGAACAGTTAGGGAAAAGACCACAGCTTTCTAAAGAGCCTGTCTGGGAACTTTCTGATATCTATAGTGGAAAACCAAGAAAAGAAAAGCTTTCTGATGTTAGAAAGATGATGGAAAAACAAAAAGCAGATATCATGTTAATTTCCTCTTTAGATGATATTGCATGGCTTTTTAATCTGCGTGGAAATGATATTCCCTATGTTCCTGTATTTTTATCTTATGCTTTAATAGAAAAAGAAAAAGTAAGACTTTATAGTGTAGAAGAAGTATTTTCTATGGGATTAAAAGAAAAATTAGAAAAGGAGCAGATTTTTTTAGTTCCTTATCAGCAAATTTATGAAGATATTACAAAAATAGAGGAAAAACAAGCAATCTGGTTTGATCAAACTTGTACGAATGCAGCATTAGTACAAAAAATTCCAGAACATTGTCTTTTAATAAGAAAAAAATTGCCAACGGTGAAAATGAAAGCCATAAAAAATAGAACAGAAATAGAAAATGAAAGAAAAGCACATTTATATGATGGAATTGCCTATTGTAAATTTTTATATTGGTTAAAACAACACAATTTTGAACAAAAAACCAAAATATCAATAGAAACACTAACAGAAATTTCCGTAGCAAAAAAATTAGAGGAATTTCGCAAACAGCAGAAAACCTATCTTATGCCAAGTTTTGAACCGATTTCAGGATATGCAGAACATGGAGCGATTGTTCATTATTCTGCAACAGAGGAAAGTAATGCAATATTATATGGAGAAAATTTTCTTTTAATGGATACAGGTGCTCATTATTTAGAAGGTACTACAGATATTACAAGAACCATTGTTTTAGGAAAACTGACAGAAAAACAAAAAGAGCATTATACAGCAGTATTATGTGGAAATATAAGACTTAGTTTAGCAAAGTTTCCTTATGGTGTTTGTGGTGTTCACCTTGATATTCTTGCTAGAGGGCCATTGTGGGATCGTTTTCTTGATTATAAGCATGGAACAGGACATGGTGTTGGATATCTTTTAAATGTTCATGAAGGGCCAAATCATATTCGTAGAGAAATAAATGCTAGAAATAGTAGTATTCCTTTAGAAGAGGGGATGATTACTTCCAATGAACCGGGTGTATATTTGGAAGGAGAATATGGAATCCGTTTGGAAAATATGATATTGTGCAAAAAAATAGAAGAAAAAGAAAAGATGGAACTAGAAAAAGAGCCATTTATGGAATTTGAAACACTTACTTTAGTGCCATTTGAACAAGAAGCCATTTTACCGGAAATGCTAAGTAAAAAAGAAAAAGAATGGTTAAATCAGTATCATAAACGGGTATATCAGGAGATTTCACCCTATCTTACAAAAGAAGAAGCATTATGGTTAAAAGAAGCTGTAAGGGAAATAAAGTAAAAAATATACAAGAAGCTATTACACTAAGGAATTTGTAAGGATCTTCCTACCATTCCTTAGTGTTAGCCTCTTGTAAATCTTATAATGTAAAGCGTTCCATAATAAGTTGCAATTTTTCAATCATTTCAGAATTCGTATTAACTTGATCATATGTCTTTTGAGAAAGTGTAACAACTTCTGTTGCTCGTTCTGCTACGCCTGTGATACCTTCAGAGGAATCGGAAATTGTAGCATTAATACCATTAATAGAATCAGCGATTCCATTGGTAGCTTTTCCAAGCTCATCTAAATTTTCACAAATAGCATCTAAAGTTTCTTTAAAGGATTGAGCATCCATATTATATTCATTACTTACTTTCATAAAGTTCTGGTAATCATGCATAACGGAGGATTCCATAAATTGCAATGTCTTTGTAAGACAATGATCAATATTATTTACAGCAGCCGTTACCTCCTGTACAATCACAATAATACTATTGACAGTAGCAGAAGACTGTTCTGCTAAATTGCTAATTTCCTTTGCAACAACAGCAAAGCCCTTACCATATTCTCCAGATCTTGCAGCTTCAATAGAAGCATTTAATGCTAATAAACTTGTTTGATCAGAAATGTTCATAATAGTATCTGTCAAAGCAGTAATTTTTTCTACTGCCTTTGATTGTTCTAATGCCACTTTTGCTTCGCTGCTAACTTCTTTATAAAGTTCTATTGTGGTATCAGAAGCATGAGAAGTAAATGTTCTTGCATCATTTGCTCTTCCCATAATATCTTTAGAAAGCTTAATTGTACCTTCTGATCTTTTTGCAATAGAATCTGTTTTTTCCTGAATGAGAGATACTTCATATTGAATATTATTTGCCATATCAGAGGTTTGTTCCATTCCAGCCGATAATTCTTCTGATACAGCAGAATTATCAGAAGCACAATCATTTAAAGAAGTGGAAACTTCATTAAGCATAGTGCTGCCATTTGTAATATGTTGTGTGACATCACTAATATCATTTACAACATCCTTAATGCTTTGATGCATATTTTCAATTGCTCTTGAAATGACACCAATTTCTGTACGTGCCTTACAAAGTTTTGTTAATGTGGTACTTGGAGAAAAATCAAGGTTTTTTATCCGGTTAATTTCCACAATTAAGAAAGATAAAGGACGAAGGAAAACAAAAACAAGGATATAAACTATTGTAAGCAATATAATGGAAACAATTGATAAGGAAATAACGGACTTGCTAGTAACGTTTTCAATAGAAGAAGTTAAATCTGCTTCATCTGATTGAATTACGAGCATCCAGTTATTTTTTTGTGATGTTGCAATCCCTGCAACTTTTTTTCCTTCATAGTTAAATTTTAAAACAGCAGAAAGAATATTGCCTTGTTCTAAAAAGTTTCGGATTCCTTCATTTCCAATAATTTTTCCATAATAATCAGTTTCTGGATGGTATAAGAAGTATCCATTTGGAGAAAGTAAGTAAGCAAAACTGGATTCTGCAAGGGTAATTTCATTTAGTTCACTTGTTAGACTAGTTAATGGAACAGTGATAGCAACAACACCGAAAATAGAACCGCTTTTTTCCAAAGGAATCGCAAGAACAGCACTTGGTGTATCGCCATAAGTCATATAATCACTTTGTGCAGGTTGTTCTGTAGCTAATACAGCATTGACATAATAAGGAGAATCACTATTGTCATAGCCATCTTCTGTAGCTGTAATAAAATGACCTTCCTTATCATAGATTGCTACTGCTAAAAAAGAAGAGTTTTCTTTTAAGAATTTCTTTAAGTCAGCAGTTACTAAAGCACTTTCTCCGCCCATAACAAGGCAAGCATAAATATCGGAGTTATCTTTTAAAGAAAGCACCGTTTCATTGACAGATTCAATATGGGCATCAATAATTTTTACATAGGATTTTGCCAAATTAACAGAATTATCTTCCACAATATCAAGAAGGGAACTTTTCATTCCCGGAAGAATTGTTGCATAGGCAAAAAGTAAGGCAATAATAATACCAAAGATTGCAAGGAAATGTAACCTTGATCTTAGGGAGCGTACAGGATTTATGGATTCTATCGAAAATAATTGCCTTAAAAAAGATTTTTCTGTATTTTTCATATAGCCCTCCACTCTAGAATGTACGATTTCCAATTTCTTCCGAGGCTACTTCTGCTGGAAAGACTCCTTCTTCTACATAATTGATTTTATCAACATTCTCACCAGCAAGGACTTTTGCTACTAATGCAGCAGAGTCAGGACCAAGTAAAGGATTACATTCTACACATAAATCAACTTTTCCATTAATCATTTCTTTAAAGACATCCGCTTGTCCATCAAAGGTAATGATAGTATAATCTTTTGCATCTTTTCCATCTTCTTCTAAAGCTTCCAAGACACCATAAGTCATTTCGTCATTTTGTGATACAATAACATCAATATCTTTATATTGACTTAAATAATCTTTCATCAAAGCTTTTCCTTTTGCTTTGTCAAAATCAGCACTTTCACTGGCAATAATTTCATAATTACTGTAATTTGCAATCGTATCTTTAAAGCCATTGGTACGTCCGATTGCTGCACTAGAACCTCTATCTCCTTCTAAGATAACTACTTTTTGTTCTTCTTCTTCTCCTTTTGTTTCTACAAGCCATTTTGCCGCATTTTGACCTTCTAATAGGAAGTCAGAGCCAAGCCAAGCATCAAATAGAGATTCATCAGAAATTTGGCGATCAATTAAAACAATTTTAATACCAGCATCTTTTGCTTTTTTGAGAGTATCTTCAAATCCCTCTTCTTTGATAGGATCTAAGGCGATACAGTCAACATTTTCTGCAATAGCATCTTCTACGGCATCAATTTGTACTTGCTGTTCTCCTTGTCCATCAATAAATTTATAATCATAATCACTGATATTTAAGGCAGATTCCATACTGTTTGTAAGAGCAGCACTAAAGCCAACACCATTTGCATTATTAATAAACCATATCTTTGGTTTACCTTCTCCTGTGTTAGTATTTGTATTTGCTGTTGCGTCCTCTTTTTCTTTTTTTGGTGTATCTGTTTTTGCTGAATTTGTAGAGGTATTAACACTACCAGAAGCATAATCAGTAGAAGGACGAATAGGATTTTCACTGATTTCAACTTTGGTGGAAGTATAATTTGCTTCTGTACTGCCGCAGCCTGCAAGAACCATACATACTAAAAATAAGGATAAAATTTTTTTCTTCACTTTTATCTTCTCCTTTCCTAAAGCTGGATAAATAGTTTCTTGTTACTAAAATAAAAAATATTAGTTTTTTGTGATGTTATTCCAGACTTTTTGTTTCCTTATTATACAACAATTGTATGAAAATCGCAAGAAAAAAAGACAATTTATATGCAAAATTCACAAATAAAATAAGCATAACCATAATTAATGATAATACAAATCTAGTTTTTGTCTTTTGATAGACTCTTGCGTAAGACACGGAAAAATGATATAATAGCTTCTATCGCACAAAAATTGTTTTATGGTATGCCATATAAATGATGCAGAGGAGTATTTATGAAAAAGATAAAAAAGGTGAAGCTTTCACCACTACTTAGTCAGTATTTAAACTGGCCAATGATATTAAGTGTATGGCTGCTTATGATGGCAGGGGCTGTTTTTGTGATAAATCATGATGCAGGAATTGTATGTGCAGCCTTTGTTTTTGTCTATATAGTGATTGTTTTTATTATATATGGGATAAAGCGTTATCGAATTTTAAGTGGAATTTTAGAATATGCGGCTGCGTATGGGCAGGTACAGAAACAGTTTTTAAAGGAACTATTTTTACCATATGCAGTGCTTGATACGCATGGACATATGCTTTGGGGAAATGATGAATTTCGCCAGATTATTGAGAATGTAAAAGCTGCTAAACGGAATATTTCTAATATTTTTCCAGAATTAAAACAGGAGATTTTTCCAAAAGATCAGATGGATGTAGAACTTTCTCTCGTTTTTAAGGAAAGAACCTATCGTGTTATTATTCGGCGGATACAAGCAGTAGAGTTTTATCATAGTGCACAATTAAAAAATATGCAGCTTCTGCAAGCACCACCAAAAATTTCCGAAGATTTGAATACATTGCTTGTGCTTTGCTTATATGATGTAACTGAGATTATGGAATGTAAGCGGCAGATTCAAGAGGAGCGTATGGTAGTAGGACTTCTTTATATTGATAATTATGAAGAATCCTTAGAAAGTGTAGATGAAGTTCGCCGTTCTTTGCTTTCTGCTTTAATTGAAAGAAAAATTAATAAATATATGCAAAATCTTGATGGTATTATAAAAAAATTGGAAAAGGATAAATATATTGTCATTTTTAAACAAAAATATCTTGCCCAAATGCAGGAAAATCGTTTTTCACTTTTAGAAGAAGTAAGAAGTATTAATATTGGAAATGAAATTGCAATTACCATTAGTATTGGCATTGGTGTATATGAGGAAAGTTATTTACGTGCTTATGAATATGCAAGAGCAGCGATTGATTTAGCACTTGGACGTGGCGGTGATCAAGCGGTCGTAAAAGCGGAAGATAAAATACAATATTATGGAGGAACAAATATTACTGTTGAAAAAACAACACGTGTAAAGGCAAGAGTGAAGGCTCATGCCTTAAAAGAACTGATTACAGCAAAAGATCGTGTTGTTATTATGGGGCATTCTATTGCTGATGTAGATAGTTTTGGTTCTGCCGTTGGTATTTATAGAATTTCAAAGACATTAGGGAAAAAAGCACATATTGTTCTTGGAGATGTGACTAGTTCTGTTCGTCCAATTATGAATTGGTTTCGTGAGGATCATGAATATGAAGATGATATGATTCTTGATGATGAACAAGCAATGGAATTAGTAGATGATAATACATTACTTGTTGTTGTTGATGTAAATCGTCCAAGCTATACACAATGTCCAAGGCTGTTAGAACAGGCGAGAACAATTGTAATTCTTGATCACCATAGAAAAACAGAGGAAGCAATTGAAAATGCAGTGTTATCTTATATTGAACCTTATGCTTCTTCTGCTTGTGAAATGGTAGCAGAAATTCTTCAATATGTAGATGAGGGCTTGCGGCTGCGTGTTGCGGAAGCAGAAGCAATGTATGCTGGAATGATGATTGATACAAATAATTTTTATACAAAAACAGGAGTGCGTACCTTTGAAGCAGCAGCATTTTTACGAAGAAATGGAGTAGACATTACAAAAATTCGAAAAACATTTCGGCAGGATATGGAGGAATATCGTATTCGGGCAGCTTCTATTCAAAAGACAGAAATTTTTATGGAACAATTTGCAATGTCAGATTGTGATGCAAAAAGTGTGAATAGTCCTACGGTATTAGGAGCACAGGTGGCAAATGAATTAATGGATATTGATAAAATTAAGGCATCCTTTGTGTTTACAGAATATAATGGAAAAATTTATATTAGTGCAAGATCTATTGATGAAGTGAATGTGCAGCTAGTGATGGAAAAACTTGGTGGCGGTGGTCATGCAAGTGTGGCAGGTGCTCAGTTAAAGGGATATTCAGCTAGGGAAGCAAGAGATCAAGTAAAAGCAGTTTTAGTGAAAATGATAGAAGATAAAGAAATTTAAGATAATAAATATAAAAATTGCAAGTGTGCTTATAAGAATATTAAGGTATTCTTATCATTTATTTTATAACTTACTTACTTTATGAAAACAGGAGGAAAAGCAGATGGAAATAATTTTATTAGAGGATGTAAAGTCCGTTGGAAAAAAAGGAGAATTAGTTAGTGTTAGTGACGGATATGCAAGAAATTTTTTGTTAAAGAAAAAGCTTGGGATGGAAGCAACTGCAAAAAATAAAAATGATTTAAAGCTTCAAAAGGCAAATGAAGAAAAACGGAAACAGGAGATGCTAGAAGAAGCAAAAAGATTTGCAGAAGAATTAAAGGATAAAAGTATAGAAATAAAAATAAAGACAGGAGAGGGCGGACGTACTTTTGGCTCTGTATCAACAAAGGAAATTGCAGAAGCAGCAAAAAAGCAGCTTGGTATGGAAATTGAGAAAAAGAAAATGCAGTTAGATGTGCCAGTGAAGGCTTGTGGTACTTATCGTGTAAAGATAAAATTGCATCCAAAGGTAACAGGCGAATTGATTGTAAAAGTGACAGAAAAATAAAATGGAGATAGTAACATGGATGAAGAAGCGGTAATAAAGCGGATTCTCCCACATAGCCCCGAAGCGGAGCAATCAGTAATCGGTTCTATGCTTATGGACAAAGATGCAGCTATTACCGCTTCGGAGCTTTTACGCTCGGAGGATTTTTATCAAAAGCAATATGGTATCATTTTTGAAACTATGGTGAAGATGATTGATGAGGGAAGACCAATCGATCTAATAACACTGCAAGATCAGCTAAAAGGAAAAAATCTTCCGCCAGAAATGATGAGCATTGAGTATTTTCGTGCATTATTAGATAATGTGGCAATTTCTGCAAATGTACGACAGTATGCGGAAATTGTAAGGCAAAAAGCAATCTTGCGGCGACTCATCAAAGCCTCAGAAGGGATTGCCAATGAATGCTATGCCAATAAAGAAGATCTTAGTGTTATTCTTGAAAATACAGAAAAACAGGTATTTAATATTCTACAAGATAGAGCAGGAAATGATTTTGTTAGCATTAGTGATATTGTAATTAAGACATTAGAAGCAATTGAGACAGCAGCGAAAAATCAAGGAAGTGTTACTGGGATTCCAACAGGTTTTTTAGATCTTGACTATAAAATGTCTGGTTTACAAAAAGCAGATTTAATTTTAGTAGCAGCAAGACCTTCTATGGGAAAGACAGCATTTGTATTGAATATTGCAGAACATGTAGTACTTCGTGAAAATGTGCCAACGATTATTTTTAGTTTGGAAATGTCAAGAGATCAATTAGTAAAACGTATGCTTGCAATGAATTCTAAAGTAGATTCTCAAAAAATCCGAAATGGAGAGCTGGAAGATGAGGATTGGACATTATTAGCACATAGTGCACAAGCAATTGGCAGTTCTTGTCTAATGATTGATGATACGCCAGCAATTTCTATTACAGAGCTGCGTTCAAAATGCAGAAAATATAAATTGGAATATAATCTTGGACTAGTGATTATTGATTATTTACAGCTTATGACAGGAGGAGGACGTGCAGAATCAAGACAACAGGAAATTTCAGAAATTTCACGTTCACTAAAGGCATTGGCAAGGGAAATTAATGCACCTGTGATTGCATTGTCACAATTAAGTCGTGCTGTAGAACAGCGTCCTGACAAGCGTCCTATGCTTTCTGATTTAAGGGAATCTGGAGCAATTGAACAAGATGCAGATGTGGTTATGTTTATTTATAGAGATGAATATTATAACCATGATTCTGATGATATGGGAACAGCAGAAATTATTATTGGAAAGCAAAGAAATGGTCCAACGGGTACAATAAAATTGGCATGGCAGTCACAATATACAAAGTTTCAAAATCTTATGCAGAATCGCCAATAAAATTTAAGAATCGGGCTATGTTTATTTTGAGAATTATAAAGATAAAGGAAAAAGAGTAGTTTCTTGTTAGAAGCTGCTCTTTTTTTCCTTTTTTTAGAAAATAATGTCAAAAAGAATCGGAATGATACGATCGCTTTCTGTTGAAAATAGTAAATACTCCTGTTTATAATGATTTTATGAAATATATCAAGTCTACAAAGTAGGCAATAGGAATTTCATGAAAACTCTGGTGCTGATAATGATAGACATTACATACTATATTAATTTGTCAAAGAGGAGGAGCATATGGAGAAAGAAGCAGAAACTATGGAAAAATACATGATACGAGAGGCGGCAAAACAAGTTGGAGTAGAGCCGCCTGTACTGCGTTACTGGGAAAAGGAATTATCACTTGAAATACCAAAAAATGAAATGGGACATCGTTATTATACAATGCAGGAAATAACGCTGCTTCGTCAGGTGAAGTATTTAAAAGATCAGGGGTTTCATTTAAAATCAGTCCGAATGTTAAAGAATAAAGTTCCAAAGGTAGCTCAAATGGAAATGGGAAAGCTGCATTCTCTAAGAGATCGTTTAAATGGGCAGCTTATGGCAGAAGCAGCAGATAATTCAGAAGAAACAAAAACGACCGAATCATGGAAAGAAAAAAAAGTTTCTGAAAAGCCAGAGAAAAAAGAAGGAAGAAAACAGACAATATTTTCTGTAAAGGGAACACCTGCTGGAATACCAGCGGGAAAAGTTGTAGGAACAAAAATGACAATGGTTGCAAATGATTATCGAACAATATCTATGGAAGAAAAATTGGAAAAAAGTAAAGAAATAGAAAAGGGAGAAACTATAGAGAAGCAAAAAACACAATTATTAGAATTGGAACTTGCAGAACCAAAAATAGAAAAAGAACAGGAAATTACACGTTCGTTTAATGTAGTACAAGGAGGACGTTCTGTTGCCGATAAGGGAGTGCCTGCTGCAAAAGAAGATATTTCTAGTGAGCAGGTGGCAGAAACGGATATGGACAAGCGGATGGAGCAATTCCGGATGATTATGAATGATATTATTGGAGAGGCATTAAGAGATAATAATAAAGAGCTTGCTAAAGATGTTGGAACTGATGTTTCTGAAAGGGTGATAAAGGAAATGGATTTTATGATGCGTTCACAACAGGAGGAAGAAGAAAAGCGTTATAGAAAATTAGACGAAACGATTAGAAACTGTCAGAGAAGCCGTCAAGAAGCAGCGGCAGCAGAAGAAAGTACAAAAAAGAAGAAGCGAAAGATTTTTTCTTTTAGAAAATCAGGAAAACAAGTATAAAAAAAAACAGCTGTTATATATTTTTTTAATATGTAAACAGCTGTTTCTGCTTTTTTCTGCTTGTCAAACTATTTTTGTAAAGACATTAAGCCTGAATAGCACCTGTTGGACAAACACCTTCGCAAGCACCGCAATCAATGCAAGTAGCTTCATCAACTTCAAAGTGTGAGCTGCCTTCAGAAATAGCGTTTACTGGACATTCGCCAGCACAAGCACCGCAGCTGATGCATTCATCAGTAATTGTATGTGCCATGATAGTTACCTCCTTTTAATTTATGTTCTTATTTTAATACATAATAGGTAATTTGACAAGTGCTTAAATTAAAAAAATATAGTGAAGCTTATATTATATATTTTTTATTCCATGCTTGACGAAGATAGGTTAGAAGACTATAATATGCTATACGAATGACCGAAAAATGACCATTTGTATGAAGTGATAAATTGTAAGCGATATTTAAAAATAGTAGAATGGAGGTAATTTCCTTATGGCACAGATAACAAAAGAAACATTAATTGGTGATTTATTGGAAATAAGCACAGGTGTAATTCCTATTTTAATGGAGGCAGGAATGCATTGTGTTGGCTGTCCATCTTCTCAGGCAGAAAGCTTGGAAGAAGCTTGTATGGTACATGGGATAGATTCCGATGATCTTGTAGAAAAATTAAATCAATTTTTAAGTGAAAAACAAGCATAAAGAATAAAGCTTTTATAAATGATCAAATAATTTAATATTAGTAAATTTATTGCATATAAAAAGACTGTCAAATGACAGTCTTTTTTGTTGTTTGTTTCTTTATGCAAGTTCTGCTAATTCCTGTACAGTATGTTCTAAAAGAATTAACTCATAATGCTCTTTAAAATATTGAAGCGTTGCATATGTCATACGACATGGTCTACCGTATTCAGAAATAATATTACAAATTTTATTAAATGTTTCTAAATTTAATCCAGCTTTATTAAGAATAAAATAATAAGCACCATCAGCAGGATTTTGATATAGATAACTATTTCCTTTATAGATGCTAGAAATCTGTTTACAAGTAGAAATTATATCATCTAGTTTTGAAAACATATAAATTTTTATAATATCCGCTTTTTTTGCTTTTTCAAATGCTTCTTTAGAAACAGGCTCTGATATTTTATTTCCTGTAGAGGCTTTGGATAGTGCTTCGGAAAATGGAACAAATTCAGGAGAGTTGTCAACAGCAGTTTGTACCGTAGGGGCATGGAAATTTCCTTCTGTAAATTCTGTATAAGGTTCTTCGTTAAGCTCGTCATCATAGTCGCCGTAATCATCTTCATATCCTGTATCATTATCAGGTGTAAAACGCGAAAAACGAGTATCAAGCTCCTCTGGTTCTTCTACCTTAGTAATAATTAAAACAAGGCTCTCAGCCGAAATAGGAATTGCTTCTATCATAAGAGGGATATCCTGTGCCTCAAAACCAAATTCATAGGAGGCCTGTTGTATCATATCATGAAAAAGTTCCTGTGCTTTTTCTGTTCCGTAAGCAAGCTCACTTAAACGCATTTGACGATTGTCTAAATCATCCTTGCTTAATGTACATCGTATTTGAGTTTCACTCAGTTTTTCTATTTTCATCAGGGAATCTCCTTTCTACTAGGTTTGAGTAGTTATTGGATTATTTATACTGAGCGGTCATATTTTTCGACCGCCAGTATAAATTAAAATATAGCTCGTTATAGTATACGATAAGACTAGTAAAATGTCAATTGTTTATAGAAAAAAATTCATATAGTGATTTTTATTGGTTAGCTAAACGCTTATTTATCTATGAATAATAATATAGTTCTGATGTTTAACAATAAAAAAAGAACAAAAGTTCGTTTTTGACCTTTACTCTTTTTCATGAGTATGTTATAATAAAAAACCGATATGATGTAATATAATAAGGATCGGAGGTTTTGTATGTCAGAATTTAAATTACACGCTTCTTATAAGCCTACTGGCGATCAGCCACAGGCAATTACAGAATTGGTTAAAGGTTTTCAAGAGGGCAATCAATTCCAGACATTACTTGGAGTTACAGGATCAGGTAAGACATTTACTATGGCAAATATTATTCAAGGATTGCAAAAACCAACGCTTGTGATTGCCCATAATAAGACATTAGCGGCACAATTGTATGGTGAATTTAAGGAAATGTTTCCTGAAAATGCAGTTGAATATTTTGTTTCTTATTATGACTACTATCAACCAGAAGCTTATGTTCCTTCCACAGATACTTATATAGAAAAGGATTCTTCCATTAATGATGAAATTGATAAATTACGTCATTCTGCAACTTCTGCATTGTCAGAACGTAGGGATGTTATTGTAGTGGCAAGTGTTTCTTGTATTTATGGTATTGGAAGTCCTGAGTTTTATCAAAATATGACAGTATCACTGCGTCCGGGTATGGTAAAAGATCGAGATGAAGTGATTCGTCAGCTTGTTGAGATTCAATTTTCAAGAAATGATATGGATTTTCAACGTGGTACTTTTCGGGTACGTGGGGATGTATTAGAAATTTTTCCAGTATCTTCTGATGATACAGCGATTCGTGTTGAATTTTTTGGAGATGAAATTGATCGCATTAGTGAAATTGATGTTTTAACAGGAGAAGCAAAACTGATTTTAGAACATGCATTTATTTATCCAGCATCTCATTATGTAATTGAACCAGATCGTATGCAGCCTGCAATTAAAAAAATAGAAGAAGAATTGGAACAAAGAGTACAATATTTTAAAAAAGAAGATAAACTTTTAGAAGCACAAAGGATTGCGGAGAGAACAAATTTTGATATAGAAATGCTACGAGAAACAGGTTTTTGTTCTGGTATTGAAAATTATTCCAGACATTTAAATAATTTAGAACAAGGAGAGCCACCCTATACCCTGATGGATTTCTTTCCAGAGGATTATCTTATTATTGTAGACGAATCTCATATTACAATTCCACAAGTGCGTGGTATGTATGCAGGGGATCAATCAAGAAAAGAAACTTTGGTAAAATATGGTTTTCGACTGCCATCAGCAAAAGATAATCGTCCGCTTTCTTTTCAGGAATTTGAAGCTCATATTAATCAAATGTTATTTGTTTCAGCAACACCAAATGTTTATGAAACAGAGCATGAACTTTTTCGTGCACAGCAGGTGATTCGTCCTACAGGACTTCTTGATCCAAAAATTGATGTTCGTTCAACCAAAGGGCAAATAGATGATCTTTTATCAGAAATAAGGAAAGAAGTAAAAGTACAGCATTTAGCAGAAGATGGTTCTGTAGAAAGTCATAATAAAGTATTAGTAACAACATTAACAAAGAAAATGGCAGAAGATTTAACTGATTATTTAAAAGAAGCAGGGATTCGAGTGCGGTATTTGCATTCTGATATTGATACCTTAGAACGTTCTGAAATTATTAGAGATATGCGGTTAGATGTTTTTGATGTACTGATTGGAATTAATCTTTTACGAGAAGGACTTGATATTCCTGAAATTACATTAGTAGCAATTCTTGATGCAGATAAAGAGGGATTTTTACGTTCGGAAACATCTTTAATTCAGACAGTGGGACGTGCAGCAAGAAATGTAGATGGTCATGTAATTATGTATGCAGATCTTATAACAGATTCTATGAGAAAGGCAATTGAAGAAACTAATCGAAGACGTTCCATTCAGCAATTATATAATGAAGAACATCATATTACACCAACAACCATTCGGAAAGCTGTCAGAGATTTAATTAGTATTTCAAAAAAAGCAGAGAAAATTACAAATTCGATTGAAAAAGAACCAGAATCAATGTCAGTAGAGGAGTTAAAAGCTATTATTGCAAAATTAACAAAACAAATGCATACAAGTGCAGCAGAATTGGATTTTGAGACGGCTGCTCAAATAAGAGATCAGATTGTGGAATTAAAAAAATATTTAGAAAATTAAACAAGGGTAGAAGAATCAAGGTATTTGGCATAGAAGATAAAGGAGAAAAAACATGGCAAGATATATTACGATTCGTGGTGCAAAAGAACATAATTTAAAAAATGTAGATGTAAAAATTCCAAGAGATCAATTTGTAGTTTTTACCGGACTTAGTGGTTCTGGAAAATCTTCTCTTGCTTTTGATACGATTTATGCAGAGGGGCAACGCAGATATATGGAATCTCTTTCTTCTTATGCAAGACAGTTTTTAGGACAGATGGAAAAGCCAAATGTAGAAAGTATTGAAGGATTATCTCCAGCAATTTCTATTGATCAAAAATCTACAAATAGAAATCCACGCTCAACCGTTGGTACAGTAACGGAAATTTATGATTATTTTCGTTTGCTTTATGCAAGAATTGGCATTCCGCATTGTCCTAATTGTGGAAAAGAAATTAAACAACAAACCGTTGATCAAATGGCAGATGAAATTATGAGATTACCAGAACGGACAAAAATTATGATTCTTGCACCTGTTGTAAGAGGACGAAAAGGGGAACATAAAAAAGTCTTTGAACAGGCAAGAAAAAGTGGTTATGTACGTGTTATGGCAGATGGAAATTTATATGAATTGTCAGAGGAGATTGCATTAGAAAAAAATAAAAAGCATAATATCGAGATTGTGATTGATCGTCTTGTGATAAAGCCGGATATGGATTCCCGATTGATTGATTCTATTGAAAGTGCTTTAAAGCTTTCCGATGGGCTTTTATTGGTGGAAGTTATCAGACAAGAGCAAGGACAAGAAAGAAAAGAAGAACCAGAAATTTTGCGATTTAGCCAAAGCTTTGCTTGTCCTGATTGCGGTATTGGAATTGATAAATTAGAACCAAGAACATTTTCTTTCAATAATCCCTTTGGTGCTTGTCCTGTTTGTCATGGAATTGGTGTAAAGATGGAGTTTGATGAAGAATTAATGATTCCCGATAAAAGTTTAAGTCTTTCACAGGGAGCAATTCAGGTCATGGGATGGCAATCTTCTAGTGATCCAAATAGTTTTGCAGGATCATTATTAACGGCACTTTCAAAAGAATATCATTTTAGTTTAGATACGCCTTATCAAGACTTGCCGCAAGAAATTAGAACGATGTTAATTCATGGAACGGATGGACAAGCCGTAAAAGTTCGTTATAAGGGGCAGCGTAATGTTGGTATTTATGATATTGTTTTTGATGGTCTGATTAAAAATGTGCAAAGACGTTATCGAGAAACAAGTTCAGAAACAATGAAACAGGAATATGAAACATTTATGAGAGTAACCCCATGTAAAGCTTGTAAAGGAAGACGTTTAAACCGCCATGCACTTGCTGTTACCGTAGGAGAAAAAAATATTGCACAGTTGACAGAACTTGCCATTGGCGATTTAAGTAAATTTATGGAAGAACTTAGTTTAAATCCAATGCAAAAGAAAATAGGAGAACTGCTTTTAAAAGAAATTAAAGCAAGACTTGGGTTTTTAGTAGAAGTAGGACTTGATTATTTGACGCTTTCCAGAGCGACAGGAACGCTTTCTGGTGGAGAAGCACAACGGATTCGTTTAGCAACGCAAATTGGTTCGGGACTTGTAGGTGTTGCTTATATTTTGGATGAACCAAGTATTGGTCTTCATCAAAGAGATAATGATAAGCTATTAAATGCATTAAAAAGATTACGTGATCTTGGAAATACCTTAATTGTTGTAGAACATGATGAAGATACTATGTATGCAGCCGATTATATTGTAGATGTAGGACCGGGGGCAGGAGAGCATGGCGGTGAGATTGTAGCCACTGGTACAGCAAAACAAATTATGAAAGTAAAAAAATCAATTACAGGATCTTATTTAAGTGGAAGGATTCAAATTCCAGTGCCAAAGATACGCCGTAAACCAATTGGCTGGCTGACAGTAAAAAATGCAAGGGAAAATAATTTGAAAAATATTACGGTTTCTATTCCGCTTGGAGTATTTACTTGTGTGACTGGCGTTTCTGGCTCTGGAAAAAGTTCTCTTGTAAATGAGATTCTTTATAAAGCACTTGCAAAGAAATTAAATAGGGCACGTTGTATTCCGGGAAAACATGATAGTATTACAGGAATTGAACATTTAGATAAAGTTATTAGTATTGATCAATCTCCTATTGGGCGTACCCCTCGTTCCAATCCTGCCACTTATACAGGAGTATTTGATTTAATTCGTGACCTATTTGCTTCCACATCGGATGCAAAAACAAAAGGTTATGCAAAGGGACGTTTTAGCTTTAATGTAAAAGGTGGTCGCTGTGAAGCTTGTAATGGTGATGGAATTATTAAAATAGAGATGAATTTTTTGCCAGATGTTTATGTACCTTGTGAAGTTTGTGGTGGGAAGCGTTATAATCGAGAAACATTAGAAGTTCATTATAAGGGAAAAAATATTTTTGAAGTACTTGATATGACAGTGGAAGAAGCATTGAAATTTTTTGAACATGTGCCTTCCATTCAAAGAAAAATACAAACATTATATGATGTAGGACTTTCTTATCTAAAACTTGGACAACCTTCTACAACGCTTTCTGGCGGAGAAGCACAGCGGATTAAATTAGCAACAGAATTAAGCCGCAGAAGTACAGGAAAAACGATTTATATTTTAGATGAACCAACAACAGGACTTCATTTTGCAGATGTTCATAAATTGATTGATATTTTGCAGAAACTGGCGGAGGGCGGAAATACAGTGGTTGTAATTGAACATAATTTAGATGTAATTAAAACAGCCGATTATATTATTGATATTGGACCAGAGGGAGGAAATAAGGGAGGAACGATTCTTGTTCAGGGAACACCAGAAGAAGTGACACTATGTTCTGACTCTTATACTGGGATTTATATAAAAAAGATGTTGGAGAAGCAAAAATAGAAATATACTAGCGTTTGGTACGAACTTGCAAGCGAAAAAAGAAGAAATTTTTTACTTGTAAGTATAATTGAAAAGAAAGCAAATGACCAAGTTTTATAAACAGAAACTTGGTCATTTACTTAAAGTAATTAAAATTTCATATCACAATGCTTTACTGCTTCCATAAATGCTTGCATTTTTTGAGGATCTTTTTTTCCATTTGTTTCCACAGAAGAACTAACATCAACAGCAAAAGGATGGCATTGAAGGATAGCCTGCTGTACATTTTCAGGTGATAATCCGCCTGCTAAAAAGTAGGGTCTATGAATTGTTTTAATTAATGACCAGTCAAAAGTAACACCACTGCCAGTGCCAGAATCTAATAAGATATAGTCAGCCGTACAAAGTTGTATTTTTTCGATATCAATATCGGATTGTATACGAAATGCTTTTAAAATTTTTTGTTTTTTTGGTGAATGTAATTCTTTTCGCAGTCTATCAATGTAACTTTCATCTTCATCACCATGAAGTTGTGCAATAGTAATGATATGGCGGTTTAATAAATCCGCGATGTAATAGATAGGTTCATTTACAAAAACACCAACACTTGTAATTGTTTCTTTTAATTGTTTGCATAGTTGATTGACCGTTTCTGGACTTATATAGCGGCGAAAGGGTTTGGATAAAATAAATCCAGCAAATTCTGGCTGTAAATCATTAATTCTTGCAATATCTTCCATCGAACGAAGACCACAGATTTTTACTTTTGTGATAAGAATTCCTCCTTTCGCATCATGGCAAGCATTGCTTTCTTATTCTCTGCTCGCATAAAAGCTTCTCCAATTAAAACGGCATCAACACCAATTTCTCGTAAGGTATGGATATCCTCTGGACTGCGGATTCCACTTTCAGAAACAAAAATAATATTTTTTGGTACTAGTTTTCTTAGTCTGCGGCTATTTTCAGTATCAATAGAAAAATCTTTAAGGTTTCGGTTATTGACACCAAGAACTTTTGCTCCAGCAGCAATTGCCATCGTAAGTTCTGCTTCATTATGGGCTTCAACAAGGGCAGTTAATCCTAATGTTTCACAAATAGATAGATATTCTTGTAATTGATTTTGTGTAAGAATAGCAAGAATCAATAAAACAGCATCTGCACCCATAAGTTTTGCTTGATAAATTTGATATTCATCTACCGTAAAATCTTTTCGTATCATAGGTATTTGTACAGTTGCTCGGATTTCAGAAAAAATTTGATCACTACCAAGAAACCACTTTGGCTCTGTTAGGCAGGAAATACAATCCGCACCTGCTTCTTCATATTCTTTGGCAATCTCTAAATAAGGGAAATCATTAGAAATAATGCCCTTTGACGGGGAAGCTTTTTTTACTTCACAAATAAAGGAAAGACCTTGTCTGCGAAGTTTTTTTTCAAAGCAAAAGTGTTCCCGCTCCTTCTTTTTTGTCATAAGTTCAGAACACATTGATTTTATTTGTTCTAATGAAATTGCTTTTTTATCAGTAGATACACGCAATTTTGCATAATCTGCTAATCTATCTAAAATTGTTTCCATAATCTATACCAATCTTTTCTTTTTTTTATTGATTTGATACTGCAATAATACGTTCTAATGTCTTTAAGGCTTCTCCATTATCAATCAGGGTTTTAGCAAGTTCAATACCATTGCCTATACTATCTGCTTTTTCAGCAATATAAAGGGCAGCTCCAGCATTCATTAAAACAGCATTTCGTCTAGGTCCTTTTTCTCCTTTTAGAACTGATATGGTAATGGCAGCATTTTCCTTTGGAGTTCCGCCAATAAGATCTTCCTTTTTACAGCGGCTTAGTCCAAAATCTTCTGGTTTGATAAAATAGGTTTGATAAGAATTATCATGAAATTCACAAATCTTTGTTTCCGCACTTGCGGAAATCTCATCTAATTTATCCATACCATAAACAGAAAATCCACGTTTTACACCTAAATTAGTTAAAACATGTGCTAAAGGTTCTACTAAATTTTCATCATAAACACCAAGTAATTGATAGGTTGGTGTTCCAGGATTTGTAAGTGGTCCAAGAATATTAAATACAGTACGAATGCCAAGTTCTTTCCGAATGGTACTTACATATTTCATAGCTGTATGATATTTTTGTGCAAAGAAAAAGCACATACCAGCCTGCTCTAACATTACTTTGCATTTTTCTGCATCCTGCTCAATACAAATACCAAGTGCTTCTTGACAATCTGCTGTGCCACATTGGGAAGATGCCGCACGATTGCCATGTTTTGCTACTTTTACGCCGCCAGCAGCAGCAACAATCGATGCTGTAGTAGAAATATTAAAGCTATGGGAATTATCGCCTCCTGTACCAACAATTTCCATAACATCCATATCAAGATGAACTTTTAGGGCATGTTCTCTCATAGCAGCAGCACAGCCGGCAATTTCATCAATTGTTTCTGCTTTTGTGCTTTTTGTAGATAATGCTGCAAGAAATGCTGCATTTTGTGTTGGTGTAGTATCGCCACTCATAATTTCATTCATTACAGTATATGCTTCCTCGTAAGTTAAATCTTGTTTGTCTACAATTTTTATAATTGCTTCTGCGATCATAATTGCAAGTCTCCTTTTTCAAGTTATATTTTAAACACAAAAGTGTTTATAAACGTAATGGAATTTTTTTATCTTCTTCTTTTATATATGCTTGTGTTTCCAGTTCCCGATAAATTTTTTCTATATTCTTAGCAAATTCAGCAGTAGAATATTTTTTTACTTTTTCTATGGAATGTTTTCCATATTCGGATGACTTTTCACTGTAAAGTACCTGTTCTAATCCAGAAAGAAAGCCATTTTTATCTGTAAAGGTATATCCATTATATCCCTGTTCTAAGATATCTTCAAGACAAGGATCTTGTTTTGCTACAACAGGAAGTGAAGAAGCCATAGCTTCAATATAAGTTAATCCTTGTGTTTCGCTATTGGATGCACTTACAAAAACATCTCCAAGTTGATAAAATTTTCCAATAATATCCCAAGGTTGTTCCCCACCAAAGATAATTCTTTGGCGTGATGCTTCCGAAAGATTTTGTTGCTTTTCTATAAATCTTATTAGATATTCCTTATCAGGGCCGCCGCCAATAATTAAAAATTTTGCATTTGAATGCTGTTCTAAAAATGACGGAATATAGAGAAGAAGTTCTTCTAAATTTTTCTCTTGAGAAATTCGGCCAAGGTATAGAATTACTTTTTCTTCTGGAGAAATTCCAAAGGACTGCCGCAAAGCTAAAATTTCTGTTTTATTATAATTTGCAGGATTAAATTTACTTAAATCAATTCCTGTTGGTATTACATGAATGCTTTGTGTGACTTGATAATCTAGTAAAAGCTTGCGAACCTTATCGGTTGGAACAATCACACGTTCTACGGTATTACAGCATATTTTTGTAAAGACACGAACAAAAGATTTTGCTCGTTCATCCAAAGACTTAAATTTCATAAAATAATGTGTATAATCTTCATAAATCGTATGATAAGTATGAACTAGCGGTAAATGAAGTTCTTTTGCCATAATTCTACCAAAGATTCCTAAGGAAAATTCTGTTTGTGTATGAATAATATCTAAATGTAACTGTCGAATTTTATGAGCAAGCTTTGGCTGATAGAATAAGCCGACTCTGCGTTCTGTAATCAAAAGACAAGGAAGGCTTGGTACACGAAGAACATTATGTTCCATCTCCGGTTTTGGTGCATTTTTTGTTGTTGTAGTAATCACATAAACTTCATGTCCTCGTTTTTCTAGTTCCTGCTTTAATAAATAAACAGAGGTAGCGACTCCATTGATTTCTGGGTAATAGGTATCGGTAAATAATGCTATATGTAATTTCCTGTCCATGATTTTCCCCCTCATTGATACTTAAATATAGATTTTTAATCGTATTTATATTATATCATATTAGATTTTTATGCAAAAGGCAAGGAAATTCCTGTCATATACTTGAAAATTACTAGTGCTTTGTGGTAAGATATTTTCGGGGTTTTTGACGAAAAAATTGGAAGAAAGACAAAAGAAACCATGAAAAATTCGATTAATCAATACTTTGTGAAAAATATGGTAATATTTTTCATCAATGAAAAGTAGGATAAATGGGCAAAATATGGTAATATCCTTTTTTAATGAAAAATGGAAAAAAATTGTCATAGTCAATAGAATGGAGAAGCTTATGCAAAGAAGAGATAAAGATTTTAGTGAGATTCCAGAATATAAACGAAAATCAACAATACAAGTTAGTAGGCGTTCTGAGCCAGTAAAAAAGTGGCAATTCGCAATCATTGTTGTTGCTATTATTTTATTTATTGTTTTTGGGTCTGTGATGGCATTTGGATTTAGCATGTTAAATAGCATTCATAAGATTAATGAGGATGAAATAGAATATGCACCAACCGATATTGTAGATCATAATGTAACAGGATCGGGAATTGAGAACATAGGTACAGCAGAAGAAGATACGGAGATAAATAAAGAAGAACTTTTATCAGATACGAAGGTGGTATCGCCAGAGGTACAGTCCTTAGAAGATCAAGTCATTAATATTCTTTTAATTGGAGAAGAAGGAGTTCATGATGATGTTGATCATGGGCGTTCCGATGCTTCCTTAATATTAACAATCAATAAGGAACAAAAATCATTAAAACTAACTTCTTTAATGCGTGATATTAAAGTAAGGATTCCGGGATATTTAGATAATAAATTAAATGCAGCTTTTCATAATGGGAGAGGAAAGCTTTTAAGGGAAACAGTAGAACTTAATTTTGGCATTCAGATTGATGGATATGTTATTGTAAATTTTGAAGGTTTTGAAGATATTGTAGATGCACTTGGTGGAGTTGAGATTGAACTTACGGAAAATGAAGCTTCTTATCTAAATAGCCATAATTATATTTCAAAAAAGAAATATAGAAATGTTGTTCCGGGAAAACAAGTATTAAATGGAAATCAAACACTTGGTTATTGTCGCATTCGTTATGTAGATCCAACAGGAGATTTTGGACGGACAGAACGACAAAGAAGGGTATTATTGACTCTATTTGATAAATATAAATCACAAAATCCTGTTAATATGGTAAAAATTGCACAGAAATTATTAAATTATGTTTCTACTAATATGGATAATTCAGAAATTGTGCAATATGTTACAGAAGCAGCCATGCTTGGTTGTGATACTATTGAAACATTAAATATTCCAGTGGAAGGTTCTTATGTTGGCGGTACAGCAGAGGCAGGTGCTACAAGAGCATGGGTATTTACGGTAGATTGGGATATTACAAGAGCAGAGATTGTAAATTTTATTTATGGAAGTAGTCATATTGCAGAGATGGGAGCAGATCCATCAAAATTAATTAGTACCGATCCAAAAACGGCAGCAAAAGAGGAAGAAAAAAATCGAAGAAAACGGCTTGCAAATAGTGGCTATGGCACAAAAGGAAAAATTGTGAATCAAACGGAAGTTACTTCAGGAGATGCAAAGGAAGATGAAATAGAAAAAAAGGAAAAGAAATAAAGAAAAAGAAAGGAAGAAAAAATGGGAAAATCCAGAAAAGAAATTGCAATCGAGCATTTTAAAGAAGGCTATGGTTGTGCTCAGTCGGTATTTGTTACTTTTGCAGATGTTTGTGGTATTGAAAGGGACACAGCCCTCCGCCTTGCGAGTTCGCTTGGCGGTGGTATGGGACGTATGCGAGAAGTATGTGGAACAGTGTCAGCAATGGCACTTGTTGCTGGTATGATGACAGGTAGTACAAAACCAAAAGATATTGAAGCAAAAAAGCATACGTATGATATTGTACAAAAACTTGCGAAAGAGTTTCGAGAACAACATGGAAGTATTGTTTGTAAAGAATTATTAGGGCTTGTAAAACAAAATAAAGATGGTATTTGTGCTGCTTCTTTTCAGGATACAACACCAGAAAAGCGAACAGAGGAATATTATAAAAAGCGTCCTTGTGTGGAATTAGTTGGCTGTGCAGCCGAAATTTTAGAAAAAAATTTTCTTTCAAAAGAAGAAAGAGAAGATGAAAATAAGAGTGAAAATGAATAATATGATAATAGAAATAAAGGAAAAAGGGGATAATTGTTATGAAGATTACATTAAAAGATGGTTCTTGTAAAGAATATGCACAAGCAAAGTCGATCTATGAAATTGCCTGTGATATCAGTGAAGGATTAGCAAGAATTGCTTGTGCTGGAGAGGTCAATGGAGAAACAAAAGATCTCCGTACTATCATAGATTCTGACTGCAATTTAAGTATTTTGACTTTTGAAGATGAAAAAGGTCGTGCAGCATATCGTCATACAGCAAGTCATGTGCTTGCAGAAGCAGTAAAACGTCTATATCCAGAGGCAAAACTTGCAATTGGACCTTCCATAGAAGAAGGGTTTTACTATGACTTTGATTGTAATCCCTTTGATCGGGAAGCATTAGATAAACTGGAAGCAGAAATAAAGAAAATTATTAAGGAAGGAAAACCATTAGAAAAATTTACGCTAAAAAGAGAGGAAGCCATTGAATTTATGAAAAAACGGGAAGAACCTTATAAAGTAGAATTAATTGAGGATCTTCCAGAAGATGCAGAAATTTCTTTTTACAGTCAGGGGGATTTTGTTGATTTATGTGCAGGACCTCATTTAATGAATACAAAGCCTTTAAAAGCAATCAAACTGATTTCTTCTTCTGGTGCTTATTGGAGAGGATCGGAAAAAAATAAGATGTTGACCCGTATTTATGGAACAGCATATACAAAGAAAGCAGATTTAGATGCTTATTTACTGCATTTAGAGGATATTAAAAAACGTGATCACAATAAATTAGGACGTGATATGGAATTATTTACAACGGTTGATGTTATAGGACAGGGATTGCCACTCTTAATGCCAAAGGGTGTAAAAATTATTCAGAAATTGCAGCGGTGGATAGAAGATGAAGAAGATAATCGTTGGGGTTATGTAAGAACAAAAACACCATTTATGGCAAAAAGTGATTTATATAAAATTTCAGGTCATTGGGATCATTATAAAGAGGGAATGTTTGTTCTTGGCGATGAAGAAAAAGAGAAAGAAGTCTTTGCACTTCGTCCTATGACTTGTCCATTCCAATATTATGTTTATAAAGCAACACAGCATTCTTATCGTGACCTGCCAGTAAGAATGGGAGAAACTTCTACACTATTTCGTAATGAAGATTCTGGTGAAATGCATGGCCTGACACGTGTTCGTCAGTTTACTATCTCAGAAGGACATTTAATTGTACGACCAGATCAGGTAAATGAAGAATTTAAAGCTTGTCTTGATTTAGCAAACTATTGTTTAAATACCTTGGGACTTCAAGAAGATGTAACCTATCGTCTATCAAAATGGGATAAAAATAATAAAGAAAAATACCTTGGAGATGAGGAATATTGGGAATCCACACAAGGAACAATTCGTCAGATTCTTAAAGAAAAAAATCTTCCATTTACAGAAGCAGATGGAGAGGCTGCCTTTTATGGACCAAAAGTAGATATTCAGGCAAAAAATGTTTATGGCAAAGAAGATACTATGATTACTATTCAATTAGATTGTGCTATTGCTGAAAACTTTGATATGTATTATATTGATGAAAATGGTGAGAAAAAGCGTCCTTATATTATCCATAGAACAAGCCTTGGCTGTTATGAAAGAACCTTAGCATGGCTGATAGAAAAATATGCAGGAATGTTCCCAACTTGGCTTTGCCCAGAACAAGTAAGGATTCTCCCTATTTCTGATAAATATATGGATTATGCACATAAAGTAGAAGAAGAACTTAAGAAAAATGATATTAGTACTACAGTAGATAGTCGTTCCGAAAAAATTGGTTATAAAATAAGAGAAGCACGTCTTGATAGGCTGCCATATATGCTTGTAGTAGGACAGAAAGAAGAAGAAACAAACGTTGTATCTGTTCGAAGTCGTTTTCTTGGAGATGAAGGACAAAAACCATTGCAGGAATTTATCGATGCGATTTGTAAAGAAATTAGAACAAAAGAGATTAGAAAAATAGAAGTAAAAGAAGAAAAGAAAGATTAAATAATAGAAATCATATATATACTCACGAATGAAAAAGTTTTCCATTTTTCACTCGTGAGTTCGTGCCAACCGCAACTACGAAGCAGCTTACTTTTTGTCATGCCCATTCGGGCATGACATGTTGCGAGTGGAATCACAAGCGATTCCATCCTGTTTTATACTGAGCGGTCAGGTTTTTCGACCACCAGTATAACAATCTATAAATCTATCTTTCTAAAAAGTAGGCGTATGGATTGTTATAAGAAAATTTACATTATTTCGGCATATGTGGTACATAGAAAGACGTTTTATAGAAGCCTTTTGCCCCACTCTTAATCGTGTCTTTCATTAAGTCACTATAATAATCCATCCATTCTACCTCTCGTGAATCTACATACCCATGGTCTTTTCCATCGTGTAGTGCTGTAAAATCTGAATAGCCTCTTAGACGAGAATTTGTTTCCACACAATGAAGCATTTCATGAACAATAAAGCAAATTCTAGAATCATAATTTTCTCCATAAATATCAACACTTGGAATTCCTGCAACATTTGGTCCAATATTGATAATACAAGTATAGATATTTCTTCCTTTATATCTATAATAAGTACCGCCAAGGCCGCCCCATTGTTCTTTTTTATCGTTTTGAAGAACAAGTTTCCAAGTTGGTGCATAAATAATAATTTGATTGTAGTCTTTTCCTTTTAGATATTGATCAAAATTAATATCATTACCACGACCATAAGTCAAAGTTCCCGCATAAGCACTTTCTGAATCACTAATTGTTTTTACTGGTTTATCGATTACTTTAATATCCATAGTATTAATCAGCATTCTTTTATTGGAAAGTCTTTTGAAAGAGTCTGGAACTTTTTCTAAAATTGTTTTTAGTTCTTTAACATCGGTGTCTGAAAATGAGTCTTGATAAGTAGGAGTCTTTATATTTTTGTAAATCAAAGCTAGTACATTCCATTTATTATTGGTATCTAGTTCTTCTAAGATAATATCTTTAATATAGGCTGTTCCTTTTGTAATAGCAGCAAATCCTCCATTTGCAACATATAATGTTACTTTTTTGTTTTTACCGCTACAAAACCAAGCTTCACTTTGTTTCCATTTGTTAGAAGTAATAAAATCATTTTCCAAACAGGCATATTTAGAGGGATCACCGTAGCCTACTGTAACTCCACCTGGATTTTGTTTCCCTTGTTTATAGTTATCAACACGAACAAGAGCACGAATACGATAATTGGTATGTGGTTTTACAGAAACTGTTTGTGTATAACAGGCATGATTGAATTCTGTATTTTTAATTACAAGCATACCTTTTTTCTTTTCCATTTCAGAAGTTCCATTCCAGTTATAAGAAACTTTCCATGCATTAAGATTTAGTTTTTTGATTTTTTTCATTTTCTGATTAGAAGTTTTCTGATTTTTTGCTTTTTTTACAGAAAGTGTTTTTTTTATCACAGAACTTTCTATTGTTTTTTTAGAAGTTGATTTATTAGAAGCTTTGACATCAGCAGAAGAAATTAAAAAAGTAAAACATAATAATGCCGCTAAGGAAAGGGAGAGAAATGATTGATGATATTTGTTCCAAATGTTCATAGTAAAGACTCCTTTCTTTTATCTAAGAATAAATTAAGAATTTTGAATTACTAATTCCATGGAATTTAGTTATTATATTATCATACAAATAATAATTTGTAAAGAAATTTTAAAAGAGAAAAATAGTTCTAATTTTAAGAAAGAATATGTTGATTTTTTATATAAATTGTATAAAGATAGATGCCGCTGAAATATTATTTCTAAACTTGAAAGTTTATCAAGTAATCGTATAAGAAATATTTTTATTTTAATTACGATTGTGCTTTCTGTTGGATTATTATCAGGGATTACATTATTTTATAGTGGAGTGAACAATTATGAAAAATAGAAATTGACTTTTACACTACATTTAATTATAATATGTTGTATGAAAGTAAATAAAAAAGAACTTATGAAAACAAAAATTTTACAAAATCAAGGAATTATACAGATTGCTGATATTGTTGCAGAAGGTATTTCAAAGCAATATGCAATAAAATATTTGCAGGACAGGAATTATGAAAGGGTTGCAAAAGGCATATATCTGTCATTGGACGCATGGCAGGATGACTTGTATATTATTTCCTTGCAATATAAGAAAATTATCTATTCCCATGACACAGCATTGTATCTGCTCGGATTATCAGAACGAGAACCAATCTGTTTTACTGTTACCGTACCAAGGGGATATAAGGTGGACTATAAAGGGAAAAGTCCTCTTAAAAAGGTAACAGTAGTTAGGCAGTACTATTCACTAGGCATGGATACTGCTATTACACCATATGGACATACAGTTCCTTGTTATAACGCAGAAAGAACGTTGTGTGATATTTTCAGAATAGACACAGAAATGCAAGAAAAGCAGTTTGCCGTAAAAGAATATTTGAATGGAAAGAAAAACCTGCCTAGACTTATGGAATATGCCAAAATACTTCATGTAGAGAAAAAAATCAAACAATATATGGAGGTACTGTTGTGATTCATACATCAACACAATTGAAAGCACTAGTAAGAAATAACTCTCATGGGGATAATGCCAAAGCGACAACATTAATCAGAAATTTTGTAATGGAAAGATTTTTGGAACGGATGGCTCTTTCAAAATATCATAACAATTTAATATTAAAAGGTGGATTATTGATCGCTTCTATGGTAGGACTTGATAATCGGGCAACAATGGATATAGATACTACTATACGAAATTATAATCTTTCAACAGAGGATGCAAAAAAAATGATTGAGGATATTATTGCTGTTCCTCTTGATGATGGAATACAGTTTGAAATTAAAAATGTCGAAGGTATTATGGACGAAGCAGAATATCCCGGAATTCGTTTTAAGCTAGAGGCAGTGCTAAATATGATGAAAACACCTTTGAAAATTGATATCTCTACAGATGATGTGATTACGCCAAGGGAAGTAAATTATAAGTATAAGCTGATGTTTGAAGAACGCAGTATATCTTTATTAGTATATAATCTTGAAACTTTATTGGCAGAAAAGATGGAAACCATCATTTCAAGGGGAACTTTAAATACAAGGATGAGGGATTATTATGACCTCATGATTTTAAAGGTTGTCAAATCGGATGCAATAAATTATGCGGATTTAGCGAAAGCACTTGAAGCTACAAGCAGAAAAAGGAAGTCATACAAGCTTTTATTAGATTCAAAGCATATTTTAGAACAGATTAAATCTGATGCTGGACTAATGAAACAATGGAAAATATATCAGCGAAAATATGGTTACGCTGTAGATTATAATTGGGAAGAAATCATAAAGAATGTGGAACAATTATTTGAAAAGTTGATATAAATTGCAGAAAATAACAATCCATAAATCTATCTTTCTAAAAAGTAGGTTTATGGATTGCTATTTGTAGAGTTTCATCACTAGTAACTTTGTTTCTACCTATAGGTTATCTATGGGTGTTGATAAGAAAATTTACATTATTTTGGCATATGCGGTACATAGAAAGACGTTTTATGGAAGCCTTTTCTAAATTTCTGCTTGCTTCATTTTTGTTCTCAATCATTTCTAATATCTCATTCTTTC
>CAJTJZ010000005.1:0-23919 GCA_910576895.1 uncultured Lachnospiraceae bacterium | reverse complement strand
GGGAGTTACACGTTTTGAGCCTGTTTCAATGCCTGCAATTTATTTTTGCTGTGCTTGATAGTTGCTGAAATAAAAAAGGTAGCTGATTGTCTGTTAAGATAATCGCTACCTAAAGGTAATCAATATTCAATTTTTCTTGGTGTATCTTCACCAAAAACTTAAATTCTTAATTTCTATGAGTAGTATTTAAATATTTTTTTGCATTTTCTGGTGTCATATATCTAAAGAATTTTTCTCCAATTCCCATTGGCAATTTTTTATATTTATGTAATTCATTATGTATTTTGCCAAGAAGTTATTTTAATCCAGAAGAAATGCATAAATGAAAATAAGCAAACATCTAGGATAAAAAATATTTTTGCTATATTACAAAATTGTAACTTTCAAGTACCCTATTTGTAACCTTGCTCTGGTAGAATAGAGACAGAAAACAAGAAAACATTAAAGAAGCGATGTAGAAAGAAAGGGGAAAAACAAATGGAAATTTTACAAGTAACAGATATAAAAAAATATTATGGTTCTGGGGAAAGTCTTACAAAGGCCTTAGATGGTGTTAGTCTTTCTTTGGAAGAAGGAGAGTTTACAGCAATTGTTGGAACAAGTGGCAGCGGAAAAAGCACATTATTAAATATGATGGGTGGACTTGATGTACCAAGTTCTGGGAGTGTAAAAGTACGAGGAAAAGAATTAGCGAATATGAATGAAGAACAATTGACAGTTTTTCGTAGACGCAATATTGGATTTATTTTTCAAAATTATAATTTAATTCCTATGTTAAATGTATATGAAAACATTGTATTGTCAGTGGAATTAGATGGGGATAATGTAGATAGAGAATATTGCGAAGAAATAATTAAAATGTTAGGGCTAGAGCAAAAATTAAAAAATATGCCAAATAATCTTTCTGGTGGGCAGCAGCAAAGAGTAGCGATTGCAAGAGCCTTAGCAAGTAAGCCTGCGATTATTCTTGCAGATGAACCAACAGGAAATCTTGATTCTAAGACAAGTGGTGATGTTTTGGGATTATTAAAACATACAAGTAAAGTATTTCATCAAACAATTGTAATGATTACACATAATAATGAAATTGCACAGCTTGCAGAACGCATTATTCGGATTGAAGATGGAAAAATTGTAAAATAAGAAGGAGGGAACAAGGAATGCTTGGTGATAATAATAATAAAAAAGTTGTTAGTAAATTGGCAAAAAGAAGTTTATCAAGTAGTCGTACAAGAAATATTTTTATTTTAATTACGATTGTGCTTTCTGTTGGGCTGTTATCAGGGATTACATTATTTTATAGTGGAGTTAATATGAAGGAACAAAGGCAGTTAGATAAAATGCAGCATGTCCTATATAGTGGTGTTTATGAAGAACAGCTTGAAAAATTGCAAAAAGAAGAACAAATTGAAGATCTTCTTTTATTTAAAGGCAGTAAAAGTATGGAGATGGATCAATATGTTTTAGCAATTTATTATTATGAGCAAAAGGAATCAAAAATTAGTACCATAGAAATAGCAGAAGGAACATATCCTGAAAAAATAAATGAAATTGCAGTAGATAAAGCTTATATGAAGCAAATTGGAAAAAAAGCGAAGCTTGGAGAAACATTGAGTTTTTCTTTTTTAGATGGAAGCGAAGAAACGTTTACAATTTCAGGATTTACAGATGCAAAATCGCAGGGAAAAGTATATACACTTATTGCTTCAAAAGAATATGCCGAAAAAGGTTCACAATTACAAGACGTGCCATATACAGCAGCAGTACGAATCTATGGAGCAGAAAAGATGTCAGATGATGAATTTCTTGCCTGTATTCGTGAGATTGGCAGTGAATGTGGAATAAAAAGAGAGGATATTAATGAAAATAATGCTTTTGTTGGTTATCTTGGAGTATCCTTTGCAGAAATTGCTACTGTAATTTTGATAGGAATTGGAATTTTATTTGTTAGTGTTTTAGTTATTTATAGTGTTTTTTATCTTTCAATTGCAGGCAGAATACAACAATTTGGACAGCTTCGCACTATAGGAATGACAGGAAAACAGATTAAATCTATGGTTAAAAAAGAAGGAATGAGTTTATGCCTTTTTGGAGCACCAATTGGACTTTTTCTTGGTTCTGTCTTTGCATATCTTGTAATTCCAGAAGGTTTTTCATGGAAATATACCATTTTATTTTTCATTATTATTTGGATTGCAGATTTTATTACAGTATTGATTTCGATTAGAAAACCAGCGAAAATAGCAGCACAAGTATCACCTATAGAAGCGTTAAAGACAACAGGATATGAATCGGATAAAACAACGGTGATAACAAAAGAACTTCATCGCAAGCTGACACCATTTCATCTAGCTAAGATGAGCAATCAAAGAAATTTAAAAAAATTGATACTGACAATCATTTCTCTTGGTGTAGGTGGTGTATTATTTATGGTTGCCGCAACATTTACAACTTCTTTAAATATTTATGAATATGCCAGACAGGGGCAATTTAAATTTGGCGAATTTGATTTAATGTTAAGTTATAATGCAGCAACGCTAGATGAGCATGGAGATACAGGAGTACAAATGAAAGAACCTTTTCATAAGGAACTGTTGGAAGAAATTGCTGCTATTCCCGGTGTAAAAGAAATAAAAAAGAGTGAAAGACTGGCTGTTAAGTATAAATATCATAAGTATAATTCAGAAGATACTGCAGCGTTTTTTACAAAAGAAGATGTAGAGGGACTAAAAAAAGGAATGACACAAGGGGATTTTGATTATGATCATATGGTAGAGAATGATGAAATTTTAATTACATTAAATAATATAGCAGAAGAAATTTATGGATGGAAATTTGAAACAGGAGAGAAAATAACATTAAGCTGGTTTGATGGAAAGAAGACAAGAGAAAAAGAATTTACGATTGCTGGTGCAGTAAATAAGTATAATGAAGAAAATTATTGGACATTGTATAATAGTGGTTGGTTTTTATTGCCAAAAGAACAAGAAAAAGAAATGAATACAGAAGGAATTGATTTAACAAATCGCATTGTGATATCGACAGAATTTGAAGAAAAAGGAAAAGCAATAGAACAAGATTTACGTTCTATTTTAGAAGAAGAACCACTGATTTTTATGAATACTTTTTATGAAGAATTAAAACAAAGTCAGGCAAATTTTGATTTAACATTTAAAGTTTTTCTTGGACTTGCCATTTTTATTATTGCATTTAGTTTTATTAATTTGATTAATACTTTAATTTCTAATATTATATCAAAGAAAAGAGAACTTGCTATGCTGCAATCGATAGGAATGGGAAGAAAACAAATAACGAAAATGATTGAATATGAAGGACTTTTATTAGCTTTTGGAAATACAATCATTACAATCATATTAGGAACAATTTGTGGTTATGGTATCGTTCAGGTTTTACAGAAATTTGGTGCAACTTATATGCATTATCATTTTCCATGGCAGATGTTACTTATATATATTATTGTTATTATTATTGTACCAAGTATTGTATCATATTTTCTATTGCATGTCCTGCAAAAAAAGACATTAGTAGAAAGGTTGCGGGAGATTGGATAAAAAGTGTAAGAAATTTTCAATTTTTTCTTGACAAGCTAGGAAAGGTATGCTAGACTAGCTACTGCTTGTTTACAAGTTACTGCCGAAGACAGCAGGTGCTATAGAGCATAAAATTTTGCCTGCCGAGGAAGTGAAAGAAAGTAGATGTTTTTTAAATTTGACTTTTTTGCTCCCTAGTCTTTGTATTAGGGAGTTTTCTTATTTTACAGCTTTTTCGTAAAAAAGTATGAAAAGAATGTAAAATTTTTTGGCGGTGTAGCCGTTTATATGTTTTTATGTAAACGGAAAAAATATAAAAGGAGGTAAAGAAATGGCAAAGGTAGAGTTAAAACAGCCGATTGTTGACGAAATTAAAAAGAATGCTGCCGATGCAAAAGCTGTCGTATTAGTAGATTATCGTGGTATGACAGTAGAGCAGGATACAGCTCTTCGTAAAGAGCTTAGAGAAGCAGGCGTTATTTATAAAGTATATAAAAATACACTTGTAAAGCGTGCTTTTGAAGGAACTGATTTCGCTCAGCTTGATGGACATTTAGAAGGACCAACAGCCATTGCATTTGGTAGTGAGGATGCCACAGCTCCAGCTAGAATTCTTGCAAAATATGTAAAAAGTGTTGATGCATTAGAATTTAAGGCAAGTGTAATCGAAGGTACTTATTATGATGCAGCAGGAACGGCTGTCATTGCTGCAATTCCATCAAGAGAAGTGCTTATTTCTAGATTGCTTGGAAGCCTTCAGTCTCCAATTACAAACTTTGCTCGTGTGCTTAAACAGATTGCAGAAAAGCAGGGCGAAGCAGCCGAGTAGGAGAGAAATAACAATAACGATATATGCTATTTTAAAAAAGAAAATAGGATAAAAGAAAAAATATGATTATGGAGGTAAAGAAAATGACAACTCAGGAATTTATTGAAGAAATTGAAAAATTATCTGTACTAGAGTTAAATGATTTAGTAAAAGCTTGCGAGGAAAAATTTGGTGTATCCGCAGCAGCAGGTGTTGTAGTTGCAGCAGCAAATACAGGTGATGCAGCAGCCGCTGAAGAAAAGACAGAATTTGATGTAGAACTTACAGAAGTTGGACCAAATAAGGTTAAGGTTATCAAAGTTGTTCGTGAAGTAACTGGCTTAGGATTAAAAGAAGCAAAAGAAGTTGTAGATAATGCTCCTAAGGTAGTAAAAGAAGGTGCTACAAAGGAAGAAGCAGAAGAAATCCAGAAGAAACTGGAAGGCGAAGGTGCAAAGGTAACACTCAAATAATAAAAAAGAAAAAATGTTTTTTAATAAGAATAGCTGTAATGCAGAAAGGGAATATAAATTCTGTATTACAGCTATTTTATCTTGAAAAAATTTCCTTGACACTCTTGACAATTTATGATAAGATGGAAAATGCACTATTGTGGTAATATAGTGCTTTCTTTCATCTATTATATCACAAGAGATGCAAAAATGGAAGAGTAAAATAGAAAAATCTTTCTATCTTACGTACTTATTTATCTATTTACTTAGGCAATTAAATAATATGACAAGGAGTGAGAACGTCAATGGAAAAAAACAGGATTCGTCCGACAAGGGTTGGCAATGGTCTTCGTATGAGCTTTTCTAGACAAAAGGAAGTTTTAGAGATGCCAAACCTAATCGAAGTTCAAACAGCCTCTTATCAATGGTTTTTAAAAGAAGGTCTGATGGAAGCATTCCGTGATATTTCCCCCATTACAGATTTCAGCGACAAGTTGAGTTTGGAATTTATCAGCTTTAAGCTGTGTGAAGATGACGTGAAGTATTCAATTGAAGAATGCAAGGAAAGAGATGCAACCTATGCAGCTCCTCTAAAAGTAAAAGTAAGGCTTCGGAACAAGGAAAATGACGAAATTAATGAGCATGATATTTTTATGGGCGACCTGCCATTGATGACGGCGACTGGTACTTTTATTATTAATGGTGCAGAGCGTGTCATTGTTAGCCAGTTAGTACGCTCTCCGGGTATTTATTATGGTATTACACATGATAAGATTGGAAAAGAACTTTATAGTTGTACTGTGATTCCAAATCGTGGTGCTTGGTTAGAATATGAAACAGATTCTTCGGATGTATTTTATGTTAGAGTAGATCGTAATCGAAAAGTTCCAATTACTGTATTACTTCGTGCATTAGGACTTGGAAGCAATACAGAAATTTTAGAAGTTTTTGGTGAAGAAACAAAATTGATTGCAAGTTTTGGAAAAGATCCTTCCGACAATCACAATGATGGTCTGTTGGAATTATATAAAAAGCTGCGTCCGGGAGAGCCATTATCGGTAGATAGTGCAGAATCTTTAGTCAATGGTATGTTTTTTGATCCAAGAAGATATGATCTTGCAAAAGTAGGACGTTATAAATTTAATAAAAAATTACACTTTAAAAATAGAATTGTTGGTCATAAGCTTGCAAAAACAGTTGTTGATCAAACAACAGGCGAGATGATTGAAGCAGGACAGATTATTACCGAAGCTATGGCAATACAATTACAAAATTCGGCTGTTCCTTATGTTTTAATTGAAGTAGAAGGAAAAGATGACCCTGTTCGTGTCTTATCGAATATGATGGTTGACTTAGATGCCTATTTTCCAGTAGAAAATAAAAGAGCACTTCTTGGTGTAGAAGAAAATGTATTTTATCCTGCATTAAAAGAGATTTTAGAACAATATGATGAAGAAGAGGAAATAAAAGGGGCAATTCGTAGAAATATAAGTAGTTTGATTCCAAAACATATTACAAAAGAAGATATTTTTGCTTCCATTAATTATAATATGCATTTGGAATATCATATTGGAAATAAAGATGATATTGATCATCTTGGCAATAGAAGGATTCGTGCTGTTGGGGAATTATTACAAAATCAATATCGTATTGGATTATCCAGAATGGAACGTGTTGTAAGAGAACGTATGACAACACAGGATTTAGAAAATGTTTCTCCACAGTCTTTAATTAATATTAAACCAGTAACAGCAGCAGTCAAGGAATTTTTTGGAAGTTCTCAGTTATCACAGTTTATGGATCAAAACAATCCATTAAGTGAATTAACACATAAAAGAAGGCTTTCTGCTTTAGGTCCGGGTGGTTTGTCACGTGATCGTGCCGGATTTGAAGTTCGTGATGTTCACTATTCCCATTATGGAAGAATGTGTCCAGTAGAAACGCCAGAAGGACCAAATATTGGACTGATTAATTCCTTAGCTAGTTATGCTGTAATTAATGAATATGGATTTGTAGAAGCACCTTATCGAAAAGTAGATAAAAGTGATAAAGAGAATCCAAAAGTAACCGATGAAGTTGTTTATCTTGCAGCAGATGAGGAAGATAAATATATTGTAGCACAGGCAAATGAACCACTAGATGAGGAAGGGCATTTTGTAAATAATTCTGTTTCTGGACGTTTTCGTGAAGAAACTTCTTCTTTCGATAAAAAAAGAGTTGACTTAATGGATGTATCACCAAAAATGGTATTTTCCGTAGCAACAGCGATGATTCCTTTCCTTGAAAATGATGATGCCAATCGTGCTCTTATGGGTTCTAATATGCAGCGGCAGGCAGTACCACTTCTTGTAACAGAAGCACCTGCTGTTGGTACAGGAATGGAATTAAAAGCTGCTGTCGATTCTGGAAACTGTGTACTAGCAAAACAGAATGGTGTGGTAGAACGCTCTGCCAGCAATGAAATTATTGTTCGTAATGAAGATGGTACAAAGACAAGATATAAATTATTAAAATTTGATCGTTCCAATCAGGGAACTTGTATGAATCAACGGCCAATCGTATCAAAAAATGATGTGATTCATGCAGGGCAAGTAATCGCCGATGGACCTTCTACTTGTGGAGGAGAAATTGCACTTGGTAAAAATCCATTGATTGGTTTTATGACATGGGAAGGCTATAATTATGAAGATGCTGTTCTTTTAAGTGAACGGCTTGTACAACAAGATGTATATACTTCTGTTCATATTAATGAATATGAAGCAGAGGCAAGAGATACCAAGCTTGGACCAGAGGAAATTACAAGAGATGTGCCGGGTGTTGGTGATGATGCACTGAAAAACTTAGATGAAAAAGGAATTATTCGTATTGGAGCAGAAGTACGTGCTGGTGATATTTTAGTTGGTAAAGTAACGCCAAAAGGGGAAACAGAACTGACAGCAGAGGAGCGACTGCTTCGGGCGATTTTTGGAGAAAAAGCAAGAGAAGTTAGAGATACTTCTTTGCGTGTACCACATGGAGAATTTGGTATTATTGTAGATGCGAAAGTCTTTACAAGAGAAGGCGGCGATGAATTGCCTCCGGGAGTCAATCAATCTGTTCGTATCTATATTGCACAAAAGCGGAAAATTCAGGTTGGTGATAAAATGGCAGGACGACATGGAAATAAGGGTGTTGTTTCTCGTGTACTTCCTGTAGAAGATATGCCATTTCTTCCAAATGGGCGGCCATTAGATATTGTATTAAATCCGCTTGGTGTGCCATCTCGTATGAATATTGGACAGGTTTTGGAAATTCATTTATCTCTTGCAGCAAAAGTGCTTGGATTTAATATTTCTACCCCTGTATTTGATGGTGCAAATGAAGATGATATTATGGATACGCTTGATCTTGCCAATGATTATGTAAATACTTCTATCGAAGAATTTGAAGAAAAATATAAAGATATTTTAGATCCGGAAGTAATGAAGTACCTCATTGATCATCAAGATCATAAAAAAGAATGGGAAGGCGTTCCAATTAGTCGTGATGGAAAAGTAGAGCTTCGTGATGGGCGTACTGGAGAATATTTTGATGGACGTGTTACAATTGGATTTATGAACTATTTAAAACTGCACCATCTTGTAGATGATAAGATCCATGCCCGTTCTACAGGACCATATTCTCTTGTAACACAGCAGCCACTTGGTGGTAAGGCACAATTTGGCGGACAGCGTTTTGGAGAAATGGAAGTTTGGGCATTAGAAGCTTATGGTGCTGCTTATACCTTACAGGAAATTTTGACAGTAAAATCGGATGATGTAACAGGACGTATAAAAACATATGAAGCAATTATTAAGGGAGAAAATATTCAAGATCCGGGGATTCCAGAATCCTTTAAAGTACTGTTAAAGGAATTGCAGTCCTTAGCATTAGATGTTACGGTACTTGATGAAAATGGCGATGAAGTACAAATGACAGAAGCAATTGATTATGGCGATGAGGAGATTTCACGCTTTATGGAAGGAGATGAAACTCTAAATCGTGATCAAGAAAGTTTAAATGGACAGAACGGTTACAGACAGGTTTCTTCCAAAGAGGAAGAAGAAGCCTTTGATACAGAGGATGGATCATTTAATGAAGTTTTTGGCGATGAAGAAGGTATTGGCCTTGTAGAGCTTGAAGATTATACAGAGTAAATGATCGCAGAAAGGAGTGCCGATTAATGTCAGAAAGTGCTATAACAGCAGAACAGAATGGAAACCATAATCAGTCTTTCACATATGATGCTATCCAAATTCGTCTTGCTTCACCAGAAAAGATTAGAGAATGGTCACATGGTGAAGTAACAAAGCCGGAAACAATTAATTATAGAACGCTAAAACCGGAAAAAGATGGTTTATTTTGTGAAAAGATTTTTGGACCACAAAAGGATTGGGAATGCCATTGTGGTAAATATAAAAAGATTCGTTATAAAGGTGTGATCTGTGATCGCTGCGGTGTAGAAGTTACAAAAGCAAGCGTCCGCAGGGAGCGTATGGGGCATATTGATCTTGCTGCTCCAGTATCTCATATTTGGTATTTTAAAGGGATTCCAAGCCGTATGGGATTAATCCTTGATTTATCGCCAAAAAGTTTGGAGAAAGTGTTATATTTTGCTGCTTATATTGTGCTCGAAAAAGGACTTGCGGAAGAACTTTCTTATAAGCAAGTAATTACAGAAAAAGAATATATGGAAGCATGTGATAAATACGGACGTAATAATTTCCGTGTTGGCATGGGTGCAGAAGCAATTTTAGAGCTTTTAAAGGCAATTGATTTAGAAAAGGATTCATTGGAGTTAAAAAAAGGCTTAAAAGAATCCACAGGGCAAAAAAGAGCAAGAATTATTAAACGTCTGGAAGTAGTAGAAGCATTTCGAGAATCAGGGAATCGACCAGAATGGATGATTATGAATGTAATTCCTGTTATGCCGCCAGATTTACGGCCAATGGTGCAGCTTGATGGTGGACGTTTTGCTACTTCCGATATGAATGATTTGTACCGCCGTATTATTAATCGAAATAATCGTTTAAAGAAATTATTGGAGCTTTGTGCACCCGATATTATTGTTCGTAATGAAAAGAGAATGCTGCAAGAGGCAGTCGATGCTTTGATTGATAATGGCCGCCGGGGAAGACCCGTAACAGGACCGGGAAATCGTGCCTTAAAATCCTTATCCGATATGTTAAAGGGAAAACAGGGAAGATTTCGCCAAAATTTGTTAGGAAAGCGTGTTGATTATTCTGGACGTTCTGTTATTGTTGTAGGACCAGAATTAAAGATTTATCAATGTGGGCTTCCAAAAGAGATGGCAATTGAATTATTTAAGCCATTTGTTATGAAAGAGCTTGTAGAAAAAGGAATTGCCCATAATATTAAAGCAGCAAAAAAAATGGTAGAACGTCTTCAAACAGAGGTTTGGGATGTATTAGAGGACGTAATTAAAGAACATCCTGTTATGTTAAATCGTGCACCAACACTTCATAGACTTGGTATTCAGGCATTTGAACCAACGCTTGTAGAAGGAAAGGCAATTAAACTTCATCCTCTTGTTTGTACAGCGTTTAATGCAGACTTTGATGGTGATCAGATGGCAGTCCATTTGCCATTATCTGTAGAAGCACAAGCGGAATGTCGTTTCCTTTTACTTTCACCAAACAATTTATTAAAACCATCCGATGGCGGACCTGTGGCTGTTCCTTCTCAGGATATGGTACTTGGAATTTATTATTTAACACAAGAGCGACCAAATGCATTGGGGCAGGGGAAATATTTTAAAAATGTAAATGAAGCAATTCTTGCTTATGAAAATAATGCATTGACACTGCATTCCAGAATTAAAGTTAGAAGAACTGTAAAAACAGAGGATGGAAAAGTCTGTACAGGAATTATAGAATCTACTTTGGGAAGATTTATTTTTAATGAAATTATTCCACAAGATTTAGGGTTTGTAGAGCGTTCCGGTAGTACAGAACAAGAAAAATTTCAAAATCTTTTAAAACTTGAGATTGATTTCCATGTAGGAAAAAAACAATTAAAGCAGATTTTGGAAAAATGTATTAATACACATGGAGCAACAGGAACAGCAGAAACATTAGACGCTGTGAAAGCACTTGGTTATAAATATTCCACAAGAGCTGCTATGACAGTTTCTATTTCTGATATGACAGTGCCAGAAAAGAAAAAGTCTATTTTGGAAGATGCAGAAAAAACAATTGGAAAGATTACTAGAAATTTCCATCGAGGACTTTTAACAGAAGAAGAACGCTATAAAGCAGTCATTGAAACATGGAAGGCAGCAGATGATGAAATTACAGAAGCACTTTTATCAGGGCTTGATAAATATAACAATATCTATATGATGGCAGATTCTGGTGCTCGTGGTTCTGATAAGCAGATTAAACAGCTTGCTGGTATGCGTGGACTGATGGCAGATACTTCAGGACGCACAATTGAACTTCCAATTAAATCGAACTTCCGAGAAGGACTTGATGTACTAGAATACTTTATTTCTGCTCACGGTGCAAGAAAGGGATTATCTGATACTGCTCTTCGTACTGCCGATTCTGGTTATTTAACACGCCGTATGGTCGATGTATCACAGGAATTAATTATTCGTGAGATTGACTGCTGTGAAGGCAAAGAAATTCCGGGAATGTGGATTAAGGCATTTATGGATGGCAATGAAATGATTGAAAGTTTGGAAGAACGTATTACAGGACGGTTTTCCTGCGAATCTATTTTTGATGATAATGGTGAGTTAATTGTAAAAGCAAACCATATGATTACACCAAAACGTGCTGCCCGTATTATGAAAACAAAAGCAATTCAGGATGCAGGAAAAGATGCAAAAGTAAAGATACGAAATATTCTTAATTGTCGTTCTCATGTAGGAATTTGTGCAAAGTGCTATGGTGCAAATATGGCAACAGGCGAAGCCGTACAAGTTGGTGAAGCCGTAGGAATTATTGCTGCACAGTCCATTGGAGAACCGGGAACACAGCTTACCATGCGTACTTTCCATACAGGCGGTGTTGCTGGTGATGATATTACTCAAGGTCTTCCTCGTGTAGAAGAACTTTTTGAAGCAAGAAAGCCAAAAGGACTTGCTATTATTGCAGAATTTGGCGGTCGTGTTAGCGTTAGTGATACAAAACAGAAACGAGAAGTAACAATTACAAATCCAGAAACAGAGGAAGTAAAAAGCTATTTAATTCCTTATGGTTCTCGTATTAAAGTACAAGATGGACAGGAACTGGAAGCTGGTGATGAACTGACAGAAGGAAGCATTAACCCTCATGATCTATTAAAGATTAAAGGTGTTCGTGCAGTACAAGATTATATGTTGCGTGAAGTACAGCGTGTATATCGTTTACAAGGTGTAGAAATTAGTGATAAACACGTAGAAGTGCTTGTTCGACAAATGTTAAAGAAAGTTCGCATTGAAAATAGTGGAGATTCTGAATTTTTGCCGGGTACATTAGTGGATATTCTTGATTTTGATGATGAAACAGAACGGTTGACAAAAGAAGGATTAGAACCACCAGAAGGAAAGCAAGTAATGCTTGGTATTACAAAAGCAAGTCTTGCTACCAATTCGTTCCTATCTGCTGCCTCATTCCAAGAAACAACAAAAGTATTGACAGAAGCAGCAATTAAAGGGAAAAAAGATCAGCTCATTGGATTAAAAGAAAATGTTATTATTGGTAAGCTGATTCCAGCAGGAACGGGAATGAAACGGTATCGTTCTGTAAAACTTAATAGTGATGAATTTGAAGATGTAAAAAGAATCCGCCGTCATCAGGAGGAAGAAGTTATAGAAACACAAGAGTTAGAAGAAACACCTTTAGAAGAACAAATTAATGCAGAAGAAATGCCAGAAACAGCAATTGGAATTGCTATGAAAAATATGTTAAATGCAATTGAAAATGCTGGTGAAGGAGAAGAAGAAATTTTTCCAGAAGATGATTTAGAAGAAGAATTGCCAGAGGATTTAGAAGATGAGAATTTAGAAGAAGATACAATAAATGATCATGAGATAAATGATATAGAAGGCAATAGTGGTGTTCTAGGAGATGAAACAGAAGAAGAAGCACTTTTGCTTAATGAAATATCAGAAATTGAAGACTAGAATAGTTATATTGGTAGTCAAACAAAGACGTTTTCGTATAATAAACAACTCCGGAAATATTGTAAAATCAAATATTTCCGGGGTCTTTTTTGCTATTCTCTATAGAAAATACTAATTTTTGTGGAAAGTCAGGGAATGATATGATAAAATAAAAAAATAAGTTGAGAATAGAAAGGAGATAGCATAGGTTTTGTTATTTATGATTTCTAGGGATAGCAGAACTTGTGTTTAGTAAAATTTATGAAGCAATATCATTGGGCAGTATTAGGGTGTGGCATTATTGCAAATGAATTGGCACAAGCAATGGAAAAGAGAGGACAGAAATTATATTCTGTAGCAAACCGTACTTATTATAAAGCAGTAGAATTTGCAAATAAATATGGTATTAAAAAGGTATATCAAAACATAGAAGAATTATTTCAAGATGATTGTGTTGATATTATTTATATTTCCACGCCACATAATACACATATTTCTTATATTTGTAAGGCGGTACTTGCAAAGAAACATGTTTTATGTGAAAAATCAATTACGCTTAATTCTGAGGAATTATCTCTTGCAATTAAGTTAGCAAAGGAAAATAATGTAGTTTTAGCAGAGGCAATGACAATTTATCATATGCCGATATATAGAGCACTAAAAGAGAGGATACAATCAGGAACATTAGGGGAACTACGATTGATACAAGTAAATTTTGGAAGTTATAAAGAATATGATATGTCCAATCGTTTTTTTAATCGTAATCTTGCAGGTGGGGCTATGTTGGATATAGGGGTATATGCACTTTCTTTTGTTCGATGGTTTATGAGTGCTGCCCCTCACCAAGTACTTTCCCAAGTAAAATATGCAAAAACAGGTGTTGATGAGCAGGCTAGCATTTTATTAATGAATGAGAAAGAAGAAATGGCAACCATCATACTTTCTTTACATGCAAAACAACCAAAACGGGGAATGGTTTCCTTTGATAAAGGCTATATAGAAATATATAATTATCCAAGAGGACAAGAAGTAGTAATTACTTATACAGAAGATGGTCATACAGAAATATTAAAAGAAGGTCATACAAGAGATGCATTATATTATGAAGTAGAAGATATGGAACTTGCTGTTGATGGAAAAGAAAATCATATGTATCTTTCTTATACAAGGGATGTTATGAAAATAATGACGGATATCCGAAAACAATGGGGAATGGTTTATCCAGAGGAAGAAGAATGAATTTTCTAACTATAAGAAGTTTTGACAGAATGAATTTTTTGTTGTATGATAAAAGAAAAGTATGAAAAACCATCCAGAAAGGAATCTATATGGATATTGTAAAACAAATCAGTGAAGAATTAAAAATTGAGTCATGGCAGACAGAAGCTGTTATTCATATGATTGATGAAGGGGATACGATTCCATTTATTGCAAGATATCGTAAGGAAAAACATGGTGCTATGAATGATGAGGCTTTACGAAATTTAAGTGAACGTCTGCAATATCTGCGAAATCTTGAGGAAAAGAAACAACAAGTAATGCAAACAATTGAAGAACAAGGAAAGTTGACACAAGAACTGAAAAAGCAAATAGAAGAAGCAATGACACAAGTAGCTGTTGAAGACTTATATAGGCCATATCGTCCAAAACGGCGGACAAGGGCAGGGATTGCAAAAGAAAAGGGACTAGAAGGACTGGCAGTTTTTCTTACAATGCAGGGTATGGAAGATCCAAAAAAGGAAGCACAAAAGTATCTTTCAGAAGAAAAAGGAGTTGCTTCTTTAGAAGAAGCGATAGAGGGAGCAAAAGATATTATTGCAGAATCAGTAGGAGATGATGCAGCTTATCGTACTTATATCCGAACGTATACTATGGAACATGGTATATTACAGTCTTTAGCGAAAGATGATACAATAAAATCTGTCTATGAAATGTATTATCAATTTGAGGAAGCAGTTTCTAAAATCGCTGGACATCGTATTCTTGCAATAAATCGTGGAGAAAAAGAAAAAATATTAACAGTAAAGATTGTAATTGATACAGAACCAATACTTCGTTATTTGGAACAACAGAAAATAATAAAAAAGGATTCTCCTTGTACCATTTATATAAAAGAGGCATTAGAAGATAGCTATAAGCGGTTAATTGCACCAGCAATCGAAAGGGAAATTCGAAATGAACTAACAGAACGGGCAGAAAATAGTGCCATTACTGTCTTTGGAAAAAATTTGCAGCAGCTTTTGCTTCAACCGCCAATTGCAGGGCAAGTAGTGCTTGGATGGGATCCGGGATATGCTCATGGCTGCAAACTCGCTGTAGTAGACAGCACAGGAAAAGTATTGGATACTGCTATGGTTTTTCCAACAGAGCCAAGAAAAAAAGTAGAAGAAACAAAAAAAATAGTAAAAGATTTTATTGATAAATATAAAGTGACAGTAATCGCTATTGGAAATGGAACAGCATCAAGAGAATCGGAACAGTTTATTGCAGATTTCTTAAAAGAAGCGTCTTTGTCTTCTCTCTCTTATATTATTGTAAATGAAGCAGGGGCATCTGTTTATTCTGCAAGTAAACTAGCAACGGAAGAATTTCCGCAATTTGAGGAATGGCAAAGGGGTGCAGCATCGCTTGCAAGAAGATTGCAAGATCCATTAGCAGAACTTGTAAAAATTGATCCAAAATCTATTGGTGTTGGACAATATCAACATGATATGAATCAGAAAAAACTTACAGAAGCATTAGGGAATGTTGTTGAAGATTGTGTAAATAAAGTTGGAATTGATTTGAATACAGCATCTATTTCTTTACTAGAATATGTATCTGGAATTTCAAAAACAGTAGCAAGAAATATTGTAGCATATCGAGAGGAACATGGAAAGTTTAAAAATCGCCGTCAACTTTTAAAAGTGGGAAAGCTTGGTCCAAAGGCATATGAACAGGCGGCTGGGTTTTTAAGAATACTAGATGGAGATAATCCATTTGATGCTACAGGGGTACATCCAGAGTCTTATAAGGCGGCAGAAAAACTTTTAGAAAAGACAGGCTTTCAGCTTTCTGATATTAAAAAGGCACAACAAGGGGCAAAATTAAGTCTTTCGATTAAAAAGGATGATTGGCAAAATTATGCAAAGGAATGTAATGTTGGGGAAATGACATTGCATGATATTGTAAAAGAATTAGAAAAACCGGGCAGAGATCCTCGTGATGAGATGCCAAAACCAATACTGCGTACCGATGTACTGGAACTTAAGGACTTAAAACCAGATATGATTTTAAAAGGAACGGTAAGAAATGTCATTGATTTTGGTGTTTTTGTTGATATTGGAGTTCATCATGATGGTCTTGTACATATTTCACAGCTTAGCAAAGATAGATTTATAAAACATCCTTTAGAGGTTGTAAGTGTAGGAGATATTGTTGATGTAAAAGTAATTAGCGTTGATATAGAAAAAGAAAGAATCCAGCTTACAATGAAATTATAACTATTATTATAAGTAAATAAATAAACTGTGTAAAAATAAAGTATAAAAGATTAGAAAATGAGGATATAACATGGAGGACAGCATAAAAGAAGAGTTTCAAGATTCTGCTAAGTCTTTTACAGAAGAAATGCAACAGGATATAAATACAACAGAGCAGGATAAAAAAGAAGAAGTTTCAGGAGTTTCTGTTGATATTAAAATTGGAACAAAAGATATGTTTTATTTTTTCATGAGACATAATTACGCATGTTTTTCAGGAATATTTAGTTTATTTATCAGTATTGGTGCAGCGTTGCTTTTTATTATCCGTTTTCAACAGTATGATATAACAGCAAAATGTCTATTAGCTATTGTAGCATTGTTATTTACTGTGATTCAGCCCTTACAGCTTTTACTAAAGGCAGCAAATCAGATTAAACGAACACCAATGTTTCATGAACCAATTCATTATACCTTTCGAGAGGATGGATTGGAACTTTCTCAGCATGATCAAAATGGAATGATTCCATGGGATCAGATTATGAAAATTATAGATACAGGAACTTATCTTATTATTTATATTACAAGAATGCGAGCTTATATTTTTCCAAAAAATCAGATGAAGGAATTGGATAAAATTAATGAGATGATTCAAACATATTGTCATTAAAGAATAATATAGTTTAAAATTTATAGAATACTATAAAAAGATAGGTAAATTTTATTATGAAAAATATATATGAAAGCTTTCGGGAAAGCGATACCTATTGCTTGGGAAAAAAACTTGGAGAACAAGCAAAACTTGGTGATATTTATGCACTTTATGGAGATCTTGGCGTAGGAAAAACAGTTTTTACACAAGGCTTTGCTGCTGGACTTGGAATCAAAGATCATGTAAATAGTCCAACCTTTACGATTGTACAAATTTATGAAAATGGCAGACTTCCTTTTTATCATTTTGATGTATATAGAATTTCTGATTTAGAAGAAATGGATGAAATAGGATATGAAGATTATTTTTATGGTTCTGGTGTTACATTAATTGAATGGGCATCCCTGATTCAAGAACTGCTTCCTAAAAATACAAAAATGATTACAATAGAAAAAATGATAGAACATGGATTTGATTATAGAAAAATAACAATACAAGAGAGAGGATAAAAAGGAAGATTATGAAAATTTTAGCAATTGATAGCTCTGGACTAACCGCTTCTATAGCTATTTTGGAAGATGATCTGATGATTGCAGAATATACAATAACACATAAAAAAACACACTCTCAGACATTATTACCAATGCTTGATACCATTGTTCAAACATTGCAAATGGATTTAGAGGAAATTGATGCTATTGCAGTAGCAAAAGGACCGGGTTCTTTTACAGGGCTGCGAATTAGCTCAGCTACAGCAAAGGGACTGGCATTTGTATTAAATAAGCCAATTATTCCAGTGCCAACAGTAGATGCTCTTGCTTATAATTTATATGGTACAACAGCACTGATTTGTCCATTAATGGATGCCAGAAGAAATCAGACATATACAGGAATTTATACCTTTGTTCAAAAAGAAGATATTATGGAATTTGAGGTAGTATCAGAACAAAAAGCAGTCGCTATTGAGGAAATTTTAGAAGAAGTAAATAGCCTTGCTAATAAAAAAAGAACCAATGTAATTTTTTTAGGAGATGGTATTGAAGTATTTAAAAGTCAAATAAAAGAGCAGATAAAAGTACCATTTTCATTTGCACCAGAACATTGCAAGAGACAGCGAGCAGGAGCTGTTGGAACACTTGGGCTTTCTTATTATAAAAAGGGAATTTTTGAACCAGCACAAGTACATGTACCAGAATATTTGCGACTCTCGCAAGCAGAACGAGAAAGAGAACAAAAATTTCAAGAAAAAAAACAAGAAAAAGAGAAAGAAGGTAAAAAAAATAGAAATTAGAACATTAGAAAAAAAAGACCTTATTCAAGTAGTTGCTTTAGAACAAAAAATTTTTTCTGTTCCATGGAGCTTAAAGTCTTTTGAGGATACCTTAAAACGAAAAGAAAATATTTATATTGTAGCAGAAAACAACAATCAGGTTATAGCCTACTGTGGACTTTGGGGGATTCCTCCAGATGGAGATATTTGTAATGTTGCTGTGGCAAAAGAATATCGTAACCAGAAAGTAGGGCAAGCACTGATAAAAGAACTTTTAAAAAGAGGACAAGATGCAGGACTTCATACATTTACGCTAGAAGTGCGAAAAAGTAATCAACCTGCAATTCACCTATATCAAAAATTTGGTTTTAAAAGCGTAGGAATTAGAAAAGATTTTTATGAACTTCCAAAAGAAGATGGTATTATTATGCTTTGTCATATCTGCGAAGCAGTATGACAAGTCATGCCTACCTTGCAGGCATGACAAGGCATGACATACCCAGCAATTCCCTATGGTTTTACAAGATTCTACAAGATATAATATGCCTATCAGTATATAATTTATCATTTATGTTCTATATAGAGTTATTTTTGTTAAAAAGAACAGAGAGAATGGAATGAAATGGATAGAAATGGCAGCAAATATCAGGTAGATTATCGGGAGGGAATAGAATGAAGCAAGAAAAAAAATATTGTAATGCATGTGGACGGGAATTAAAGGTAAAAAATGGCATTCTGCTTGAAGATGTGCTGGCAGTACAAAAGGAATGGGGATATTTTTCAGAGAAGGATACTACAGTGCATTCTTTTCGTATTTGTGAATCTTGCTATGATCAGTGGACAGCCAGTTTTCAGATTCCATTACAAAAGAGAAAGAAAACAGAGGTTATTTAGGAGTTGAAAAAAAATATATGTTAGAAGTTTGTTTATTGGGAACAGGTGGAATGATGCCGCTGCCGGGACGTTGCTTAACTTCCTTGATGACTAGACTCAATGGAAGCAGTTTATTGATTGACTGTGGAGAGGGAACGCAAGTATCGATCAGGGAAAAAGGCTGGAGCGTTCATGATATTGATATTATTTGCTTTACACATTATCATGGTGATCATATCGGAGGGCTTCCGGGGCTTTTACTATCTATGGGAAATGCAGATCGAACAAAACCAGTTGTATTGATTGGACCAAAGGGACTGATACGAGTAGTAGAAGCATTGCGGATTATTGCACCTGAGCTTCCGTTTGCGTTAGAATTTATGGAAATTTCTGGTAAAGAAGAAGTCATAAGAAAAAATGGATATGTAATTCATGCCTTTCGTGTCAGTCATAATGTAACTTGTTATGGCTATACGCTTTTGGTAGAGCGTACAGGCCGTTTTGATGTCGAGCGTGCAAAGAAGAATCAAATTGAAATGAAATATTGGAATCGTTTACAAAAAGGAGAAACGATTGAACTTCCCGATAGAACATTGACAAGTTCTATGGTACTTGGACCAAAAAGAAAAGGAATTAAGGTTACTTATTGTACAGATACCCGTCCAATAATTACCATAGAAGAACAGGCAAAAGAAGCGGATTTATTTATTTGTGAGGGTATGTATGGGGAAAAAGAAAAACAGCAAAAAGCAGTAGAATATAAACATATGACATTTCAAGAAGCAGCATATTTAGCAAAAAATGCAAATGTACAACAGCTTTGGCTGACGCATTATAGTCCATCTCTTGTTTGCCCAGAGCAGTATATGGAAGAAGTAAGACAGATTTTTCCAAATGCAAAAGCAGGAAAAGATAGAAAAAGCATTTTATTAGAATTTCCTAAAGAAGAATAAAAAAAACAAATTATAAGATAATAAAAATGGGAATTGAGCGATAGATAGAAATGAGGGAAGTCTATGGAGGAAAAGAAAAAATCTAAAATAATAAAAACAGTTATTTGTATTGTTATTATGGCAGCATTGGTGATTGGTTATTATATTTACATATCAAATAAGGATTTTCGAACAGAGAGCAGCAAAGAAAAAGAAAAGGATACAATAGAAAAATTGCTTGCAAGCGATTTAGAAAAAGAATATCCATCAAATCCTAGAGAAGTGGTTACTTTTTATAGTGATCTTATTTGTTGCATCTATAATGATGAAATTACAGAGGAACAAATGGATATTTTAGTTGTAAAACTTCGTACATTATTTGATTTAGAACTTTTAGAGCAAAATCCATTGAAAGAATATGTAGAAGATTTAAAAACAGAAGTAGCAGATTATAAGAAAAAGAAAAAAACAATTGCTAGTTATCAGGTTTCAAAAAATAGTGAAATTATATATCAGGAAATGGATGCCGAAAATTATGCAACAATGTCAGGCTATTATCGGGTAAAAACAAAAAAATCCAATCCAGTAACTGTTTGTGAGGAATTTCTTTTAAGAAAAGATAAAGAGGGTTATTGGAGAATTTTAGGATGGGAATTATCGAATGGAAAGGTTTTAGATGAGTAATGGTAATGAAAGAAGAAAAAAAAGAGGATACTTTAATACTTGCAATTGAGTCTTCCTGTGATGAAACGGCTGCTGCCATTGTAAAAAATGGTCGTGAAGTATTATCAAATATTATTTCATCACAAATTGATATACATAAATTATATGGAGGAGTTGTTCCAGAAATTGCCTCCAGAAAGCATATGGAGAGAATTAATTATGTTATGGCAGAAGCACTTTCTACTGCTTTGGTAGGAATAGAGGAAGTAGATGCAATTGCTGTTACTTATGGACCGGGACTTGTTGGAGCAGCCGCATTTGCTGCAAAAAAACCATTAATTCCCGTACACCATATAGAAGGGCATATTTCAGCAAATTATATTGAATATAAAGAGTTAGAACCACCTTTTTTATGTCTTGTTGTTTCTGGTGGGCATACGCATCTTGTGATTGTAAATGATTATGGTGATTATAAAGTAATAGGACGTACAAGAGATGATGCAGCAGGAGAAGCTTTTGATAAAGTAGCAAGAGCGATTGGACTTGGTTATCCGGGAGGACCAAAGCTTCAGAAACTTGCAGAAGAAGGAAATGAAGATGCCATTGATTTTCCGAGAGCATCAATTGCAGATGCTCCTTATGATTTTAGTTTTAGTGGTGTAAAATCCGCAGTATTAAATTATATCAATGCTTGCAATATGAAAGGAATTGAGATAAATCGTGCAGATATTGCAGCTTCTTTTCAAAAGGCAGTTGTATCTGTCTTAGTTTCTCATGCAATTTTGGCAGCAAAGGAATATCATTTTGATAAACTTGCACTTGCAGGTGGTGTAGCAAGCAATACACAATTGCGGCTCTCCATGCAAAAAGCCTGTGAGAAAGAAGATATTTCTTTTTATTGTCCTTCTCCTATTCTTTGTACTGATAATGCAGCTATGATTGGAGCTGCTGCTTATTATGAATTTTTAAAAAACAGAAGGGCAGGGTGGGACTTAAATGCAGTCCCTAATCAAAAATTAGGAGAAAAAGTTTTTTTATAGGAGAAAAAGAGCAATATGGCGAGACATAGTGTAATTTTATTAGCAGGTGGAAGCGGCCATCGTATGAATAGTAAAATTCCAAAACAATATATGGAATTAGATGGAAAACCAATCTTAGCTTATTCCCTTCTTTTATTTGAACAAAGTTTTCTTGATGAAATCATTCTTGTTGTCAGAAAAGGAGAAGAAGTATACTGCCAAAAGGAGTATATAGAAAAATATGGTTTAAAAAAGGTAACTGCAATAACAGCAGGCGGAAAGGAACGATATCTTTCTGTATATAATGGGATTCAAAAAATACAAAAAACAGATTATATTTGGATTCATGATGGTGCAAGACCATTTATAACAATCGAATTATTAGAAAATTTAAAAAAAGCAGTAGAAAAAGAAAAAGCAGTTGTTTTAGGTGTTCATGTAAAAGATACCATAAAACAAACCGATGAAAATAATCAAATTACTACAACAATACCAAGAAAAAATTTATGGAATATTCAAACACCGCAAGTATTTGCTGCAAATTTAATAAAGGAAGCATATCAAAAATTAATAGAACAAAAGATTACAGATGTAACAGATGATAGCATGGTAGTAGAAAGAATGACAAAGCATCCTGTTTTTATTGTAGAAGGCAGCTATCAAAATATGAAAATTACAACAAGAGAAGATATCGAAATAGGAAGACAATATAAGAAATTATAAAAAAATCTTGCATTTTTTGGAAAATCATTGTAGTATATTCAAAAATAAAAACAAATGTCCGTCACATAAAAACAGTAAGGACATAAGAAACTGTAAATAGCTTCTTAAAATTTATGGAAAAAGATAAAAAAATAAAGGAGAATTATTATGAGCAATAAATTAAAAGTTGGTATTCTTGGTGGTACAGGTATGGTAGGACAAAGATTTGTATCTTTATTAGAACAGCATCCATGGTTTGAAGTAACTACAATTGCAGCCAGTAAAAGAAGTGCTGGAAAATCATATGTAGACGCTGTTGGAAATAACTGGAAAATCGAAACAAAAATGCCAGAAGCAGTAAAGAAAATAATAGTAAAAGATATTAATCAAATAGAGGAGGTATCCTCAGAAGTAGATTTTGTATTTAGTGCTGTTAATATGTCAAAGGAAGAAATTAAAGCAATTGAAGAAGCATATGCAAAAACAGAAACACCCGTTGTTTCCAATAATAGTGCCCATCGTTGGACAGAAGATGTGCCAATGGTAGTTCCAGAATTAAATCCACAGCATTTAGAAATTATTCCATTTCAGAAAAAACGGTTAGGAACAAAAAAAGGGTTTATTGTGGTAAAGCCAAATTGTTCTATTCAAAGTTATACACCAGCACTTCATGCCTTACTTGAATTTAAGCCAAAAGTAGTAGTAGCTAGTACCTATCAGGCAGTTTCTGGTGCTGGAAAAACATTAAAAGACTGGCCGGAAATGGAAGGAAATATTATTCCATTTATTAGTGGAGAAGAAGAAAAAAGTGAACAAGAGCCTTTAAGAATCTGGGGGCATATAGAAGATGGAAAAATTGTAAAAGCAAACAATCCAATCATTACATGCCAGTGTATACGTGTTCCTGTTTTAAATGGACATACAGCTTCTGTATTTGTAAACTTTGAACATAAGCCAGAAAAAGAACAAATGATAGAGGCATGGAAAAACTTTAAAGGACTTCCACAGGAATTAGAGCTTCCGAGTGCACCAAAACAATTTATTCAATATTTGGAAGATGATAATCGTCCTCAAGTGACACTTGATGTTAATTATGAACATGGTTTTGGTATTTCTCTTGGTCGTCTTAGAGAAGATATTGTATTTGATTATAAATTTGTAGGACTTTCCCATAATACAGTACGTGGTGCTGCTGGAGGAGCTGTATTAATTGCAGAACTATTAAAAGCACAAGGATATATTACTGCAAAGTAAAAAGTATTTTATACTAGCGATCGAAAAAATAAACGTTTAGTATAAATAAATGAAAAACTGCCGTATCAAAAGCGGCAGTTTTTTAAGTGAAAATTAGACTTATACTAGCGGTCGAAAAACATGACCGCTTAGTATAAAGTGATGTGCACGACCG
>CAJTJZ010000004.1 GCA_910576895.1 uncultured Lachnospiraceae bacterium | reverse complement strand
TTATAAATTTGTGGCGAAAACCCATAGGCTTGCCTATGGGATGAAAGCCACTGTTAAATTTTCTATTGACGATTACAATCCAATATATTAAAATGTATTCAACAACTGAATATTGGTGGTTCTACGAAGTAGTCTTTTCGTAGGTAAAATATTCAAAGCATTCCGTTCGTATTGGAACAGGGAGATTGACTATACTTCCTTGCCGAAAGACAGAAATTTACTGCTCATGTGGCCATAGGGCTGCTTGGTAATAAAAGTTCTCACTCAAATAGACTTACACTTGTATTCCAAAGTCTGAAAATGATGTACGATTACAAGCTAAACTTGGTAGTAAGAACCCCACGGGCTTGTTCGTGAGAGTAGTCAGAGCAGTTCATATGATGCAAAAGCGTACAAGCTGTGCTATAAGCTGTATCTATATGACCGTCACCTCCACCAACTAATATAATTGCACCTTTTTTAGGTTTTATAATAGGTTCTTCTTTCCTAAAAAATCTAGCACAAAAATAAGTTTGAAGTCTGTTTCCAACATCTAATAATTTTCCAACAATACCTACAATCAAGACAAGACGAAATATTGCACCTATAAGCATCTAAAATTCTATATTCTCCTACAATTCTTTCAACAATTTTCTCAATAAGACTAACCGTATCACCATTTTTTCTTGGAGAGCCATTTAATATTAAAGTCTTCATCATAATCTCCTCTGCATACTTAAATTTGTATATAATACACTTCATAAGATGTTCTGCAAGATAAAATCTGAAAAACTTCTGGAATTTCTCAATTTACATAAAGATAAATACAACTGCCAATATCTGATAACTGTTCCAAAGTTTCTGATAACGACATATCGCATTGTCTAAGCATTAATTCATATACAAATTCTTAGGATTCTTTTCTTTGTATTAATGCCACGCTCTCCACATGAATAGAATTTCCAAACATATCACATGTCCTTACTCTTTTAAGACAATATCCATATTCTCCCAATATTTTTATATCTCTTGCTAATGTTGCTGGATCGCAGCTTACATAAACAATTTTCTCTACTTTCATAGCAGCAATTGTAAGAAGCAGTTTTTTATCGCATCCTTTTCTTGGAGGATCAAGAACTACAAGATCTGCTTTTTCTTGTGGATACTGTTTATACCATTCTGGCAATACAAGCTCTGCACGTCCACAAAAAAACTCCGCATTTTCAATTCCATTGATTTTTGCATTTTCTTTTGCATCTTCCACAGCCTGTAAAATAACTTCTACCCCATATACTTTTTTTGCCTGATGTGCAAGAAATAAAGAAATCGTTCCTGTTCCACAATATAAGTCCCAGACAATTTCCTTTCCTGTAAGCTTTGCAAATTCTAATACCATATCATATAATTTCTTTGTTTGTACTGGATTCACCTGATAAAAAGAAAGCGGAGAAATTCGATAACTATTTTCTCCAATTTTATCTGTAATATAGGGTTTTCCCCATAAAAATACACATTCCTGCCCCATAATAACATTTGTTTTTTCTTTATTAATATTAAAAGAAATGCTTGTTACTTTCCAAAATTTAAAACTATCGCTATCTTTTTCTCCTTGATTTGTAGAAATTTTCCACTCTTTTTTTGTCAGCATTTCTACAAATTCTTTTTCATATGGCAATTTATCTCCATTAATTACAAGACAAATCATAAGTTCCCCTGTTGCAAACCCTGCTCTTGTAAGAATATGTCTAACAAGACCTGTATGGCTTTCTTCATCATAGGGAGGGATTTGATATGTTTCCAAAAAATTTCTAATAAGTTCCATTACTTTCTCATTAATTTCTGCTTGAATACAGCACGTCTTTGTATCTATAATGGAATGAGTATGTCCTGCATAAAATCCAATCGCAAGCTTTCCATCTTTTGTTTTTCCTACAGGAAATTGTGCTTTATTTCGGTAATGATAAGGCTCGTCCATTTTAAGAATTGGTTCTAAAACAAACTCTCTGCAACCACCAATTCGCTCCAAACAATTTTTTACTTTTCTTTGTTTATATTCTAATTGCTTTTCATAAGATAAGTGCTGCAATTGACAGCCACCACACTGTCTTGCTATGGGGCATTTTGGCTCTACACGATCCTTTGATGGCTTTATAATTTTTATTAATTTGCCATATGCAAAACTTTTTTTTACCTTTATCACTTTGATTTTTACAATATCACCGGGAACGGTATCTTTCACAAAAAATACAAAATCATTGCTATGTCCAATCCCAGCCCCATCTGTTCCAATATCTGTAATCTCCAAAGAATATTCCTCATTTTTTTGAATTGGGATTTCCTTCATTTCCTATATTCCCTTTCCTTTTTTGACATTATTTCTATCGTTATAAATTACAAATTCGTTATTTTGTAAAAGTTAAATAGAATAAAATTTTTGATTCTTGCTTCGTGGCTTATCAGGCAATGTCATTGCAATTTTTCCATCATTCAATAATGGATTCAGGTAGTCACTTCTGAAAGTAGTTCTATGTTTTATACCAAGAAATTCCATCATCTCTTTTCTGTTCTTTGGTTCTTTGCAATATTGAAGCAGTGCATTAATTCTTTCTTCTTTTTGAATGATTTTTTGAGCGGTTTTTTGAGCGGTATCGCTCAAATTTTGAGTAACATACCGATAAAATACAACAATAAAAGCATCCTCTAGTGTTTTAAATTCCACTCTACATCCTGCTTTATTACAAGCATTTTTAATACGCTTTAATCCTGTTGCAAAACTCTCCATATCTTTAGAATAATATAATGTACGAGTAATTAGAGGATTTCTACGAATTGGTCTTTGATTTCCCACTACATAACTTTCTGGTGTTTTATTTACTGGAAAAGCACCCGGATTATAAATTTCAATTCTATTTTTAAAAATTGCAATTTCATTACTCTGCCCACTATCAAACATTCTATGTCCAAAAGAATTTGTAATTGCCTCTCTGATCGCATCTAATGGAATTTCTGGTATTTCTTTTCTGGTCAAATTTCCAAACTCGACACGCCAATCCATAGCATCAATAATATACTGTTCTGCTTTTTTTTTTAATTCCATAACAGAACCACTATATCTACGTATATCAGTAAATGTCAAGCGTTCGTCAGACGCAAACTTTGCAATCTGTAATTCATTGATAATACCACAATCACAAAAAAGTGCAGCACCTGCATTTAAAAGATAATCTCCCTCTATCAATTCCAGTTTATCTAAAACGACTTTTACATCTATGTCTTCAAAATCAATTCGCCCAGCTTCTTTTGCTCTCCTTAAATATTCTGAAAAAGCATCTTTGTTTATATCACTAATTTTGTATTTAGATACTCTTTTCTCCCATGCATAATCAATATTATCACGTTTTCGTATCATAGCATCATAAGTATCCTGATCCATAACAAGATCTTCATCTGCTACTCTTATTCTTGGAACATTATAAGCAAGATAGGGGCATCTATTGCCTTTAAAATGTACTAAAATTGTCTTTCTATCACCAAATTGTTGTATTTTTATTTCTGGATAAATAGCAGGTTTAATATGATTTCCAATTGCCTGACTTACTTTTCGCAAAGATTCATCATTGATTTCCTGTCCAATTACTGTTCCATCATTTTTCACACCAAAATACAACTCGCCTTTCTGATGCTTGTTCAAAATGGCCACAATAGAAAATATAGCCTCTTTTAACTCACCAATACTTTTTTTATATTCAATTTGTTCCGTTTCAGAACCAATATTTATTAATGCCAATCTTGTCACCTTTTCCACTATAATATAAATTCACAGGAAAAATTTATCCATTTACTATATGCAAAACTTTTTTTGCTCTTATCACTTTGATTTTTATAATTATTTTCCTCCACTTGATCTTCTAATATCAGCTTCTAAAAGTTTTTGATATCCCAGCCAGCCATAATTATCAGGATTTGCACAAAACAACTCTTTTAATGTTTCCATTTTTGCATCCATATTATCTGCAAAATTTAAGGCAAACGCTTCTATAAGCTCTGGTTTTTTTGGAGAGCCAAATTCCAATTCTCCATGATGTGCTAAAATACAATGCTTTAACTCATTTAAAAGTTTTTCTGGAAATCCTGAAATTTCCTTTGCTTTTTCATGAATCCATTCTGCACCAATATAAATATGTCCTAAAAGTTTTCCCTCATCTGTATAATCATTTGCAGGAAAAAAAGATAATTCCCTTAATTTTCCAATATCGTGAAGGATTGCAGCCGTCAGTAGAAGATCTCGATTTAATATGGTATATTGCTGTGCAAAAAATATACATAACTTTGTTACAGATAAGGTATGTTCCAAAAGTCCTCCAACAAATCCATGATGAACACTTTTTGCTGCAGAATGTTTTTTAAATACTATCGCTATTTTTTTATCTTCTATAAAAAATAATTCTAGTAATCGTTTATAATAAGGTTGTGTTATGGTATGAATAATATTTAAAAGTTCCTGATACATCTCATTAATATTTTGTTCAGATACTGGCAGAAAATCAGCAGGATCATATTCCCCTTCCTGACTAAGCCATAATCTACGGATATTCATTTGCAATGCTCCTTGAAAACTTGTTATCATTGCCTCTACATGAACATAATCAAGCTCCTCAAAATTATTAATACCAGAAGATAAATCCCAAATCTTTGCATCGATTGTTCCTGTCTTATCTTGTAAAAGCAAGGAATAATAGCTTTTTCCTGTTTTTGTTTTTAACGCTTGCTTTTTTTTGCATAAATATGTTTCTGAAATTGTCTCTCCTTCATGAATATCTTTTAAATATCTCATTCCTTCTCCAATCTGCCGCTTTTACGACTATGATATTTTATTTTTTATAATTTTCACTCTTTTTCCCTTAACCGCACAATAAATTTATTTTCCTTCTTTTTTTTACCTGATATCCGAACTGCATGAACATTAATTACATCATCTTTTTTATATCCAGAAATTTCTGTATAAAAATCCATAACAGAAGTAATTTCTTCTTCTCCAACTTTTTTTATAATATCTCCTGTACGAATGCCAGCTCTATCTGCCGGAGAATCTGGTTTTGTTTCTACCACATAAATTCCATTTGTAATTCCCATATCCACACGTTTCTTTTGTGGAATATCTTCTGCCCGAATCCCACAATAAATCATTGGTTTTCCACTTATTATTTTAGAAATAATACGATTTAAACTAGAAATTCCAGAAAACGCCACCATATTTTTCCCAAATATCGTTCCATTCGTATTTGTCATCATACCAAGCAGCTTTCCATCTGTGCTAACTACAATACCAGAACCACTTTCATTTTTAACTATATTGGTAGGATATAAATCTAGACAATAATCCATAATGTATTTTTTTTCTGGACTTCCTGAAACAATTCCAATATCGGCGGAATAAATCGATCCATTGGGGCATCCAAGCAATAAAATATTACTTCCTGTCTGCATTTGACTAGATTCTCCCAATTTAATCACTTCTATCTTCTTTTGAAAATTTTCTGGAATCTCCTCTATTTTTACACTAATAATAGCAATATTAGCATCTTCATCCTTTCCTGTAAATTCCGCTTTACAAACACAGCCATCAAAAAATTCTGCTTGTAATTCTTCTTTTTCTGTTGGTAATAAATAATATGGTACTAAAAAATAGAAATGTTCTTGATCTCTTGCAACTGCTGCACCAAAACAGATCATACCTGTAGTTTTCGTGCCTTCTGTCCACTGTGTTTTTGACAAGACAGAAATAATAGACTGATTGATTTCTTTTATTTTTTTATCGTAAGCTTCTTGTATAGAACTTTTTTTTCTTTGATCTGCTGTTTCTTTTTTCTTCTGATTTGATAAAGATTTTTCTTCCTCGTTTTGCAAATCTGTTTTTATGCTATCTATTTTATCTGTAATAAACTCTTTATCTTTTACAATCGCACTAAGACTACTTTGTTTTTCTTTAGACTCCTTTCCCTTTTCAAAAAAATTTTTTGTCATAATTAAAAATAACCCTGCTGCAATCCCAAAAACAGCACCATATAAAAACATTCTCCCAAGTGATTTTAAAAACTCTCTTTGTAGTCTTTTCTTTGATGGAACAATATGTTCTTTCACAAATGGGCGACTTTCTTCTCCTTGTCCCATAGATTCCATAGATCCACTTCCCCATAATAAAAAATACAATTTTTCTTTCCAAGTTAAAACCATGGATATTTTTATTCTTATCACAATCTCACTTATATAATCATAGAACCAATCATAGATGGAATATTCTGTCCAAAGGTCTTTTTAACAAATTTTTTAACTAACTGTTTTGCCTCTTTACTTGGCATATAACCATTTTTACGAAGAACTACTTCAATTGCATATTCTAAATCCTCTAAATATACCGTTTCCGATTGTAAATAAGCAGTAGCTACTGCTCTAAAATCAATTAAGCTTGTTCTAGCATTTAACAAATCCAGCCCACATTCCAACATCAAATCAATAAATTCATCTTCATAACTTGCTTTTGTTTTCTTTGTCAGCTTCATAATCAATTCTTCTGCACGAAGCATAACTTGTCGAAGCTGTTCCTCATTTAATTCTTCCATGTCAGTATATACCTCTTCTAATCTATTGATATCTGCCATTTCTTTTCTCCTTTCTGTTTGATTTTTCCATTATATTTTTTCTATTAGAAATCATGATATCAATCATTATAAAGGATCTTACGCATTTCTTCAAGCTTTATTTCGTTTCTTTCTATTCTCTTACTATTATTATTTCTTTTTCTATGAATACTTCAAAATTCATTTTTATACTAACAGTTGTTATACTAATAGTTGTATTACAAGCTTTGACATCAAATATTTCCTATGTTATAATTTCAAAACTATGAAATAAAAAAAGCAAAAGGAGAAATTATGAAAAAACTTTCCACTTATATCTTTGAAAATAAATTTTTATATCTGATTGGAATTGTTGCGATGATTTTCGGCGTTTCTCTGGATATGCTTTCTCCGCAACTTACCAAAAGAATTATTGACGATGTTGTAATGGATGGAAAAATGGAACTGCTTACTAGATATTTAATTGGTATTCTTATGATTGGAATTGGACGATTTCTTTTTCAATATATAAAAGAATATTTTTTTGATTTTGTTAGTTCCAAAATCAGCCGTACTATTCGAACAGATTTATTTCATCATATCCAGAGTCTTTCCATGGATTTTTTTGATCATAATAATACAGGAGAACTTATGGCACGTATTAAAGATGATGTGGATCATATCTGGAATGCACTTAATTATATTGGAATGCTAATCATAGAAGTAATTTTACATACTTCCACTATTCTTATCTGTATGTTTAAGCTTCATGCAAAACTAGCATTACTGCCTGCCATTATTATTCCCTTTGCTGGAATCCTTGCCATTATTATGGAACGAAAACTTGATAAAATTTATGGAGAAATCAGTGATGAAAATACATTATTAAATAAAGTTGCAGAAGAAAATCTTGCTGGAGTACGAACGGTAAAAGCATTTGCTAGGGAAAAATATGAAATCAATAAATTTTTTTCCCATAATAAACATTACTATGACTTAAATATGCAGCAGTCACAAGTGTTTGTTCGTTATTATCCCTTGTTCCAATTTATTACAAAACTTCTACCAATTCTCACTATTTTGCTTGGCGGATTTTTTGTTATTGATGACAGTATGACAATTGGTGATTTAAGTGCATTTACTCAATATTCCACCAATATTGTCTGGCCTATGGAAATGATTGGCTGGTTAGCAAATGATTTTTCTTCTGCACTTGCTTCCAATAAAAAGTTAAAAGAAATTTATCGTCATACCCCATCCATAAAACCACCGAAACATCCAATTCCTATAAAGAAAGTTTATGGCAATATAAAATTTGAACATATTAGTTTTTCTTCTATGCGAGGAAATCCATCACAAAAAAAAGAAAAAATTCCTATTTTAAAAGATATCAGTTTTCAGATTGATGCTGGAAAAACACTTGGTATTATGGGAGCGACTGGCTCTGGAAAAACAAGTATAATTCATCTTTTAGAGCGTTTTTATGAAGCAGATCATGGAACAATTTTTCTTGATGACAATGATATTCGTACCCTTTCTCTAAAAGATTTACGTAAAAATATTGCTGTTGTTATGCAAGATGTTTTTCTCTTTTCCGATACGATTGCAGAAAATATTGTTCTTGGTAAAAAGTCAGAAACAAAACTAGAAACAGTAAAAGAATCTGCTTATAAGGCACAAGCTTCCGATTTTATTGAACGAATGGAAGAAGGCTATGATACTGTCATTGGAGAACGTGGCGTTGGCCTTTCTGGCGGACAAAAACAACGAATTAGCCTCGCTAGAGCGTTAGCAAAAAAAGCACCTATTCTTGTTTTAGATGATTCTACTTCTGCTCTTGATATGGAAACAGAAAAAGAAATTCAAAAAACATTGCAGACTCTATCAAATACAACAAAAATTATTATTGCACATCGTATCTCTTCTGTACGACATGCAGATGAAATTATTATCCTTACAAATGGAGAAATTACAGAACGTGGAACACATGAAACATTAATGGCAAAAAAAGGATATTATTATCAAACCTATCTTTCTCAATATGGAGAGCCAAAACTACAGGAGGAAGCTTATGGCATTTCAATCCTATAAACAAGATGAAAATATGGAAGCAGCGGGAAAAATGACAACGCTTCTTCGGCTGTTTTCCTATCTGCTTGCCTATAAAGCAGAAATTATCCTTGTTCTTTTTATTATGGGGATTTGTGTTGCGATTACATTAATCAACCCTTTAATTATTGAAACTGCAATTGATACTTATATTGCAAGTTCTGATATAGAAGGCCTGATAAGACTTGCTGTCTTTGGTGTTTTTATCAATGTGATTTTTATTATTTTAGTTAAAATTAGAATGTTTCTTATGGCAAAAATTTCTAATACTGTACTTCTAGAAATTAGAAATGAACTTTATACTCATATTCAAACACTTGATTTTCACTTTTTTGACAGCCGTCCAACAGGAAAAATTCTTGCACGTATTATTGGAGATGTCAACTCTTTAAAAGATGTTTTAAGCAATAGTGTTACTACCTTAATCCCTGATTTTATTACTATCTGTTCTGTTGTTGGCATTATGATATGGAAACATCCTATTTTGGCACTTGCTTCTCTATCAAGCCTTCCATTTATGATCCTTGGGATATGGTTTATTCAGACATTTTCTCATAAACGTTGGCAAATTCATCGCAAAAAAAGTTCTAATCTCAATGCCTTTGTACATGAGGACTTATCTGGTATTAAAATTATAAAAAGCTTTGCAGCAGAAAATGAAACCTTGGATTCTTTTCAGTCTTTGGCAAAGCAGCATAGAGATTCTTTTATGGCAGCAGTAAGGCTTAATGATGGATTCTCTATTATTGAAATTTGTGAAGGTATTGGAAAAATGATGCTTTATCTTATTGCTATTCAAATCATTGGGATTGATAAAGTATCCATTGGTACTTTAGTTTCCTTTGGTCTTTATCTTACTATGTTTTGGGATCCTATTTCCAATTTAAGTAATTTTTATAATCAAATTATTACAAATATTGCCGGAGCAGAACGCATTTTTGAAATTCTTGATACAAAACCTGAAATTTTTGATGAAAAAAATGTTGGTACATTACCTCCCATTCGTGGAGAAGTTGTTTTTCAGCATGTATCTTTTTCCTATGATGATAATACAAAAGTTCTGCATGATATTTCATTCCATATTCATGCTGGAGAAACAATTGCATTTGTAGGTGCAACAGGAGCAGGAAAAACAACGATTGTAAACCTTATCAGCCGCTTTTATGATATTCAAGATGGTACAGTTACTGTAGATGGATTTGATATAAAAAAAGTTTCTATAGAAAGCCTACGCAGTCAAATGGGAATTATGACACAAGATAATTTCTTATTTTCTGGAACAGTAAAAGATAATATTCGCTATGGAAAATTAAATGCTACCGATGAAGAAATTATCGAAGCAGCAAAGGCTGTTCATGCACATGAGTTTATTATGAAACTAGAAAATGGTTATGATACTGAATTAAAAGAACGAGGCGGTGGACTTTCCATTGGACAAAAACAACTTCTTGCCTTTGCAAGAACAATGGTATCACAGCCAAAAATTCTGATTTTAGATGAAGCAACTTCTAGTATTGATACACAAACAGAACTTCTAGTACAAAAAGGAATAGAATCCCTTTTAAAAGGAAGAACAAGCTTTATTATTGCCCATAGACTATCTACGATTCAAAAAGCAGATAGAATCTTTGTTATTAATCATGGTATTATTGAAGAACAAGGAAGCCATGAAGAACTATTAAAAAAGCAAGGTGCTTATTATAAACTTACGATGGCACAATTTCTTTAAAATATCCTCTCAAATTACAATATGTTATTTGCTAAATTATTACCTAAATTTTGCTTCACTCTTGTAACATTTGCACAATTATGATATAGTAGTTTATATTTGTATTTATTGTATTACTATTATATTATATGAAATGACAAATAGGATTGTCATTTTATACAAAGAAATGGAGGATATTTTATGAAAAAAAGAGAATTACAGAAAAAATTCATTTCCAGTGCATTAGTCCTTGTATTAGCACTGACAGGAATGAATACAAAGCCACAGACAATCACAGCAGCAGACCCTTATTTTAGAAGCCCATGGCGTGCAGAGGGAACAGTATCTGTTCATGATCCTTCTATTATTACAACAGAGGATGCAGAAGGGAAAACAGTATACTATATTTTTGGTTCTCATCTTGCCTTTGCAAAATCCTATGATTTAAAGAAATGGGAACCATTTGAAAACAACATTTCCAAAGATTATGATAATTTATTTAAAGTAGGTGCGGAATGGTCCAAACTTGGCAAACCGGGCTATGCTCTTGTTCCGCCAAGAGAAGCTACCAATATATGGGCACCTGATGTTATCTGGAATGAAGATATGAAAAAATGGTGTATGTATATGACAATCAATGGAAATTCTTGGAATTCTTCTATTTGTCTTTTAACTGCTGACAGCTTAGATGGTGATTGGACTTATGTCGATACTATTATTTACTCTGGTTTTACAAATAAAGAATATAACCATGATTATACCTTAACGGATTATCAAAAAGTAACTGGCGATAAAAAACTTGCTGATCGTTATATTGGAAGACCTTATACACCAGCACCGGGATGTGCTCAAACAACATGGAATATTTCTTATGGTGCTCATGCCATTGATCCTTGTGTACGCTATGATGAAGATGGCAGGCTTTGGATGAGTTATGGTTCTTGGTCTGGCGGTATTTATATGATTGAACTTGATAAAACAACAGGTTTGCGTGATCTTACCCATAAATATGAAACCGTTGAAAACAAGTCTGATACCTATATGGGAATACAACTTGCTGGAGGTAAAGCAGTATCTGGTGAAGCTCCTTATATTAGAAAAATTGGTGATTATTATTACTTATTTGTTTCTTATGGTGGATTAACCGCTACTGGCGGCTATAATGTTCGTGTATTTCGTTCTAAAGAAATCACAGGCCCTTATGAAGATTCTCGTGGAACTTCTGCTATTTTCAGCAATGCTGCAAATAATATCCAAGGACGTGTAGGCAATCGTTTAATGGCTTACTATCAATGGAGTTGGTCAAACTTTGGTGAAATTGCACAGGGACATAATTCTGCACTTGTAGATAAAGATGGAAAGGCTTATATTGTCTATCATACTCGTTCTACAAATTATGGAGAAGAACATAAAGTTCGTACTCATCAATTATTTCAAAATGAAAATGGCTGGTTAGTAGAATCTCCTTTTATGTATGATGGTGAAACAATTAATAAAGAGGGATATTCCACAGAGGAAATTGTTGGAACTTATGAGATTATCTTCCATGAAGCTACCGCTATTGGCAGCAAAGAACCAAATACAGGAATTGATATTGCTTTAAATTCTGATGGAACTGTTACTTGTGCTACTGATAAAAATATGAATGGAACATGGCGTGAAACGCAGGGCAGCTATTATATGGAACTTAATATTGCAGAAACTGCTTTTCATGGTGTCTTTACTACAGGAACAATAGAAGGCACTGGTGATAAAACACTCTGCTTTACTGCACTTGCCGATCAAAATGGACCTACTGGTTATAATGGTATTTATGTCTGGGGAGTACGTCTTTCTGATGATTTAACAGATTATATTGAAAGCAATTTAGAGCTTCAAAAATCAAAGCTTAGCATAGAAAAAGGAAGTTCCAAAAAAATCAAGGTTATGTCTACAGCTTCCGACAGCAAATTCTTAAAAAAGGCAGTATGGAAATCTTCCAAACCGGGAATTGCTACGGTTAATGCAAATGGCAATATAAAAGCAAAAAAAATAGGTAAAACTGTTATTACTGCAACTGTTAATGGAAAAAGTATGACCTGCAATGTAACCGTTACAAAAAAGACAACAAAAAAAGCAAAAAAATAAAAAAATTTCATTAGATTTAATAAAATTCTTAAAAGCTGTTGCAAAATGCAACAGCTTTTTTTATCATAAAAAAGATACTATACCAGAAAGATACAATAAGTTAATTGTAATTTAAACCAAAATCGTTTATAATAATTGTTATAAAAAAGAAAGGTCTGATTTACTATGGAATTACATCATGTTAAAAAAATTCACAGCGGCAAATTTATTACCCGTTATGATTTAACTTATACAACATTTGATCAAAAAACAAAAATTTATGAAATGATTAGTAGAAATCCAGCAATAGAAACACCAAAAGATTTACATAATCATCATATTGATGCTGTTGTTTTAATTATGCATGATAAGACAGGAAAAAAAATTCTTTTAAATAAAGAATTTCGGCTTGCCGCCGGAGAATTTGTTTATAATTTTCCTGCTGGACTTATCGATCCGGGAGAAACACCAGAAATAAGTGCCAGACGAGAACTAAAAGAAGAAACGGGACTAGACCTTATAGAAATTACTGATTTTTTCCCTTATAGTTATAGTGCCGTAGGCTTTAGCAATGAAAAAAATGTTTGTATTCTAGGCATTGCCGATGGAAATTTTGCAAAAAGCAGTTCCACATTAGAAGAAATTGAAGCAAAATGGTATTCTAAAGAAGAAATTCGTCAATTATTAAAAGCAGAACCTTTTGCAGCTAGAACACAAGCATATTGTTATTTATGGAGTAAATCCTAAAAATAATCTATGTAATATAGATATTCATTAAAATTTGGAGTATTATTTATTATGAATCAAAAAGTATTAAAAACATTAGAATATGATAAAATTATTACAAGGCTTACTACATTAGCAAGCTCTGAACTAGGTAGGGAACGATGCAGTTTCTTATTACCTTCCTCTGATATTCGTGAAATTGCTGTTATGCAGACAGAAACAGCAGATGCTTTTGCACGTCTACTCAAAAATGGAGGTCTGTCTTTTAGCGGTGTAAAAGAGCTCCGCCCAAGTCTTCTTCGATTAGAGGCAGGAGGTTCTCTTTCTATAAAAGAACTTTTATCAATTAGCTCACAACTTGATACTGCATCTTCTGTAAAACAATATGGACGACTAAAAATAGAAAATGAAGACTTCACAGAAAAAATAGCAGAAACATCTATAAAAAATCTGGAACAGGATAGTCTTCAGGGACGTTTTGATGCTTTAGAGCCATTAACTTTAGTCAATGATGAAATTAAACGCTGCATTTTATCAGAAGAAGAAATCAATGACGAAGCCAGCAGCGGCTTAAAATCTGTTCGCCGCAATATAAAGCTTATGAATGATCGCATCCATGAGCAGCTCAATCATATTGTAAATACAAATCGAACCATGTTAATGGATGGTTTAATTACCATGCGAAATGGACGTTATTGTATTCCAGTAAAAGCAGAATATAGAAGTCAAATATCAGGTATGATTCACGATCAATCTTCTACTGGTTCTACTTTATTTATAGAACCATCTTCTGTTGTAAAATTAAATAATGATTTACGAGAACTTTATTTAAAAGAACAAGAAGAAATTGAAAAAATCCTTGCCAGTCTTAGCAATCAATGTGCCGAATATACGGAAGAACTACGATTAAATCAGGAAATCCTTGTAGAATTTGACTTCCTATTTGCAAAAGCAGCTCTGGCAAAACAAATGCGTGCCAGCAAACCAATTTTAAATCCAAATGGTGTCATTCATATAAAAAAAGGCCGTCATCCCTTAATTGATCCAAAGCATGTTGTTCCTATTGATATTACCTTAGGAAGGAAATTTGATCTTTTAGTAATCACTGGTCCAAATACCGGCGGAAAAACAGTTTCTTTAAAAACAACAGGCTTATTTACACTAATGGCACAGGCAGGACTTCATATTCCTGCTTTTGACAATTCTCAAATTGCTGTATTTAATGAAGTTTATGCTGATATTGGAGATGAACAAAGCATTGAACAAAGCTTAAGTACCTTTTCTTCTCATATCACAAATACCATTTCTATTTTAAATCAAGCAACAAAACATAGTCTTGTTTTATTTGATGAACTTGGTGCTGGTACAGATCCCATTGAAGGTGCAGCTCTTGCTATGGCCATTTTATCCCATCTTCATAAACGTGGTGTGCATACCATGGCAAGTACCCATTACAGTGAACTAAAGCTCTATGCCCTTTCCACAAAAGGTGTCGAAAATGCCTGTTGTGAATTTGATGTAGAATCCTTACGTCCAACCTATCGTTTACTTATTGGGATTCCGGGAAAAAGTAATGCCTTTGCCATTTCTCAAAAACTTGGACTTTCTGCCGATATTATTGAAGATGCAAAAAAAAGAGTGGATTCTGAAGATCAAAGTTTTGAAGATGTTATTAGCGACTTAGAAAAGAGCCGCAGCACTATGGAAAAAGAACAGGCAAGAATTACAGCATATAAAGAAGAAATTGAGCAATTAAAAGAACAGCTTAATAGAAAAAATGAAAAAATAGAAGAAAGTCGTGAAAAAATTTTACGCAAGGCAAATGAAAAAGCAAGTGAAATTTTACAAGAAGCAAAAGAACTTGCAGATGAAACAATAAAAAAATATAATAAATGGAGCAAACAGTCAGGGCTAAATAAAGTAATGGAAGAAGAACGTACACGACTGCGTGAACAACTTGATAAAACAAATTCCAAACTAGCACTAAAAACTCCAAAAACAAAAAAACAGCATAAACCGGGCGACTTTGCCATTGGCGATATTGTGAAAGTATTAAATCTTGACTTAACTGGCACAGTTTCTACTCTCCCAAATGAGAAAGGAGAACTTTATGTACAGACTGGTATTTTACGTTCACAAGTTTCGATTCATGACTTAGAATGGCTATCTGCTGCCCCAAAAGAAAGTAGTGCAGGAAATAAAAGTGGCAGTGGTGCAATTAAGTTATCCAAAAGCTATTCCATAAGCCCAGAAATTAATCTTATTGGAATGACAACTGCAGAAGCAATTCCAGCGTTAGATAAATATTTAGATGATGCTTACCTTTCTCATCTTGCAAGAGTCACTATTATTCATGGACGTGGTACAGGAGCACTGCGTACTGCTGTTCATACACATCTAAAAAATACCTCCTATGTAAAATCCTTCCGAATTGGCGGAGCAGGGGAAGGTGACATGGGCGTAACTATTGCAGAATTTAAATAAGGAAGGATTCGACTCCTATGATTGATAAACAAAAAATACTAATTGTAGATGATGATAATAATATTGCAGAATTAGTTTCTTTATACTTAACAAAAGAATGCTTTGATACAAAAATTGCAAATGATGGAGAAGAAGCATTATCAACATTTGCATCTTATCAGCCGAATTTAATTCTTCTTGATTTAATGCTTCCCGGTATTGATGGAAATGAAGTTTGTCGAAGGATTCGGAAAACTTCCGATGTGCCAATTATTATGTTGTCAGCAAAAGGTGAAGTCTTTGATAAAGTACTTGGATTAGAACTTGGTGCAGATGATTATGTCATTAAACCATTTGATTCCAAGGAATTAGTAGCACGTGTAAAAGCTGTTTTACGCCGTTTTCAACCATCACAAGGACTATCAGAAAATATAAATTCTACAAACCCTAACAAACAAATAGAACCAAATCATACAGGAAATTCTTTCCCATTAACAGAAAAAGATGTCCTTTCTAATGATAAAAAAGAGAATACATTTTCAGAAAAAACGGCAGAACAAACTATCCAGACAGGCTATACAAGACCAACCGATCCTATGTTTCCACGACAAGATGCAGCACAATATGATGACTTAATTATTGATTTATCAAATTATTCTGTTATCTATTATGGAAAACCAGTGGAAATGCCGCCAAAAGAATTAGAATTATTTTATTTCTTAGCATCCCATCCAAATCAGGTATTTACAAGAGAACAGCTTCTTGATCATATCTGGGGATATGAATATATTGGCGATACAAGAACTGTTGATGTGCATATTAAAAGACTGCGGGAAAAAATAAAAAAACATGCTAATTGGAGCATTGCAACTGTTTGGGGTATTGGATATAAGTTTGAATCAAAAAAATAGAAAAAAAGAAAGGAGTTTGCCATTATGAAAACATTTTTTCGTCCAATCTTCTTTATTAAGAAAAAACTAGGCAGACTTTTTTCTTTTTCTTATATTTCACTAAATGTAAAGCTATTTTTTTGTTATCTTTTTTTAATTGCTATGATGTTTCTTTTTTTAAATACTTATGCAAATACTGCCATGCAGTCTAAATTAAGAAAAGATACCGAAGCACATCTTTATACAATTTGTTCTGTGTTATCAAATGAATTACCAAAAACAATTTCAGAAAAAACAATTACAGCTTCCGAAGAAAAACTAAAACTTACTGCCTCTTTAACAAACTGCCATATTTTAGCAGCAGATAAAAATGGCAAACTTTGCTTTGATAGCGGCACTCCAAATAGAACAGGTACTGTTATTTCTGATTTTGATAAAGATTTTTTAACGCAAACGACCATTCATGATACAACGATTCATAATATGCTGCCTTACCATGCCTGTGCTGTTATTTATCCCTTAACAAATGACTTTCAAATTACAGGCTATTTTATTGCCCTTTATCCTGTCAGTGACATGAAAGTAAATAGCATTGAATATACAGATATTTACAATATCTGTTTTATTTATTATAGCATTCTTCTTATCTTTGTATTCCTGGTACTCTCTTTTATGACAGTACGACCTTTAAAGCAAAATATTAAAATGCTGCAATCCTTTTCCTCTGGAAAATATGAAGATAAAAGGAAACGAAAAATTCATACAAGAGATGAATATGAAGAACTTGCAGAAACAGCTACCTTTCTTGCTATGGAACTTAAAAACTTAGAAGATTATCAAAAGAAATTTATTGCAAATATTTCTCATGATCTTCGTTCCCCATTAACTTCTATTAAAGGTTATGCAGAAGCTATGGCTGATGGTACAATTCCACCAGAAATGCAAGATAAATATCTAAATATTATTATTTATGAAGCTGCACGTTTATCAAAACTTTCCCAAAGTCTTTTAACACTTAACAGTTATGAAACCAGAAATGCTATGCTAACTATTTCTATTTTTGATATGAATGCCATGATTCGACAAACTGCATTAAGCTTTGAAGGCACTGGCAGGAAAAAAGGGATTCAAATTCATCTTCTCTTTGAAGAGCCTTCTCTTTTTGTTTCTGCTGATAAAGCAAAAATAGAACAAGTTCTTTATAATCTTTTAGATAATGCAATTAAATTTAGCTATGAAAATAAAACGATACGGATTGCTACAAAAATAAAAGGTACAAAAGCTATGGTTAGTGTAAAAGATAATGGCATTGGTATTCCAAAAGAATCTTTACATAAAGTCTTTGACCGCTTTTATAAAATAGACAGTTCCCGCGGACGTGATAAAAAAGGAACAGGGCTTGGACTTGCCATTACAAAAGAAATTATAAATGCACATAAAGAAACAATTACTGTTGTTAGTACCAAAGGAGCAGGAACAGAATTTACTTTTTCATTATCACTAAGAAATTCCTCGGAATTTCCTATTAAATAAATTAAGGAAAGAAATTTGAGTATACAATCAAATTTCTTTCCTTTATAAAAGAACTTCATTTATACTTTTGCTGTCTGTACAAATGCCTCTAACCCATTTTCCCCTGCGTTAATTACAATCGTATCTCTTGTATGCACCATATCACTTAAAATAAGTCTTGCAGAAAGCGTTTCCACATGCTTTTGCAGATACCGCTTTAATGGTCTTGCACCATAGACAGGATCATATGCATGTTCTGCAATAAACTGTTTTGCCGCCTCTGTTAGTTCTACATGAAATTCTCTATCAGAAAGTCTATCATTTAAGTCTTTTACTAAAAGCTCCATAATACCGCCAATATTTTCTTTTGATAATGGCTTAAACATAATAATTTCATCTAATCTGTTTAAAAATTCTGGACGAAAATGTGTTCGCAGTTCCGATTGGACGAAATTTTTGCTTTCCTCGCTAATCTCTCCATTTTCCTGAATCCCTTCTAATAAATAGGAAGAACCAAGATTACTTGTCATAATTAAAATTGTATTTTTAAAGTCAACCGTTCTTCCCTGAGAATCTGTAATTCGCCCATCATCTAAAACCTGTAAAAGTACATTAAAAACATCAGGATGTGCTTTTTCTATTTCATCAAATAATACAACAGAATAAGGCTTTCTTCTTACTGCTTCTGTTAATTGTCCGCCTTCTTCATATCCTACATATCCCGGAGGTGCTCCAATCAATCTTGATACAGAATATTTTTCCATATATTCACTCATATCAATTCGTACCATAGCTTGTTCATTATCAAATAGACTAAATGCCAGTGCCTTTGCAAGCTCTGTTTTTCCAACACCCGTAGGGCCAAGAAATAAAAATGAACCAATTGGCTTTGTTGGATCTTTAATTCCTGCTTTGCTTCTTAAAATAGCTTCGCTTACTTTTGTTACACCCTCATCTTGTCCAATAACACGCTTATGAAGTTCTGCATCAAGATGAAGTGTCTTATTTCTTTCACTTTCTGTTAATTTTGTAACAGGAATCCCTGTCCAACGGGAAATAATTTTCGCAATTTCCTCTTCACTTACAGATTCATGTACTAGTGTATGTTCTTCCCTTCGTACTCTTTCTTCTTCTAGTTCTAACTGTTTTTTAAGTTCTGGCAATCTGCCATATTGAAGTTCTGCTGCTTTATTTAAGTCATAATTTCTTTGTGCGATCTGAATATCATTTTGCAGTCCTTCCAGTTCTTCTTTTAATTTCTGTACTCGTTCTACAGAAGCTTTTTCCTGATCCCATTTTGCTTTTGCAGATGCAAATTCCTCTCGTCTTTGTGCCAATTCTTTTTGCAATGCTTCCAACCGTTCCATGCTTAAACGGTCATCTTCCTTTTTTAGTGCTGCTTCTTCTATTTCTAGCTGCATAATATGCCTTTGAATATCATCTAATTCCGTTGGCAAAGAATCTAATTCTGTCTTAATTAAAGCACAAGCTTCATCTACAAGATCAATTGCTTTATCTGGAAGAAAACGATCAGAAATATAACGATTACTAAGCGTTGCAGCCGTTACAAGTGCACTATCTGTAATTTTCACTCCATGATAGACTTCATAGCGATCCTTTAAACCTCTTAAAATAGAAATGGTGTCCTCCACACTTGGCTCTGCTACCATCACTGGCTGAAATCTTCGCTCTAGTGCTGCATCCTTTTCTATATATAAACGATATTCATTTAATGTTGTTGCACCAATACAATGAAGTTCTCCTCTTGCAAGCATTGGTTTTAACATATTTCCTGCATCCATCGAACCTTCCGTTTTACCAGCACCTACAATGGTATGAAGTTCATCAATAAATAAAATAATTTGCCCATCGCTTTTCTTTACTTCCTCTAAAACTGCCTTTAAACGTTCTTCAAATTCTCCACGATATTTTGCACCAGCAACTAAAGCACCCATATCAAGTGCAAATAGTCGTTTATCTTTTAAGCCTTCTGGCACATCTCCACGAACAATTCTCTGTGCTAATCCTTCCACTGCTGCTGTTTTACCAACGCCCGGCTCACCAATTAATACAGGATTATTTTTTGTTTTCCTTGACAAGATACGAACAATATTTCTAATTTCATTGTCTCGCCCAATCACAGGATCAAGTTTCTGTTCTCTTGCACGCTCTACAAGATCATAACCATACTTTGTAAGTGTATCATAAGTTGCCTCTGGATTATCGCTTGTTACCTTCTGATTCCCCCTTACCGTAGACAGTGCCTGTAAAAAAGAATTTCTATCAATTCCCCAAGTTTTAAACAGTTCTTTAATTTCCCTATTTTGATTTTTTAACAAGCTTAAAAAAAGATGCTCTACTGATACATATTCATCTCCCATCTGTTTTGCTTCGTCTTCTGCATAAATCAAAACACGATTTAAATGATCGCCTATAAAGACTTGGCCACCCGATACCTTTGGCCGCTTTTTTAAAAGATTTTCTACTGCATAAGAAAAACTCTGCGTATCAATTCCCATTTTATCAAGAAGTTTTAAAATTAAACTATCTTCTACTTTTAATAAACTATATAAGAGATGTTCTTGTTCAATTTCCTGATTACCAAAATCATAAGCAATTCTCTCACAAGCATTGACGACTTCCATTGATTTTTGTGTAAAGCGATTAATATTCATAGCACTACCTCCATTTCTTCTCTTTTATTATCTGTTCTACAACTACTATAACACATTTTTTTCAGATTGCAAGCATTTTTTTCAATAAAAAATATACAAAATAAATGCGTCCTACTTTACTTTATTATTATTTAATGATAAAATAAACTATCTGTTTTTTATTTTTTCGTATAAATATTACAGATTAAAATACAAAAATATACTTTCTTATAGATATTATATCCTATATACAAATTTACATCAGAAATTTTTTCTGAACAAAGCAAACATTATTTCTATAGAAATGAGGCGAAACTTTGAAAAGCAAAAAACTTTACTTAAATTCAACAATTTTTTTAATTATTGCCTGCGTATTTGTTCTAGGAACGATTAGCATAGGCATAAAAAATTACCAAGCACAAATGCAGAATCAATTAATTGAAATTTATGAAAATGATCTGCGTTCTAATAGTGATTCTTTAGTAAAAATTATTTCCAATCGACTAAGTACTGCAGAAAATGCAATGCATAATATTATTGGTACTTATGGAACACATACGACTGCTGATTTTATCAGTTTGATTAACCGTTCTAATTATACAAACTCTATGGGAAAACTTTCCTATTATCCAAATTACGAATTAGAAAAAATGATACAAAACACAACAAAAACACAACAAGAAATAGAACCGATTACAGAAAATTTTCAAGAAGGAGATATACTTGATCCTGAAATTTTAAATTCCTTAGCTACCCTAAAAACAGGAAATAAACTATATACCTTTAATGCGGGTTCTGACGGTTTTTATCTGCGAATTGTTATGCCTGTTTTTTTCAAAAATAAATTTTCTGGAATCCTTGTAAATGGCTATAATCCTTACCGCTATAACAGCATTATTTCTATTTCCACCTATTCCAATCAAGATTCTGTTATGCTGCTTGATAAAAATACAGGTTTTTGTACGCTTGATCAAAATGGTAATACAAATGTAAATTACTTTGACTATTTAAATACTGTGAATTTTATCTCTGGTTCACTGGAAACTTTAAAAAATACATTTATTGCAGACTCTTATGGTCTGGTACGTTTTATTGATCCAACCAATCAAATAGAATATTACATGACATATGACGATCTTGGCATCGCCAATCTTGTTGTATGCAATTTAATTCCATATTCTTATGTAGAGGCACAAGCTTCAAAAATAAACGCCTCCTCTGATGACTTGATTCTTGTTATTTTTAGTGTGGTTTTTATTATGATTGTTTTAATTTTTGTTGTACAAAGCATTACAACCATTCGTATCCGAAACAATCAAAATCGCTTACAATTAGAACAAGATAGATTTCATACTGTAATGAAATATACACAATCTGCCATTTGGGAATATACTATTAAAAAAAATCTAATGGAAAAACCAGATAGTGCTACTGGAATTAATCTTGGTAGTGCAAAAATACCAAATTTTGAAAAATCTGTGCTTAATCGCAATGCCATTTACAAAGATGATATTCCTGTATTTCAAAAATTCTGTGATGAAATGCAACATGGAATTCCAAATATTTCTGCGGAACTGCGAGCACTTGATATTAATGGAGATTATGTTTGGTTTTCCCTCGTTGGAAATACTATTTTTGATACAAAAGGAAATCCTATTTCTGTTCTTGGACAAACTACAAATATAAATCATGAGAAACAAGAAATGGAAATCTTAAAAAACCTTTCCGAACGAGATCCACTAACAAAGCTTTACAATCGGAAAACAGCACAGACATTAATTGATGAGGCTTTAGAACAGTCCACAGAAAAAGATATTCATGCTTTTTGTATGATTGATGTTGATAATTTTAAATCTATCAATGATACTTATGGCCATATCTTCGGTGATGCTGTATTGACAGAAATCAGCTCTAAATTAAAAGGCTCTTTTGAAAAAGAACATATTGTCAGTCGTTATGGCGGAGATGAATTTACTATTTTTATAAAAAATGCTCCTTCTCTGGATTATATTATAGAAAAAGGGGAATTAATTAATGAGCTTTTAAAAGAAATTTATGTTGGTGATCATTCCGAACGTCAAATTACAACAAGTGTTGGTATCGCTGTATACCCACAAGCAGGCAAGACACAAAAAATTTTAATGAAACATGCTGATATCGCTTTATACTATTCTAAAAATGCTGGCAAATCCTGCTATCATATTTATAATGAACAAATGGAACAAAAAGGTTCTATTATTGAAAAAAAGGAAGATACAACAAAAGAAGAAGCATTGCTTAAAGAAAAACATATTGCATGGCTCAATGTTGATATGGATCTTGTTGCACAAGTAGTAGATTTTTTATTTGATGCACGTGATTTAAAAAGTTCTTTAAATATGATACTTTCTCTGGTTGGTTCTACTTATCATTTAAGCCGTATCTGCATTGAAGAATATAGCTATGAACAGCAATATGCAACATTAACTTATGATTGGATTAATCCAGAAGAAAAAAATCCTCCTATCACTTATCAAAGTCGAAGTGTCAAGGAAGCAGATGCTACAAATTATTATAAACTTACACCAACAGGAGTTTTTTATACAGATGATATTTTTTCTATGGAATACCCTATTCCAGAAGATCTTATTCCTATTGTAAAAAGAGCACACTTAAAATGCCTATATCAATGCGGCTTTGCAGAAAACAGTGTTTATCATGGATGCCTTCAAGCTATGATAAAGGAAGAGAAAAAACACAAATGGACACAAAAGGAAATCAGTACCCTAACGATGATTTCTAAAATTATTGGTGGTTATTTACTAAAAATTCATTCCGAAGAACGTGCAAAAAATATTGAAGAACGGGATTTTTTAACAAACTCCTATAACTTCTTTAAATTTATTTCTGTTGCAGATAATATTATGAAACAAAACAAAGAAAAACGCTATCTCTTTGCTTATACTAATATTGATATGTTTAAATATATTAATACAACTTATGGTTATAATGAAGGGGATAATGTATTAAAACAATTTGCAGAAATGATTCGAGAAAATTTAAAGCCAAAAGAGATTTATTGTCGTGTTACAGCAGATAAATTTATTATTATGATGGAATATCGTTCTGGAAGAGATTCTATGGCTCGCATGGATAAGCTTATGAAAGCATGGCATCATATGAAAACAATCAAAGGAAGCAGTCATAAGCTGACAGTCAAAGCTGGTTTATGTGTTACAAATTATCCTGATACGGCAACACTTGCAATTGATCAAGCAAATATTGCAATGCGTGGAATCCATGATAGTCATAAATCTATTTATGTATTTTTTAATGAATCCATGAAATCTACTTTAGTAAAACAAAAAGAAATTGAAGATGTTATGGACGAGGCTCTTTTAAATGAAGAATTTCTTGTTTATTATCAGCCGAAATTTAATTTATCCACCGATAAAATCTGTGGTGCAGAAGCACTGGTACGCTGGAGAAGACCTGATATTGGACTTATTCCTCCCAATGAATTTATTCCTATTTTTGAAAGTAATGAATTTATTGTAGAACTTGATTTCTATATGCTTCGCAAAGTTTGTTTACAAATAAAAAATTTGCTTAGTATGGGAAAGAAATTATTTCCAATTTCTGTTAATTTCTCTCCTGTTCACTTAAAAGATCAGGACTTTGTATTAAAAATAACAAATATTGTGGATTCTTGCAAAGTCCCTAGAAAATATATTGAAGTAGAACTAACAGAAAGTGCGATGTTTTCTGATAACAATTATCTGCTTGCAACTTTAAATACCTTGCATGAACTTGGATTTCGGCTTTCTATGGATGATTTTGGCTCTGGATATTCCTCTCTAAATTTACTGCGGATCTTACCATTTGATGTCATTAAATTAGACAAGGAATTTTTTCATCATGGCTCTACAACTGCTAGGGAGCAAATTATTATTTCCAATGTAATCCAGATGCTAAAAGAGCTAAATATGCAAATTGTTTCGGAAGGAGTGGAAACAAAGGAACAAGCACAATTTCTAAAAGATTTAAAATGCAATATTGCACAGGGTTTTCTATATGAAAAACCGCTGCCGGAACATGAATTTTTAAAAAAATATTTCGAAGTAGAATAAATAATTGATATAGCCATCCTTCTTTTATATCAAATTTTAAAACAGGATCATGCATAGAAAGACGGTAAAGATATACAAATAAAAACAAAGTAAAAATAAAAATCATTGTTATATTAAATATTACTTTTGGAATTTTTTTCTTAAAAAAAAGAAAGAAAGCAGCAAAAGGTACAATGGGAAATAGAGGATGATAAAAAAATGCACCTTTGACATTTCCTTGGAAAAGCTGAAGATATGCTCTTGTCATACCGCAGCCTAAACAGGAAATGCCAAAAAGTGCCTGCTGTGGGCAGCCCGGTCCAAATAAATAAAAAATAGAAACAATAAAAACTACTAAAATAACATAACCCATTTTTTTCATTTGTTTAGTGGACATTTCCCTACATGTTTAAAATTACAATCTTGTACACGTCCGGGATTGCAGTCTACAATTCCTTTTAAAAAGCAAAATGTCATCTCCTTTTCTACTTTTTTCCCTAACGCTTCTTCTTCCTCTAATATTTCCTTCTCCATAGGACATTTATTTACGTGTTTAAAATTACAATCCTGTACACGCCCAGAGCTGCAATCAACTAAACCCTTTAAAAAACAAAAATTTTGTGCCATTTTTTTATCCTTTCTCTCTGTATTTTTAACCTAATAGAAAATTACTCCAAATTTCCTATTGACAGTCTCTTTTATTATATCATAACTTTATTCAAATTTCAGCACTTTCTTATATTTTTTGTAGCATTTAGCCATTCCGCAAAAGGTTCTTCCAAAGGATAGTCTATAAACTCCATACTTTTTTTTGTAATTGGATGGGAAAATGCAAGAAAATAAGCATATAATGCAAGATTTCCCTGATTACTATTTTTATATTCAGGATTATATTTCCTGTCATATACTAATGGCATGCCATGTTCTGCCATTTGAACACGAATTTGATGATGCCTACCTGTTGTAAGATGAATTTTTATCAAAGCAAACTTTTCTTTTTGCTTTTGTATTTCATAATCAAGAACAGCAAGCTTTGCATCCTCTGTTTTTTTCTGTACAACATAGGATAAATTTGTTTTACTATCCTTTCTAAGATAATCTTCTAAATGTCCGCAAGTCTTAATACCATCCTTCCTTATTGTAACAATAGCCAAATATTGCTTTATCAATGTATGGTTTCTTATCTGGCTGCTTAAATCTGCTGCTGACTCTTTATTCTTTGCAAATACCATAACGCCGCCAACAGGCTGATCTAATCTATGCACAAGTGCTAGATAAGATTGTTCCTTTTCTTTATTTTGCAAAAAAAATTGCTTTTTCAAAAGTTTTATCATATCTGGTTGCGATACCTTTTTGCTTTCACATGGTATTCCAATCGGTTTTTTACAAACACAAATATCTGCATCCTCATATAAAATAGTAATGCTTTCCTGTCTTTTCATCTGCTTTTTCTTTCCTTCTTTTTATCAAAATTTATATTGCCTTTTTTAGCATAAGTATAATGCAAAAATACATTTCTGACAACTGTCTATACTTTAAAACGATATCCTACACCCCAAATTGTTTCAATATATTGCGGTTTTGATGTATTAAATTCAATTTTTTCTCGAAGTTTTTTAATATGCACTGTTACGGTTGCGATATCACCTAATGATTCCATATCCCAAATTTCCCGAAACAATTCTTCTTTTGTAAATACCCTATTTGGATTTTCCATAAGAAATGTTAAAAGATCAAACTCCTTTGTTGTAAAATTCCTTTCTTCTCCATTTACATAAACACGCCTTGCTGTTTTATCCACTTTAATACCACGAATTTCCACAATTTCATTGGAAGCTACCATAGTACCAAGAAGCCTTTCATATCTTGTTAAATGTGCTTTTACACGTGCCACTAACTCACTTGGGCTAAATGGTTTTGTCATATAATCGTCTGCTCCAAGTCCAAGCCCTCGTATCTTATCAATATCATCCTTTTTTGCTGATACAATTAAAATAGGAATATTTTTTGCCTTACGTATCTTTTTACATATTTCAAATCCATCCAGTCCGGGTAACATTAAATCCAGAATGATAAAATCAAAATCCTCTTTCATTCCCCGATCCATTCCTGCTTTTCCATCTGTCTCAATTTCTACTTCAAAATCACTTAATTCCAGATAATCCTTTTCTAGTTCTGCAATTGCTTCTTCATCTTCAATAATTAATATTCTGCTCATCTTCCATTACCTCTTTTCTTTGCTCTTTTTGTTTTTCTGCAATTTCTAGTGTAAAATAAATGCAAGTTCCAACATTTTCTTTACCTGTCGCATAGACAATACCACCATGATCTTCTATAATCTTCTTTACAATTGCAAGCCCAAGTCCTGAACCTCCTTTCGAAGAATTTCTAGAAGTATCTGTTCGGTAAAAACGTTCAAAAATATTGGTAAGTTCTTGTTCTTTAATCCCACTTCCATTATCTTCAATTTCCACTAAAACCCTTGTTGATTCCTGTGGTATTCCTGTTTTTCTAATACGAATACTAATAATTCCTTTTTTCTTTCCCATATATTTTACAGAATTTCCAATAATATTATTAATTACTCGCTTTAATTGTTCTGGATCAGCCACAATTTCCAAATCATGATCCATATAATTCATATAATTTAATTCTATCTGTTTTAATTCCAAATCAAGCTGAAGTTCACTTACACAATCTGTAAAATAATTATCTAAATTAATTCTTTGAAAATTATATGGAATTGTATTACAATCAAACTGAGAATAAATAGAAAGTTCATCTACTAAAGAAGTCATATCCTCAGCTTTATTATAAATTGTCTGTAAATACTTTCTTCTACGTTCTTCTGTTCCTGCCACACCATCCAACAACCCTTCCGAATATCCTTTAATCGTTGTTAATGGTGTCTTTAAATCATGGGAAATATTGCGAATTAAATCTCTCATATCCTGCTCATATTGCAAAGAAGTTCTACTTTGCTCTTTTAATTTTAAACGCATCTGTTCAAAATCTTTACATAAAAGTCCAATTTCATTATCAGAGTCTGATAAAATTGGACTATCCAGATTTCCTTCCCTAATTTCATGCGTTGCAATTTTTAGCACATTTAACGGTTTTAAAATACCACGATAAATCCAAACAGTAAGAAGTGCTGCCGTTAAAATTAAAATAAGCGGAAAGGCAACTGCAAATTCCAGTACAAAATGCCGTAATTGGGGTGCTAATGCATTAAAATCTGTAATAATAAAAACTGTTCCCTGTTCCTTATTTTTAAAGTAAAAATCCCGAAACTTTAAAAAAGCCGGAAACTCTCCATCCATATAAGAATTTCCACCATCATTTTTTACATAAGAACCAAACGTTGGAAGTTTTTCCATAAGTTCAGAAAATTTTTCTCTATCTCCAATATAAATATATTCCTGATCTTTCCTTACTACAAGATAAGAACGCAAACGTTTTAATTTTTCATTCCATTCTTGCAACTGTTCTTGATTATTTAATGTATCTGGATCTTCATTTAAAACCTTTGTAATTTCTTCATAAATATGACTTGTAATTCCATCTAATATTCGCATTGGATTTAAAATAATCTGCACTGTATCCCCTGAAACATGATAAGATTGTTTCATCAACATCTCCTGATATTTTATCAGCATTGTTCCAATACTGATAGACAAGCCAACTGGAACTAATGTTATAATTAAAAAGGCAATCATTAGACGCTTCTTTATTTTCATACCGTTCCCCCATCAGATAGATCTGTTTATTTTATTTTTCCTTCTTTCTATTATATCATATTAAAGATTGTAACGACATAAAAAGAACATTGCAAATTATAAAAGTTTTATGAATTTCAAATAAAAACTTTTGCACTCATTCCTTCATTTTTTCCTTGACGATATGTTCTAAATGCGATATAGTATATCATATTATATGTATTCTCTTATTAAGAGTAGTGGAGAGTGAAGGCTCTATGAAACTACGGCAACCCCTAATCATTTTGGGAAGGTGCTAATCTGAGCGAGTAATCGAACAATAAGGGATTTGATTTTCACTTTCAAATCCGCTTATGCGGATTTTTTTTATTTCTTGTCATGCCATGACCCTTACTTATTACTCACTTTAATTTAAGAGAACACAAAACAGAAAGGAGTTCCACTTATGGAAAAAAGATTATTTACATCAGAATCAGTAACAGAAGGACATCCCGATAAAATTTGTGATCAAATAAGCGATGCTATTTTAGATGCTTTAATAGCACAAGATCCTTACAGTCGTGTTGCTTGTGAAACAGCCATTACTACAGGCTTTGTATTACTTATGGGGGAAATTACAACAAAAGCAGAAGTAAATCTTGAAAGCATTGTTCGGGAAACCATTCGTACCATTGGTTATGATTCTGATGAAAAAGGATTCAACTGCGATACCTGTGAAATTAAAATGATTCTTGATAAACAATCAGAAGATATTGCACTTGGTATTAATAAAGCATTGGAAGCAAAGGAACATAATCTAAAAGACGATTTCGATACAGGAGCAGGCGATCAAGGAATGATGTTTGGATATGCAACAAATGAAACAGAAGAATATATGCCATATCCTATCGCCTTAGCACATCGCATCACAAAACGTCTTACAGAAGTTCGCAAAGATGGAACACTTCCTTATTTACGTCCAGATGGGAAATCACAAGTAACCATAGAATATGATGAAAACGGCAAACCTGTCCATATCAATGCTGTTGTACTCTCTACACAACATGATGCAAGAATCACACAAGAACAACTTCATAAAGATATCCTCAAAGAAGTCATTCATAAAGTGCTTCCTTTTGAATTAGTAGATGAAAATACAAAATACTTTATTAACCCAACAGGACGCTTTGTTATTGGTGGTCCTAATGGTGACAGTGGTCTAACAGGACGCAAAATTATTGTAGATACTTACGGCGGATATGCACGTCATGGTGGTGGTGCTTTTTCTGGGAAAGATTGTACAAAAGTAGATCGTTCTGCTGCTTATGCAGCAAGATATGCAGCAAAAAATCTTGTAGCAGCCGGACTTTGTGAAAAATGCGAAATTCAGCTTTCCTATGCGATTGGCGTTGCTTACCCTACTTCCATTATGGTAGATTCCTTTGGTACTGGAAAAGTTTCCGATGAAAAACTTGTAGAAATTATAAGGGAAAACTTTGATCTGCGTCCAGCAGGAATTATCAAAATGCTTTCTTTAAGAAAACCAATTTACAAGCAAACAGCAGCTTATGGACACTTTGGCAGAACAGAACTTGATCTGCCTTGGGAAAAACTTGATAAAGTGGAAATCTTAAAAAAATACTTATAATCTATTCTCATCTTAAAATTATTTGCCCTTGTTTCTGTTTTTATAATTTAAAGCAAGGGCATAACTTACCCTACCTTTAATCGAAACCTTTGCACTGCCTTCTCATCTTCTACATCTGTTTTAATCATAGATGCCCCAAGTCTGCTCATTTTCTTTTCAAATTCCTCATAACCACGTTCAATATATTCAATATGATCCACCGTTGTAAAACCTTCTGCCGCAAGTCCCGCTGTTACAAGTGCCGCACCTGCACGCAAATCAGGTGCACTGACAACTGCCCCTGTAAATTTTTCTACACCATCAATAATGGCTGTATTTCCTTCTACTTTAATTTTTGCTCCCATACGAGAAAGTTCATCTACATATTTAAAACGATTCTCAAAAATACTTTCTGTCACTACACTTGTCCCCTCTGAAAGAGCAAGAAGTGTTGAAATCTGTGGCTGCATATCCGTTGGAAATCCCGGATAGGTCAAAGTTTTTACATGAGTATGTCCAAGTCTTTTTCCTTGTGTATTAATTACTCGAATCGCATCATCAAATTCTTCTACATAACATCCCATTTCCACAAGCTTTGCTGTAATTGCTTCCAAATGTTTTGGAATAACTGCATGAATTAAAACATCGCCTTTTGTTGCAGCAGCAGCAAGCATAAAAGTACCAGCTTCAATTTGATCTGGAATAATGGAATATTCACTTGCATGAAGCTTATTCACTCCTTTAATACGAATGACATCCGTACCAGCACCTTTAATATTTGCTCCCATACTATTTAGAAAATTTGCCACATCTACCACATGAGGCTCTTTTGCTGCATTTTCAATAATTGTTTTTCCTTCTGCCATGCAAGCCGCTAATGTAATATTAATTGTTGCACCTACAGAAGCCATATCAAGATAAATATGATTTCCAATTAATCGTTCTGCCTCTGCAATAATCATACCATGTTCAATTTTTACTTCTGCACCAAGTGCTTCAAATCCCTTAATATGCTGATCAATTGGGCGACTTCCAATATTACATCCTCCCGGCAGTGTTACATGTGCTTTTTTATATTTCCCTAAAAGAGCTCCTAATAAATAATAAGAAGCTCTAATTTTTCTAATATTTTCATAATCAATAGCACTATTTTGAATCTTACTGCTATTTATTTTTACTTCATGTTTACCAATTCTATTTACATAAGCACCAATATCTGAAATTGCTTGCAATACTACATTAATATCCCACACATTTGGTAAATTCTCTATTGTAACGGTTTCATCTGTCATAATTGCTGCTGCTAATATTCCAAGTGCTGCATTTTTAGCACCCCCAATAACTACTTCACCATGTAATGGGGTTCCACCTTTAATTATATATTGTTCCATATTTTTATTCTCCATCCTGATTTACAATTTATATTATTTTTATTTATCGGGGATATCCTTTTCATCTATTCTTTTCTTCTTATTTTTTCTCTTATCTATTTTCTATCCAATTTTTTACTGTTCTATTCTTTCTTCTTTATTATCTGCATCTTCGTCCAAAATATGTATCTGTTCAAAATTCCCTTTTTTAACTTACTGATAAAATAAATCATCTCAACCCCCGCATTTTCTATTCCTTGTACCTGCCATCTTATGACAGATACTCATTATTATAACACAAAGCCAAGAATTGTAAAATGCTTTTTTACTTTTTTACAGAATATCCAAATTTCCCAACAATTTTGCCCAAATCATAGTAAAATCCATGAGAATATGTAACAAGACCTGCTTTTTCCAAGCACAATTTTCCATTTTTATCGAGTAATGTCTTATCAATATGCACACCTTTTACCTTTGCAAGAAACATATGATGAGAACCAAGTTCTAAAATATTTACTACATTACATTCAATATTTACAGGACTTTCTACAATAAAAGGTGCTTTAATTTTTTTTCCTTTCCCTTGTGTTAAATGCATTTCTTTCCATTTATCTACATTTCTTCCTGATTTTACTCCACAAAAATCCATTGCAGAAGCAAGTTTTTTTGTTGTTAAATTAATTGTAAATTCACCAGAATTTTTAATAATTTCATAAGAATATCGTTCTGGCCGTACAGAAATATAAAGCATTGCCGGATTTGTACAAACAGTACCTGTCCATGCAATTGTAATAATATTTGTTTTTTCCTTATCTGCACAGCTTACCATAACAGCCGGAAGAGGATATAACATATTTCCGGGCTTCCAAAATTCCTTGCCAAATTCTTTTTCCTTTTTTTCTATTCCAATTTTATTTTTTATATTTTTATTATATTTTTTCATTTATGTTACCTCACAATATTTATAAATCTATCATTATATTTTTCAATAACCGATAATTTTCTACAAGGTTTATGCCGATATAATATTAGGATTTTTTTTATTTATACTAAGTGGTCAAGTTCTTTGACTACTATAATAATTATATAATTAAATTGATTAATATGATAAGGACTGATATCTATGACAAACTATATTGAAATTGAATCTGTATCTGATGGTATTCCGGCAAATCTTGTTCGTCAAGATCTTAAATTTAAAACCGGAAAATTTGTATGGAAAGTAAGGTTTAATATTCCACTTAATCCAAAAACTGTCAACAATGTGAATTTATATGTTACATCAGCTGACCAAACTCCTTTAAAAACTTCTATTCGATATGATGCCGATAATAATATGATCGAAATCGAACCATTAGAACCCTATGCAAAAGAAGAATCTTATTTTTTAAATATTACAAAAAATATTGAGTCAAGAGGCGGTCAAAAATTAAAAAAAGAAATTCGTATACAGTTCAAAGTTTAATCATTTATTAGGGACTGTTCAAAAACAACTTATGGAGGCTGTCGCATTAAGCAGAATACATACAAGATATAGTATATATTAAAATTTTAAAATACTATATCTTGTATCATTTTTTCTTAGTGCGACAGCCCCTTTTATAATAAACATTATACATCAGATTGTAATGCTCCCATTAATGCAGGTATCAGTTGTTTTTTTCTTGAAACTACACCTTTTAAGAAAATATGATCCTCTTTTTCTGGCAAATGAAATGCATTTTCCAATACTTCTTTTGCATTATTTCCACAATATAAAAGTTCCGTTGACTCCTCCATAATATTTGTAAGCATAAAGAAAATCATATCAACACCATGTTCTTTAAATGCTTTTTCCAAATAAGGAAGCATTTTTTGTTTTACGCTTTCTAATTCCTCAGAACTCATAAAATTAATTTGCCCAACACCAAAAGAAATATCTCCTGCACTAAATTTTTTAAAATCCTGATAAAAGATTTCTTCTGGCGATTTATTTTTTAAATTACTTCCTGCCATAAACATTTGTTTTGCAAATTCTACAGGCTGAATTTCTGCAATTTTAGCAAGTTCTTCTACTGCTGCCTTATCAATCTCTGTACAAGTTGGAGAACGAAAAATTAAAGTATCTGATAAAATAGCAGAACATAAAAGCCCCGCCATCTGTTTTGAAATTTCTACATGCGATTCTTGGTACATTTGATAAATAATGGTTGCCGTACATCCAAGCGGTTGATTACGGAAAAAAACAGGACTTAGTGTTTCAATACTTCCAATTCTATGATGATCAATAATTTCCAAAATTTCTGCTTCATCCAACCCATCCACAGCCTGCGATTTTTCATTATGATCCACAAGCACCAATTGTTTTTTCTTTGCATCTAATAAATTTCTTCTAGAAATCATACCAGAAAATTTTCCATTTTTATCTAAAATTGGAAAATCCCGATGACGTTTTTTAGCCATAATATCTCTAATATCATCAATAAAAGCATCCTCTGTAAATGTAATTAAACCACTATCTCGCATAAAAAATCGAATTGGCATACTTTGATTAATTAATCTTGCTGCTGTATATGTATCATATTTTGTTTTTATAATAGTACAGCCTTTATTTTCCGCAAGTTTTTGAATGGTAAAAGACACTTTTGCACCATCACAGACAATAATACATTTTGCATTCATTTCAATTGCACAAAGCTGTGACTCATAACGATTTCCAAGAATCACAATATCATCCATCTCTATATAACTTTCCATTAAATCTGGATTTGCAGCAGCAATTAACACCTTTCCATTTTCCAGACAGGCATTCTCATCTCCAACAATCATTTGTCCTTCTAATGTTTCTAAAATATTTAGATAAGGAGTCTTTGCCTTGGAAATAATTTTACTATCATAAATATCCATATATGACTTTGCAATATCACTAATTGTAATTAACCCAATTAATTCATTCCCATTATTCACAATAGGAAGTGTTACAACATTATCTCTTGTCATTAATTCCCATGCTTTTTTCATGGAAATATTTTTACTAACTCCCTTTACTTTTCTTATTTCAACATCCTTTACTTGTGTTCGTACATCTGGCAAATAGCTTGGTGCATTTACATGAAAATGTTTTAATACAAATCTAGTTTCCTGACTAACTTGTCCTGCACGTCTTGGGCGATAATCCTTATGTGTTATTATTTTTTTTAAATTTGCATATGCAATTGCTGAACAAATGGAATCTGTATCAGGATTCCTATGCCCTAGTACATAAATAACATCGTTTTCTTCCATAAACTCTGCTCCAATCTATCAAAAATATTCTATTTCCTTCTTATTCTCTCTTAGAGAAAAACTTTTTATTTGTAAATATCATCAACTATAATGCAGATGATTTTTCTGGCTCTGGCTGATGATACTCTGTATGTTCTTCTGGTATTTCTTCTGTTGCAGAGACATTTTCATATAAATCTTTGCAAACACGTGTTACTTCTTGAATTAATTTATCTGCTTCTTCCTCTTTACTCCTAATTTCTTTTTGAATTTCATCTAATGGAATTGTTGCTGTTCCAAGATAAAGTTGTTTTAATGTAATTGCCTTATTAACAATCCTGCCCTTTTGAAACCATACAATTAAATCATTACATTCCCGAATACATTCTTTCTTTCTTCCCTCTTTATGATAAAGCTTTGCAAGTTCATAACCCCAAACTTCTGTATATTCCTCTCTTTTAAGTTTCTCTAAAATAGAAATTAGTTCTTTTCTTTCTAATCCCTGATCTCTTGCAAGAGTATACTCCATAATTAACCGTTCTGGATCTTTTGGTGCTCGTTCTTCATATTCCAAAAGATATTCCGATGCATCTTCTAGTTCCTGCAATTTAATTGATACAAAAAATAAATCATGAATTACATGACAAGTTGGGTAATGATCATAAAGAGGAAGCAATAAATCTTTTGCATCCTCATAATGCAGGGTATGCAAATATACTTCAATAAAATCCAATTGATCTACTCTGGAACGAAAACGTTCCAACTCAATTTTATTCATAAGATCCAAAGCATTTTGATATTGTTTTTTTTGTACAAGTTCCCGAATTTTTGCACATATCATTATCTGTTTATATCTGTTCATATTGATCTCTTTTCTCAAGACAGAGCTTTAATTTTCCTCATAAAACCGTTTTGTTTCCACAACCACTTCTGGTAATGGTATATTCTGCTTATCATATTCACGAACAAGAAAGGCAACTTCTTTTAATTTTTCCGTCTGGTAAAGCGTATATCTTTTCATAGCATCTGCAAATGCTGGCTGAGTTGCAAGTCTTTGACGAATCTCCTTTGCAAATGGACAATACATTGCCATAATCTCTCTAGAAGGCTTTGTTAAACGCATTGCACCGGAAGACTCCGAACGTATCCAGATTTCATAATCTTCTGCAAAAACTTCTCTCATATTATTTCTGCATTTACTAAGCTGTATTTTTAATTTTTCTTTACGATCTTCTGAAAGATCTCTATTTTTGCGATAAAACTGAATATAATCTGCATATTCTGAAGTCATAGACTTATTCCGCAAATCATTCCATGAAGTTCCTTGAATTGTTCGCACCAATTCCCAACGGAATTGTCCTACTAAATGAGTACAAGCGGAACTTATCATGCCATTAAATAAAATTGGGAATAAAAATCTTGCTTGCGTATTTTTTCTCTTTCCACTAAGTTCCTGCCACATAATTGCATTATTTCCAGCCGTTGGAAATAAAATACAGACAGGAAAAATTGTTTCCATGATATAAGCCTTTCCAAGCTTTAATTCATTCTCTGCATACATACGCTCTCTTGCAAATAAGGTAAAATCAATTTTCCGAATTTCTTCAAATGCTGTTCGAATTTTCTGTGCATTTATCCGCATAGAATCCACCGTTCCCTGTAATGCACCACTATATAAAAATGGTACTGCAATTACTGGTTGTCCCGATAAAATTCTAACATTTGTACGATATAAATTTTGAATCTCAAACTGAACTTTGCGGACAGGATTTTCTCTATAATCTCTTTCCTCTTCTGGCGAAGAAAAACTATTTGTTTTCTTCATATCACGCAAATGTTCTTCATAATCCATATTAAATTCATTTTTTGAAGGTATATTGCGTTCTTCCATAATAGAAAACAGCCATTGACTCATGGTATACACTGGATATTGTCCATTCGATTCATCGGAATTTTCCAAATAATATAATTCCATCAATTCTTCCTGCGTTAAAAGCTTCTCATCCACAACACCATAATCTAGAAACATATAAATATACTTTGCTCCTGTTTTTTGTTCATATTCTTGTAAAAATACTTTTTCATATAATACAAAAAACCAATTTAAAATATCTCTTCTAAGTGTTCTTGCCTGATCATCTGTAGAAGCTTTATTCTTCATATTTCTAAATTCTTCTAAAGATTTTTTTACTTGTTCATGCAAAGCATCGTCTGCCTGTGCAAAATCAAGAAGCTTCTCTGTTAAATTTTCCATTTCATGCATAATTTGCTCTGCATTTACAATATGTCCCTCCTGCTTTGATTCACCAGAAATTACATTATAATAAAGTTTTTCCATAGCATCTCTATCAGGAAGCTCTGCCTGCCGCTTATTTTTTCCTATTAAAGCCTCTAATCCATTAATTTGTTCTAAAATATCATCTAGCATTTTTGATAATACAGGATTCTTTTCTTCAAATTGTGCCAGATATAAAAGTCTTCTTGCTACACGTTTAAAAAAACAATCCTCTCTACTGCTTATTAAAATTTTCATTAAATTTTCATTATATTGCATTAATTTTCCGCATTCTTTAACATATAATAAAAGCAGCTTTGCACCCTCGCAAATATAATAATTTGATACAATTGCACTACTTGAAAAATATTGCTTTTGTATTTCAGGCAAAATCCTTGCTGCTGCCAAATAATATTCTGCAATATTTCCATGTTCTTTATCAAATTCTGCACAATATCCTTCTAAAGAATCAATCGCAGGAATTGGCTGGATTTGTGCACGTCCCTCATTACCAGAATCTAAGTAAATACGATAAGTATCTTTTAAAAAACCATACGTTTTTACTGCACTTTCCAAAAGCGACTGATAAAGCCTTCGACTTTCAAACAATTGACGCCCCATTACGATAGCAAGCGTTGCAGAAGTATTTGCATTTTTTGCCAATACATCTTTTAATAATCTTCTACCACCATTTTTCCATACCATAATAATGGTATTTTCTAATGCTTCATAATTTGTGCTATATTCCTGTTCTTCCATATCTTTAAGTCCAAGAAGTCCTCCTGAACTAACCATATAAAAAATATCTTCATTATAAGCAGCCACACGTCCTTTAATTACCAGAAGAAGAAACTCTGTCTTTTCACCTTTTTTTAGCAGAATTGTTCCTTTCGGGACTTGATTGGCCTCATTTAGTTTCCACTCCATTGTTACCTCCTAATATTTACCTTAAATTAACACAATATTTGCCACTATTTTATCATATTAACATAAAATCAAGAGATAGACAAGAAAGGAACAAAAAAAACTTCCTTAAGTTTCCTAAAGAAGTTTTCAAAAATATTTTTATATTTATAAAATCCGCACATCCCGCTTCGACCTGCTTTCATGGACGTTACTCTAGCAGTTAACTCGATCCCGGCACCCTTACGGCACACAGAAGCTTCCACTTAGTGCTGCTTCATTCCTGACCTGACACGGTTCATGGATTCCTGTTGCGTAAGACCAAAACGTCAACATCACTTACTAAAGGCAGCTCCACAAAACACAAGCCTCAGACGGGCATTCACCCCTGCTATAGCGGATTGCAGGTACAGGAAGCCGCTGCTTTCCCGGCTAGTACGGAAGCTTTTTGACAAATAATCAAAAACGTGATAAGACATTCACAAATATTAGTATATAAAATTTCTTTGATGCTGTCAAGTAATGGATTTTTTTTTCTTCTGTTTTCTTAATTCTCGAAAAAATTGTGTGAGCATTGCAGAACACTCGTCTTCTAAAATACCATGCAAAAATTCTGCTTGATGATTTAACCCCTTAAGCTGTAAAAGATTAATTACCGATCCTGCACAACCTGCTTTTGGATTCATACATGCTGCAACAACCCTTGGAATCCTCGCCTGAATAATTGCACCTGCACACATAGGACAAGGCTCTAGCGTAACATACAAACAACATTCCTCTAATCGCCAATCACCGATTATTTTCATTGCCTTTTTCATTGCTGTCATCTCTGCATGAGCAAATGTATTTTTATCTGTATTTCTTCGATTATATCCTCTGCCAATAATTTTTCCCTCTCGAACAATGACACAGCCAATCGGAACTTCCTTAAGAGCATATGCTTTTTTTGCTTGGAGAATTGCTTCTTTCATAAATTTTTCATCCTGAGATAATTTTTCCATATTCCAACAGTCTTCTTGTATTTTTATCCTTTCTTTGTTATACTTATTTTTATCTTTACTATTATAGCACAAATTATTATAAAGAAAAGAAAAATTTTTTAAACGGGATATACTATGAATATAACTCAAGAAAGCAGACGACTTTTTCTAAAAGTCCTTTCTGCAAATGATGCAAAACTTGTACTTGATTTTTATATACGTAATAAAGACTTTTTTGAACCATGGGAAGCAGTAAAAGTTCCTAATTTTTATACGCTTGATTATCAAAGAGCTGTTCTTGTTGATGAAATGAATCAATTTATTCGCTCAAAATATTTGCGTTTTTATTTATTTTTAAAAGAAAATCCCAATACTATTATTGGGTCTGTTTGCTTTAGCAATATTCATTATGGCATTTATCAAAATTGTCTGCTTGGCTATAAAATTGATAAAAATTATATACGCCACCGCTATGGAGCAGAAGCGATTGCAAAATCTTTAGATTTAATATTTCATGAATGGAAACTACATCGTATTGAGGTTTTAATTTCTCCGAAAAATATTCCTTCTTTAAATTTAAGCAAAAAACTTGGCTTTTATCCAGAAGGAATGTCCTATTCTTGTATAAAAATTAATGGGCAATGGCAAGACTGCCATCGCCTTGTTATGATTAATCCATATGAATAATCTTATAAAAAAATAGAAGATAGGTAAAATTCAAATAATCATAGATTAGCAATGCATATACTCCCCTACTTTATCCCAAGGAACAAGAAATGATTCTCCCTTATGACAAAATACAGAACAAGAAACATTATCTAAATCAGCATCTTTATCATATCCTTTTTGTGCAATTACTTGTTCTGTATTATGACAAGCCCTATAACCTTGTTGTTTCATAGAAATAATACCCGTACCTCTTGTAAAGGAAATAAATTCCAGTGGATAATCTAAAAAACAAGCAACAGGTCCAGATGCCAAGATATAAATCATATTCCCTGTCTGTTCTTGTATCTCTAATGTACCATGTAATTTACGTATATCCGATAAGATACGCCCAAGATAAATATTATCCGCATAAATTTCTATAGAATAATAAGGCTCTAATAAAATATTTTCTGCTTGTTCTAATGCCTGTCGAATCGCCCGATAGGTTGCCTCTCTAAAATCACCACCTTCTGTATGTTTTATATGAGAACGCCCTTTCATTAATGTAATCTTTACATCCGTCAGAGGAGAACCAGTTAAAATTCCTTTATGTTCCTTTTCAAAAACATGTGTCTTAATAAGACGTTGAAAATTTAAAGCTAATATGTCAACATGACAATTGCTTTCAAAAGAAATTCCACTATTACTTGCAGCAGGCTCTAATAAAAGATGAACTTCCGCATAATGACGAAGAGGTTCAAAATGCCCACAGCCAAAAACAGGACTGGCAATCGTTTCTTTATATAAAATTTCTGGAGATTCAAATTCCGCTTCCATAGAAAAACGATCTAATAAATATTGTTTTAATACTTCTAACTGGACTTTTCCCATAATTTCTAAATGAATTTCTTCCAAAGCAGGTTCATAAGTAACATTTAATAATGGATCTTCTGCTTCCAATAATTTTAAATTTTTTAAAATTAATCTTATATCATTACAATTTTTTACAATAATTTTTGATTTTAAAGAAGGACGAAATTCCAGTTCTGATACATTCACAGGATTTAAAGAAGAAAGCCCTGTAACAGCAATAATATCACCAGCAAATGCCTCCTGTACTATAGTAAAAGCACTTCCATGATAACAGCGTATTTGGTTAATTTTTTCCTGTTTTTCTTGTATTTCCTGTTTCAGATGATGATGTTCCTGTGATACAGAAAAGATCTGATTTCCTTGATAGTTTACGATAGATTTTACCTGAATTTTTCCAGAAAGAACTTTAAAAAATGTTAGACGTTCTCCATTTTTATCATGACGAATTTGATATGCCATGGCATGAAATTCTTCTTGTACTTTTTCTTCATAATCTGTTGTTGTTAATAAATCAAAAATAGCTAAAAAATCAAGCACTCCCTTATCATTTAATGCTGATCCAGAAATACAAGGAAAAAGAGTTCTATTTCCTATCGCTTTTATAAGTCCTCGCAAAAACTCCGTTTGATTTAATGCTTCCTCTAAAAATAATTCTAATAAATCATCATCTAATTCTGCAGATCTTGTAATAAAATCCTCTGTTGGATGATTTAAACTATCAAAAGATTCTATATATAAAAGTTGTTTTGTACATTTCTCTGTAATATCTTTAAGACAACGTGAAATATCGGCTTGTACTAAATCTATTTTATTTAAAAAGAAAAAAACAGGAATCTGATGTTTTTTTAATAATTGAAATAAAGATAAAGTATAAGCTTCCATACCAGCGGCTGTATTAATAACAAGAATCGCATAATCTAAAATAGAAATGGCACGCTCCGTTTCCCCAGCAAAATCAATATGACCCGGTGTATCAATTAAATAATAATCATTATCATTCCAGAAAAAGTGAGCAAGCCCAGAAAAAATAGTAATTCCTCTATTTTGTTCAATTTCATGATTATCTAAAAAAGTATCTTTATGATCAACGCGACCACAAGAAGAAATCGCACCTGCATGATATAAAATCTGTTCGGAAAGTGTTGTTTTTCCAGCATCAACATGAGCAAGGATTCCAATTGTTTTTTTCATAGTTATTAAATTCCTTTCTTTTAAAAAATTCCTTTTGTAAAGCTTTCTTAATTGTATAGTATAATAAATAATAAGACAATTAGCAATGCACTTCTTTTTTCATAAGAATTTCTTTTTTTGTCGATATTTGCTATGGATTTATGTTGCTTGCCAAGCATTTACCAACTTATAATAAAAAAGGAGAAAGACTATCAGGAGGGGTTATTGTATGTCTGACTATAAAAGAGAGACTTACTATTTATATAATTATGAAAACGGAAGAAAAAGAAATAATGTTGGATTTGCAAGGGTAGAACAAATGAATGGAAAATGTAAAATAACCAGCCGAATCCGTGTGCCAAGTATGAATGGAAAATTGCTAGATGTTTGTCTTTTTATTAGAAAGCAAGGAGAGCTTGAACTTCTTCCTATTGGAAAAATGCAAATCAGCAATATGACAGGAGAATTAAGATCTATGTTATATTCTGATAATATTATGGAAACTGGCTATTGCATGGAAGAAATCAAAGGAATGATTATTTATAGCTCCTTAGAAAAATTTTTCGGAAGCGAATGGGACGATCATAAAATTATATTAAAAAAATTAAAATTTGTTTCTAAAAAAGACACAACGGAACAAAGATATTTCACAAATATTTCTAATAAAACCTCAGAAACTTCAAAAACTTCTATAAAACAAATAGAAGAAAGACAGGGAAACAGGATACTGCAAGCAGCATCCTTTATAGAAACTGACTTACAGGAAGAAGATTCAAAAGAAATAGAAAAAGAACAAAACATGTCATGGGAAAATAAAACAGAAACTTATCCACAAACGAAATCTAAAGAAAAAGAATTGGAAGAAATGGGAAAAATGACAGAAATCCTGCCAGAAACTCAAATAGAAAATAATTTAGAAAAAGAGCAAAAACAGGAAGATCAAAAGCAGGAAACAAAGGAACAAAAAGAAGAAACACAAAAAAAAGAAAATGATCAGAAAATGCCGCAAATAGAAAAAAAAGATCAAAATCCGCAACTTATCAAAATGGAAACAGACAGACCATTCTCTGATAATCTGCCAGCCGTTTTTTATCAATTTCCACAGATGTATCCATTTGAAGATGACGAAATGACAGACTGTGTACGAATCGAACCACAAGATATTGGAAGGCTGCCAATGGAAAGCTGGATCTTAGCAAATAACAGTTTTTTATTACATAGCTATTACAGTTACCGTCATCTTCTTCTTGCCAGAAGAAAACATGGTTCTAGTTTTGAATATGTTATTTGTGCACCGGGAATTTGTCAAAACAGAGAACAATTTATGGCAGCAATGTTTGGCTTTAGCGATTTTAAACCTGCAAGAAATGTAGAAGATAAAAATGGAGAATTTGGATATTGGTATATGCCCGTTTTAATTGGAGATTAAATACTATATTTGAATAAAATCTATAAAAAATCTAATTGGCAGCCCTAAAAGAGCTGCCAAATCCTCCCCCATAATTTCTTTTTCAAGATCTACGCAGAAATTTCAGAAATGATATTAGATTTTACAACCTGCCTTGCTGGAATTACGACTGAAATTACTGTAATTAATAAATTTAATATCATAAGCATTATCATAATAAGACTTGGCACTTCTGTTTTTATATGCAAAAACTGCACAATATGAACCATATAATAATTCATTCCCTGTCGTAAAATCATATGATAAAGTAAAAAAATAAAGATATCTGTAAGTAATCCATATAATATTCCTGCTTTTATTATCATTTTATAAAATCCTATATCCGTTATCCCCATAGCACGCATAATACTATATTCTCGTTTATGTGAAAAAATAGAATAGGTCATGCTATTTATAATATGAAATAAACTTATTACTAATAAAATTCCTGCAATTGCAAAGAAAAATAGTTCCTGTTGTAAAAGCTGATTTTTCTTTATTTCCATTTCCGTTGTATATCCCTGCAATACTGCTTTTGGTATGTCATGAATTTCATTTAAAAGCCGATTTCTTATATTATCAATCATTTCTTTTTTAGAAGTAGATATATGAAAAAGCCTATAATTTTTTATGCCATATTGCTTTTCCATTTCCTGATTTGTCATAATAAGACTTGGTGCATCATTCCATGGAGGAACAACTAAAAAATTATCTTCCTTTGTTAAAGAACGGCTAAGAATTGCTGCAATTTCAAATTCTTTTTCCACATAATTTGTTTCTTTACTTTGAAATTTTAATATTTCTTTATCGCAATTTAAATCCTTTGGTACTTTTAATGTAATTTTATCTCCCGGATGCTTTCCATAAAAATTATAATTTCCTTGTGCATCCATATTAGCAACAGCAATAATTTTATTTCCCTGTTTTAATTCCTCTTTTTTAAGTTTTCCTTCTAAAAGAAATTCGGAAAGTTTCTCTATCATTCCATCATCATATCCATAAATATCATATTTAATTCCATAAGTTCCATCTTTCTTTTTTACACAAATCCCTCCAAAATTTTGTTGATAATATGGATCCTTATTTTGTTCATCAAAATACTCCTCCCATTCTAATTCTTCTTTTTGAATTGTAATTTCTCCTAATATATATTTTACAGCATACGCTTCTGATAATTCTTTTATTTCCTTTATAGTATCCACAATATCTGCTGGAATTGTATCTGACATTTTTTTTGATTTTATGGAAATTTTATAATCAGAATTTAATCCATCATCTGCTTTCATTGACATTTCTGCATGAACTTTTAAATTTTCTGCCATATAAATAGTACAAAGAAAAATACAACTGCCAATAGATAAAGAAAGTAAAATTCCAATTACCTTTTTTTTATTAGAAAATAAAAATTTTCTTGTAACAATATCGGCAAGATAAAAATAATGTTTACTATAAATTTTTCTTCCCTTCTTTAGAAAATAATCTCCTTTTATTGCTTGATAAATAGATTGCTTTCTTAAAATATGCACTACAAGAAATGCAATCAATAGAAAAGATAACAGTAAAAAAATAAAACCAAAAAATATAACAGGGCATGCTATATAAAATTTTGCTGTACCTATTTCTTCTTGTATAAATACTTGATTATGCTGTAATTTCTGATAAAATAAATTCAAAATACCATTTCCTAAAAAACATCCCAAGGGATATCCAATAAGAAATAATAACCATAATTCCAAAACAAAAGTAATGCCAATCTGTGTTTCACTAATTCCAAGTGTCTGCATAATTCCATATTCCGATATCCTTTTAGAAACAGAAATATTAAAGACACTATAAATAACAAATAAACTTAAAAAACATAGAAAAAAAATCATACCATAAAAAGATAATTGATATTCCTGTTGTAATTTTAAAATAATATAAGTAAAATTACCATCTTTATTTGTTAATCCAAATTTTATAATATCATAAATACTATCTGGTTTTTCCCCAGAAAGATATGCGGTTACTTCCTGATTTTCCTTCACACAATCACTTGATAAATGATATTTTTTTAAGAAAGCATCTAATTGTTTATACAATGGTTTCTTTTCATCAAATTGCAAATAGAAAAAAGAAAGTTTTTCTTTCTCCCCTATATTTTTATTAAAATCATCTCCCACAAATATTTCCATTACATCGGTATCTTCTGCCCAGATACTTTCTATGATTCCACTAAGAATATATTCTTTTCCATTAAAATCAATACTATCTCCAATCTGTTCAGAAAAACCAAGATTTCCCAAAGTATAGCGATCCATTGCAATTTCATTTGATTTCTTTGGATAATTTCCCTTCACAATTTCCCGATGTGTTAATTTTCTATATACATTATCTGTTTTAAGAAAATAAATTAAATACTGTTCTTCGATTTTGTCTACTATCTCCATTTTTCCATATTGAACAACAGAAAACTCCTTTTCTTTTTTATTATAAAATTTTGAAATATCTTTATCCATTAAAATAGAATAATGCCATGAGCCATACATTGTTTTTTTATTTTCCAAATCATTACAGGTATTGCTATACATAAAAGAACTCATTCCTGATAATAAAGCAGTCGTTAAAATAATACTTGCAAGAATTGCAAATGCTTGACTCTTATAATATAAAATATATTGATATGCTAATTTTAACATTTTTTATCACCATCCTTTTCTAAAAACAAAGGTTTTTGCAATATTTTTCCATCTTCAATATGAATAATTCTATCACAAGTTTGAGCAATTGCTTCATTATGAGTTACCATTAAAATTGTTTGATTATATTTTTGACAGCTTGTTTTTAATAATCCCATAACTTCTAATGCTGTACTGGTATCAAGATTTCCTGTTGGTTCATCCGCTAGAAGAATGGCTGGCTTATTTATCATGGCTCTTGCAATCGCTGTTCTTTGCTGCTGCCCACCAGATAATTCACTTGGATATTTTTTTCTTTTATCCCAAATCCCTAACTCTTTTAATAATTCCTCTATATAATCATGATTTTTATGATTTCCTCTATCAAATGTTATGGGAAGTGCAACATTATCATATACATTTAAAACAGGCATTAAGCTATAATTTTGAAAAACAAATCCTATATTTCTTCTTCTAAAAATAGTCAATTCTTTTCGTTTTAATAAATTAAGTTCTCTGCCTTTTATAAGAATCTTTCCCTTTGTAGGTGTATCAAGCCCTCCTATTAAGTTGAGCAAAGTAGATTTTCCAGAACCAGAAGTTCCCACAATCGCAATAAATTCTCCCTCTTTTACCTGCATATTAACATCATGCAAGGCAAAAACCTTACTTTCTTTTTCTCCATATATTTTTTCTATATGACATAACTTTAATATTTCACTCATTTTATAAACACATCCTTTCTTTTTTTGATATCATCAATAATAAAAAAACTATCTTTCATTTCCTTTACAAAATAAATATTTTTTCTTACAAAACTGTAAGAAAAAAGACATATGCTATGTCCTGCATATGTCTTGATAATTTTGTAAAAATACAGAAAAACAACTTCCCTCTCCATAACTGGATTTTATTACAAGATAGCCTTTTTCTTTTTCTAAAATAAGACTTGATAAATATAATCCAATTCCAGAACCTTCTATTTGTGCTACTTCTTTGCTTCTGTAAAATCTTTTTACTATTTGTGGAATTTCTTCTTCCTGAATACCACAACCATTATCTATAAATTGAATTTCTGTATAGATTTCATAAGGACAAACTTTAATCCTTATCCTGCCGCCTATCTCTGTATACTTTACTGCATTCTCCAAAATATTTACAAATACTTCGGCTGTCCATTTCTTATTATGATAAAGCATACAATCCTGATAGGGTTCACAGTAGAATACAATTTTTTTTCGTTCCATTTTTTCATAGATAGTATCTATCGCATCTCTTATAGTCTCACCAATAAAATTTCCCTCTACCGAAAATACCATGATATTCTGTTCTAGTTTTACCATTTTTGTTAAAGAACCAATCAGCCAATCTAATTTATCCACCTGTTTTTTTATTCTTTCCACAGTTTGTCTTTTTTGTTCCTCTTGTTCTTTCTCATTTAAAATTTCCGTATAAATAGAAAGATTTGCTAATGGTGTTTTTAATTCATGGGATAAATTAGAAACAAGACTTTTCACTTGTTCTTTTTCTTCTTCTGCCTGTTTTGCCTGCTTTTCTAAAACTTCTTGAACTCGATTTAATTTATGAATAAAAACAGACAATTCTCCTTCTTTTATGTCGGAATAATTAAGTTCTTTTCTATCTAAAATATGATCAAAACACTCACTAAAAAACCGATATAATTTTCTTTTCCTATAAATACTAAAACCTATTGTAAAACATAATAAGAGCAGCAATAGCACATTAAATAACATAACCTAAAATTCTTTCCAGATATACCCAATTCCATGAATCGTTTTAATTAATTCTGGTTTTGATGCATCTTTTTCTATCTTTGTTCGTAATCGACTAATATTCACAGAAACTGTATTATTATCCACATATTTTCCCTCTGTATCCCATAGCTGACTTACAATTTGTTCCTTTGATAAAACATGATTTTTATTTTCCAAAAAATATAATAATAGGCGATACTCCAGTTTACTTAAAAAAATTTCTTCCTTATTTTTATAAACTCTGCAAGTATTTTTATCAATTGTAATGATTCCTGAAATCAATTTTTCTGGTTCTGTTTTTTCATTCCATATTCTTTTTACTCTTGCTTTAAGCACTCCTAAAGAAAATGGTTTTGATAAAAAATCATTCACTCCAAGCTCTAATGCCTTAATCTCATCCATTTCTGTATCACGTGCTGTCAACATAATCATAGGAATATTACTAAACTCACGTACTTCTTTACATAACTCAAATCCGCTTCCATCTGGAAGATTGCAGTCTAAAAGAACAATATCATAACTTCCCTTTTTAATTTCTTTTAATCCCTCTTTTTTTGTACCTGTATCAAAAACATCATATCCATCCCCTGAAAAAGAAAAATGTAGGCCTTCTCTTAAATCAATATCATCTTCAATAATTAACATCCTTTTTGCTTCCATTTTTTTCTTTCCTTTTTATCATATATCATGTATCATATTCTACATAATAAATGCGATATGTTTCTCTATCAAGAATCACAAGAGTAAAATTCCAAGAATTACGCTCAAAAAGATGACTATCATCAGCAGAATCAGAAGAAAGTTCATTTCTATCTTCAAAATAATAATATCCATCTCCTATCACTGGAATCAGAGAATTTTCTGTCTTTTCATCCACAAGAAGCGGCATTCTCTGTTCCGTTTTTGTTTTCTTTCCATAAATAGCTTTTGAAAGATTTTCTGTCAGTGGAAAATCTTTCCATTCCTTTGTCATCTCTCCTACAATTCTATGAAACTCTACCTTTGTTGCCTGAAGTTCCACAAATGTCTGACCATCTCCAAGAAAACCGCCATGACTATCACTTTCTTGTAAAATCTGACAAGAACGAATATCAATACCCATAAAATTTGAAATCCTTGTTTTTGTATCATCAACACTTATCTGATCGAAAAAAACTGCTTTTACTTTTTCTGGAACTGATACAAAAATAAGGGCAAGAAAGAAAGCCATGGCACAGGAAATGGAAAAAATTCTTTTTCTTTTCATAATATCCCCTCCTCTTTCTACTATCATTGACCATTTTTATTTTTTACTATTTCTTTGATAAATAAATTATAGCACAAAAAAAGAATCCATCAAGAATTTTTTCATTATTTCATAAAATTCTTAATAGATTCCTATGTTGCAAAAATAATAAACATACTATTATTTCTTATTTTTTATTAGCACTTATCATTCCAGTTGATTTATGAATATAGAAATACCCTTCTGCATTTTTTTCTTTCCTTATATATTCCATAAATTGTTCCCTATCATCATAAATAATCTCTCTTGCTTGTTTAGAATATGATAAGATATAATTAAATATAAGTTCTTCTTCTTGCACCATTAAATCATTTTTTTGTTCTTTTACAAAAAGTATATGAAAAAAATCACTTAATTCTTCTTGTGCTGTTTCCAGCCAAATATCAAAAGAATCCGATGGAATTTTTATTTCTGGATAATATTTTCGAATAAACTCATGTAATTCCCAAAAGTGTTTTTTACCAATTAAACTACATGAGAATCTCCCTGTTTCTGCTAAAAGTTCTTGTATTTCCCGATATAACTCAAGACGGTTTTCTTTATTTAAGTGAAATAATAAATGATTTGCCATAATACGATCAAAACCAGCAATTGGATAAGAAAAATTAGTTGCATCTCTTTTCTCCAATATAAATTTTAACTTTTTTTCTGGATAAAGCCTTTGAATTTCATTGACAACATTTCTTGCACTCTCAAGCATTCCTTCAGAATAATCTAATAAATGAATTTCTAACCCACTTGGCAGTTTCTTTGCAACATTTTTCCAAAAAGCACCATTTCCACAGCCAAGATCCATAATTTTCATATTACATCTTATTTCTAAATTTTCTAACATCCAAGGATAAAATCCTATTTTAGATGTACTACAATCATGAATAGCAATACGTTTTTTAAAATTATCATCATTTTGATATTGCAGGATAATATCTTCCCTTTCCTTTGTAATTGCAATAATTCTTGTCATACATTCCCATAAATTATAATCCTCTGCATTTCTTGCTTTTTTAACAGCCTCTAAAATTCTCTCAATATGTTCCCTTTTTTGCAAAAGCAAATTTTCTTGTTCTTTTAAGGATTCTCTTACATCAAAACTTTTTTCTTCCATAATTTCTCTAATTTGTTCTAAAGAAAAATCTAAAAATTTTAGCATAATAATTTTTTGAAGCTTCTTTGCACTTTCATCATTGTATAGACGATATCCTTTTTCAGAATATTCATATGGAAACAATAAATTTTTTTCATCATAAAATCGTATTGTTCTTGCTGATACTCCTAATTTTTTTGCTAGTTCCCCTGCTGTATATGTCATGCTTTTTCTTCCTTTCTTTTTTTCTTCATTATAAAGTTTAACGTAACGGCAAGGTCAAGAAAAATTTATTGATTTAATTACAATATTTTTAATAAATATCTTTTCTATTATAATTCCAATATGCAGTCACAACACTGATAAACCCTACTGCCATACCTATCAAAACTTTCTTATTATCCAAACAACCATTTATTATAATATCCGCAGCTTCTGTATATCCAAATGGAGTAATATATTTTAAAAACTCAACATTGCTTGTTATATTCGCTACAATATTTAGACAATACATACTAGCGGCAATTCCTAATCCAATCCCTATACTTCCTTTCCTTATAAATGCAGAAATACCAAAACAAATCATTGCGACTTCTATTTGTAAAAGAAAATAAAAAAAATGAAGCAATGTAATTTCTTTCCATAAAATTTCCTCTGAAATTATAGTAATTGAACCCACAGAAAGTATATAAATAATTATATTCATAGCAATTATTTGTATAAAAACTGCCATCAACTTTTCTGTAACAATACGAATACGACTAACAGGATGCGTTAGTAAAAATTCGGCTGTTCTTTCTTTTTCTTCTTTACTAAGCATAATAATTGCACAAAAAGCTGCATAAAATGCACCACCAAGTCCTAAGATATTACCACATTCAATACCATAAAATCCAATCAATGTACCAAAATTTAATTGATCCATTTGAAATGCATCTGTAAACGAACCCATAGAAGCAAATACATCATTGATATTATTCATTTGATCCTTCATTTCTGGAAATAAAAAGATACAAAGAACTAAAAAAAATCCAATAGATATTGTCCAAATGATAAAAGATACTTTTCCTTGCCGCAATTCATGTTTTATCAGTGTCATATTTATCCCCATCCTTTTCATAATAATGCATAAAAACTTCTTCTAAATCTGGCTCTGAAATAGAAAGATCAGAAATATCACCAACAGATAAAGCTTGAAGCAGATAGGTTATATCTCCATGATAAAGAAAACTTATCCCTCCATCTATCTCTTTTCTATCACAGATACCATCAAGTTTATGCAATGCTGCACTGCCATGAATGGTTATCCGTTTTGCATTCGTTTTAGAAAGCATCTCTACACTATCACAGGCAATTATGTTTCCCTTTCGGATAATAGCAGCACGTGTACAATTTCTCTGAATTTCAGAAAGCACATGACTAGATAAAAATATCGTTGTACCAGCTTGATTTCGCTCACGAAGAATTTCAAAAAATTCTTTTTGCATGAATGGATCAAGACCACTTGTTGGCTCATCTAAAATAAGCAATTTTGGATTATGTTGCAAGGCACAAATAATCGCTACTTTCTTTCGATTACCAAACGATAATTCTTCTACTTTTCGGTTAATATTTAGCTGCAATCTTTGACAAAGGTTCTCTGTCATTTTTTTACAATCTTTCTTTCTTAAATCAGCAGATAATTTTAATATATCTTTCACTCGCATTTTAGAATAAAATATTGCTTCTGAAGGCAAATAACCAATCTGTGCTAAAATCTTTTCTTTATCCTCTGTAATATCAAGACCATAAATAGATGCAGTACCAAAGGTAGGTTTTATAAGACCTAATAAAATCCGAATTGTTGTAGATTTTCCTGCACCATTTGGCCCTATAAATCCAAAAAATTCCCCCTCTGTAACCGTTAAATTTATTTGTTCAATCCCTCGCATTTTTCCATATTTCTTTGTTAAATTCAAAGTTTTCACTGCATCCATAAATTACTCCTTCCGAAGATAAATGCTTTTCCAAAACTCAATAAGTTTTGTAAAATCTTCTTGCATTTTATTAACATCTACCATTCCACGCTGTACCATCTCCCAAAGATAGCCCTCCGATGCCCAATACATTTCTTGATACATCATAGGAATATCTAATCCTTCCATAAATTGTTCTTTATCAAGATTCATTCTTGTTTTATCTGCTTTAAAATTAAAATATTTATGATAACTTTTTTGTATTGCAGCACTAATTTCTGGATCTTTTTCATAAAAAGCTTTTATTGTAAAACTAGCCATATTTGGATATAAGCGAATAATCTCCATTTTTGCCTGCATTCCAAGTTCTATACTTTTAAATAATTCCTTTTGATCATAGCATTTATATTCTGTTAAAAATTCAATTGTCATTTCTGCACATTTATCCCATAAAAATAAATAGAATTCTTTCTTATTATGAAAATAATAAAAAAGCAAAGATTTACTAATTCCAGCTTCTTCTGCAATTTCACTCATAGGACTATTTTTATAAGAGTTTTGAGAAAACACTCGATAGCCAGCATTTATAATCGCCTGTTGTTTTTTTTCAGGCAAAGTAAAAAATTTTTCATTCATACCATCACCTCCATAAACCGAATCGGTCAATACTATCATAAACCGATTGACCGATTTTGAGAAGACCTAGATTCAAATATTATAATGGCAATGAAAAAAACAGTTAAAAACTTACTTTTCACCAAAAGGAAAAAAAGAAAATTTTTAACTGTCTTATAACTTATATTTTTTTATTGATGATTCGTTTACTATTTCCTTATTATTTATAACCAATATCTGTTGTTACTTCAATCGTTCCCATATTAACATCTAATTCCACTTTCGTATCTCCATCTCCTTGTTTTTCTTTTGAAGAAAATCCACTATAATTTTCTCCATTAATATTAACCGTTCCCATATCATTTTCTGCAAAGAAACTATAATCAGAAGCAGAATTTTCAAGTTTTAACTGCACTGTTCCCATATTACAATCGATTTTATTTTCACCTCTTAAAGTGCCTTGCAAAGAAACCTTTCCCATATCACAATCTAAATCCAAATCATGAATAGATCCATTGGAAATATCTACTTTCCCCATACCAACATGAAGATCTAGTTCCTCTGTAACTGTAAGATCTTCTATCTGAATTGTTCCAGCAGATACTTCAAAATCTGCTTCTTCTGCTAATAATGTTTGTGCTACTACTTTTCCGGCATCTACTTTGATATCTATTTTATCTGCCTGAAATCCCATTGGTACAGTAATTAAAATAGAAACTCCTTTTTTCATTCCCTTTTTCATTTTTTTTGCTATATCTTTTAAATCTTTCAAACTAAAATCAAAATTCCAATTGCCTTCTTCCTCAATTTTCCAAACACCATCTTTTACTTTGCTTTTAATTTTTGCATTATTTGAATTTTTTCTAATGCTAAGGGCAAATTCTCCTCCCTCTTGAATGAAAACCTTACCTGCTCCAATCTTTATCTTTAATTCTTGAATATCCTGATCTGGTAAAACAGCTGCTGTACCTGAAACAACATCTCCATCATTATCATCTTTATCACCTTGAAAATTTTCTGCAAATTGCTCTATTGGATCAATATCTTCTAAATCTTTTAAAATTTCTTCTGCATATTCTGTAGCTGTTTGTTCTTTCGAATGCTTCTTTCCTCCAAATAACAAAATATAAATAGCTACACAGAACAATGCAATACAAATCCAAACAAATCCAAAAACCATTACAAGAATAGTAATAAACCTTCTATTTTTCTTTCGTTCTTTTTTATCATTATAATGATACTCCTTTTCTTTTTGATTTGTATTTTGATGATACTGTCCATTATATTGTCCACTATAAGAAGTACGCTGTTCCTTATTTTCTGTATTATTTTTTGTTTCCTCTTTCTTTTCAAAAGGATTTTCTTTTTTCTCAAGCTGAGTAAATTTATCTAATTGTTGATAATGTTCTCTATCTTGTTTTGTTTCAAAACCATGTTCTGTAAAAACCCCTTGATCTTCTTCTTTCACCCCATTTATTTTTTCTTGTTTTTCAGAAAGTTCTCTACGAATGTTTTCTGCTAGTTCTTCTGGTGAACCAAGCTTTTCAATAACTTTTTCATCACTCTCGCCAGCATCAGCAAAATAATCTTCATAATATTCTACGGCTCTGTCAATTTCTTCCTCTGGAAGTCCCGCAAGACACCGGCGAAGTCGGCTGACAAATTCAAACTGCGACATATTCTTTCCCCCTATCTCTTGTCATGCTCTTTTGTCAATGGTTCAAAATCTGATAAAATATGATTAATTTTATTAGAATAATTTTTCCATTCTTGTCTATACAAATGTAACTGTGCCATTCCCGCCTGCGTCAGACAATAATACTTTCGATTTCTTCCATTAAATTCCTGATTATAAACGGTAAGACATCCATCTTTTTCTAGTCTTCGCAGCACTGGATATAATGTAGACTCTGATATGGAAATTGCTTGCTTAACATTCTGCGTAATTTTATATCCATAAGTTCCCTGACTATCTTTAGAAACTATTGCTAAAACAATTGCATCAAGCAAGGCTGCCCCTGTATTAAATACCACACAATCATCCTCCTTTCTCCGGAAGTAATAAATAACAATAGATTCTATTCCTTTCTTTATTTCGATCACTCTTTCTTTTATACTATTGTAGTTCTTATAATATTATATACCATATAATATTATATGTGTCAATACCTATTTTAAAACTAATATCATTTTATCTTATTTTTTATTGCTATTTTCAAATCATATTGCTATAATAACCTTACTTTCTTTTTAAAAAAATTTACTGCAACTATATTATAAATGGAGGTATTTTATGAATTATAGGACTTTTGGAAAAACTGGTGAAAAAGTTTCTGCCCTCGGTTTTGGTGCTATGCGGCTTCCTGTAGTTGAAAACAATGGAAAAACTAGAATTGATGAACCAGAAGCTATTCGCATAATCCGCTATGCAATTGATCAAGGAGTAAATTATATTGATACTGCCTATCCTTATCATAATGGAGAAAGTGAAGCTCTTGTTGGCAAGGCTCTACAAGATGGTTATAGAGAAAAAACATTTCTTGCTACAAAATCACCTGTTTGGCAAATTCAATCGGCAAAAGATTTTGACAACATTTTAGAAGAACAATTAAAAAAATTACAAACCGATCATATTGATTTTTATCTTCTTCATGCATTAGATGGACAACGTTTTGATAATACAGTTTTAAAATATGATCTTCTTTCTAAGCTTCAAAAGGCAAAAGAATCTGGTAAAATTCGCTATATGGGATTTTCTTTTCATGATAATAACGAAGCTTTTCATAAAATTGTAGATGGCTGGAATCTTTGGGATTTTTGTCAAATTCAGATGAATTATATTGATATTAATCATCAAGCAAAACTAGAAGGGTTAGAATATGCTGCCAGCAAAGGACTTGCTGTTATTATTATGGAACCCTTACTTGGAGGCAAACTTGCTAATCTTCCTGACAATGTAAGAAAAGAACTCTCTTCTGAAAAATCACAGGTGGAATGGGCTCTTGACTTTCTCTGGAATCGCCCAGAAGTCAGTCTTTTGCTTAGTGGAATGAGCAGCTTTGAACAAACCAAGCAAAATATTACTTACGCTTCCAAAGCAAATATTGATATGCTTTCAGAAAAAGAACTAGAAATGTTTGCTAGAGCAAAACAGATTTTTGACACTATGGCACTTGTTTCTTGCACAAAATGTCGTTATTGTCTGCCATGCCCAGCAGGACTTGATATTCCCGGAATTTTTGAAGCATATAATACCACTGTTTCTAAAGGAAAAAAACAAGCACAAACATTATATGAAACATTTTCTGTACGAGCTGATGCTTGTAAATCCTGCCATAAATGTGAAAAAGTCTGCCCACAACATATTGAAATTAGTAAAACAATGAAGGAAATCTCAGAAAAATTAAAGGAAGCATAACATAAAAAATGTCAAAAAATTAATATGAGGCATACCATGATTCAATATAAAAACTTAACAAGAAAAGAACTATGTCCAGAATTATTTCAACATTTTATCCGCCGCCAAGAAGTAGTAAACTGTTGGCGGAAAGAAAATAATAAATGGATTATAAAAAAAGATCCCTTTATTGATGATTGGACAGAAGATGATTATAAAAAATTAATTTCCTGTTTAGAACATACTTATGATACAGGTGGTTTTCTTTATGCTGCTTTTTATCACAATAACTTAAAAGGTTTTGTTTCTGTAGAACCTAATTTTCTTTTTGGAGAACAAAAATACCTAGATTTATCAAGTATTCATGTATCCCTTGATATGCGTGGACATGGTATTGGAAAAGCTCTTTTTCTTGCAGCAAAAGAATGGGCGAAAAAAAAAGGAGCAAAAAAATTATATATCTCTGCCCATTCCGCTGTAGAAAGTCAAGCCTTTTATAAAGCTATGGGATGTAAAGAGGCAGAGATATATGATCAAAAGCATATAGAAGCAGAACCTTATGACTGTCAATTAGAATGTCTTTTATAAACAATATAATAATCATTAAGGAAGTTATCCACAATAATTAACAATCATAATCTAATAATTGTGAATAATTTCCTTCCACCATTTTATCATAAATCATTCCAAGACGTTCCTGTGATAAATCTGTTTCATTTAAAATAGTATATCGTTCCCTTCTTGTTTCTTTTGCTTTTTGCCATGCCCCAATAAAGATTTCTTTTGTAATGTCATAACTTTTTGGATTAATATCCATCTTATGTGTTTTCATTAAATGAATCAATTTCTCTGTATGTTTTCTTTTTTGAAAAACTGCTGCTGGAATCGTACCCATAGCAACTGCCATACCATGCATAATATGAATTTCTTTATAATTTTCTTCTAAAGAATGACAAAATAAATGTTCCGAACCGCTGCTTGGTCTGGAGCTTCCTGAAATTTCCATAGCAAGTCCTCCCATAACAAGTGCTTGCGTTAAAACTTTTAAAAAACTCTTACTCTTTAATGATTTTTCTTCATGATAGCAAAGTGAAGTAAGTGCTACATCTGAAATCATATAAGCAAAATCATTCACGCTTTTTCCATGATGTTTTGCATCTAATTTCCAGTCATATAATGCTGTATACTTACTAATAGTATCTCCAATTCCTGACTTTAACTGAATTTCTGGTGTTGTCATAATAACATCAAGATCCACTATAATTCCAGAAGGTATTTTACAACCAAATGTCTGACGATTATCACCCTGCGTTCCAAGTACTGCCACCGGAGAAGCAAGACTATCATTACTAAGTGTTGTTGGCAGGCAAAGATACATTGCTTTACTTATAAATGCTGCATATTTTGCAATATCTAGTACCTTTCCGCCACCAAATCCAATCACCACAGTAATTTCATTCATACAAATATATTTTGCAAGTGTTACTGCCGTATCAAAAGAACCTTGTTCTACAAGATAAATTTCACTTTCCTTAAAATCCCTTTGAATTTCTGCCAGACAATGGCTAAAAATTTCCAATAACATAGACTCTGTTACGATTACTACTTTTTTCTTTTCAATTCCCGGAACACAGTCTGCCATTACCTCATCTACACGTTCAAAAACACCTTCTTCCATAATCAAATTATATGGCAGATTAAAACGATTCATAAAGCTTAACTCTCCTTTTCTTTCCTTTCCTTCATTAAAATTAAAATCTGTTGTAATATATTATCAATATCTTCAAAAATAAATCCCTTATTTGTTTCATGATCATTGATATAATGAATAGCTTCTACTACTTGCTCATAATTTTTCTTTGAGATAGCAACATAATTACCAAGTTGCTTTACACTTTTAGCAGAAGTTTCTACCGCTTGTGTAATATTTTCCTGTGTCACTTCTGTTTTTCCTGCCTCTAGTTTAATTTTATCAAAAATTCCATGTGTCTTTTCCATTTGTTCTATACTTTTCTTTAAAGCAGACTGCGAATCTACAATAGATTCATTTAACGATTCCATGCCAAGTAATACCTTTTGAATACCATGATCAACATCTTCTACTAATTCTTTAATTTTCTCAGAAAGCATTTTTACATCTTTTGCCACAACAGCAAAACCTTTTCCAAACTCTCCTGCATGAGCAGCTTCAATGGAGGCATTCATAGATAAAAGACTTGTTTGATTAGCAATATTCACAATACCTAAAGCACTTTTTTGAATTTCCTGTACAGCACCTTGTAACCCAAGAAATGTATCCCCCATATTTTGAAATTTTCGATCTACATTATCAGAACTATCTTCCAGTACTTTTACTTGTTCCTCTGCTTCATCTACAGAACAAGTAATTCCCTGTTTTACAATTGTTAATTCATTAACTGTCATTTGAATATTAGAAAAAATACTCCGAAAAGCATCCATCTCATCTGTCAACGTAGAAAGTTCATCCATAACAGATTGCACTGTTTTTGTAATATTTTGTATATTTTGTGTTGTTTTAAGCTCCTCTTGTGTTAGTTCTTTATATCGTGTATCTAAATATTCTGCTGCAAAAACAGATGTATACTGAATATCTATATCCTCTTTTTTCTTTTTTTTATAAAACACGCTCTTTCCCCTTTCTTTTTATTCAAATACAAGACAAGACATAGACTGATTAATATGTTGTGCATTATAGTGTTCACCCATACCAATAAATCCTGCATGATTTGCTAAACTGCCCATCCAACTTAAATAAGTATCAAAAAATCCCCGTTCACTAAATAAGTTATAACGGAATAGACAATTAATAGACAAAATTCCTGAAATATGATGAAAATCTCGCTGAATTTGTGTCATTGTATTCTGAACTACTTGACGAATATCGCTTAACTCCAAAATAGTAAGAATGTCCATTTCATTTACCTGCTTAAAACAAACAATACCATTTTCTTGTTTTTCTTTAATTGAGATAATATAAATACTCGAACCAATATAGCGTCCAAATGGATTTTCATATGTTTGTGTTTCTATTTTTGATGCTGGAATTTTCAATGCTTCACAATAAACATCGGCTGCTGGTCTTCCATTCAATGTAATAATTTTATGTGCTTTTGGATCTGTCTTTGTTGCAAGATAACGAAAACTTGTTGGATGATAAATATTTTCTTTATAGGTTTTAATTTTCCCATGCAAATTTTTTACAAGTGCATAAACACAGGCATTTTCATAGAGCTTTCCATTGACAGAAACTTCGGTACTCCAACCCGTTCCACCAACTAAAGAAATATTACGTTTCCGTAAAGACATATTTAGCGTTGTTACCACACAACTATCATTTCCTGTACAAAAATCAATACAAACAGTATCTTCTTGATTTGCCCCAATTTCCATAAGTCCTTCTTCCAGATAACGCATTCTTAATATTGGTATTCTATCTACATCTGTTAAGACATTTGTTTTTACCTTTATTTCTCCTGTAAATGCAATCACACTACAACCGTTTTCAATCACTTGTGTTTTTACATAACTATTTCCTGTACAACCAATACTTGGCACATTAGGATATAATTTTTCCAATTCCTTTACATGATTTGCAAATGTAGATACATTAGAAAATAGGAGAATTAGCTTTGGATTTTGTAGCCCTTTTACCGCCTCCATTAAATTTCCACAAGCACTTGTTCCCATAAATTGTTCCATATACTGTTTCCTTTCTTTTGCTTATTACAAGCAGAATATTATTTTTTCGTATCATAAATTATTAGTCTAAATTTATATGAGTCAATTTTCCTATTTTTTTCAATATTTTAACATATTGTTTTCTTACTGTAAACAAAGTTTTTTCAAATATTTAGATTAAAAAAACTGCTTCCTAATATTTAAGAAGCAGCCTATATATAAATTTATTTTATTTGCATGAATATATCTGATTTTCTCCATACATTATATCCCATTGCAATAAAAAAGAAAATCCCTGCCAAAGTCAGGAGATACCAGTTTTCTTCAAAGCTTCCTTCCATCATAGAAAAAAGATAAAACTTCCATAAATACTTTCCTCCTGAAATATTAGCAATAAAATAAAAGAAAGGAACAAGATATGCTATGGTAACATAATCTGTAATACTATAAATGACAAGTCCCATTCCACCTAAAAAAAAGCAATCAGCAATTGTTCCAAGAAAATAGCTCCAAAAAGGGAACTCACATTGATTTTGTTTTAAAAAAAGTAAATAAATAAACAACAAAATAAGTAAAATAAAAATAGATTGTAAAAGTCTTAATACCCGCAAAAGCCATAAAGGAACTTTTTTTGATTCCAAAAGTTCTCGAATACTAAGATCAAAATCTGGTAAAAATACAGGAATCAGTAATATAATTCCCATCAAACTAAAAAACATTTCCAGTACCTTCGCTGTTTGATATTTATCCAGATTTTCTACTCCTATTACAAAAGGTGACAGGAAACAAAGCAGAAAGGCAATCATTACATGAATACAAAAATGATGCTTAAAATACACTTTTTCAATTTGAAGATAAATTTCCATGAAATTCCAAGCCACCTTTCCTTTTTTGTTCAAATACAATCACTGTTATAAAAAATAATACAAGGCTTACAATAACATAAAAAATTCTATTAGTTACAAAACTTTCATATATAGTTTTAAAAGATGAATAAGAGCCAAAACAATTAAATCTTGGAATAAAATTAAAACCTGCCTGCCCCTCAATATTTCCTGAAAAAATAGCAATAATCCAAATAATTGCCTGTACTAAAATTCCTAAAATATTTCCTGTGAAAACACTGCAAAACATTCCAAGTGATATAGTAAACCCTGCTGTCGGAATGAGCCAGCTTCCCAAATAAGAAAAATATAATAAAATATCAAGAGATACTCCAATGGCATCTGCTTGAAGCCCTATATAGCCAAGTAAAATAATTGCAAAGATAACAACAGGAAGCAGAGAAACTACAAAAATAGCACTATATCTTGCAAATACAATTTTCAAGGAAGAATATTTTTTAGAATAAATCACAAGTGCTGCTTTTGATTTTTTATCTCTTAGTTCTCTGGAAACTGCTAAAAATACAGGAAGTATTCCAAGCATTAATCCCATATAATCACAAAAAAGTCTTGCATAAGCTCCAATGACTTTATCATCTCTTATAATAGATTCATATTCTTCCAAAGCCTGTTCATATGTCATTGGAATATAAGCATTTTTTTGCAAGTTATCTTTATGATAGTAGCTTCCGCCTCCTAAAATTTTATCCACTTTCATTAAAGAATCTGCAAATTTTTCATATGTCATATTTTCTGCAAGTGGCATTTCAAAAGGATGTTCTCGTTCATATTTTTGAAAATTTGCCATATCAAATTCAGAATCCCCTGTTAATTTTGGTGCTTTGTTCCAATAATCCAAATATAATGTTTCTACTTCTTCTATTGGAAGCCCAATAATTTCTTCTATGATCTCAATTACCTGATTTGCCTTCTTTTCATTTAATTTTACTTCTTTATAAAATCCTATTGGATAAGTTCTATATCTATTATTATTAAATTCCCCTAATAATGTGTCAATTGTTTTATTCATAATAATTTTTGGATCACTTGAAGTTGTCCAGCCATACCCATTTGCATTTTCTTTTGGCTTTACCACCACAGGAAAATCCCAAAATTGAGTTAAAAAAAACAGCGAAAATAAAAAAATATAAACAAGAAAAAGCAATGACTTTATATGTATTTTACATTCTTTTAAAAAAAGAGTTCCCATTATTTTGCACCTTCTTTCTCTAAAAGTTCCAAAGTATCTTGTTCATTTCCCATAGATGCCATTAAATACATATAAGCATCTTCTACATTTGGCTCAAGTAAAACAGCATTTTCTGGAAGATTTTTCCCATCTTTTGAAATAAAACGCACTTCTGTTCTTGTACCTTTTGTTAGCATTCCTGTTACTAGAAATCGTTCTTTTATCTCTTTTAGTTCTATTTTAGAAACTTCCACAAAATATAAATGATCCTTAGCCTGCTCTAATAAATTTTCTACTGTTCCCTGATAAATAATCTCTCCTTGATTCATAATAGCAATATCTTCACAAGTTGCTTCAATATCTCCTACAATATGTGTTGATAAAATCACAATTCTATCCTCTGCAATTTCACATAATAGGTTACGAAAACGCACTCGTTCTTCGGGATCAAGTCCTGCTGTTGGTTCATCTACAATTAAAACTTTAGGATTATGTAAAACTGCCTGTGCAATCCCAAGCCTGCGTTTCATTCCTCCTGACATTGCTTTTACTTTTGTTGTATAATTTTCCTGAAGATTTACTCGTTCTAAAAGTTCTTTTATTCTTTGTTTTCTTGTCTTTTTATCTAACCCAGACAATACACCAAGATAATCCATTGCTTCATAAACTTTCATATTTCCATACATAGAAAAATCCTGCGGCAAATATCCAATCATTTCTCTGATTTTTGCTCTCTCCTTTAAAGACAAGCCACAAATACTTGCTGTACCGCCATTTGCAGGCAATAATGTTGAAATTACTTTCATTAATGTTGTTTTTCCTGCACCATTTCTTCCAAGCAGCCCAAACATCCCCTGATGAATTGTTAAGCTAATATTTTTTAATGCCTGTTTTTTCCCATAGTATTTTTGAATATTTTTTAATACAATTTCATTTTCCATTTCTATGCTCCTTTCTCCAGAAATACTTTTATTTCTTGTTTTTTTCTATTTCAAAGCATAGCATAGAAATCTCTATTTTTTTCCTATATTTTTTTAAAATATTATTTATGCATAATAACCCATTTTTCTGTCATTTTCTCTACTGTTCTATATAATAGAAAACATAGCACAAACAATCGCTCCTCCATAAATACTATTTGTAATTTCAAGTTTTCCTCCATGTTTATGACATAATTGATTTGCAATAGTAAGTCCAAGTCCAAAATGACCATGTTCTTTACCTTCTCCTGAATAATAAGGTTGAAAAGCATTTTTTTTATCCTCTTTTGAAAATCCACATCCATCATCTTTAACATAAAGAAGAAACATATCATGTTCTAAATCAACTTTAACCTCAATTCTTGTTTTTGCATATCTTAATGCATTTCCTATCATATTATCCAATACTTCAAGAATACTTGCTTCATCAAAATTGCAAAAAAAAGGCTCTGCCGAAAACAAAACCTCAAACATAATCGGAATCTTTCCACTTAGTCCCTTTATATTTTCTTCTATTTTCTGACAAAGTTCCTGCAAATTAGCACTTTTTTTTCTTACGATTAAGTCCTCCATACCATGCAGTTCTTTCATAGTATCTGAAAACTGTTCCATACGTTCTACTTGTCTTGTCAGTATCTTAAGAATTTCCACTAATTTTTCTTCTGATAGATTCACATGATATTTTTTAAGCATATCAAGATAACCATGCATTACTGTCAACGGTGTTCTAAGATCATGTGCAAACATAGCATTACATTGTCTTTGACTTTCAATTATTTCCCATATTTCTTTTTGATTTTCTACTAGTTGAAAACGCATATTCTCAAATGTCTGACAAATTTCTCCCATTTCATCTTTACTATTATAAGTAAAAGAAAAATCAAGATCATTTTCTGCAAGATGTTCTGCTCCCTGATGTAAAAAACGAAGTGGTTCTTTTAATTTCTCTTTATAGTAAAAATAAGATGCTATATAAATTCCTATTGGTATATAAAAAATTAAGTTATATCGTTTTAAAAAGTAAAAAAATAAGATTCTATTTTGTGCCTTTTGTCTTAGTGTAGCTGCATATTCAATATAACAAATCATATCTTCCTTTTCAAAATAATCTTCATTGGAAAAATAAATTTTTTTTAGCATATTAATACAATTATCACAAGTCTGAACTGTTAGAAAATAAAGAATAGTAATAAAAATAAAAGCAATAAGAAAAAATATCACCATAGCATTTCTTAGTGGCACTTGCTTTATTTTTTCCTTTAATTTTTCCATCCATTCTTCTATCCAATCCATCGGTATCCCACTCCCCATACAGTTTCTATTAACTCTTGTTCACTATATTTTCTACATTTCTCTCTAATTCTGCGAATATGTTCACTAATAATAGCACTATTCCCCTCTTTATCAAATCCCCAAATATATTCATAAATGCTTTCTTTATCAAAAACTTTTCCACGATTTAAGCATAAAAACTCTAAAATATTAAACTCTGTTTTCGTCAGCTTAATTTCCTGTTCCTTAAAAAGCAATTTTTTTTCCATAAATTGTACTGCAAACTTCCCTGAAATATAAACCTTTTCTATTGTCTGTCTTGACTGCCTACGTAAATGTGCTATCACCCTAGCATTTAATTCCTCTATACTAAATGGTTTTGTAATATAATCATCTCCACCTGCCATGAGTCCACGTATTCTATCTTGTTCTTCTATTTTCGCAGATAAAAAAATAATCGGAATGGAAAGAAGCTGCCGAATTTGTTTACAAAAGGTAATTCCATCAATTCCCGGCATAGCAATATCTAATAAAATTAAATCGGGCTGTTTTGATAACTCTTGTAATGCCTGCTCTGCATTTTCTGCTGAAAAAACAAGATATCCCTGCAATTCAAAGTTATCCCTAAGCATTTGTACAATATCTCTATCATCATCAATAATGAGCAGCTTCTGTTCCATATTATTTCCTTTCTATTTTTCTTTTTTATTTATATCTTTATTTCTTATTATATATGCAATTATAAAATAAATCCATCTATAATTTTTTTACAAAACAGCCAAAGCAGCCTTGTAAAAGTGCTACATAATTTCTAATATCCATTTTTCCTTCTCCTGTATAATCTACTTTATTTTCTTTATAATCCATTTCAAATACCTTTGTCATTGGCTGTTCTATTTTCTTGCCAAGCCCCTCATTCCAAGAATTACTTTGTCTAATTCCAAGATCATTTGCTTTGATATTTGGCTCTTTCATTCCATCATAATAGTCTCTCCAAAATAAATATTCATACTTAAATTTATTTATTTCTGCCAAAGCACTATTAATACGTGTAAAATCATTGCGAGCATTCAGATCTTCTTTTTTTCCTTCTGAAGTTTTTTCTACATATGCCATATCATTCATCTTTACTAAATGTGCTTCTCGAATTAATTCATATCCATTATAATTACATTTTTTTAAATAAGCTTCTGCTGCTTCTTTATGAATATCAAAAGAAAATCCTTTGACAGATTCCTTTACTTCCTGTAAATCCAAAGCTGTTAAAATTTGGGAAGTTAAAATATTTTTTCCATCCTTATATTGGCATCGAAATAAAAATGTAATATAATGTTCTTGACTACTACTCTTATAAAACAAATAATGTGTTTGCTGTTCAAAATATTTTACCATAAAAACATCCTCTCTTTTCACTTATTTTTATTTTCTTTCTAATCTTTTATTCCCAATGTGCCTTACTTCCATTTTCACCTTTTTCTATTATAAGCTTTCTTGCTACTTGTTCGTTTAATTCTGTTACATGAGAAATAATCCCTATCATTCTTTTATCATCTGACAATTCCTGCAAAACCTGAACTGCCTGCTGTCTTGACACTTCATCTAATGATCCAAACCCTTCATCAATAAACATCATATCCAAATGAATTGATCCTGCCATTGCCTGAACAATATCAGCCATACCAAGTGCCATAGAAAGTGCAGCAAGAAATGTTTCTCCTCCAGACAATGTTTTAATATCTCTATTTGTATTTGTTAAAAGAGAATATACGCAAAGATCAAGCCCTTGATTACTTCTTTGAGTAAAGTCCTTTCCTTCTTTTAAACGAAGCTCAAATTGCCCCTTGGACATTGCAAGAAACCTTCTATTTGCTGCTTTTAAAACTTGTTTTAAATACTGTCTTTGTACAAACGTTTCCAAGTCTACTTTGATAGCTCCTGCTAATGTACCATTTGCAACATCATATAATATCTTGATTTCTTTATATTCCTGTTCTAATTTTTGTCCATATGCTCTACCTTGTTCTAGTTTTTCCAAAGCCTCTTTATTTTTCTTTTGTCTAAATTCCATGGACTGTTCTTTTTTTGTATAAAGTTCTATTTGTTCTTTTTTCTTTTCTAATTCCTCTTTTTTCTGTGTTGGATCTTTTTCCTCTTTTCCAGTTAATTGTTTTTCCAGTTCAATAACACATTGTCTGGCAGCAATCACTTCTTTTTTTGTCTGTTCTATTTCCTGTTTATATTTTAATTTTTGCTCTTTTTTTATCTTTGCAAGAAACCATTCCTTCTCTGATAAAAATCCCTGTTCCTGTCTTTCTTGTTTATATTGTTCTCTTTTTTCCTCTGTTTCTACTATCAATCTTTCTAATTCCTGACTCATTGTTTGTATTTGTGTTTCTTGTTGCAATAATTTTTCTGAAAACAAATCTTGTTTATTTTTTAATTCCTTATAAGTAATTTGAAGTTTTTCTAATGTTTCTTTTTTCTCTCGCAAATTCAAATCTGCTGTTTGTTTACTTTCATAAATAAGTTCTTTTTTATGAATTTGTTCTGCTGTTTGTAATCTTAAAAATTCCTGATCTATTTGTTCCTTTTTTCCTTTTGTATCCTCTTTCCTTTTCCTTTTTTGCTCTATTTCCTCTTTTGTTTCTTTTATCTCTTTTCTTTGATCTTCTCTTTCCTTTTCAAGCTTTTCTAAAGTTCTTTTTTCTACTTCCAGTTCCTTTTTCTTTTTTTCTAATATAAGTATCTTATGATCAATCTCCAATACGTTTCCATCATCCATAGAAAACTCTATCATTCCATTTGTAAGCTGTCTGTATTTTTCTTTACATAAAAGAACTTGCTTCTCATATGCTTCCTTCTCAGTCCCTGCAAGTTCCGATGTATGTAACATTTCCTGTTCTAAATCATCTCTTTTCTTTTTTGTTCTTTTTACTTGTTCTTGTGTTGGTATTTCCTTTTCTAATGGAGCAAGCAAAACATAACTTGTATTACCACATACAGGACAAGGCAAGTTTTCTCCATTTCGCAGCTTTTCTGCCATTAATCCTGCTTGTCCATTTGTAAACCTTATCACAAGAGCTTCATAAAGATGACTTTTTTCTTTAAATTCCTTTTCTGCTTTTACAAATATTTTTTGACTTTCTTCTTTTTTATTTAAAAGTTCTGGAATCTTTTCTACTTCTTTTTTAAGTTCCTGATATCCTATAAGTTCCTCTTTTACTTTTGAAAGCAACAGCTTCTTTTCTGGTAATTCTTTTATAAAATCTTCTATTTCCAATTGTCTTTGTTCCAACTTTAAAATTTTTACTTCTTGCCTCTGTATTTCTATTTCTAATTCCTCTATACTTTTTTTAAGCATTTTTTGTTTCTTTTCTTGTTGTTTTTTTTCTTTTTTTATTTCTTCTATTTCATCATATTTTGGCAAATTTTTTTCAAGCTCTGCAATTTCTTGTTTTAATCTTTCCTCATTTTCATTTTTTTCTTTTTCTATCAATACAAAGGCCTCTTTATTTTTTTCCCTTTCTCCTTTTGTTTCTTCTCTTTCTTTTTTCTTATGTTCTATTTGTATAATTTGCTTTTCTTTTTTCTTTTCTACTTCATCAAAAATTATTTTTTTCCCTTCTACATAATCTGCTCTTTCTGCCTTTTCTAAGATATCTTCTTTTTTCTTAATTTCTTTTTCTTCTTTTTCCCATTGCTCTTTTTTCTTTTTCGCCTGTGTAAGCTTAGAAAATAAAAGCTGTTCTTGTTCTATTTGATGAATTTGTAATAAAATCGTATCTCTTTGCTCTTTTAAACATGCTAACTCTTGTTTTGCAATAGAAATAGTTTCTTCTTCTTCTTTGATTACTGTTTCCAAACTTTGCAAAAATTTTTTTGGATGTAGGAAATAAGCAGCTTTATAAGTATGAAATTCCATTCGATATTTACTTTCTTTTGCACAATCTGTTTCTTGTAAAATAATCTCACATTCTGTTCTAAGCTTTTCCAGACAAACCTCCTTTACTTTTTTCTTCTCTCCGATAAGCTTTACTATTTGATAATATTTTTTTGTATGGAATAATCTTTGAAAAATTTCTTTTTTTTGATCGGTTGGGGCTACTAAAAGCTTCATAAATTCCCCTTGTGCAAGCATAGCAATTTGGGTAAATTGTCTTTGATCAAGCCCCAAAATTTCCACAAGTTTTGCATTTACCTCTCTTATTGTTCCAGTAAATGCCCTTTCTTCCAATTGATTGATTCCTTGTGCTATTTGCTCTTCCTCTATTGTTCCATTTAAAAAAAATAATTCTGCCTTTGCTGTTTCCTTTGTAAAACGATAACTAAAAGAACCATCTTCTGTTTTTTTCTTTCGCTTACTTTGTCTATAATATTCTGGATTTCTAACAATCTTATATAGTTTCCCCTTGTCTTCAAAAATAAATTCCACATATGTTCTTTGATCAGGCAAGGCAAAATCACTTCTCATCATTCTTCCTTCTCTGATATCTCCACTCATTTCTCCATAAAGTGCAAAGCAAATAGCATCAAAGATTGTAGTTTTCCCTGCACCTGTATCTCCTGTAATTAAAAATAAGCGTTCTCTTTTTGCATCAAATAAAATTTCCTGTTTCTCAGCATAAGAACCAAATGCCGACAAAATAAGTTTGATTGGCCGCATTCTCTCTCTCCTTTTTATTTTCTTCCTATTTCTATTTATCTTCACATTTTTCTAAAATTTCCTTTAAAATTGCTTCCTGTTCCTGACTGATTTCCTTTGTTAAAATTTCCTGATAAAATTGTTTAAAAATCTCCAATGGTTTTAATTCTTTTAAAGTAATTTCTTCTTCTTGATAAATCTTGCGAATATAGGAATTATGAAGTCTTATTTCTAAAATATGATCGAAAACTTCCAAAAGTTTTTGTCTTACTTCCAATAATTCTTCATCATCTTTTAAAAGAATGCTAACAAAATCACTGCTTTTTTCCTCCTTTAAAATATCCTCAAGATTTCCCTCCAATTTTCTTACCTTTCTTAATGGTATTAATGGCAATGTTTTTATAGAAACTTTTTTTCCTTTTTCCAAAAGCTCTACCATAAGAATCCCTTTTTCCTGCTCTGCCTCACTAATAGAATATGGAAGCATAGAACCACAATAACGAATCCAATCTTTTCCTACTTTTACAGGCTTATGAATATGCCCAAGTGCCGCATATTCAAATTTTTCCAGACAATCTGCATGGACACTATCTATATTTCCGACAGTAATAATCTCTGATAAGGAACGCTCTATTTCCTGATTTTGCCATAAATAAAATTGATGGCTTAAAATAACATTCCGTTCTTGTTCATTGATAAACTCTCTTGCTATCATTGCTTGTACTGCTTGATCATATGTAAAACCTTTCTCATCCTCTGAATTATCTAAATCATCTTCCTTTCCATCCACTCTCTTTTGTCTTTTCTCTAATTCTTCTTCTTTTAGTAAATTTCTAACATATGCTGGCTTTATAAAAGGAAAAAGATAAAAATTTACTTGACCATAAGAATCCTTTAAAACTACCTTTTTTATAAACTCATTCTTTTTCTTTGGCACAATCCCTGCAATATGGATTCGTTCCTTTTCTAAAATACTACTAGCAAATTCCAGTCTTTCTGCACTATCATGATTTCCACTTATCATCATAATTTCTGTTTTATGTGAAAGCTCTGATAATTCTGTTAGAAAATGATTAAATATCTCAACAGCTTCCGCTGATGGAACAGCCCGATCATAAATATCTCCTGCAATTAAAACTGCATCTGGCTTTTCCTGCCTTGCATATTCCAAAATTTGATTTAAAATATACTCCTGATCCTCTTTTAAATTATATTGGTGTAGTTGTTTTCCAATATGTAAATCCCCAATATGAAAAAACTTCATTATAATCTCCTATAATCATCATTCTTTATTAATAGTTTCTAAATATTTATTATACCATATTATAAAAATTTCAAAAAAATCTTTATAATATGGAAACGTTTCCTTATTATACCATTAAAAAATATCACTTTCAATAGATAGCTACCTTTTTAAGAAATGATATCTATCTATCAAAAGTGATATAAATCTATTTTTAAAACCCTATATCTAAACTTACTCTTGGCATAAATCTAAGAAATATTCATGCAATTTTGTACATTTCGTTACTTCTGGATGAAAAGAAACTCCAATTTGATTTTTATATTTTACACCTACAATTTTCTCATTTACTCTTGCAATCACTTCCACATCTTTCCCAATTTGTTCTACAAAAGGAGCACGAATAAATGCCATTGGTATTTTTCCAATAGGTTCTACATAACCTTCTGTAAAAAAACTTCCAAGCTGTCTTCCATAGGCATTGCGTTTTACTGTAATAGGACAAGTCTTGAAATACGCATTTTCATCATTTGACAATTTTTCTGCTAAAAGAATTAATCCTGCACAAGTTCCCAAAACAGGAAGCCCTTCTTTTATTCTTTTTTGAAGATCTGAAAATAAAGTAAGCTCATGTAATAATTTTCCCATAACGGTACTTTCCCCACCCGGTAAAATTAAACCATCAAATTCCTGTAAAAGATCTTCTTTTTTTCTAATTTCAAACCACTCTGCCCCTAAACAAGAAAGCATTTGCTCATGTTCAATAAATGCTCCCTGCACTGCAAGCACTGCTATCTTCATTTGTTTACTTGCCCCTTTCAGCCATAAGAAGCTCAATTTCTTGTTCATTAATACCTACCATAGCTTCTCCTAAATCCTCAGAAAGTTCTGCTAAAAGTTTTGGATCATTATAATTTGTTACAGCCTTTACAATTGCAGCAGCACGTTTTTTTGGATCACCTGATTTAAAAATACCAGAACCTACAAAAACGCCTTCTGCTCCAAGCTGCATCATAAGTGCTGCATCTGCCGGTGTAGCTACGCCACCTGCTGCAAAATTTACAACAGGAAGCTTTCCATTTTCATGAACAAATTTTACAAGTTCATAAGGAACTTCTAATTCTTTTGCTGCCTGAAATAATTCATCTTCTCTCATAGAAGTTAATCTTGCAATTTCCTGATTCATTTTCCGCATATGACGTACTGCCTGAACCACATCTCCTGTTCCCGGTTCTCCTTTTGTTCTAATCATAGAAGCACCTTCATTAATTCTCCGAAGTGCCTCTCCTAAATCTTTTGCTCCACAAACAAAAGGTACACGAAAACCTGTTTTATCAATATGGTAGATATCATCTGCTGGGGATAAAACTTCACTTTCATCAATATAATCAATTTCAATTGCCTCTAAAATCTGTGCTTCTGCAAAATGCCCAATTCGACACTTTGCCATAACGGGAATAGAAACAGCCTGTTGTATTCCTTTAATCATTTTTGGATCACTCATTCTGGAAACACCGCCTGCTGCTCGAATATCTGCTGGAATCCTTTCTAATGCCATAACTGCACAAGCACCAGCCTGTTCTGCAATTTTTGCCTGTTCAGGTGTTGTAACATCCATAATAACGCCACCCTTTAACATCTGTGCTAATTGCTTATTTAGTTCATATCGATTATTTTCCATATCTTTTTTCCTCCATACACTATTCTATTTTTGTCTATCATATCCGATTTATCTTATGGATATTCTATGATTTTATAGAATTATACAAAGGATCTTTTTACTTGTCAATACTTCTTTCTTTTCACTCTTACATTTCTTAAAATCTTATTCCATTTCTTTTAAAATTTCATTTGCTCTCTTTTTTGATATCTTCTTTACTCTTTTTATTTTATCCTTATCATTTCTTAAAACGCAAATATCTATACTGCCTTTCTTATCTACAAAACTTTTTACAAAGGATTTATCTCTTTTTATATCTTGAAAAATACGAATACGTTTTCCTTTATAATAATAATTTTTATTTTTAACCGTAATATTATAAGCTTTATATTCCATATCAGAATGTTTTTCCTTTGCATTTACTGTCATAGGAATTATATTTACAAAAATCATACAATATAATAAAAACACTTTTATTTTTCTTTTCATAAAGAACCTCCTTTTTCATCAGAAATAATCTGATACATCGCTTCGTTTTTATCTTTCTTTGCCCTATGAAGCCATGTTTTTATTTCCTGATTTGATAAAGAATCAAGACAAACAGAAAACCATGCATAATCATCTGTTTCATAAAATTTTTCTATCTCTTTTTTTACACATTTTTTTCTTTCTTTTGATGGTAATGCATCAATTAAAATAGAAAAAATATCTATTTTATCATCTTTTATAGATTTTTTTACATAAGTAAGAATACTATCTTTATCCATATCTTCCTTTACAGAACAAAGAAAAAAATCAATCCTATCCTGCTCATACATTTTTTTATAATAATTTTTTCGTTCCTCTAAATCTAAAGAAGAAAAAATAGCACTAAATCCTATAATATCCTCCTCTTTATAATAATTTCTTGCAGCATCCTCTCTTTGTTTTAGTGGTACATAATCAATACGACAAATATATGGTATTTCAATTGGAGGAAATTGTTCAAAGCTTGTATTTTTTATATTATATATTGTTTCTTTAATTGCAAGTAATGCTTCTTTATCTTTTTTATATTCTTTTGCTTCTTTACTAAAATATACTGTCATTTCTGATTTATCTTCTAATGTAACCGTTTCTTTTGCAGTATTTTTCCTATCCTTCTTATTAATATTCCATGCCATTTCAATTACATAAGAATTGCAAAAAAAACCTTCTCGCTTATAAACAGTAATTTCATCATATTCAGTATTTACTTTATTTTTCTCTTTTTTAGGAGTGGCCTCTTTTCTATTTTCTGAAACAACAACTTTATTTCCTGAAGCATATACTCCAATTGTGGAAAAACAAATGCAAATAATCATTGTAAAAATTCCTGTCATTCCCTTTATGATATTTGTTTTCTTTTTATATTCCATAATAGCACCTAACCTTTCTTTTATTTGTTTTACATCCTCTGTAAAAGGAAGAAAAGCAGAAGAATTTTTATAAACATTTTCTTTTTTTAAAGCTTCCACTAATACATTTCCATATGCTTCTTTTTCCTTTTCTCCTAAAAGACAAATAACAGCTTCATCACATGATAATTCACAAGCTTTATTCACTTCTTTTCCTAATAAATAAACAAAAGGATTAAACCAATGAATACAAATAACTAATTGAATCAACCATTTATAAAACATATCTCGCCGCTTATAATGAATCAATTCATGTAAGAAAATATAAAACAATTCTTCTTTTTTATATTCTCCAAAAGATAACATAATTTTAGGATAAAAAAAACCAATCATAATAGGGGAACTAAGAAAAGAAGTTTGATATATTTCCATTACTTTTTTTATTTTAACTTTTTCTTCACAATCAGCAAATAAATTTAAAATTTCAAGTTCTAATATTGGTGTACGTTCCTTTTGAAGTTGATGAATAAATTGTTGATAAAGTACCACTTTTCGCAAAAATAATATAACAGCTATCACAAGCCATAGAAAAAATAAAAAAACATCATAAGAAATTGTGTTTATTTTATGAATAATATCATTTTTTTGCTTATTTTCTTTTTGTTGTATTCCTGTTTTTGATGCTATTTTTTTCTCTGAGTTTTTCTTTGGTTTGTTTATTTTTAAATTATTTTCTTGTATCTCTTTTCCTGTATTCTTTTGATTTTTCATTATAGTATGTTTATTTTTTATTACCTGAATTTTTTCCGTTATATATCCTGTTATTGTTATCTCATTATGTAAAGTAATTGGTAATAAAAAACGCAACGCTACTATAAGATAGATATAATACTGCCAAGTTTTGCTAAATGTATGTTTATATAATGGTTTGAATAAAAGCAAAAACAGCAATAATAAACTGCCAGAAAAAGAAAGTGATAACAATACCTTGATAAATTCACTCATCTTTTATACCATCAAGGCTTTGTGCCTTTTTTTCCTTCCAAAAGCATTCTATTTCATTTAATTCTTCTTTAGAAAGCACATTTTGCGGTAATAATGTTGATACTAAACTTTTTATATTTCCTCCGTATATCTTATCTACAAAACTATGTGTTTGTATCATTTGATATTCCGCTTCCATAATTAAAGCCTTATATTCATTCCGTCTTCCAAATTTTTTTACTTTTAAATATTTTTTCTCCACTAGTCTGGAAAGCAATGTAAGCACTGTATTTTTTTTCCATTCATTTTGCTCATTTTGCAGTTCTTCCATAATTTCTGAATATAATGCCTTCCCTCCTTTCTTCCAAATTATTTTCATTAAAACTCGCTCTGACTCTGAAATCTGCTGCATTTTTTTCTCCTTTCTCTCCTTTTTATATAAACATAATGTAGGCCTACTTATAATAACATATTGTAGGCCAAAATACAAGACTTTTTTTCTTTTTTTATCAATTTTTTTACTTTATTCTCCTTCTTGTTCTGTAAAAGATATGGTATCAAGTACTTTTATAATATCTTCTTCGTATTCCTCCCATAATTTTTTTTCTATAATTCCATCAATTGCAAATTTTCCATCTTCTAGCTTCTCCCCTACATTTTTCTCTGTATTCGCATCAACTTCAGAATTTCTATTTTCTAACTCATAAATAATCATAAACCAATCATCTTCCGTATACTTTGTCGCTGATAATTCATTTGCAAATGCTACTTTCTCTATGGTTACTCCTGTTCCACATAATCCAATCATAGACCAATATGCAAGATCTAATTTTACTTCTGGTTTTTCTTTCAGCCAAAATTCAATACTGCAAACTTTTAATCCATCTTGCTTGCCTAATTCTTTTGCTGTATGAATTTTATAATCCCACTCTGACGGAAGCTTCATTGACATAAAAATATTTTTATACTTATAAGAAACTATCTCGTTTTCTTGTTCTTCTTGTTCCATTTTTAATCTTGCTTCTTGTTTCATTTTCATTTCTAATTCCTGCTCTGTTTCTGATTCTATTTCTGATTTTGTTTCCTGTTCTACTTTTTGTCCTTCCTTTTCTTCCATTTCTAATCCTTGTTTTAGATTTTCCTCATTTTCTACTTTGGTATCCTTATTTTCAAAATTACCCTCATTGCCACTCATATCGCCACAAGCTGTAAATCCTGAAACAATACAAAGATCTAATGCAGTTACACAGATTACTTTTTTTAGAACCCTATTCCATTCCATAATTTTTTCCTCCTTATAAAATAAACTTTCAATAATTATACTCACGAACGAAAAATTTTTCCTTTTTTCGTTCGTGAGTCCGTGCCGACCGCAGCCACGAAGTGGCTTGCTACCTTATGCGGTCGTGCACATCATATTATACTGAGCGGTCATGTTTTTCGACCGCTAGTATATAATAATTTCTATATATACTTATAACTCCTATTTCTTATCAAAAAGCCACAAAATTTATTTAAAATAAAGAATATTGTAAAGAAAAATTATAGAAATATAAAGCAATACAGATATAAAAGATAAAGCAAAAATGAAGGTAAAGAATTATTAAGAAAAAAAATAAATTACAACTCTTTTTCTAATATAATTTCATAAGGCTCTCCTTGTAACATAAATCCTCCAATTCCTATATATCCTAATTTATAATAAAAATGCTGTGCATATTCTTTAGAAACAGTCGAAGTCATAACTCTTTGATAACCTAATTTCTGCATTTCCTTTTCCCAATATGCAACAAATTCCCTGCCAATTCCCTTTTTACGATAATCCTCTAAGAAATAAAGCATATTCATAAAAGGAATGCTATCCCAAAATAAATTATAACGTAACCATCCCATAAAATTATCTTCACTTTCTGCAATATAAACTCTTTTTAAAGATAAGATAGTTTTCAATTCTTTTCTATCAATATGCTGATCCCATTTAGAAATAAAATCAAAATCCTTTTCTTCTGCCAATCGAAACATAAAATAATTCCCTTTCTTTAAAAAAACAAAATTCATCTAATAAAATATAATAGTCTATTTTTTCATAATTTGGATGAAGTCCTAATATCTTAAATAAAATTATAACAATATCTCAACAATTTGTAAATAAAAAGTAAGTTTATCTTATTTTTATTTTTATTCTATTGCATAATAAAAGAATTTCTTATACAATAACTTATATAAAATTTTTTATAATCCATTTATTATTTTTTTGAAAGGAGAAACTATGTTACAAGGATTTATTATTGCCTTTTCCATCTATTCCAAAGTTCCTATGCCATATATAAAACAGACAAACGCAAATAGAAAATATGTAACTGCTTTTTTTCCATTTGTTGGACTTTTGATTTCTGCCTTTATTGGTATTTGGCTTTACTTTGCCCCTATCTTTCATTTTTCTCGCCTCTTTATTTCATGTATTGCTGTAATTCTTCCTTTTTTTATTACAGGCAATATTCATTTTAATGGTTTTCTTTATACTATCGATGCTCTTTCTTTGAAACAAGAAAAAGTGGAAAAATTAAAATTATTAGAAAGCCATCATCAAACTATATCTTCTTGTATTCATGCAAGTTTATATATTTTATTTTCTTTTTGCATTTGGAATGAACTTTACCCATTTTTTGTTTCTAATACAGAAAATGATATGATAATTATTTGTTTGCTTATGCTTATCTATATTATATCACGTTGTTTAGGCGGCTTAAGCATATTAACATTTCCAAGAGCAACAGAAACAGGAACAGTTGCAGCATTATCTCATCATGCACAACTAAAATCAAACAAAATAATTTTATTGTTAATTCTTTTTATTTGTTGCCTGATTGGATTTTTTCTTCAGCCAATGCTTAGCCCTTTCCTTTTAGCATCTGGCGTATTTTTCTTTTTTATTTTCCGCTTGCAGGCAATAAAAAATTTTGGTGGCATTACAGATGAAATTTTGGGATATTTTATTCAAAGCTGTGAATTAATTTTGCTTACTGTTTTTTTACTTGGATGTAAATATTTTTATTAGAAAAATGAAATTGACTTTTACATTACTTACTGCCTATTGAACTTTATCATAGTTTATAGTAGAATAAATTTGCGTAAGAAAAAAATTTTTTTAAGAAAGGAGGTTTCATGACTATGGCAGATTCTTTCAACTATTTATCATTAATTTCTGCTATGAATTATCCATACAACGTTCAGGGATTATACTCTGGTTATAATCCATATTCTGCTTCTTATTTATATGGAGGTTCTGAGGGAGAATCTTCTTCCTTTAGCAATATTTTTGGAAGCTGTGTGAATGCAATGATGAACTCTAATGTATCTTTACTTTCTGATCTTGCTAATTCTAGTAATAATGTTAGTGCAAGTGATAAGGCACAATTTATTGAAGATCTAGAGGAAGCTACTAGGGATACTTGTGATTGCAAAAGTGCTGATTTAGTAAAAGAATTATATTCTGCTTATCTTTCTAATACAACGGGATATGCAAAAAATCAATTAAATCAACTTGTAAAAGCAGTTAATTCTGGAACAGATTCAAAAACATCTAAACAAGTACAAAACACTTCAAGCACTACAAATAAAAATAATCAAAACCCTACAACAGCAATTAATTACTCGATTCCTTCCGAGGAAGATATTGACAGTATGATTGCACAATCAATGTCTATGCCAATGTCATTTTAGATATTATTTTAGATAGAAGATTAAGAAATGGGAGTAAAATGTTTCACGTGAAACATTTTACTCCCACTTTTATTTCTTGTTATATTCAATTTGCGGATATCATCTCTTGTAAATGTTCTATATAACATCTCCGTATTTCTGAATACTCTCCAAGTCCTTTTAAAACATATTTTACATGATAACCAGCCAAATGAAATACATTTTTCCAAGAAGATTTTTCATCTCCTGCAATATCTCTAATACTATGCTTTCCTGCAAAAAAGAAAAAAGGAACAAGAACTATATATTCTATCTCTTTTAAACTCTGTATTTCTTTTAATACAAATCCTGCATTTGGATATCCTTCTACTGCTCCAACAAAAATATTTTTATACCCCATTTTTTTTATAATTTGATAATCTAATGGACATTCTCTACTCTCTTTTCTTCCATGTACTATTAATACAACAGCAGTATTCCTTACGGTTATCTCTGAAAATGTTTCACGTGAAACATTTTTACTATCATCACTATTATTACCAATCGCAAAAAATTTTTTAAATAAGATAGAAAAAATTTTCTTATAATCTATCTCATCTTTTAAAAGAGGTCTTCCTATATAAATACCACCAGAAAATAAATTTTTATATTTATTTATAATAATATTATTTTCCTTATCTTCTTCTATTTCATAAAAAATATTTGTAGTCTGAATAAAAACTCTTGTAATCCCCTCAAGAATCATTCTCTTCAAAGCTTCCTCTACAGTATCAATACTAATTTTTTCTTCTTCATATATTTTTTTTAAAATCATTCGGCTCTTAAATGCAAGATAAACAGGTATTTCTGGAAATGTTTCTCTAAAAGTATCCACCAAAACATTGATTGTTTTTTCTCTATTTTTTTTATAGCTTGTGCCAAAACTTATAATTAAAATACCATCCATAGTATTACCTATTCTTCTTTCTCTTTACTATTATCCTCCTCTAACTGTTCCATTTTAGAAAACACATCCAAATTCTTTTCTGAAAGCATCATAAAAATTTCTTCTAATTCCTTTCCCTTTGTTTTCATTATATCAGGATAAGAAACTAGTTTCTTATAAAGATTCTCAAATTGTTTTTTTTGTGTATTATCTCCAAAAGAACTGTAAGGAAGTAAATCCACTAAAGTTCCCACTTCTCCAATAATATAACAATAAGCTTCCTCACTTCCGTTTTTTGCAAACGATTGTACACAATACAGTCCATTTGCAACTGCTGTATCCCAGATTTTATCCTCTGTTGATTTAGAAAAAAGCCGAACGCTAATTGTATCTGCACATACAATAAATAATACAATATTTAAAATAATGGAAACTAACATAAAAATATTTTTCCTCTGTTTACCTTCTTGAATTACTTCATTATTTTCTTTCTTCATAAAAATCGCTTATCCCTTCTTAACAAAATAGTTTTCTTAATTTATCCATAACCTGCTTCACTTTCTTATGATTCTTTCCGTTTCCAGTAACTCCAATTACAAGATCTTCACATTTTAACAACCCCGGAAAATAAAAATCACTCTGTTGTCTGCAATCAGCAATATTAACTCTAATCCCCTGTAACTTACAATATTCATAAATCATTTGATTAATTTCTCTTTGATTTGTACAAGCAAATACCATTTGAAAATCCTTTTCTTTTAAAAAATATTTCTGATATTGTTTTTTCCATTTTATATTCTGCCATATTTCCATAATTTGTTGTTTCCCTTTGTCCATTGTTATTTCTTCTTTTATCCATATAAGTGTTCCTTTCTGTGCCATTTCTTCAATTACTTTTGTTGCTTTTTCTGAAATGATATAAATCTTACAAGGATATTTTAATAACGTTTTTATTCTTCTCTCTGCAACTGCACCTGCTCCAAAAAAACAAATATTCCAATCGGTAATATCATAAAAAAGTGGAAAATAAGAATTGCTCATATTATAACCCCTATTTTATATATCGGCATTTTTATTATTCCCATCATTATTTATTTATTATTTTTATTTTATCTATTTTTAAATCCTATGCTGCTTGTTCCTCTTTTTTAAGTATCCATATAGTAAAAAGCAAAAAACGAATACAGCAAACATCTGTATCCGTTTTCATTTTTTACGAACTCTGTTCTATTGCCTCCTGTAATGCTTGTCTTTCTTCTTCTGATAATTCTATCTTAACACTTCCTTTATCTACATCCTTTATATAAGTATAACAGGCATCTCTACTATGCACAGAATTAAGTAAAAAACCACTGTTTTTCTTATCAAGCATTGCAAGTACAAAACTTAAATTTCCACCCATCTCACGAAAAGCATCATATTTAACAATTGCCATTTTTTGATAAGTTCCAAGAATTGTCTGATCGATTTCCATTATTTTTTTCACAATTTTCTCATTTTTCTTTTCCAAATGCTCTATTTCATCAAGACGAGATTCAAACATCTTCTCCATTGTTGTAACATCTTTTTCACCTCTCATAAAATTATGATATTTTTTTATCAAATTATTTTGGCGAATAATAACAATGAAAACTAAAATAAATAATAGCAATACAAAACAGGCAATACCAATACAAATATAGCCAATGTCAATTCCATATTGTTCAAATAATTCCATAAAAACTTCCTTTCATAAATAAATTTTATATCATAATACAAAATCTATATTGCTTAGAAATTGTTTTTTACTTTTTCAGGAAAGAAATAATTCTATCAAGTTCTTCTTCAGAATAATATGCAATCTCAATTTTTCCCTGATTATCATTTTTCCGATGAATACTAACCTTTGTTCCAAGTAAAGATTTCATTTGTTCTTCCAAATCCTTATAAATTACTTCATTAGAAAGGATTTGCTTTTCTTCTACTACTTGTTCTTCCTCTTTCTGTTTTTGCATACTACGGATAATTTTTTCCACTTCTCGTACACTAAGTTTTTCATCAAAAATTCTTACCGCAAGTATATATTGCTGTTCTGCATTATCAACTGCTAATAATGCTCTTGCATGACCACTTGTTATCATTTCCTCCACAAGCATTTCTTGTACTTTTTTTGAAAGCTTTAAAAGACGAAGTGAATTTGCTACTGCTGCTCTGCTTTTTCCCACTTTTTCAGCAACTTCATCTTGTTTTAATTTAAACTCTTTTATTAATCTTTGATATGCCTGTGCCTCTTCCATTGGATTTAAATCTTCTCTTTGTATATTTTCAATCAAAGCAATTTCTAAAACTTGCTGCTCTGAAAGATCGCGAATCACTGATGGAACTTCCTTTAGGCCTGCTAGTCTGGCCGCCCGATATCTTCTTTCACCTGCAATAATTTCATAATGATCCTCTACCTTTTGTAAAATTAATGGCTGTATTACTCCTACTTGACGTATCGAATCTGCAAGCTCTACAATAGAATCTTCATTAAATCTTTTTCTTGGCTGTTCTTGCTTTGGTTCAATATCAGAAAGTCTTACTAATGTTTCACGTGAAACATTTTCTTTCTTTACATCCAATGTCTTGATTGTTTCTTTTCCTGATTTTCTCTCTATGCTCTCTTTTTTATTTGGAATCATAGAATCCAACCCTTTACCAAGTCCACGTTTCATCTTTGCCACTACCCCCTTTCTTTACTAAGAAATCATTCTTTATATTTTATAAATTCATTCATAACTTTTTACTTAGCAAAAAAATTTATCCCTTCGCTTCTACAACCTCCTTTGCTAAATTACGATATCCTTCTGCCCCACTACATCTCTTATCATATCTCGTAATTGGTTTTCCATGACTTGGTGACTCTGCCAAACGAATATTTCTTGGAATAATCGCTTTATAAATATTTTGATGAAGATTTGCTTTTACATTTTCTACAACTTCTAACGATAAATTCGTTCTTGCATCATACATAGTAAAGACAACACCTTCTATATATAAACTATCATTTAATCTATTTTTCACAAGCTCTATTGTATTGATTAACTGGCTAAGTCCCTCTAAAGCGTAATATTCACATTGAATTGGAACAAGAACGGAATCTGCTGTTGTCATAGCATTAATTGTCAATATATTAAGAGAAGGTGGACAATCAATTAATATAAAATCATATTGATCTCTTACCTCCTCTATCTGCTCTTTTAAAATAAATTCTCTATTCTCTAAATCCATTAATTCAATTTCTGCACCAGAAAGATCTACATTAGCAGGAAGCAAATCTAAATTCTCCCATACTTTCTTGGTAACACAATCTTCTAAATCACATTCTCCAATCAATAGATCATAGACTGTATTTTCTATCTTATGTTTATCCACTCCAAGACCACTTGTCATATTTCCTTGTGGATCCATATCAACTGCTAATACTTTTTTTCCAAGTTCTGCAATACAAGCAGATAAATTAATTGCTGTTGTTGTTTTGCCAACACCGCCTTTTTGATTTGCAACTGCAATGATTCTTCCCATAGTATTTTTATCCTCCATTCTTTTTATTTCCTAATCCTCTATCCCTATGTTCACTTTATTTTATAACGTAAGAAATATTTATGATTCTTTTCATTACGAACGATATTATAACACATGCCTTACATGAGATCTACCTTACGATTATATTTTTTTGTATTATATTAAAATAGGATGGATTGTATCATTTTTATACAAAAACTATCAATAAATAAAAAGAACTTATAATAAATAACCATATTCAGAAATAGAAGATTAAAATAAAAAGAACTATAAATATAAAAAGTATATTCCATACTATAATAATTAATATTATATATACTATACACTATATCTATAAATTATAAAATCTATATCCCTCTTATAACATTTTTCTCAATTATTTTTCTTTTGCTAATTTTCGTAAATTAAATTTCAATATAATTATTTTTTATCGCATAAACCGCTGCTTGTGTTCGATCAGATACATTAATTTTTTTAAAAATACTAGATACATGATTTTTTACTGTTTTTTCACTAATAGACAAAGTATCTGCAATTTCCTTATTAAATAAACCTCTTGCCAAAAGTTTTAATACTTCAACTTCCCTTCTTGTTAAATCATTTGGCTTTCTTTGTTGTTTTTTATTTAAACTCATTTTTAAATAAGGAACAAGACTCGGCTGAATATAACTTTCTCCTTTGCAAACAGTCATAATTGCTTTTTTTAATACATCAGAATTAGAATCCTTTAATACATACCCATTGACTCCAATTTCAACTGCCTTTAGAAGATATTCTACTTCATTATGAATTGTTAAAATCAGAACTTTTTGATCAATCCCTTTTTCTTTTAGAACTTGCAATACTTCTAGTCCATTCATATTTGGCATATTAATATCTAAAAGAAGTACATCTGGCTTTTTTTTCTTTAATAATTCAATACATTGTCTGCCATCATCAGCTTCTGCAATAACACTAATTTCTCCATCTAATTCAAGAAGCTGACGAATACCTTCTCTTATCATTTTATGATCATCCGCAATAATAATTTCAATATATTGGCTTCCCATAAGCTTTTTCCCCTTTTTACTTCTCTAGTAGAAAATGACTTTCATCTAATTTTTTTATGTTTATTATATCATGTTATATGATAAAGATACATTTCCTTATTATACTATATCATAAAAATTTCTTTCAAATTTTTATGATAAGGATACATTTTTTATTATAACATAATCTATCATTCATTCCAATCATTTTTTAAATCAATTTAGACTGTTTTCCTAATGATTTATCATTACATATAAAGGAATTTTTACTTCTATTGTTGTACCTTTTCCAAGCTCTGAATGTATTTCAAATTCACCTTTTAATAAATGTGTCCGTTCTCTCATAATAGAAATACCAAAACTTTTTTTCTCTATCAATCCTTGATTCACTTCAAAGCCACAACCATCATCTATAACTTTAACAAAAAAATAATTACCATCATAGATTAAATAAATCATTACATTTTTAGGTTTTCCATGTCGAACAGCATTATTACAAGCTTCTGTAATGATCCGAAACAATGTCATATTAATAACAGGAAGAAATTCCTGTATAGTACCTGTTTGTATAATTTCCATTTTTACTTCATTTTGCATTGTCATTTGTGTAATAAATCGCTCTAGTGCTATATCAAGACCTAAATCATCAAGTTCCATAGGACGTAAATCATAAATAATATCTCTCATTTCTTTAATACAGCTTCTAAGTGTATCACTCATTACACGCATTTCAAGCTGTGCTTGAATTGGATCTTTTGCAATCAATTTAGAACATAATTCCGTTTTATGTATTAATGTTGTTAAATTTTGGATGGTACTATCATGTAACTCTCTCGCAATTCTTTTTCTTTCTAACTCTTGTTCTTCTAAAAGTTGAAGTCCGATATCTTCTATTTCTTCCATAAAATTTTCCCTCAAATTTGTATTTATAAATAAAAAGTTGCTATAGTATAAACCCCTATAGCCATTTATTATCCACACTTTATCTAAAATGAAAATAGTATTTTCTTCCTATCTTTTTTAATCTCCCCAAAAACAAGGAGTGGCTGTCTGGTTTCCCAGACAGCCTATGTTATGAAAAAAATGAGAAAATTTTGGTATGTGCTATTTTTAATTACAATTTTTATTTTTATTGGAGAGAATTATATCTAATAATTGTGTACATAGTTTGTAAAATTTGTAAATATTTTATGATATTTTCGGCAAATTTTATAAAATTTCAATGAATTGGCTCTCTAGAAGGTTTTCCTGCTATTCTTGGATATTTTTTTCCTGTTGATTTTACTTTTTTTATTACAATAAAACTTCTTCCAATCTCTGAATGTGGCAATAAAAAAGTTTCCCTTCTTTCTAATTTTCCTCCAAGGATAGAAATTGCTTTTTTACTTTCTTCCAATTCTTCTTCTATCTCTGCTGACTTATAAGCAATAAAGTAGCCTCCAACAGAAACAAATGGCAGACAATATTCCAATAATACAGAAAGATTAGCAACAGCCCGAGAAACACAAAGTTCAAATTTTTCCCTATAATCTTCTTTTCTCGCTAATTCCTCCGCTCTTCCATGAATTGCTGTAACCCCTGTAAGTCCCAGCATTTTTATTAACTCCTCAAGAAAAAGAACTCGTTTTTGTAAAGAATCTGCTAAGACTACATTAGTTTCTTTAAAGGCAATCTTTAAAGGCAGTCCCGGAAATCCTGCACCTGTTCCTAAATCCAGAATTCGACAATTTTGATTAAAATAAAGTTTCTTTTTTTGTTCTTTTTCTAAATATTCAGAAGAATAAAGTCTTTCTCCAAATTCCACAATCTTATAAAGAGAAAGACTATCCAGAAAATGTTTAAAAATAACATCTTCCTTTTCTGTAATTGTCGTTAAGTTCATAACTTTATTCTTTTCGATTAAATATTCATAATATATTTGAAACTGTTGTATCTGTTCTTTTTGCAGTTCTATATGAAATTCTGTTGCAAGATCTTTTAAACTTTCCATATCTTGTATTATCATCTTTATTTGCTCCTAGTTTTTCGTATATAATCTACCATATTATTTCTTATCTCTATATTTTTGTTCTAAATATACTAATAGCATAGAAATATCTGCTGGAGAAACCCCTGAAATCCTTGATGCCTGTCCAATCGAAATGGGACGTATCTGTTCTAATTTTTGTCTTGCCTCCGTTCTAAGACTTGGTATTTTTTTATAATCTAAATCCTTTGGCAAAAGCTTTTTCTCCATCTTTTTATGTTGTGTTACCTGTCGCATTTGCTTTTCAATATATCCTTCATATTTAATATTAATATTGACCTGTTCCCTAACATCTTTTGGTAAATCTTGTCTCATTTCATCAAGTCTTGCAAGATTTTCATAATTACATTCTGGTCTTCTAATAAGTTCCGCAAGACTTGCTCCAGAATTTAAAGGTGTACTGCCAATCTCTTTTAAAACGCTTTGTACATTTTCTCCTGTATTTACCATTACATGACGAACACGTTCTGTTTCCTTTTCAATACATTCCTTTTTTTTCAAAAAACTCTGATAGCGTTCTTTTGAAATCAAACCAATTTCATATCCAAGCTCTGTAAGCCGCAAATCTGCATTATCCTGCCGCAAAAGCAGGCGGTATTCTGCTCTTGAAGTCATCATTCGATAAGGCTCTGTTGTTTTCTTTGTTACTAAATCATCAATTAATACACCAATATAACCCTGAGAACGTCCAATAATAATAGCTTCTTTTCCCTGAAGTTTTCTTACTGCATTGATTCCTGCGATTAATCCCTGTGCTGCTGCTTCCTCATATCCAGAACTTCCATTAAATTGACCTCCGCTAAATAATCCTGAAATTGCTTTAAATTCCAAACTTGGCAAAAGCTGATTTGGATTAATACAATCATATTCAATCGCATAGGCAGGTCTTACAAGTTCTACTTGTTCTAATCCGGGTACACTTCGATACATAGCAATCTGTACATCTTCTGGCAAAGAACTTGACATACCACCCAGATACATTTCATTTGTTCCATTTCCTTCCGGTTCAATAAATACTTGATGTCTATTATGATCAGCAAACCGTACTACTTTATCTTCTATAGAAGGACAATATCTTGGCCCTGTCCCCTTAATATTGCCGGAATAAAGTGGAGAACGATCAAGATTATTACGAATAATTTCATGTGTCTTTTCATTTGTATAAGTCAGCCAACAAGAGCATTGTTCCTTTTCCATATCCTCAGTATAGTTTGTAAAAGAAAAAGGTACAATCACTTCATCTCCCTTTTGTTCTTCCATTTTACTAAAATCAATACTTCTTTTATCAACTCTTGCAGGTGTTCCTGTTTTAAAGCGATACATTTCAATTCCAAGATTCTTCAAGGATTCAGAAAGATAATTTGCCGCCATAAGACCATTTGGCCCTGTATAGGTACTAACATCACCATAAATACAGCGTGCTCGTAAATAAGTACCTGTACAGAGAATGACTGCATGACAAGAATAAATTGCACCTGAAAAAGTTTTTACTCCTGTAATCATATTGTCCTGTACCAAAAGTTCTACGACTTCCGCTTGCTTTATTAATAAATTTTCTGTATTTTCAAGCACTTGCCGCATAGCCTGACTATATTCTCTTTTATCTGCCTGTGCACGTAAGGAATGAACTGCTGGCCCTTTGGAACAATTCAGCATTTTTGACTGAAGAAAGGTTTTATCAATATTTTTTCCCATCTCACCGCCAAGAGCATCAATTTCTCTAACTAAATGACCTTTTGAACTTCCTCCAATATTTGGATTGCAAGGCATTAATGCAATACTATCTACACTAACAGTAAATATTATTGTTTTCATTCCTAGTCTTGCTGCTGCCAGTGCTGCTTCACAACCTGCATGACCTGCACCAATGACTACAATATCACAAGTATTTGCTTTATATTCATATGACATTTTTATTCCTCAATTCTATAGCTTTCCTATCAAAAAATAAAAAGCTTTCTGTTGTTTATTTTCCCATACAAAATTCTTTAAATATTGTATTTACTAAATCATCTTCTACTGCTTCTCCAATAATCTTTCCAAGTGCTTCATAAGCATCCATTAAATCAATAGAAAAAAAATCCTCTGGCATATGACAGGCAATGCTTTCTTTTACAGCAAATAAACTATTGATTGCGTTTTCTATACTTTCCTTATGTCTTGCACGTGTTAAAAAAATTTCATTATTATAAGAAACTGCACCCTGATAAAACATAGATAAGATCCGTTGTTGTAATTGTTCTAATCCTATTCCTTTTTTTGCTGAAAATGGAATTTTAACAGCATCCTTTAAATTTGGAAATTTTATTTCAAAATCTTCCAAGTTCCATTCCTCTTTTAAATCGATTTTATTCAATAAAATAATCACAGGTTTTTGTTCTATCAATTCTGCAATTTGCTTATCTTCCTCTGAAAATCCTTTGGAAACATCAAATACAAATAAAATAAGATCAGCCTGATATAGAGAGGCTTTTGCTTTTTCAATCCCTATTTTTTCTACTTGATCACTACTATTATGAATGCCAGCGGTATCCATTAAAATTAATGAGAGTCCACCCTGTAATAGAATCTGTTCCTCTAACACATCTCTTGTTGTTCCCGCAATTTCTGTTACAATTGCCCTCTCTTGTCCTGCCAATAAATTTAAAAGAGAAGATTTTCCTGCATTGGGTTTTCCTATAATTGCTGTTTTCACACCCTCTCTTAAAATTCTTCCTGTATCTGCCGTTGATAAAAGCTTTTTTAATTCTATAGACCATTTCTCTATATTTTCAGAAAGCTTTTCTGAAAACCCATCCAGACAAATATGTTCTGGATCATCAAGAGCTGCTTCAAGAAATGATAATTCCAATAAAATTTGTTTTCTAAGTTCTTCTATTTTTCTTCTTAAATTTCCTGATAATTGCTGCATAGAACTTTGCAAGGCATATTCGTTTTCTGCATGAATAATATCTATTACCGCTTCTGCTTGCGATAAATCAAGTCTTCCATTTAAAAAAGCACGTTTTGTAAATTCTCCGGGTTCTGCAAGTCTTGCTCCATTTCTTATCACTACTTGCAAGATACGATTTGTCACCATAGCTCCACCATGACAGTCAATTTCAACAATATTCTCTTTTGTATAAGTATTTGGTGCTTTCATAATAAGCACAAGCACTTCATCAATCTTATACCCTTCTTCCATTATATATCCATAATGGATTGTATGAGATTTAGAAAAAGCAAGGCACTTTTGATTTTTTGCTTTAAAAATACGATCAGTTATAGAAATTGCATCTTTCCCGCTAATTCTAATAATACTAATTCCAGCAGTCCCCATAGCAGTTGCAATTGCAGCAATTGTTTCTTTTTGCTTCATTTTTTTTCTATTTTATGCCATATGGCATCTTTTTCCTTTCTTTCTATCTTCTTTCTCTTTTTATACTCACGAGCGAAAAATCTTTCCTCTTTTCGCTCGTGAGTTCGTACCGACCGCAGCCACGAAGTGGCTTATTTCCTGTCGTGCACATCACTTTATACTGAGCGGTCATATTTTTCGACCGCCAGTATAAAATATAATTTCACTATACTTTAACTTTATAGTAAATCATCCGTTTTTTGATCATTAGTATAAATATTTCTATATAGAAAAAAGACAAGCTCTATATTGCCTGCCCTCTTTCTTAATTTTTCATTTCCACATTTATTCTTCAGAAGTTTTCTTTTCCGTTTCTCTTTCTATCTGGCGTGCTCTTTTGTAATTATTGTAATCTCGTCTATAATTATAATCTCTAGAATAAGAATTTCTTCGATTTCCATAATCTCGATTATTTCTCTTTAATGTAACTATAATTTTCCTATAAGGTTCTTCTCCTTCGCTATGCGTTTCCACAAATTTGTCATGCTGAAGTGCCGAATGAATAATTCGTCTTTCATATGGATTCATTGGCTCTAAAGTAACAGGACGTTTTGTTCTTTTTACTTTAAATGCTATATTTCTTGCAAGATTTTCCAATGTTTCTTTGCGTCTTTCACGATAATTTTCTGTATCTAATTTTACTTTTACATAGCTATTGCTTTTTTTGTTAATAACAAGACTAACAAGATATTGCAAAGAATCTAATGTCTGCCCACGTTTTCCTATCAAGATTCCCATATCATCGCCTTCTAAGGAAATTTCTAGTGTTGTTTCAGGTTCACGAAATGATATAATAATTTCTGCCTGCATATCCATTGTTCCTAAAATATCCCTTAGAAATTTTTCTGCATTCTGTTTTAATTCCTCTACATTTTCAATTTTTACTGGCTCTTTTTGTTCTGTTTGTGTCTTTTCCTGTTCTACATTACCTAAATGAAAACTACTGGATTTATATGGATTTTGATACTCCTGATTCCTTTGCACTATCTTATTTTCATGACGATATGGCTTTTCTTCTTTACTATAACTATGTTGTTCCTTTTTTTCATAAGATTTTATTGTTTCTTTTTCTACTACTGGCTTCTTTTCTACCTCTTGTACATTATTTACTGGCAATGGCTGCGTCTGTATAAGTTCTTCCTCTTTTTTTTTCTGATCTTCTACTTTCACTCTTGCACGTATTTTTGCTGCACGACTTCCAAAGCCAAAAAACCCCTTGCTTTCTTTTTCTAATACTTCATATTCTATCTTATCACTTGTAGTTCCTAATTGAATCAACGCTTCTGTAATAGCTTCCTCCGTTGTTTTTGCAGAAATTTCTAACCAATCTCCCATACTTTTACTTATCCTCCCTGCCGGAACTGCCCCGGCTGACTAAATGTGCTTTTGCCGCAATACCACCGGGTTTATATTCTACATTACTTTTCCCGGCATTTCCTTTCTTATTCCTATTTACGTCAAGATTAGCCTTCCCTGCGGTAGAAATTTGTTTTGTTGTTTCTTTTATATTGCTTGTCCTTTGCATAGCATACTTTTGTACTGCCTCCGGATCAATTCCAAGCTTTTGATTCCTCTTTTTGGCTTTTTCCACATTTCTCTCAATCATCTTATTTATATCAACTTTTTTCATATATTGATTAATACAAAGCTGTTGAATAATCCGAAATACATAACCTGATACCCAGTAAACACCAACACCGATTGGCAAAATAATACAGGTAAGTCCAGAAAAAATTGGCATAAATGTATTCATTACTTTCATGCTCTGCATGGTTGCATCCATTTCCTGTCCTTGCGAAGCTGGCTGTGGCATAAGGCGAACCTGAATCAACTGCATTACAACAGCAAGAATTGGTAAAAAGATACCCGGAGGCTTATAACCCGGTGTATCTGCAATATTTAATCCCCCAATAAAGGAATTAATATGCATAATTTTTTCCGAATTTGTACGAATAATTTCTGCAATATCTGGAAATTGAGCAATCAAAGCATCCCAGTCGGCAGTTTTAAACTGAGATAAAATATCTACTAGATGCATTTGTGATATTTCATTGGTAATATCTCCCCAACCAGCAGTACGGACAGCAAGTTCACTTATCATATTTGTCATATATTCCAAATAATTCTGTCCTTCCAGTGCAGCTGCAATATTATAATAAAGTGTACCAATAGCATCCACATAAGCTGGAATTGCATAAATAACACGATATAAAGCAAGTATAATCGGCATTGTAATTAATAATGGTAAACAGCCGCTTGTTGGATTAACGCCATATTTCTGATAGACAGCTTGCGTTTCTAGCTGCATTTTCTGCATAGATTCTGTATCTTTTTTTCCTCTGTACTTTTCATTAACTTTTGCTAACTCTGGCTGCATAACCGAAGATAGCTTTGAAAATTTCTGCTGTTTGATATTAAAGGGTATGATTAAAGCATTTACAAAAAATGTAAAGATAATAATACATAACCCTGCATTTTCAATTCCAAACTGGCTCAGTGCAATATAAATCCCATTTAAGATTTTACCTAACACCCATGCAACAGGTCCTAGTATTTTGCCCTGATATTGTGTTAATAACACGAACCCACAATTTATCATGTTTCTAAAAACCTTTCGCTTTCTTTCTTAGGCCTAGCTTGTTTTTTACGGTTTCTTTTTATGGAACAGGATCATATCCACCTTTATGAAAAGGATGACAGCGAAGAATCCTTCTAACTGCCAAATAAGTTCCTTTAAAAAATCCATATTTTTGCAATGCTTCAACAGCATAGGCAGAACAGGTCGGTACATAAATACAAGTAGGTGCTCCTTTTAAGCCTGACAGATATTTTTGGTAAAAAATAATAATATTTATCAATAAACGACTTGCCACGCTATCATCATCTCCCTGTTCTATTATCGAAAAGCCCATGCAGTCTTGCTAAATGCAAACAAGCACTTTCTATCTCTTTGTATCCTTTGCCTTTTGCCGCCACCCTAGCGATTACTACAATATCATTTCCCGTCTGTCCTTTGGAAAGCTCCTCTTTATGCAGTCGAAAGCTTTCCCTAATGAGTCTTATTATACGATGTCGTTTGACACTATTGCCTACTTTTTTACTGACAGAAATGCCAAGTCTATTTTTTTTCAAGCAATTTTTCGCTACATACATAACTAAATATCGATTGGCATACGATTTTCCATTTTGATAGACAAAACGAAATTCCCTGCTGTTCTTTAACGACTCAAACAATTTCCTGTTCTCCTAAAATTGCTGTTTATGCAGATAATACTTTTCTGCCCTTAGCACGTCTTCTTGCTAATACTTTTCTTCCACTTGCCGTACTCATTCTTTTACGAAATCCATGAACTTTAGAACGTGATCTCTTTTTTGGCTGAAATGTCATTTTCATTATTATCCACCTCCTTATAAATTCTTGTCTATACAGACATAGAACTATCTATTTTTCTTATTTTAAACATAGAACGAGCCTATTATAGTATCAAACCCGATTTTCGTCAAGCTTTTTTTATTTGATAAAATATGATAAAATAACATAAAAAATATCGTTGTTTTAACTTATCCACAATGTTGTGGATAACTTTTTCAGACTTATCCACATAGGTGGATAACTTTTTCAGACTTATCCACAATGTTGTGGATAACTTTTTTCTCATTGTGGATAACTTGTGGATAACTTTTTTCCACCTATAAAAAACCCTGATATTTTCTTGCTTTTTTCATTGTGGATATTGTGGATAACTTATCCACAATATGTGGATAACTTTTTTCTCATTGTGGATAACTTGTGGATAATCTGTGGATAACTTATTTTCGTGCCTCTATTATTTCCAGTTATCCACAAGTTATCCACAAAGTTATCCACAATAAAAAGAAATTCAAAAATTTCAAGAAATTTTCCATTTCCCGAATCAATCCATTGCAAAATCTTTTAATTTGTTGTAAAATAATAGGAAGCTTTGCTGTTCACTGACAGCCCTTTTTTGTTGTACTTTATCTATTGCGGCTATTTTATACACAATAGAATCCTTAATCATACCACAAAAGAAAGGTTTAAGGTTGAAACCATGGATAATTTACTGACACTTGTCAATTTAAAAGAGCATTGGGAAGAAATCCTTGATTTTATGAAAAAAGAATATTCCATACAAAGAGCATCTTTTAATACATGGCTGCGTGCACTTACTCCTTATAAAGTAGAGCCTTTGCCACAACAGGATATGTATTCCATTATTATTGCAATTGATGATACAAAAGTAGGTGCTTCTAGCAAATCCTATATTGTTGATCAATATAATGCAAAGTTAAAATGCTCGATTGAAACTATTTGCACTTGTAGCTGCACCCTTTCCTTCTTACTAAATAGTGAGCTGCAAGAATATGATACAAAACAAGCAAAAAAAACAGCTTTTCCCACAAAAGAAAGCTCTGCTAGGTATTCTGATAAATTTTTAAATCCTCACTATACATTTGATACTTTTGTAGTAGGAAGCAAAAATGCACTTGCTCATGCAGCATCTTTAGCTGTTGCAGAATCACCAGCCAAAGTATATAATCCACTTTTTATCTATGGTGGTGTAGGACTTGGAAAAACGCACTTAATGCATTCCATAGCACATTTTATTAAAGAGAATACTCCCGATTTAAAAGTTCTCTATATTAGCAGCGAAACATTTACAAATGAACTTGTTACTGCAATTCGTACTGCACATACAGAGGAATTTCAGCAAAAATACCGCAAAATTGATGTTTTGCTGATTGATGATATTCAATTTGTTATTGGTAAGGAAAGCACACAAGAAGAATTTTTTCATACTTTTAATACATTAAAAGAATCAAAAAAGCAAATTGTAATTTCAAGTGATCGTCCACCAAGAGATATGGAAACACTAGAAGATAGGCTGCGTTCTCGCTTTGCAGCAGGGCTTGTTGTTGATGTTGGACAACCTGATTACGAAACAAGACTTGCTATTTTAAAAAAGAAAGTAGAACTTGATAATCTTGCATTAGATGATGATGAAATATTTGATTATATTGCTACCAATATTACTTCCAATATCAGGGAGCTAGAAGGTTGTTTAACAAAGATTGTAGCACTTTCCAGATTAAAACAAAGGGAAATAACACTAGAGCTTGCAGAAGAAGCTCTAAAGGACTTAATTTCCTCTAATGGAAGAGACATTTCGGTAGAATTTATTATTGATGTTGTAGCCGATCATTATGATATTTCTGCTACCGATCTTCTTTCTAACAAACGAAACCGTAATTTTTCTTATCCACGTCAAATTTGTATGTATTTATGTAGAGAATATACCCATATTTCTTTAGATGAAATTGGATTAAAGATGGGAAATCGCGATCATTCTACCATTATGCATGGAATCAAAAAAATAACAGACGATTTGGAAAAAGGAGATGATACATTGAAAGAATCTTTGATCCTTTTAGGGAAAAAAATAGGCTCTTAAATTGTGGATAACTTTGTGGATAACTTGTGGATAACTTTTTTTGCTCGATCCCGTTTTGTGGATAATTTGTGGATAACTTTGGACTTATCCACAAGTTATCCACAAGTTATCCACAATGATTTCGTTCATTTTTCCTTGTATTTAAAGGCTTTTTGAAAGTTATCCACTTATCCACAATCCCTACTACTACTACTACTATCTAGTATTATTATTTATTTTATTTGTATATGGAAAGGAGTTATCCACAATGCTGCATATTACAATTTTAAAATCAGACTTTCTTACAAGTATTAATATCGCATTACGTGCTGTTCCTCAAAAAACAACTATGCCAATTTTGCAATGTATTGTATTACAAGCAAAAGATGGTATTTTAAAACTTATTTCAAATAATATGGATCTTGGTATTGAAACAGTTACAAATGCCGAAATAAAAGAAGAAGGAAGTATTGCGGTAGATGCAAAACTTTTTTCAGAAATTATTAGAAAACTTCCTGATAGTCTTATTACAATTAAAACAGATGAAAATTATACAGCAGAAATTACTTGTGAACGATCAAAATTTAAAATTGCAGGACAATCAACAGAAGAATTTTCTTTTCTTCCAAAATATGAAAAGGGAAAACCGCTAAATTTAAGTCAATTTGCATTAAAAGAAGTGATTCGCCAAACAGTATTTGCGATTTCTGATATTGAAACAAATAAATTGATGACAGGAGAACAATTTTGTATCCATGATAGAGAATTTAAAATTACGGCACTCGATGGTCATAGAATTGCAATTCGTAAAATTAAACTTGCAGAACCATTTGAAGATATTAGTGTTGTTGTTCCCGGAAAGACATTACAAGAAGTTAGTAAAATTTTAATGGGAAATGTAGAGGATATGGTTCGGATTTATTTCCTTGAAAATCATATTTTATTTGAAATGGATAAAACAATTGTATTATCTCGTCTTATTGAAGGTGATTACTATAAGATTGAGCAAATGCTTTCTAGTGATTATGAAACAAAAATAAGCCTAAACAATAAAGAATTAATTGGAAGTATCGATCGTGGTACACTACTGATTCGAGAAAGCGATAAAAAACCAGTGATTATTGAAATTATGGATGAAAAAATGGAACTTAAAATTCAATCTGCTATGGGAACTATGAATGAGGAAATTTTAATTGAAAAAGAAGGAAAAGACTTAATGATAGGCTTTAATCCACGTCTTTTATTAGATGCCCTTCGTGTTATTGAGGATGAAAAAATTGACATTTATTTGATTAATTCAAAGTCCCCATGTTTTATTAGAGATGAAGAACAATCTTATATTTATTTAATTCTTCCAATTAATTTTAATTAATGATTTATTGATACTATTTTTATAAAGGAATGATAATCATGCAAGTATTACATTTAAAAGATGAATATATTAAGCTTGGACAAGCATTAAAAGCAGCCGGACTTGTTACTTCTGGAGTAGAAGCAAAAGCAGTCATTCAAGATGGACAGATTATAGTGAATAACGAGATATCGAGGCAGCGTGGAAAAAAACTATATGCAGGAGATATTATAGACTTTCATGGAGAACAGATAAAAATTGAAAAATAAGAAATAGGAGTATTCATGTTAATTCAATCTCTGGAAGGAAAGGATTTTAGAAATTACGAAACGCTTTCCTTAACATTTGGAAATAAAATTAATCTTTTCTATGGGGATAATGCACAGGGAAAAACAAATATTTTAGAAGCTATTTACCTTATGGGAACAACAAAATCTCATAAAGGCAGTAAAGATTATGAAATGTTAAGATTCTCGCAGCAGGAAGCTCATTTAAGGATGAAATTTAAAAAAAATGATGTATTACATCAAATTGATATGCATTTAAGAAAACATCGTGGAAAAGGTATTGCAATTGATGGAAATGTGATTCATAAATCGGCAGAATTAGTTGGTTTTATTAATATGATTTTTTTCTCTCCAGAAGACTTAAATATTGTTAAAAATTCACCGGGTGAACGCAGACGTTTTATGGATATGGAACTTTGTCAATTAGATAAAACATATCTTTATGCCTATACTTGCTATAAAAAGGTATTACAGCAAAGAAATAGTATTTTAAAACAGGCATATTACCGAAAAGATTTACTGGATACTTTAGAAGTATGGAATGAAAAACTTTTAGAATACAGATAATTTTAAAAAGACAGAAATTTATCAAAGAATTAAAAGAACTGGCTATGGAAATACATGAACACCTATCTGGAGGAAAAGAGTGTTTGGAGCTTTTTTATCAGCCATCGGTAACAGCAGAGGAATTTGAAAAAAAGCTTATTTATGTAAAAGAAAGAGATATCACACAATGTCAGACAAGTATTGGCCCGCATAAAGATGATATGCTTATAAAATTATCAGGGCAGGACTTGCGGCGTTTTGGTTCACAGGGTCAGCAAAGAACAGCAGCTTTATCTTTAAAGTTGTCAGAGATTGCTTTAGTAAAAGATAAAATTGGTGAAAATCCGATTTTATTGCTTGATGATGTGCTTTCAGAGCTTGATAAAAACCGTCAGGCACATCTTTTAGAGACAATTCAGGGAATACAAACATTTATCACCTGTACTGGCACAGAGCTTATCCAGCAGAGAATAGAAACAGATCATATCTATGATGTTTCTTCCGGCTGCGTAAAGCATAGATAGAAATTGGGAAAAGAAATCTTTTTATTGTTAAAAAGCCACCATAGAAAGGCAGAATGGAGGAAATATGGAACAGCAACAGCAGGAATATGGAGCAGATCAGATTCAAATTCTGGAAGGTTTGGAAGCAGTCAGAAAAAGACCGGGAATGTATATTGGCAGTACATCTAGCCGAGGTCTTCATCATTTAGTGTATGAAATTGTGGATAATGCAATTGACGAAGCACTTGCAGGATATTGTACCGATATTCAAGTTTTTATTAACAAAGATAATTCTATCCATGTCATTGATAATGGCAGAGGGATTCCAGTAGGAATTAATCATAAAGCAGGGCTTCCAGCAGTAGAGGTGGTATTTACTATTTTACACGCTGGAGGGAAATTTGGTGGTGGCGGATACAAAGTATCGGGTGGCCTTCATGGTGTAGGAGCTTCGGTTGTAAATGCATTGTCAGAGTGGCTAGAAGTTATTATTCATTCTTCTGATGGGCATCAATATAAGCAACGCTATGAGCGTGGCAAGGTAGTGTATCCCTTAAAAGTCATTGGTGACACTGATCATACAGGAACAGAAGTACTTTTTTTGCCAGATAAAGAAATTTTTGAAGAAACTATTTTTGATTTTGATATTTTAAAAAATCGTTTGCGAGAAATGGCATTTTTAACAAAAGGGATTCGTGTAAGATTAACAGATAGACGAAATGAAGAATTAAAAACATTGGAATTTCATTATGAAGGCGGAATTAAAGAATATGTAACCTATCTAAATGCACAAAAAGATCCTTTGTACGAACAGATTATTTATTGTGAAGGAAATAAAAATGATGTTTATGTAGAAGTTGCAATGCAGCACAATGAAGGCTTTAACGAAAACTGTTATAGTTTTGTAAATAATATTACAACACCAGAAGGTGGCACACATCTTGTTGGCTTTAAAAATGCTTTAACAAAAACATTTAATGAATATGCAAGAACAAAGAAATTATTAAAAGATAATGAACAAAATCTTTCTGGAGAAGATATTAGAGAGGGACTTACTGCAATTATTAGTATTAAAATTACTGATCCACAATTTGAAGGACAAACAAAACAAAAGCTTGGAAATAGTGAGGCAAGAGGTGCTGTAGAAAGTCTAGTAACAGAACAATTGACTTATTTTTTGGAACAAAATCCTACAGTTGCAAAGACGATTTGTGAAAAATCAATTCTTGCACAAAGAGCAAGAGATGCTGCTAGAAAAGCAAGAGATTTAACAAGAAGAAAAACAGCATTGGAAGGCATGAGTCTTCCGGGGAAATTGGCAGATTGTTCCGATAAAGATCCAAAAAATTGTGAAATTTACATTGTAGAGGGAGATTCTGCTGGTGGAAGTGCAAAAACAGCAAGATCAAGAGCAACGCAAGCAATTCTTCCGTTGCGTGGCAAGATTTTAAATGTAGAAAAATCAAGGCTTGATAAAATCCTTGTAAATGCAGAAATTAAAGCAATGATTACAGCGTTTGGCACAGGGATTCATGAAGATTTTGATATTTCAAAACTTCGTTATCACAAAATTATTATTATGACAGATGCTGATGTTGATGGTGCACATATTAGTACTTTACTATTAACATTTTTCTATCGTTTTATGCCAGATTTAATTAAAGGAGGCTATGTTTACCTTGCACAGCCACCATTATTTAAAGTAGAAAAAAATAAAAATATCTATTATGCTTATAATGATGAAGAACTAAGCCGTATCTTGGAAGAAATAGGACGTGACAATAATAATAAAATTCAGCGTTATAAAGGACTTGGAGAAATGGATGCAGAACAGCTTTGGGAAACTACTATGGACCCAGAAAAGAGAATTTTATTACGTGTAACAATGGATGAGGAAGCAGAATCAGAAATTGATTTAACATTTAATATCTTGATGGGGGATAAAGTAGTACCAAGACGTGAATTTATTGAAGCAAACGCAGATCGTGTTAGAAATTTAGATATTTAATAAATATAAAAACATTGATATAACCATAACGTTAGGAATTGTCTCCTATATGGACAGAAAGGAAGGACAGAATGGATGAAACTATTTTCGATAAGATTGATGAGGTAGATCTGAAAAAAACAATGGAATCGTCATATATAGAATATGCTATGTCTGTAATTGCAGCAAGAGCATTGCCAGATGTAAGAGATGGATTAAAGCCAGTACAGCGGCGTATTCTTTATGCAATGATAGAGCTGAATAATGGACCTGACAAACCACATAGAAAATGTGCACGTATTGTCGGGGATACTATGGGTAAATATCATCCTCATGGAGATAGTTCTATTTATGGTGCATTAGTAAATCTTGCACAAGAATGGAATACACGGTATCCCCTTGTAGATGGACATGGAAATTTTGGTTCTGTTGATGGTGATGGAGCTGCTGCAATGCGTTATACAGAAGCAAGGCTTTCCAAAATTTCTATGGAGATGATTTCTGATATCAATAAAGATACCGTTGATTTTTCTCCAAACTTTGATGAAACAGAAAAAGAACCTATGGTATTACCATCTCGTTTTCCGAATCTTTTAGTAAATGGAACTTCTGGCATTGCCGTAGGCATGGCAAGTAATATACCACCACATAACTTAAAAGAAATCATTGCTGCTGTTGTAAAAATTATTGATAATCTTGTAGAATATGATAGAGAAACGCAGATTGAGGAAATCTTAAAAATTGTAAAAGGACCTGATTTTCCAACAGGAGCAACGATTCTTGGAACAAGGGGAATAGAGGAAGCATATCGTACTGGACGTGGAAAGATTCGCATTCGGGCAATAACAAATATTGAATCTATGCCAAATGGAAAAAGTAGAATTATTGTAACAGAACTTCCTTATATGGTAAATAAAGCACGTTTAATTGAAAAAATTGCTGAACTTCATAGAGAAAAGAAAATTGATGGTATTACGGAATTACGTGATGAGTCTGATCGTCAAGGGATGCGTATTTGTATTGAACTTAGACGTGATGTAAATGCAAATGTTATTTTAAATCAATTATATAAACATACGCAATTACAGGATACCTTTGGTGTTATTATGCTTGCACTAATAGGAAATCAACCAAAGGTTATGAATCTTTTAGAAATGCTTACTTATTATTTAAAGCATCAGGAAGAAGTAATTACAAGACGAACAAGATATGATCTAAATAAAGCAGAAGAGAGAGCTCATATTTTAAAGGGACTATTAATTGCATTAGATCATATAGATAAAGTGATTCAAATAATTCGTTCCTCTAAAAATGCTGGTATTGCAAAGGAAAGTTTAATTGAAACATTTACTTTAAGTGAAGCACAGGCACAGGCCATTATTGATATGAGATTACGTGCCCTAACGGGATTGGAACGAGAACGAATAGAAAATGAATTAAAAGAGTTAGAAATAAAAATTGCGGAATATCAAGCTATTCTTGCAGATAGAAAACGTTTGCTTTCTGTGATTAGAAAAGAGATTTTATTAATTTCTGATAAATATGGAGATGAAAGACGTACTACGATTGGATTTGATGAATATGATCTATCTATGGAGGATTTAATTCCAAAAGATAATATTGTCATTGCAATGACAAATCTTGGTTATATAAAAAGAATGTCAGTGGATAATTTTAAGAGCCAAAATAGAGGCGGAAAAGGAATTAAAGGAATGCAGACAATTGAGGAGGATTATATTGAAGAACTCTTTATGACAAGTACGCATCATTATGTTTTGTTTTTTACAAATATGGGACGTGCATATCGTTTAAAGGCATATGAAATACCAGAAGCAGGAAGAACAGCAAGAGGAACAGCAATTGTAAATCTTTTACAGCTTTTGCCGGAAGAAAAGATAACAGCCGTAATTACAATTTTAGAATATGAAGATCATAAATATTTATTTATGACAACAAAAAAAGGAATTGTAAAAAAGACACAATTAAGTGAGTATCTTAATATTCGTAAATCCGGACTGCAGGCAATCACATTGCGAGAGGATGACGAATTAATTGAAGTAAAATGTACCGATAATCAGAAAGATATTATACTTGCTACAAAAAATGGAATGTGTATTCGTTTTCATGAAACAGATGTTCGCCCAACAGGAAGAAATTCTATGGGAGTTATTGGAATGAACCTTGTTGATGATGATGAAATTATTGGAATGCAAATGCATACACAAGGGGAATTTCTTTTATTAGTATCAGAATATGGACTTGGAAAAAGAACATCAATGAAGGAATTTACTGTACAACATAGGGGCGGGAAAGGAATCCGTTGTTATAAATTAACAGAAAAAACAGGAAATTTAATTGGCATGAAAGCAGTAAATCCAGAACATGAGATTATGTTAATTTCTACTGAAGGAATTATTATTCGTATGCCAGTAGAAGGAATTTCTTGTTTTGGAAGAAATACTTCTGGTGTTAAACTAATTTCTATGGATCAAGAAAAGGATATTACCGTAGCAAGTATTGCAAAAGTAAGGGAAAGTGAGAAAGCGAATGGTGAAGAACTAATAAAATCATTAGAAAAGGAATTTTCGCAACAAAATGAAAAAGAAAATGGAGAAATAGAAGAGTAAGAATTTCAAAAATATAACGAAATATAAATTAAAAAAGTAGATAAAGATTTGACAGATGGAATCGCTTGCGATTCCACTGGCTGTAATACTTTTTATGGATGAAAAACATTATAAGAAATAAATATTTTGCGACTGTTATACTGGCGGTCGAAAAACATGACCGCTCAATATAATGTGATGTACACGACAAGAAATAAGCCACTTCATGAGTATAATTTTATCTAAATCTTGGCAGAATACTCCCACTTCTAATCGAACGAAATGAGTGAAAGTGGAAGATGAATGCCAACCTTTCACAGAAAACTATTGGAAATTAGTAAACTATAGGATA
>CAJTJZ010000003.1:59998-131221 GCA_910576895.1 uncultured Lachnospiraceae bacterium | reverse complement strand
TACAGGAAACATCACAGAAGAAAAAGCTGTGTATTATTGTTACAAAAGTTTATCTTATGAGATGGAGGATAGAAGAATACTTCCGTTTTAAAAACCAGCAGTTTCATTTTGAAGATTTACGTGTCATGTCATTAAATTCAATACGTAACCTGAATTTTTTTGCAACACTGGCAGTTGGTTATCTGGGAATATTTTATTCTGAAAATAATGGAAGCCCGTTTATGGACAAAATTTTTGAATGTTCAAAAAGGATATATAAAATTCCCAAATTTGTTTTTTATGCAATGGGATATGCTTTTAAACAGATTTTTTCTAAAACAAGTTCTGGAATAATGAATTATTTTAGAAAACAAGCTCTGTTATGCTGCCAATTTCCTGTTAACCATATTAAAAATGGGGCTTGATGATACCTAAACCTAAAAAATGGGGAAACTCAAAATAAAAATCAATATTGACAAAATAAAGATAGCTCTCTATAATACCTAACTTTGGTATCAAGCATTAAAAACAGTGCAAACTATAAAAATTCCTATATGTTCATCATATAAAACATATATGACTTGGTTTGCGTTGCTTTGGTTTAAAAAACATTTAAGCTACTATTCCATAAATACTATTTTTACCAATTCTGTCATATTTTTCCCAAATTTGCAACAACTATTGTATCAGAATACTATCTATAGTATAATTCAAAATATAGAAAGGAGATGAAATAATATGCTAACGGAGGATAGTCCACCATACAGGTAAGGCTTTCTCTTACTAAAAACCACCAATTTTTAGAAAGAAAAAGCCTATACAAATAAATACTTATATAAAGTATTGTAATTATAACATAAAACAGCATATTTGTACAGAAACATTTTTAAAAGAAAAAAGCAAAAAAGTTTATAAAATTTTTATAACTTATTTATATTGTTAGAAAGGAATAGTAAAATTATGAAAAATAAAAAATTAATAAAAAAATTATGTATATTAATGGCAGCTACTATCGCTTTTGGAAATCCAGCCGTAAAATCTCAGGCAGCCGCAAAATCTCAGGAAGCAATAAATTCATATGAAGCTACTAGAATACTTACACTTTCTGCACAAGGTTCTGAATTTATAGGTGCATGTACCTCTGCTTCAGGGAGTATTTTTTTTCATATATCATCACTTAGTGGTAAAGTAGGAATACTTGTAAAAGATGCCAAAGAAAATGGGAAAGTAGTTGCTGCAGCTTCTCATATAGACTCTTCAGGGAATTGCCCAATAACAGTTCCTAAAAACAAACTGCTTTATATATTTATACAAAATGAAGAAACAAAAGAAGTATCTTTAACATTATCATGGAATGTTTAATTTTCTAATTTACAAATAAATTTATAATAAAAATGATGCTGTTGCATAAAAAAGAATGCAAAATATAATAATTTACTATACATTATATGTGTTCTTCTTAATGCAACAGTTTCTAAACTAAAGAATAAACTCATATTTAAAAATTTTTACTATAATAAGGAGGAAACTATATGAAAAAGATTTTATTAAAAATTTTTTTAATTATTAGTATAGCAATTTTAATATCTGGCTGTGAAAGACAAACAAAGGGAACAGAAACAACACAGATGGAATATACAAAGCAAAAAATTACAGTAGATAATAATTTTAAGGTAGAAACGGTAACTTCTGATAAAAATAACATATATCTTCTTGGCACAGAAAAGATGAAAAAAAATATTTCTATTTTAAATAATGATGGCTCTATTAACAAAAATATGAAACTTGACAATATAATATCAGGAGATATCGCTGACTTCTATAGGGGAAAAAACGGATATCATATCTTAATTAAAAATAATAATGAAATGGAAATATTTATTATAGATAATAATGGAAATAAGAAAAAAGAAATTCCTTTGCAAACAGAAAAAAAGGAAACAATTCCATGGACTGCAGTGCAACAATTTGATGAAAATGGGGGAGTCTATGCAGCAAATTCTGAAGAACTTTTTTATTTTACAAAAGACGGAATTTTAAAAAGCAAAATAAAACTTAATGGAATCGGGTTTCAAATTGACTCTATTCTTATAAAAGAAGAAAGTATTTTTTTAACTTTTTTCACTGCAAATAATGAAAAATTGAAAATTTATGAATATAAGAAAACAGCAATTAAAAACAGCAAATTTGGAGAACAGCTAGAACCTCAATATTATAATACGGAAATCATTCCTTATGGTAATATTCAATTAGTTGAAAGTAATGATAATTCCTATGATTTTTATATTATGGATATAAGAAATGTTTATGGATATTCTTTAAAAACGGAAACTGTTGATGAAATTTTTAACTGGCTTTCTTGCGATTTTAATGGAATGGAAATTCAACAACTTTTATCAAAAGATTCCGATGCCTTTTTTGTAATTTCTTCTGAAAATGAACAGCCAGAAGCATTTCTTTTAAATAAAACTGCCAATAAAGAAAATAAAGAAACGGTAGTGATAGCAACAATTGCAGAAGAAAGCAGTTTAATAGAATCCGTTTTAGATTTTAATCGAAAAAGCAAAAATATAAAACTTATTGTAAATGATTATTCTCAAAAAGAACAACCAGCAGAAGCATTAAATCAAGATATTATTACAAATCATGTTCCAGATATTATTAACTTTTCTAACCTTAATATTGAAAACTATGCAAAAAAAGGAATTTTATTAGAATTATCTGAATATTTAGAACAAGATAAGGAACTTTCTATTGACGATTTTCTCCCAAATATTTTAGAAGCTTGTAAAATAGAAGGTAAACTTTATTTTATTCCTGATTTTTTTAGTATTCTTTTTTTAGCAGGAAATAAACAGGTAATTCATGAACGGGAAAACTGGGGAATGGAAGAATTTTATGAGTTATATGAAAATTTAGAAAAGCAAGAAACGGTGATTGCTTATTTAGGGCAAGAAGGAGTTCTTGAATATTTATGTCGTTCTATGATGAATCAATTTATTAATTGGAACAATGCAACGATTAATTTTAATAATGATTCCTTTAAAATGCTTTTAAAATGTTCCAAAAAATCAGCATTAACAGAAACAGATGGTTTTAAAATTATGGAACAGACGCAAGCGGGAACAGTTTTATTAACAAATGTCTTTATGTCCTATTATAAAAACTATGCTTTTTACAATGGTGTCCTTGACTCTATGGAAGTCATTGGTTGGCCTTCAGAAACAGGTACAGGAATCAGTGCGATTGTAGATCATGATATGTTATTGGCGATTACAGCAAATTCTCCTCATAAAAAAGCTGCTTATGAATTTTTAAGAACATTTTGGACATATCAATATCAAAAAGACGCTATATTGACAAAGTATAAACCATTTCCAACAAGAAAAGATGTTATGGAAAAAAAATTGGAATATGATGCTGCAGAAAAATCCTATATAGATGATGGAATTACAATTCCTGCTTCTCGTGGTTCAGAAAATAGAAATGGAATTACTGTTAATTATCGTGCAATGACAAAACAACAGGAAAAAACAATAAGAAAATTAATAAATAATGTAGATCATATTAATTTTTCTGTTTCCAGAGAAGAAGATATCATAAAAATTATAGAAGAAGAAGCAAAAAATTATTTTTCAGGTGATAAAACAATGGAAGATGTAATTGCACTAATAGAAAATAGAGTAAAACTTTATGTAAATGAAAAATCATAAGAAATTATAACATAACTTAAACTTTTTTCATTACAATAGAAATTTTTGTATAGCTGCCATATTCTGATTCTGCTTCTAAGCTATGCCCAAGTTCCATACACATTTTTTTACATAGATATAACCCCATTCCTGTAGAATATTGCAAGTTATGCCCATTTTTTCCTGTAAATGACTTTTCAAATATTCTTGGAAGATCGCCTTTTTGAATACCAATTCCATGATCTTCTATAATTAGTTTTACCATATCTTTTTCTAAAACTTGTGTGTAAAATAAAATGCTTCTTTTCGTATCCTTTGCATATTTTATTGCATTACTTATGATTTGTTCTAAAATAAACAAAAACCATTTTTTATCCGTTAAAACCTCTATAGTAGAAACTTTATTTTCTATAGAAAAATGTTCTAAAATTAGGCTATCTTTATTTTCTCTAATGACAAGATCAATCATAGGTTTTAACGGATATTTTTGAATCCGATAATCCTTTTCTGGTACTTCGCTACGAATATAATAAAGTACTTGTTCCACATCATTATCAATTCTTTTGATTTGTGTTTGTAGTTTTCTTGAAAATTCTCCTTTATTATTATGCACAATTAATTTCATTGTTGCAATTGGAAGTTTAATCTCATGCACCCAAGTATTAATATATTGTTTAAATTCTTCATTTAATCTTATATGAGATTCAATTTCATCATTCATTGCTTTTGTAATTTCTTGTAAGCTATCATAAAAAAGCTTTCCTTCAAAAAAAGACGGTCTTGTTATCATTTCAAGCAAAAGATATTTTTCCTCTAATGCCTTTAATTTCTTTTCAAAATCTAGGTAAAATTCTCTACACCGAAAATAATCATATAGAATAATAAAAATGACCATAAGAAATAAAAGAAAAAAAAGAAATATCTGCATAACAAGGGAAGCATGAAATAAAAATAAAATTCCCTCCATTAATAAGAAAAAAAGAAATCCTAATAAAAAATGAACCCTATGATCCTTAGCATAAGACAACCAATTCATAATAAGAGATACCCCTGTTTTCTTCGTGTCTGTATGATGTTTGTTAATCCAATCTCTGCTAATCGCTTTCGCAAACGGTTAATATTTACTGTTAAAGTATTGTCATCAACAAAATCATTATAATCCCATAGAAAATCCATTAAATCATCTCTTGATACAATTTCTCCCTGATGCTTGAACAAACAATAAAAAATCATAATTTCATTTCGGGATAAAATAATTTCTTCTCCATGAAAAAAAAGAGAACTTCTTGACAAATTAATGATTAATTCTTTATATTTTAACTTTTCTTGTCTTTCCTTTTTTCCTGCTCGTTTTAAAAGTGCTTCTATCCGCAGTAATAAAAGCGTTGGATTGTATGGTTTTGTAATATAATCATCTGCTCCATATGTCATACTCATAATTTCATCTACATCTGTATTTCTGCTTGTTAGCATAATCACTGGAATATCGGATTGTTTTCTTAAATCTCGTAAAATAGATTGTCCATTTGCCGATGGCAGCATAATATCCAAAAGAATAAGATCAGGGGAATGTTCTAAAATTTTTTGCACAACATCGGAAAAATCAAATAGTTGAAAGGAAGCAAATCCATGATTATCTAATAAGATTTTTACTTCATCGCTTAATACTCTATCATCTTCTATAATTAAGATTTTCTTCAAGATTTCCTTCCTTTCTATATCTTTTTTTATTCTTTTTCTTTTCTTATTAAGAGTCCTCTTCTTTTTCTTTTGATTCTTCTTCCTCTATCGGTGGTGCAATGGAAATACCGACTTCCTCAATACGCTGTTTATCTACTCCAAGCACTGTTAGCGTTACATTTCCTGTTTTTACTGTTTCTCCAACTTCTGGAATATGTTCCAATTGTTCAATAATATAACCTGCAATCGAATCATAATCATTTGATTCAATCTGCATATTTGTCAGTTCATTAAAATCTTCTAAACGAATACTGCCTTTTGCTGTATATTCTCCATCCGCAACGCATTGAATATCTTCTTCTTCATCTTCATCATATTCATCACGAATATCTCCAACAATTTCCTCCAAAAGATCTTCCATAGTAACAACGCCAACCATACTGCCATATTCATCTAATACAATTGCAATAGAAACAGATTCTAACTTCATATCTCGTAAAAGCTCTGATGTTTTCTTAAATTCATACGTAAAATAAGGCTTTCTCATACATTCTAAAATAGAAAAACCTTCTTCATCTTTATGTTCCTGCTTATAAAAAAAGATATCTTTAATACTAATAATTCCAACAATTTCATCAATAGATTCTTCATAGACCGGCAGACGGGTATATTTATCTTCTTGAAATTTTTCTACAAGTTCCTGATAAGCAACATCTTGCTTGACACAACATACTTCTACTCTTGGTGTCATAATATCTTTTACCAAAGTATCACCAAAATCAACCACATTTGTAATCATTTCATGTTCTTCTGTTTCAATGACACCTTCTTCATGACTAACATCTACAATCGTTAATAGTTCTTTTTCTGTCATGGTTGTTGGCTTCTTATTAGGATCAATTCGCATAAGAATCAATAATCCATGTGATAGTTTATTAATAATAAAGATGACTGGTGTTAAAATACGTATCAGGAAATAGATAGCTTTTGCATAAGATAATGCCATTTTTTCTGCATGATAAGTAGCCATAGATTTTGGTGTAATCTCACCAAAAAGCAAAACCATGATAGTTAATACACCAGTAACAAGTCCGACCGCTGCACTTCCAAAATGGCGTGTAGCAAGTACCGTAGCAAGCGATGATGTTAAAATATTGACAATGTTATTACCAATTAAGATTGTACTTAATAATTTGGATGGTTCTTCTATCAGTTTGCAGACAGTAACTGCATTTGAGACATTTTCCTCTGCTAAAGAACGCATACGGATTTTATTTACCGTCATAAATGCTGTTTCCGCTGATGAGAAAAATGCAGAACATAATAATAGTAACAAAAGAATACACAAACTGACTATGTCGCCCGAGTCCATAAATTTCCTCCTTTTTATAAAAATGGCTGCGATCTATAATTTCCTATTGTACTTGTCATATGATGTTTTGTCAATCATATCCTTTGATTTTCTAAAAACCATTTAAATAATAAATTACAAGCTTTGCAGTTTCCGAAGGAAGCTGCCAATAGAAAACTTTGAGAAATTTCTTATTAAATAAAGAAAAAATGGAAAACTTTCAAAAGAAGTCTCCCACTTTTTCTTTATTTATGCTTATAAACCATAACTTATTCTTGCTTTTAAATCATAAAACAGATTATCATAGTAAAAGCACTTTCTATATTAAAGATTTTTCCCATTTGAGGCAATTACTTTTTGATACCAGCCAAAAGATTTTTTCCGTAGACGTTTCAACGTCCCCTTCCCATCATCATTTTTATCTACATAAATAAAACCATAACGTTTAGACATCTCCCCTGTGGTTGCACTAATTAAATCCACGCATCCCCAAGGTGTATAACCAATCAAATCTACACCATCTTCCTCTATTGCCGCTATCATTGCCCGAATATGAGAACTTAAATACGCAATCCGATAATCATCATGAATTGTTTCATCTGCTTCCAGCACATCTGCTGCACCAAGTCCATTTTCTACTACAAATAATGGCTTCTGGTAACGATCATACAATGCATTTAAAGTGACACGAAAGCCCAATGGATCAATAGGCCATCCCCACTGGCTACATTCCAAATAAGGATTCTTTGCTGAAGCAAAAACATTACCTTTAGCAATCTCTCCTTGACCATCTGCTCGTACACAGCGACTATTATAATAAGATAAAGAAATAAAATCTACGGGATTTTCTTTCAAAATTTTTGCATCTTCTTTTTGCATTTCAAGCTGGATATTTTGTTGTCTTAAATACTTTTTTGCATAGGATGGATACTCGCCTCGAACCTGCACATCAATGAAAAAATAATTTTCTCTATCTTTTTTCATACTTTCCCAAACATCCTCTGGATTACAACTATAAGGATATACGCTTCCTGCTGCCAACATACAGCCTACCTGAAAATCTGGACTGATTTCATGAGCTAACTTTACTGCCATTGCCGATGCAACTAATTCATGATGAGCCGCTTGATACTTTACTTGTAACTCATTCTCTCCTTGTCTAAAACAAATGCCAGCTCCCATAAAAGGCAAATGCATTAGCATATTGATTTCATTAAAAGTAATCCAATATCGAATTTTACCTTTGAAATGTTCAAAAACTACTTTACAATATCTTAAAAAAAATTCTATCATCTTCCGACTTTTCCAAGAACCATATTTTTCTACAAGAGCAAGAGGTGCATCAAAATGACAAAGTGTTACAATTGGTTCAATTCCATATTTCAATAATTCATTTACAAAATTATCATAAAACTGTAATCCCTCTTGATTTGGCTCTATTTCCTCTCCTGTAGGAAAAATTCGAGACCATGAAAAGGAAAAACGATAACATTTAAATCCCATCTCTGCAAATAATGCAATATCTTCTTTATAATGTCCATACATATCAATCGCTTCTCTACTAGGATATTCCGAATTTTCTGGCAATTTCTGATAATCTAAAATACCTTTCATCACTGGCATACGATCAGCACCATGAGGAATAACGTCTACAATTGCCATACCTCGCCCACCTTCTTTCCAGCCACCTTCACACTGGTTTGCTGCCGTAGCACCACCCCATAAAAAATCCTTTTTCATGATTTTTCCTCCCTTTTCTTCTGCCATATAAGATCCATTTATGTCCAAATAACACTTTTTATATCTCCATTTCTACTGTAATCAATTCTTCTCCTATTTGTATCTGCTTTGCATCTTCTATAGCAGGGACTACCCTTCCAATTTCTTCAACATTGGTTACTAAAATAGGTGTCACTAATGAATATCCTGCTTCTTTTATTAGTTTTCTATCAAATTCTAAAAGTTTTTGTCCTTTTTTTACTTTATCACCTTCCGCTACAAAAGGTTGAAATCCTTTTCCTTCTAACTGTACTGTATCCATTCCTACATGCATCAGTAATTCAACTCCGTTATCTCCTGTCATACCAATTGCATGACCTGTTGGAAAAAATACCGATATTGTTCCATCCATAGGTGCATATAATACACCATCTTCTGGTAAAATAGCCATTCCTTTTCCAAGCATTCCTGATGAAAAAGCCTCATCTTCCACATCTTCCAATTTTATTGTTTTTCCCTTTAGAGGACTATAAATCTTAATCTCTCCTACTGTACCATTTTCCTGTTTTTCTATCTGTTCTGTTGCTTTTTCTATTTCTTTTTCTGTTGCTTTATCTGTTTCTTCTGCAATATCTTTCTCTTTATAGAAAATCATTGTAAGTACAAAACCAGCTACCATTGAAATAGCAATTCCTGCAAATGCTACTAAAATATTTCCCATACTTCCATCTGGATTCATCATATTTGGTAATTCAAATATTCCCATACCACCTAAAATAAATTTTCTAAAATTGCAAAATCCATAAAAAGCACCTCCAATACCTCCTGCAATACAACTAATCATAAAAGGCTTCTTTAAAGGCAGTAAAATACCATAGATTGCTGGCTCTGTTACACCAAAAATTCCAGAAATAAAATTTGGAATTGCCATCTCTTTTAATTTTTTGTCTTTTGTTTTGAAAAAAATCGCAAGAACTACTGCTGAAGTTGCAAATGTACAAGCAAAGAATGGCATCATCACATTATCATATCCTAGTGTCTGTACATTATTGATATAAACTGGTATAAAGCCCCAATGCATACCAAAAATAACTAATATCTGCCAAGTTAGTCCTACAATTCCCCCTGCTATCATTGGACTGATGTTCCGAATTGCCAGTGTAAATTCTGAAATCAATGTAGAACCAAACGTTGCGGCTGGCCCTAAAAATATTACAGACACTGGAATTGCTACAAGTAATGTCAACATAGGAACAAAGAAAAACTTCACTAAATCTGGTATAAATTTACTAAATAATTTTTCACATTTTGATGCAAACCATACAGCAAGAATTACTGGTATCACTGTTCCAGTATAATCTACGGAAATAATTGGAATCCCAAAAAAATCAATATATACTGGTGATCGGAACATCGTATTATCCAATAGATAATATAACGGTTCTGCTCCTGCTGATAAAGTTCCTGCCTGTATCCCCGGATAGCACATAGCAGCTCCAACTGCGAGTCCAAGCATTGGCTTTAACTGAAATTTTTTCGCTGCTGTATATCCTAGAAATAATGGTAAAAAGGTAAATAATGCATCTCCTGCCGCATTAATAATGAAATAACCGCCACAATCTGCACTATAAAGCTCAAGCGTTACAAGCAGTGTATTTAATCCTTTTAACATACCACAAGCTGCCATAATGCTAAGAATTGGTTGAAAAATTCCGGATACCATATCAATCGCTCTATCCAAAATTTTTTCAGATTTTTTACTTTCAGATGCATTTGTTTCTTCTTTTAAATCAAGCAATTGCATCACATCTTCAAATACCTCTGGTACATGGTTTCCGATAACTACTTGATATTGTCCGCCACTTTTCATAACGGTTACAACACCTTCCATATCCTTCAATACTTGATCCCTTGCAATACTTTCATCCTTCAATGTAAAACGAAGCCTTGTAATACAATGAATAAGCCCGATTACATTATCTTTGCCACCAACATTTTTCACGATCTCTTTTGCTAATGTTTGATATTTTCCCATATGTTTTTCCTCCTTAATTTTATCGTAATTCTTTTTGTTGTTTCAACTATATCATACCAAATTTGCTCTCTCAATATTTTTTAAAGTAATCGGTTCATTGTTCCAAAAAACAGTAAAAAATTACCGCTGTTTTTGCAACAGCGGTTCAATCTTTCCGTTTATTCTTTTTTCAAACTTTATTATTCTATTCTATTTAAAAACTTTCATCTTCTCTTTCTTTATCAGTTCCTGTCTTATCCAGAAGTAAATTACTATGTAACAGCATTTCCAATGAAGATTTTGCATGTTCATTATAATGTTCTGATAAAAGTAATGAGAAAAAAATATCCATTACATAAGTTGCTGCCAAAAAAGAAGTAATCACATCAAGACTTACTAAAGAATCCCTATTTGGAATTTCTACAATCTCATGACACCATTTTTGAATCACTTCATTATGTGGTCCTACAATTCCCACTATATAATTATTTGTTGCTTTCTTTAAATATTTAGCGGCTCGAATCATTGTTCGATTTGCACCAGTGAAGCTAATCAAAAAAGTAACCGTTTTTTTATTTTTTCTTGCTGCCAAATAATGTCCATTTATACTCTCATAAGCTGAGCTTTCTATCCCTAATGTAGCAAACTTAAACGCTGCCGATTGTGCCAAAATATAACTAATTCCAGCACCATAAATATCAATACATTCTGTTCTTAACAACATATGTTTAATCTTATTCATACTATTTTTATTCAATGAAATACGAGTATTTGTTATTGCTTTATCATAAAGAATTGGAAGTGTATGAATAATTTCTGTATAGGTACTTTTATCATGTATTGGTTCACTTTTTAGCATTTGAGATAATCTATTTTTTTGATTCATTTCCTCCACAAGCTTTAATCGTAATTCCTGATATCCAGAAAGACCCAACTTTTGGCTTAATCGCACTACTGTTGCCTTACTGGTAAAAGAATACTTAGCAAGCTCCGTAGAAGACATTCCGGGAACTTTATCTAAATTCTCTAAAATATATTGTGCAACTTCCTTTTCATGATTTGTAAAATTTATTCCTTGCTCCAGCTTCTCAATCAGCATACTACTTTTCCTTCCTCTATATTTTCTTAATAATCAAAACTCCTTTCTTTTCTTTATCCTTCTATACATTTAATCATTTTTTTCTGCATATTTATCATCTAATATTAATTTCTAAATTAATTTTAATACTAATATCTAAATTTCATAAATTAAATACTCTTGATGTCCCTCTCTTAAAAAGATAGGGATTGTATCCATAGGAGCTGAAACTTCATACCATGCCCTGCCTTTATATGCTTTTCCATCTCTTGCATTTATCCATACAATTCCTTCTGGTAAATAGACTTTGCGGCTTTCTGCCTTTTCGTAACAAATAGGAGCGACTAAAATATCTGGTCCATACATATATTGATCTTTTAAATCCCAGCAAGTCTTATCTTGTGGAAATTCATAAAACATGGTACGCATAACTGGAGTTCCTTTTTCATGTGCCTGCTTCATCAACATTCTCGTATAATCTCGCATTTTTTCTCGAATATGAATAAATTTTACCATAATATTGTAAGCTTCTTCTCCATAACTCCATACCTCATTATCAGCACCTGTCCATTCCCTTTCTTCCCCTGCTTGATTTATAATTGGCTTTCCGGGCATTCTTAAACCATGCAGCCGCATAACAGGACAAAATGTACCAAATTGAAACCATCGAAGCAACAGAGTAATAAAATCTTTATTATGAATATCCCCACCATGAAAGCCGCCAATATCGGTAGTCCACCATGGAATCCCACATAATCCCATATGAAGTCCAACACAGATTTGCTTCCGAAAGTCTTCATAACTAGACCAAATATCCCCTGACCATACTAAAGCACCATATTTTTGACTGCCCACCCAAGCACATCGCACTAGATTCACAATTTCCTTTTGTCCCTTTGCCTGCTGCCCTTCAAAAAATAATCTGGAATATTCTCTTGGATAAATATTTCCAATTTCTGCAACACTACCAGCATAATAGCGATACATATCATAATCATAAGTAGTAAACTCAGGTTCTGCTTCATCAAGCCAAAATAAGTTGATTCCAAGATCGGCATAATTTTTTTTACATTTCTCCCAAACATACTTTCTTGTTCTTGGATTTGTTGCATCCATAAATACATTATTTCCATGAAATATCATCTGTACATCAATTCCAGCATTACTTTTTACCAAAAGTCCCTGCTGTTTCATTTCTTCATAATTTTCACTTCTCCAATCTACTTGCGGCCAGATAGATACCATAGTTTCTATTCCCATATCATGAAGTTCCTTTACCATTGCCTCTGGTTCTTGAAAATATTCCTTATCAAAACAAAAATCACCGCACCTCTTCCAATGATAATAATCAATTACAATCACATCAATTGGAATTTGCCGCTTTTTATATTCTCTTGCAACGGAAAGAACTTGTTCTTGATTATAATAACGAAGTTTACATTGCCAAAATCCCAGCCCATATTCTGGCATCATAGGAACTGTTCCTGTACAAGCTGCATACTGTTCTTCTATCTGTTCTGGTGTTTCTCCTGCTGTAATCCAATAATCCATTCCCTGTGATGCTTCTGCAATCCACTCTGTTGTATTGAGTCCAAAATGAACTTCTCCAATGGAAGCATTATGCCATAAAAAACCATAACCAAGACTAGAAATATAAAATGGAATACTGACCTGTGAATTTCTATGTGCTAATTCTAAATTACAGCCTTTCAGATTTAATATCTCCTGTTGATAGCCACCCATTCCATAAATTTTTTCTTCTGGATTTGATTCAAAAGTAACTGTTAGACGAAAATTACCGCTAGGAAGTGCTTTATATTTTCTTGCTTTTTTCATTAATGCACCTCCATTTGCAATTTCACGCAGTAATATTTCCTTCTTTTGATTTCGATATGTAATTTGCAGAGAATTTCCCCATTCCTGCACAAATAATTCTGCTGTGATATGTCCATTTCTTATACTAGCATGACGTTCGTCAATGATTGTAATCACAATATCATTATCTAAAATATTCTGCGGTTTCTGTAAAGCAATTTCCCCCTCTTTTATCTCTGATAAGATAGAAGAACGTACTCGCAAACTATCCTTTCCCCAAGGCATTAACATTACAAGTTCTCCATCATATCGAAAAAATAGGCAATTATCTATTACTTCAAAAAAATTCATATTATATTTCTCTCCTTTTTATAACAAGTTATTCCATATATTTTATCATTTTTTCTGCACATTTATCATCTATAATTAAAGTTTTTATATAGCCCCCTCTAACAGCTCCTAAAACTGCTTCCGACTTTTCTTCTCCTAAAGCAATGCAAATGGTTTCCTTGCATTTTTTTAAATCCTCTATATCTACACCAATCATTCTTTCTGCAAGTGTTGTTCCCGATTTTTTTCCCTGAATATCAAAAAAATGACCGCCAATGTGTCCTACAACACCTTTTTCTGCCAATATTTCCAATGTTTTTCCACTTAAATAATTACTCCACGATTTATAAGCAATCGATCCTACACTTGTTAAATTATCATAACATAGTCTTTTCTTGTTTTCAACATATTCTCATTGTTTGCACATTTGTTCATTTTACTTTTTCTTACTACTTGCACATCTATTTATGCTGACATTTGTTCACTCTCTGACTGAAAACATTACAAAAAGTATTTCAAAAAATGCTATTTCACCAAATTCCATAGAATAGAACGATATTTCATGCAAAAATCAAAAAAAATAAAGATACAGTACCAAATTACCGATATCCTTCCTATATCAAACATTGGTTAGAAGATATTCTTATGATTGTTTTCTTTGCCATATTAGGGAATATAAATAACCATAAAAACAAAAACAGAGTGCAATCTGGATAGTTTTCTGGTATAATACAAGTGAACAGATAATAAAGATCGGTAGAAATCGAGGTATTGATTATGGAAAAGGTATCTTTGAATGATTTGGTATATGGCTTTGAACCTTTGGAAATAGTTGCACCAGATCCAAATCATAAAGCTGATGAAGCAGAATTGCAGAAAAGTATTCAAAAAAGTAAGAAGATGGTGGTAGTGATTGAAAAACACAAACGTAGAAGGGCAATTTCCAATACATAAGAGTTCATAATGAAAGGTATATTAAAACTTATAAAGAAATGACTGCTATTGGCATTGCTGGCACTATGTAGTACTTGCTTTGGAATTGGATATACGATAGGATTTTATCATAGAAAAACACAGAAATAGCCGCCCCAGTCTGGAAGGTTCTTTCTGGACTCTGGGTATCTGTATCGTTCACAATTTGTCGGAAGTCTTTATATTAGCCTGACAAAGCAAAATGAAATTAACAGGATTACCCAAACATCAGAAAGAACTGTCTGGAAAACTAGACGGCTGATTCCTTAGTTATACTCACGAATGAAAAAGTTTTCCATTTTTCATTCGTGAGTTCACACCGACCGCAGCCACGAAGTGGCTTACTTTTTGTCGTGCCCATTCGGGCATGACCTGCCTTATGCGGTCGTGTGCATCAATTTATACTGGGCGGTCAGGTTTTTCGACCGCCAGTATAATTTATTTTTTTCATTTTCTGTCATTGATATAACCCTTTCTCATTTTGAAACCAAAGATATTTCATATGAAGTTCTTCTGGTGCTTGAAAATCTTTCTGCTGATTATCTCCAATATAAATCATTTTTTCATAGGGAATATCTAATCGCATTTGCATTACCTGAAATGCTAATTTTGCTGGTTTTCTAAATTTCATTATATCTCCACAACTACCTGCAAGTTCATCTGTTACAATGATTTCATCTATCCATTCTTCTAAATGAAGTGCTGCAATTTTATTTCGTTGTCCTATAGGTCGCCCATCTGTAATAATTCCAAGTTTTTTCCCCATATTATGCCATTGTCTTAAAAGCTCCCGATTCTTTTCTGACAAAGTAATTCTTGGCATATGACTACGATAACATTGCAGGCATTGTTCTTTTTCCTGTTCTAAATTATGATTTTTCAAGAAAAGATCAATTGCTGGTTTTCCTTCTATAAAATGCATCCAAAGTTCTTCTTGTGCTTTTGGTAATTCTGGATATCGTTGTGCTATTTCCTTATATCCACTGCGTATATAATCTTCTTCATTATATAACGTATCATCAAGATCAAGTATAATCGCTTCTATATCTTCAATATAATCATTAACTTCCTCTAAAGATAGAATTCTCCTTGTATTTATTATTTTCTTATCCTGTTGTTCCATTTGATTGATACAAATACATTGATCAAATCTTGAATAAATAAGTCCATCCTGTGCCGCTTCTTTTTGATAAGGCACAATTTCTCCCAAAATAAGCTGAAGAATTGCAAGTGCTGCATCTGCCCCTGCCATCATAGATAATGGTGCACCTCCGCCAAAACGCGGATTAATTTCAATAAAATAATCAATTCCTGTTGTTTTCTCTCTAATTAATTGTAGTGTAATTGGCCCACATGGATAAAATCCTTTTATTACCTTAAGGCTTTCCTCTATCATTCTATCATCTCTTGTAATCCTTGTCTTTAAAACTTCGCCACTGCGTACTGCTAATCGCTCTCTTGGTGTTATATAAATTGGATTCCCAGAAAAATCACAAAGAATATCAATTGTATATTCTCTTCCATCGATAAATGGTTGAATAATATAGTCTTTTACTCTTTGTGAAAGTGCTTTTAATTCTTCTAATGTATCAGCACGATAAGCATCAATACTAGAACTTCCATCTTTTGGTTTAATAAAAGCTGGAAATCCCCCTTGATAATTTTCTACATTATCAACAGGTTTTGGGGAATTAACACCACAAGAAATATAAAAATCTGCTGTAAACCGCTTATCACGACAAAGTGCAATTTTATCTTGATCACTAATCAATACTTTTGTACCTATTTGTTCAAAAACCGCTTTTTTTTGCGATAATATAAGAAGATCGGTATCAATGGTTGGTATTAATAAATCTATTCTCTCTTCTCTACAAATTTTAAGAAGCTGTGGAATATACTCCTGCTCCTTAATTCTGCAAACCTTACAAGCCTTATCACAATAAAAAAGTGCTGGTGCATCTCCTGTAATATCTGCTCCATAAAGCTTTAGAGAAACTCCTAAATGACTAGCTGCATTTTTAAATGCCTGCATTAATTCTACTCTACGTCCTACACTAGTAAAAAGAATCTTTATTTCTTTCTTTATATTTATCTCTTTCTCTGCTGCCACAAGTCTTCCTCCTCTGCTTTTTCAATAGTTTCTAAATCATTTTATAAAAATTATATTAATTATATTTATTATATTATCATTATTTTAGAAAATATTTCCATATATTAAAAGTTAAATTGATGTAGTCCCAGTAAATGCTTCCATAGTCGCCGAAGTTTTACTGGAAATTCCCTCATGTTTTAATACTGTTTTTATCGTCTTAAAAATAATTTCCCAATCTTTTTTAAAACAAATAGAATCTACATAAGCTATATCATAATCAAATTTTTGTTCCCAAGAAATTGCATTTCTTCCATTTACCTGTGCTAATCCTGTAAATCCCGGTCTTACCTCGTGACGGCGTTTTTGATATTCATTATAAAGAGGTAAATATTGCACTAACAAAGGTCTTGGTCCTACAATTGCCATATCACCTTTTAAAATATTAAATAATTCTGGCAATTCATCTAAAGAAGTTGTACGAAGTTTTTTTCCAAATTCTGTTAAACGTTCTTCATCAGATAGTAGATTTCCATGTTTATCTTTTGCATCTGTCATAGTACGAAATTTATACATCTTAAAAATCTTTCCATCTTTGCCGGGACGCTCTTGGCAAAATAAAACAGGTGTTCCCAACTTTGTCCGCACTAATACTGCCGTTATAGCCATAACAGGACTTAAAATTACAATAGCACCAAGAGAAAGACAAAAATCTTGAGGACGTTTGATATATTTTTCATAAAAATGCTGTTTATGTCTTATTGGCATTTTCCCCTTTTTTTGTTTAATTCTAGACCTTTTATCATTTTTATTTATTTTCCCCATATCCATCACTCTCCTGAATCATCTTTTCTATTTTATATACAATTTCCATATCTTCTTGTTCCTCAAATTTTCGTGCAAAACAAAGTTCTGTAGTTTCTGCTATCTGTTTTAATTCATAAAAATCCTTATTTGTAAATGTATAGGGTGAATTATGATTTTTTCGTTTCCTATCCCAAAGAATATATCTTACATTGCCATAACAACTTTCTTCAAAACGATATATTTGTTTTTTATAGGGAGATTTCATCAATTCTGTTTGTATCCATACTTCATCTGCTGCTAATGTAAATCTGTATTCCTGTAAAATTCTTTTTGCATTTTTCAAAAGATAACTTGCACAATCGGAAGTAATGGAATATAATGCAGAACCTGCATAAATCTTATCTTCTCTCCGTTTTAAATGCAAACTTTTTTGAATTCTCGCACAACCATGATTCCATATTTTTACAATTTTATTTTTTCGAAAAAAACGATTATCTACAAAAAAATGATAATAATAAACTTTGTATTTTGCAAATTCATACAAATTTGGATTATATTCTACAAACTGCTTTCCAAAATTCTTATGAAAAAACTCATGTATTTTTTGTTGATTTTTTAGTGGAAGATCTGCACCATTTATATAATGAAGATATTCATAATCTCTGGACTTTTTTAGTGCTGCCTGTAATAATAATAATTGTGCATAAATTAATGATACCCCTGCCCAATAAATTTTTATTGATGGAACTATCACTATCCTAGAATACTGACATTTTAATTTTTCAACTGCTTCTTTAAAGTCTTTTGTTGATTTCTTATCTATTAAAATAAAGATATCATTTCTTAGATCATCAATTAAAGCTATCATAACTTTTAACACTTGTAAATTTCCATGAACAGTAAAAAGATATGCATGTTTTCTCATATTTACCCCTCATCTAAATTTGCTGTACTATAATTTCAATTCTATAACTATCTATTTCTTTAATATTCCTTGAAGAATATCACAAATTCTTTCCATATCTTCTAATGTATTTTTTGTATCGCTTGGCAAACAAATACCCCGGTAAAAAATATCTCCTGCTATACTAGTATCTGCTCCTGTTTCCGAATCCATAATAGAAAGTTGTTCTTTTCCAACTAATTCCCCATCCTTATTTACAGAAATAAAATCACATTCCTTAAAAACAGGCTGTAAATGAAGTGGCTTCCAAATATGACGGCTTTCAATATTTTCCTTTTCTAGTGTTTCTATAATATCTAATGGTTTTATCTTGCATTCCTTTTTTAATAGGGCACAACTTAACCAACAATTGCTGTTTTCTTTTTCTGTAATAGGCATCATTGTTAAAATAGCATCTTCTGTCTGTGTATTTAACGCCTTTTGATAATATTGATAAATTGCTTGTTTTTGTTTTATGCGTTCCTCTAAAACGGTAAGCTGTCCTCGTCCAATCCCCGCAATAATATTGCTCATTCGATAATTATATCCAATCTCTTTATGCTGATAATATCGATAAGGTTCTCTTGATTGAGTAGACCAAAACCGTACTTTTGCAAGTTTTTCCCTTGCTTGTTCCTTATCCGCCAAATTACAAACAAGCATACCACCGCCAGAAGTTGTAATAATCTTATTTCCATTAAAAGAATAAATACCATAGTCACCAAAAGTTCCTGTATACCTTGGCTTTCCTTCTGTAATATTTCCTGTATAAATTGTACCAAGGCTTTCTGCAGCATCCTCAATAACTGGAACATCATAGTTTCTGCAAATTGGAAGAATTTCATCAAGATTTGCTGCTTTGCCATAAAGATGAACAACAATAACAGCTTTAGGAAGTTTTCCAAGTGCCTGATATTTTTCAAATCCCCGTTTCAGTGCTATAGGATCTATATTCCAAGTTTCTTTATCACTATCAATAAAGACAGGAACTGCATTTTCATAACAAATAGGATTTACTGTTGCACTAAATGTTAAGGTAGGACAAAAAACAATATCCCCTTTGCCAATATTTAATAATTTAATTGCCATATGAATTGCTGCCGTTCCTGCACTTAATGCTGCCGCATCAACTACTTCCACTTTTTTCGAAAATTCTTGTTCAAAAGCTGTTACATTTTCCCCAAGCGGAGCAATAAAATTTTTCTGAAAAGCATCCTCAATATAATATTTTTCCATATGAGTATCGCTCATATGAGGCGATGATAAAAAGATACGTTTTTTTTCTATACTTTGCATTTTCTTTTTTCCATCCTTTTCAAAATATTTTCTTATATTACATTTAAACTTTTAAACTTAACACCTATAAAACATCATAGATTTTATGAAAATCCAACCTAAGATAGGTCATAGTTTAGATTATAATCTAAACTATACTAATCTTTACAAATCTGACAGAAAATATAAAATCCAGACAGCAGACATGAATTGCCTGCCACCCGGAATTTCTATTACAAATATTTCGCCAGATTATAAACTATTCAGCATATCCTTTACAATCTTTCCAAGTTCTTCTGATTTCTTTTCTGCATCCTCAAGACTTGTTCCTACTACACCATAGTATAGCTTAATCTTTGGCTCTGTACCAGATGGACGTACACATAACCATACATTATCTGTCATATCAAAATAAAGTACATTGGATTTTGGAAGTCCTGTTGGTTTTTCTTCACCTGTAGCTAAATCCTTAATAATATCTTTTTGATAATCTCTTGTAGATACTACTTTATAACTACCAAAGCTTTCTGGCATCTTTTCACGCAATGTATCCATAATCCGTTTAATTTCTGCCAGTCCTTCCATACCTTTCTTTTCAATAGATACAACATTATCTTTATAATAACCATAACGTTCATACATATCAATCATGGCATCCCATAATGTCTTTCCTTTTGTCTTATAGTAAGCGGCTGCTTCACAAAGTGCCATGGTAGCAACAATCGCATCTTTATCCCTTGCATGTGTTCCAATTAAACAACCATAGCTTTCTTCAAAGCCAAATAAATAAGTACCTGTTCCTTTTGTTTCAAATCCAAGAATCTGTTGTCCAATAAATTTAAAACCTGTTAGAACTTCAATTAAATTTACGCCATAATACTTTGCAATCGCATCAGCCATATTCGATGTAACAATTGTTTTAATTAATGCACCATCTTCTGGAAGCTTTCCATCCATTTCTTTTCTTTGACTAATTTCATAATCTGCTAAAAGACAACCAGACATATTTCCTGTTAAACAGATATATTCACCTGATTTTGTATCTTTTACATAAACACCAAGACGATCGGCATCTGGATCGGTAGCAAGTACAAGATCAGCATTCTTTTCCTTTGCAAGAGAAAGTGCTAATGCAAATGCTTCCTTTGCTTCTGGATTTGGATAGCTTACTGTAGGAAATTCGCCATCAGGAAGTTCTTGCTCTGGCACAACATAAACATGATCAAAACCTATTTCTTTTAAAACGCGTCTTGCTGGAATATTTCCTGTTCCATGAAGCGGTGTATAAACAATCGTAATATCTTTGCCAACTTCTTTAATGCTGTCCCAATGGATTACTTGTTTTTTTAGTTCTTCCATATAAGCATCATCAATTGCTGCTCCAATCACTTCATAAAGCCCTTGTTTTTTTGCTTCTTCTTTTTCCATTGTCTTACAAACAGAAAAATCAGTAATTGCCTTTACTTCATCCATAATACCACTATCATGAGGCGGTGTAATTTGTGCACCATCTTCCCAATATACTTTATAGCCATTATATTCTGGCGGATTATGGCTTGCTGTAATATTGATACCTGCAATACAAGATAATTTGCGTACTGCATAAGAAAGTTCTGGTGTTGGACGAAGAGATTCAAATACATAAGCTTTAATTCCATTTGCTGCAAGGCATAATGCTGCTACATCAGCAAATTCTGGTGACATACGGCGACTGTCAAATGCAATTGCTACACCTTGGGAAGCCTTTCCCTGCTTATTGATATAATTTGCAAGTCCCTGTGTAGCTTTTCTAACAGTATACACATTCATACGGTTAATACCTGCACCAATAATTCCCCTTAAACCAGCAGTACCAAATTCAAGCTCCGTATAAAAACGCTCTTTAATCTCGTTTTCATCCCCTTTAATTGATTCCAGCTCCTTTTTTGTCTCCTCATCAAAATAAGGGTCTGCCAGCCATGCCTCATATAGTTCTTTGTAATCCATACCTTTTTTTCCTCCTTAAAAATATATATTCTATTATAACAAAGGACTTTGTTTATACTATATTATTTTTATAATATAATATATGTTTACCCTTTGTGCTAACCTAAATCAAACTAGGAATCTTCCTCAGCTAAGTCAGGAAAACTTAAGAAGCTACTCTCTTTATCATCTTCCATTGTTAGTGTATAACTTGCTGTTTTATAGCCATCTTTTGAAAGTGCTACTGTAAAAGTACCAATAATCTTAGAAAAAGATACTGGCGACTTCCCTACATAATCCCCATTTACATAAACCTTAACATCTTTTGGTGAATTTACTGTAATTGTATGTTTTTTATCAATTTCCGTTGTTTCGGTATTCGCTGGTTCAATGGTAGTATCCTCTGATTCCTTGTCCTTATTTTTATCTTTATCTTTTTTATCATTTTCTTTACTATCCTTATCTTTTTGACTGTCCTTATCTGTTTTAGAATTTGTAGTATCTTTTGTCTCTGTATTATTAGAATCTCCCTGTGTAGAATTATCTGTATTTTCTTCGGAATTTTCTACCGATTGATCGGTAGATTCTGTATTATCATTATTTTCTTCATCGGTATTATTGTCTTCATTTTCATTATTTTCTTCATTTTCATTGTTGTCATTATTGTTATCTTCATTATTTTCTGTCTGATTAGAATTAGAATTATTATCTTGTGTTTCTGTATTTGTATTTGCATCTTCTTCATCATCTGTAGAAACTACCTCTGCTTCTGAACTATCTTGTGCTAAATGAATCTTTACTACCTGATATGCTTTTTTTACATTCAAAGTCCCTGTATAAGATGTATAATTATCTGCAAACACTTGAATAATATTTTTTCCAAAGTTTAATTCTACAGCATCATTATAAACAACGGGCACACCATTAATATTTAATTGTGCTCCCTCTGGTTCTACAAGAAAATAAACTCTACCTGTCTTGTCCACCTTTGTTTGATAAGCACTTAAATCAATAGTAAGTTCCTGTCCCTGTTCTACAACAATCTGTTTTTCTGCTGAAAGCTGTCCATGTTCCATAACCATACGATATATTCCTTCTGGCACTGTCAAAAGCATATCCTCCGAAACATTACGAATAATACCATATCCAATTTCTACCATACCACCAACAAATTGTTCATAATTTTTAAAACGTACATAACCATGTCCTTTTTTTATTGTAATACTGTAAATTCTGCTTCCAATTCCCTGAATGCTTAAGGTATCATATTCATTTACTGTCAGCAAATCAGTTAATTTTCCATCTTGAATTACAAGTAAAGAAACAGGATCATATTGATATTTATGATCAACAATTTTAAAAATCTGATCCTCTCTGCGAATAGAAAATTTTTTTACATCCTCATAGGTCCAAGCAGAATCAGAATTTTCTATCTTTACAATCTCATTATTTTTTGACCAGAAAAAAACTTCTACAATATCTCCAATAGAAAACTGCTCTACTGTTTTAATATCACCATATTGATTCATTGCCTCTGTCATATCATTATATGTCAATATGGTTTCTGCTGCTGTAGCAGTTTCTAATATGGTAATTGTTTCTGCATCTTTTTCTATACTTTTAATCACTCCTGTAAGCTCACTATCATATTCTTTTTCCATCGCCATCATTTTTGATGCCGTTATTGTTTTTCTTTGTGTTGTCTGTTTTGTCGGTTTCTGCCCACAGGCACAAAATGTGCTAATACAGAAAACCGATAAAAACAGAAACATCCAATATCTTTGTATTTTCATTTTTCTATGCATCTTTCCCATGCTCCTCTCTTGAACTATCTTACCACAAAAAGCTTCATTTGAGAAGTAGATCTGAAAGAAATTTTTCTCACAATGCTTAAAACAATTCCTTACTACAGACTAATAATTTCTTAAATATTCCAAAGTTTCTTGTCTTTTACTTTGCTGCCTGCCAAGCTCCTCTAATTTTACAATGTCAATCTTGTTAATCCATGATTTTCTGCTATTATAATAATGATTACTGACCTTCCAAAATTTTTCTGGATATAATAGCATAATATAAAGAAGTTCTCTCTCCCTTTTATCTAATCTTCGTTGTTTTTCATATTCTCTTAATACATCAATTGCCAATCCTTTTTCCCAACGATTTTTTTCCAATAATTTTCTCATCATTTGATAAAGATCAAAAACTGGCACACCAATTCCTGCATTTTCAAAGCAAACGGTTGCTAATCCCATACGAGAATCTAAAAGATTATGATAATTATAGCTGCCATGACAAAACTTTTGTTGTTTTGCTGCTTCTAAAAAAAGCTGTCTACAATTTCCCTGTTCTAATAGATGACAGGCATTTCTTGCTGTATCAAAATAGCCACCTTCCATAGATAAAAATAGAATTTCAAATTCATTTTTTTGCTTTTTATTTAAAATATAGCGGCGAATACGTTTTAATTCTCGATTATGTTTCTGCCATGTTTCCAATAATGCCATAGATGGATGAAAAATCGCAAGTTCTTCTGGAACTTCTACAATTTCCATTGCATTGTGTAATTTTCCCAAGGCAGCCGCTGCCCTTTTTAAAAACTCTGCATTTCGGAAATTTCCCTCTTCTCCCGGAAACCATTTTCTAATTACATAAATATCACAATTATCTGGAAAGGGAAGCTGCCACCACTCTTTTTTATCAGATTGACTTTGTTCTCTTTTTTCCTCTAACATTACGTTACTTCCTTCTATTTCTTCCCTTACAGAATTTCCTCTTTCTTCTATTATCTGTTTATTAGATTTTCTGCCATATTTCCGAATAGAACCTTTGGCAAAGAGCATTCCATCTTTTGTTTTCAAAATATGATCTACAAGCTGATAGCCTTGTTTTACAAGTCCTGATGTAACTGCGTGTTCCAAGGCAAGCTGACGTGGTTTTCCTATAAATTGCTTTAATTGAAAGAAACCATGATCTGTTTCCAAAAGTTTTGCTCCTCTTGCCCAAGAAATACGTTTTACCTTTAAATCATATTGTTCTAATACTTCTTCCCATTTTTCTTCCAAAATCATTCCCCCTGCCCGTGCCATATAATAATACAAACCTTGTTTATCATATGAAGCAGAAAGGAAAATCATTCCTTTTCCCTATGAAGTTTTTGAACCAGTTCTAATAAAATCTCTTTTTTATTATCTTCTGGAACAGAAAGCACATGTTCTAAAAGTGAAGAAAGTATAGTTCCAATCTCCTTCCCTTGCGGAAAACCTAATGCAAGTAAGTCTTTTCCAGAAACAGCTAACATTTTTAAATCTGTACATTCTCCTTCTTCTTGAATCTGTAAAAATAAACTTTCTGCCTTATCAAGAATAAGTAATTTTTCCTTTTGTTTCTCAGGATTTTGTGCTAAAACATCACACCGCTGTAAGAAAAATAAATCCTCCATAAAATCTTTGCCAATTTTATTGATAGCATGACGCATTGCTGCCTTTTTCCCTGAATAGCGATAATCATGCCAAAGAATCAAATGTTTTACTTGTTCTATTGTATCTTTATCAAATTTTAAACGAGAAAGAATTTTCTCTGTAAGTTCCGCACTCTTTAAAGGATGTCCGTAAAAATGATCAATCTGTTGTTCATCTACCGTTTTTACATATGGTTTTGCAATATCATGAAATAACGCAGATAAACACATAATTTGAAAACTTTTAGAATCGTTCTCCTCTCTTTCTTTTTCTTTTTTTCTTTTTCTTTCCGCCCAATAACTATGCACATTTTTCAATACTTCCATACAATGCATTCCTACATTATAACAATGATGTGGATTATTTTGTGGTGTTTCCATCATAATATCAAATTCAGGTAAAATTACTTTTGTAATTTTATGTTCCCATGCTAATAATAAAAGATCTGGATGTTTACTTACTAATAATTTTACAAATTCTATCCGAATCCGTTCTGCACTAATTTTTGAAAGCGTAGGTGCAAGCTGCTCTGTGGCTTTTAATGTCGTTTCTTCAATTGCAAATCCAAGCTGTCCTGCAAATCGAATTGCACGTAAAATCCGTAATGCATCTTCTGAAAAACGTTCCATAGGATTTCCTACACAGGAAATCAATCCCTGTTCTAAATCCTTCTGTCCACCAAAAAGATCAATAAGCCCATGTTTCTTATTATATGCCATTGCATTGATTGTAAAATCTCTACGTTTTAAATCCTCTGCAAGCTTTGATGTAAACCATACATGATTTGGATGTCTTCCATCTTTATATTCTCCATCAATCCGATAAGTAGTTACCTCATATCCACAATTGTCCATTATCACAGTAACTGTTCCATGCTTAATTCCTGTATCAATGGTTCTATAAAACAATGCCTTTATTTCTTGGGGCTTTGCATTTGTTGTAATATCCCAATCATCTGGCTCTTTCTCTAAAAGCATATCACGCACACAGCCTCCTACAAGATATGCTTCATATCCATTCTTTTCGAGAATATGAATAATTTTTTCTGCCTGTTTTGGTATTTTCATATTTTCCCTATCTCCTGTCACTTTAGTTTTTAACTACTTCTTAAAATAACATCTAACATTTTCAACAACTCTTTTACAACAATTGGCTTTGAAATATAAGCATCCATCCCACTTTTTATTGCCTCATTTTCATCTGCTTTAAATGCATTTGCTGTCATTGCAATAATTGGAATTTTAGAGTGCTTTTGTGACAAACCTCGAATTGCCTTTGTTGCTTCATATCCATTCATAACAGGCATTTGCACATCCATTAAAATTAAATCATAATAACCTTCGTTTGATCTCTTTACTTTTTCTACTGCTACTGATCCATCTTCTGCTTCTTCTACATAAAACCCTGCATCACTTAATAATTCCTTTGCAATCTCCCGATTTAGCTCATTATCTTCTACAAGAAGAACACGTTTTCCAAGAAATGCTTCCCCTTTTATTGTTTTCTCCGATCCTTCCTCCATTATTTGTTCTTCTTCTATTTTTGTTTTTTCTTCCTTTTTATCATCCTCATCTTGTAATCGAATATTCAAGTTTACAATAAATTCTGTTCCTTCTCCTTGGGTACTTGCCACATAAATTTTACCAGCCATCATATCAATAATGCTTTTTGTTATTGCCATTCCAAGTCCTGTTCCCTGAATATTATCTGCACTTCTTTCCCGTTCAAATGCTTCAAAGATATGTTTTTGAAACTCCTTACTCATGCCAATCCCAGTATCTGCAACACGAAACTCATAAAAAGCATACCCTTCCTTTTTCTTCTGCAATTCTGCTATGGAAAAAGAAATCGTACCGCCTTCTCCTGTAAATTTAATTGCATTACTAAATAAATTTAAAAAAATCTGATTCAATCTTAACTTATCGCAACATATCTTATCATGCCTTACATTGATAATATCTATATAAAATTTTTGCTTTTTTGCAGCAATCTGTGGCTGAATAATATCTGTTAGGCCATTAATAATCTCTTGTAAATTGCATTCTTCTTCCTCTAGTATCATTTTTCCGCTTTCAATACGACTCATATCTAATACATCATTAATTAAGCTTAACAAATGATTGCTAGAAGACATAATCTTTTTATGATATTCCAATACTCTTGTTGTATCTTCAATATGTGTGCTAGCTAATGTTGTAAATCCAATAATTGCATTCATCGGTGTACGAATATCATGTGATACATTTGATAAAAATACACTTTTTGCCTGATTTGCGTGTTCTGCCTGTGCTAGCTTTTTTTCTAACTGCTTTCGTATTTCCCTCTCATTACGAAGTTCTTTCTCTATCTGCATGAATGTTCGCTTTTCCATTTACACTAATCTCCTATATATTACAGCAAATATTCTGCTAAAACTCCACATAGCTCATTGACATTTAATGGCTTTGAAATATGTGCATTCATACCACTTTCTATTGCCTTTTTTCTATCTTCTTCAAAGGCATTTGCTGTTAAAGCAACAATTGGTATTTTGGCAGCATCTTTTCTTACAAGCCTACGAATTGCCTCTGTTGCTTCATATCCGTTCATAACAGGCATCTGTATATCCATTAAAACTGCATCATAATACCCCTCTTTAGATTCCTTGATTTTGTTTACTGCTTCCAAACCATTTTCCGCTATTTCTATTACAAAACCTACCTCTTCCAAAAGCTCCCTTGCAATTTCTCGATTCATTTCATTATCTTCTACTATTAAAATCCTTTTTTTATAAAATATTTTTGAATCTTCTTCTAACAAAAAATCTTTTTCTTTTCCCTCCTTTTGTTCCTGAAGTTGTAGCATAATATGAATTACAAACTTTGTTCCTTTTCCTTGTTCACTATCCACATGAATTTTTCCTTGCATTTTATCAATGATTGCTTTTACAATCGCCATACCAAGTCCAATTCCCTCAACTTTACTATCTGTTGTATTTTTTTCCCTTTCAAATTGTTCAAAGATATGTTCTAAAAATTCCTTTTTCATACCAATTCCAGTATCTTCCAATATAAATTCATAAGAACCATATCCCTCTTTTTCCGATTCAAGTTGGCGAACATAAATAGAAACACTGCCCTGTTTTTTCGTAAATTTTACCATATTATCAAGAATATTAAAAAATACCTCTTGAAGCCTTACCAAATCAGCATATACATTTTTATCTTTTATTTTCTCATCAAGAGAAAGCGTAATCTCTTTTGATGAAAATTGCGGCTGTATCATACTAATTACATTACGAATTATAAGAGAGAGGTTGCATTTTTCTTCCTGCAATTCTATGTTTCCATTCTCCATCTGACTCATTTCCAAAACATTGTTCACTAAATTTCTAAGATGACTTGCAGATGCTCTAATCTTTTCTAAATACTCCCAAACAGCTTCTTTATCATTAAAATCATTTTCTGCAATTTCTGAAAAACCAACAATTGCATTTAATGGAGTACGGATATCATGTGACATATTTGATAGAAAATTTTTCTTCACTTTTTTAGCACTTTCTGCTTGTTTTATGGCATTTTCTAAACATAATTTTTGTTCTATCTCCTTTTTTACTTCCTGTGTTACATTTTTAATTGCAAGCAATGCTTTTTGTTTTTTATTTTCACCAAGAAACTTAACAATTCTCCATTCAATCCATTCTATCTCCCCTTCTGTCACTCTACGATAGCGAATTGTATATACTTTCGCTACTTCCATATGATTGCTACATAAAGATTCTAACTGAAGTTTCTTTTGTACCATTTCCCGATCATCTATATGGACATATTGAACAATATATTCCTCAATATCTTTCGAATAAACTGCTGTCCGCATCATACGTTCTGCTGTAGAACTTGTCAATTTCTTTGTTCTTCTTTGTACTGTAAAAGTATCTGTTTCCAAATCAACTAAATATATTGTATAATAATCTAAACTAAGTGCATAGATCATATCAAGATATTTTTTACTTTCTTCTTTTAAAATATTCTTTTTTTCTACTTCTGCTGCTTCTTTTTGCAGATTTTTTAAATCCTGTTCCTGTTCTTCAATATTTGTATAATTATCTGTAATATCAATGATTGCTCCTTGAAAAAAACGGCAATCTTCCATATCAAAAAACTCTGTTTGATGAAAAAACCATCGATAACCATTTCTGCATTTTATACGGCATTTCACCCATAACTTTTTTTTCCCTTTTAAACAACTACTATTCTCTTTTTGAAATATTTCCTGCCTATCTAAGGGATGTATCATTTCCTCCAATTTATTGTTAAATACTTCCTCTATTTCCTCTCTTGTATATTCAACAAGTTTTAAAAAACTGCTACTTATATAAGTAAATGGCAAATTAAGTTTATCTATTGCACAACGATAATAACCAACAGGAACAGAATGATTTAAATAATAAAGTTCTCTATCCAATAATTCCAATTTATGAGTTTTTCTTACCGACTCTGAAATATCATGGAAAATCCCACAAAGGGAAGAAGAATGTTCTCCTTTTTTTATAAGAAATACTTCCATCTTTACCCATAATTTTCTTCCATTTTGTATAATATGACGATAAATGAACGTTTCCTTTTCTTTTGTTTCATCTTTAAGAAACTGTTGTAAACCTTGTTTTACATAATCCCTTTCACTTTTATGAATATAATCTAATAAATTAATTTTTTCCTCTTTCTTTATACTCCCCTTTTTTTCTTCCATTATCATATCAAAATAAGCAGCACTTGCCTCACGCCTTAAACAAACGTTACCATCAAACTCAAAGAATATATATGCCCCTAACATTTTGTGAATAATAGATGGTTCTAAAACATGATAAGTAATCAAATTATCCAATGTAAACAGTAACTGTGTTTCTCTTATGTCAATCATAGTTATCCCCTTTCCATACTATTTAGACACTTTTATAAGTAAGTGTTTTATAAACAATTTCTTACCAGATTCAGTAAAAAGCTGCTATAATATCTTCTATTTTACACGAAACAAAAGATAAGATCAACAAAAAGCAAGAGAAAACTGCGTTTCTCTTTTTCAGAAATACAGCCTCCCTTACTTATAAATTTCTATATACTATTAATGGCTTATGTCATGATCTGCCTTACAATTCCTTACATTTTTTAAGATAAAATAGCACTTGTTTTATCAATTACTTCCTGCACTTTATCAGCAATCTGTGATACTTTTTGCATAGATTCCTGAATCATATTACTTTTATCTGAAGATTGATTTACATTTTCAATTGTGGAATTAACAACTTCCATCAATCGACTAATTTCATCATTAAAATTTTCCACTACAACATTAACTTTCTCAATAGCCTGTTGAATCCCTTCATCATTTTCTTTTGCACTACCTACAGAAACTCTGGAGTTTTCCGACAATTTTCTAATATTAGCCGCAACAACGGAAAAACCTCTGCCAACCTCGCCTGCTCGTGCTGCTTCAATTGCTGCATTTAAAGAAAGTAAATTAATTTTACTTGCAATTCCTTCCACATCTTGTGTCATTTTCTTATAATTCTTTACATTTACATTAATATCCTTCATAGAATCCAAAATATTTTTATTTAAGCCATTTAATTCTCCCATATGTTCTGAAACAATTCCCATATTATCTGAACTTTTTTGTCCAAATTCCCAAATTTGATTTGCTTGTTCCTTTACAAGCTGTATATTATTTGTTAATTGTCCAAAAATTTCCAAAAGTTCTCTATTCATAGAAAGAACTTCTGTATTTACTTCACTTACTTTTTGTCGTTCATCATGAATTTCCTTTATCATATATTGATAACAATTTTCTTTTTCATTAATTCCCCTTGCAAGTGCAGCCGCCATCTCTCGACAAGAAGTATATCCACATGCATGACAATCAAAATGTTTTTCCACATCGGTGTGCTTACCAAGTAGGCGAAAAGCATCTTCTATCATTCTTTCTGTCACTTCCACTCGTTTTACATTTGTCGAATGATAAACGCGAATAAAATCTTCTAACTTTAAATGAGCATCAAATTCTGCAAATTGCTTATCAACACCTTTTTTTGTTACATTTGCTTTTCTTTGCTTTCTAGCATAACGCTCTACATGATGCATAATATCACTCATTGCAAAACAATGGTAATCTACACCTGTTGCTGGTCCACCATTGCATCCCATTTCACAGCTTAAAACATCAAATACATCTGGAAGATATTCCTGTTTTTGTTTCAAATAAAGATCAAGATTTTTATAAAGCTTATCTGGACCTTCCGAAGTAACAATTTCCATTTCTGGTTCATGAATCAGTAAATTTTTCATTAATCCACCCGGCTTTGGATAAATAGCACCTTCTAAACCTTGATAATCATCAAATTCAAATTCACTGTATATTTTTACACTTGGAAGTTCTACATGACAGGTCTCAAAATACTTTTTTAAATGTTCCATAGTAACATTATAATTAATTAATTTTGTTGCTCTAAATTCATCAATTTTAGCAATACATGGAGAAAGAGCAGCAATTTTTCCTTTAAATCCCAAAATTTTCCGCATATAAATAGCAAGACAGGCCATAGGACTATGGATGGGAGAAAGATTTTTTAATAGCTCTGGCTTATGTCGCAAAACATAATTTACAACAGCTGCACATGGTTGAGAAATTAATTTTGCACCCGGATGTGCTTTCATATAACGCAAATGTGCCCAAGTACAAATATCTGCACCATAAGCAACATCATAAATTTTCTTTACACCCTGATTCCGAAGCCACTGTAAGGCATGCCGCCAATTTCCATCAAATGCAATTTTAATCGCTGGTGCTGCAATTACCGCAATTTCTTCTCCACGCTTTAAATCCTCTAAAAAATTTTCCAAATCATCCTCAAACGTTCTTGCCTTATGAGAACAAACACGAATACATTCTCCACAACGAATACACTTATCATCATCAATTAAAATACGAACTGTGCCATCCTCATCCATTTTTGCAATATTAGCATCCTCTACTGGACAAGCTCTCACACATGCATTACAGCCTACACATTTCTCTTTTTCCACGTTAATAATATTCATTCTAATCCTCCTCTGTAAAATCCAAAAAGTATGCCGATTTTATTTTGCTATTTATACAATTCTCAAGAATAGTTTAATAAAAATCAAGAAAAAATGCAACATTTTTTTGTTACTTTTACCTATAAAAATAAATGGCTTATATAGAGTTTCTCTAGATCTATACAAGCCATTCTACTTTTATCAAATAAATTATTTTTGAATCATTCTTAAGCCAATTTTATGGTATTTAATTTTATTCCCGGTCCCATAGTTGCTGCCAATGTTACACTGCGTAAATATTGTCCCTTTGCGGAAGATGGTTTTGCTTTATTAATTGCATCCATCAATGTCATAAAATTGTCTCTTAATTGTTCTTCTGTAAAGGAAACCTTTCCCACTGGAACATGAATAATATTTGCTTTATCTAGTCGATATTCAATCTTACCTGCTTTAATATCTTGAATTGCCTTTGTAACATCCATAGTAACTGTACCAGCCTTTGGATTTGGCATCAATCCCTTTGGTCCAAGTACACGTCCTAAACGACCTACTACACCCATCATATCAGGAGTAGCTACAACAACATCAAAATCCAGCCAACCTTCATTCTGAATCTTAGGAATCAATTCGTCACCGCCTACAAAATCAGCACCTGCTGCTTCTGCTTCTGCTACTTTATCTCCTTTTGCAAATACAAGCACACGAACAGATTTTCCTGTTCCATGTGGCAGTACAACAGCACCACGAACCTGCTGATCTGCATGACGACCATCTACACCAAGTCTGATATGAGCTTCTACTGTTTCATCAAATTTTGCAACTGCTGTTTTCTTTACTAGACTGATCGCTTCTTCTACATCATATTGCATCGCTCTATCAACAAGCTTTGCAGCCTCAGCATATTTTTTTCCTCTTTTCATAATAAATCAAACCTCCTGTGGTATTAACGGAAAGATCCCATTCCTTCCTTTGAAGAAACGTTCCTCCCACGTTACGCTTTTTAAGAAAACTCCTGCTTTTTTGCCTAAATTCTATCTATTAACAGGCACAAAATGTCTGTTGCCTGTAATGCTTTTGATTCGTAAAAAATATTACAAATTAAGATTAACTTTTTTGCATTCCTGTTATACTTCTTTTAACTTTTTTATTCTTAGTCTTCTACAACAATACCCATACTACGTGCTGTGCCAGAAATCATGCTAACTGCGGCTTCCAAACTTCCCGCATTTAAATCTGGCATCTTTAATTCTGCAATTTTCTCAACCTCTGCTTTTTTAATTGTAGCAACTTTATCTCTATTTGGCTTACCTGAACCGGACTTTATATTGCATGCTTTCTTTAACAAAACTGCTGCTGGAGGAGTTTTTGTAATAAAACTAAAACTTCTATCTGCATACACAGTAATTACAACAGGAATAATCATGCCCTCCTGACCAGCCGTTCTTGCATTAAATTCCTTTGTAAACTGCACAATATTAACACCATGCTGACCAAGTGCAGGACCAACTGGTGGAGCTGGTGTTGCTTTGGCAGCAGGAATCTGTAACTTAATATATCCTTCTACTTTCTTTGCCATTTTCATGACCTCCTAAATCCATTTTTGTTGAAATTATTATTTTCATATCTCAACATCATTTCTTATTCCTTTTTTATATCTGTAAAATTAATCTCTGCTGGTGTTTCTCTTCCAAAAAAATCAACATTCAGAATTACACTTTGTGTTTTCTGATTAATCTGCTGAATTACACCGGTTTGATTTTCCCATACACCAGATGTAATTACAACAGTATCACCAACTGCAAAATCGAGCTCCATGCCTCCATCAAGCATATTGCTCATTTCTTTCATTTCTTCTTCTGTCAGCGGTACCGGTTTTGAACCCGGTCCTACAAATCCGGTCACACCTCTTGTATTACGGACAACATACCAAGTGTCATCATTCATAATCATATGAATCAAGACATAAGCAGGAAAAATTTTTTTCTGTGCCTGCTTTCTTGCTCCCGTCTTTGTAATCTCAAGAACATTCTGCACAGGAATCATTACTTCTAAAATCTGATCCTGTAAATTTCGGTTCTCAATGGTCTTTTCAATGTTGGCTTTTACTTTATTCTCATAACCGGAATATGTGTGGACAACATACCAACGTGCTTCTTCTGCCATCTTCGTTCCTCCTGTGCGTCAGCCTATCATAAGAAGCTTATCAAAGCCAATTTGAATCAGCGTATCAAGTGCTGCTATCACAAAGCCAATAACAAGAGATGCTATCACAACTGCAATCGTTTCTTTTACAAGCTTGTCCTTGTCAGGCCAGATAATCTTCTTAAATTCAGCCTTAATTCCTTTAAACCATTCTTTTTTCTTACCATTTTTTTCGGACTTTGCCTTTTTCTCTTTGTCGGTTGTAGTACCTGCAGTATCTCCCATCTTTTCACTTTCCTTTCCCTTATCGGAACTAAAGAACTGCCTCTAAATAACTATTTACAAGCTATTTAGGAATCTTCCTAAAATTACTTTGTTTCTTTGTGTAATGTGTGTTTACGACAGAATCTACAATATTTCTTCATTTCCATTCTGTCTGGGTGTGTTTTCTTATCCTTTGTCTTGTTGTAATTACGCTGCTTGCATTCTGTGCATGCCAATGTAATCTTTACTCGCACAACTGCCACCTCCATAACTTTTTGTTTCAGGAATTGCATATCATTTTGATCTTTTGAATTTTAGGCATAAAAAAAAAGACCTTTCCATTGCCAATCTACTATACCATTCTAAAAACGATTCGTCAATGTTTTTTTTATTTTTTCTTTAAAAAGGAATTAATTATCTCGATTTTTTCTTAATTTTTCCAAAAGCACTTAATTTTTTTTATAGATCGATCGACATATATTATAGAAAAAGTTATAATATATATAAAAAAATAAAAGCGATAAGAAAGGGGGAGTTCCAATGTTAAGTGAAGTTTACAATTACTTAATTGGTTTAAATACATCCTATCAGTTACGTCCACAAACAAAATATGATATGCATAAAAAAGACGAACTAAAGGATCTCTATTCAAAGATTAAAAAAGACGGTTTAAAATCGCCCTTGTATCTAATTTCCCCAACGGAATCAAATCGCCAGTTTACTCTAGATATTAAGGATTCTGCTATTGCACTACAAAATTCTATTTCCATGATGCAGGATCGTGACTCTGACGATGCTATTATGAACAGACAAAAAGCTGTTGTAGGTACAAGGGATGCTATTGATTGCAATATTATTGATGAAAATAAAGACAATCTTCCAGAGCCTTTCCAAATTCAAATTCATCATCTAGCATCAGAACAAATCAATACCGGCACTGATTACTTTGTTACTGGTGTAGGTCCTGACGAAGGAACTTATACTTTTCAAGCAATTTGTGAAGATAAGACCTATGAGTTTCAATTTAATATTCCAGAACGTGCTAGAAATAATGAAATCCTTGGAAAGCTTTCTAGATTTATCAATAAATCTAATCTTGGTATTATTGCATCTGTAGAAAATGGAGAAAAAGAAAATACAATTCATATGACACTTCGCTCCAAAAATACAGGAGTTACCTCAGAAAGTGGCTATATTTTTCAATTAAAAGATATTTCTTCTCCATCAAAAAAAGGATTGATTACTCATTATGGACTTGATCATATCACAACTGTTCCAAGCAATGCAAGCTTTACTATCAATGGAGAAGATAAAGCAGCACTTGCTAATAGCTTTATTTTAAATAATAGTCTGCATATTACATTACGTAATACTGCGGAAGATGCTGTTCATGTTGGATATGCTCCTGATGACTCTCCTATTTATGATGGAATAAAAATGTTTGCCAATGATTATAATCAAATCATTCAGGCGGCTGCTAACTATCCTGCTGGTAAAGGCAATAAAATTGTCCATGATTTAAAAATGATTGCCAACACTTACAGAAATCAATTAGAATCGGCTGGTATCAGCATTGCTGCAGGAGATGGACAATTATCATTAGATGAATCTCTTGTTCGTCAGTCGATTGAAGAAGGAGATATGGATACTATTTTTTCCTCAAAATATGGATTTGTTGCAAGAGTAAATCAGAAAATTAATGAAATAAAAATCAATCCATTGGAATATGTGGATAAAAAAGTAGTCACCTATCCAAATACGATTAGTGTCCCATATCCAAACCCATATATTACTTCTATGTATACAGGATTATTTTTTAATAATTATTGCTAACAATTCATTCATATACAAACCCAAAAAAACAGCAATACATTTTTTCCGTATTGCTGTTTTTCTTATAAAAACTGCTAACTTCCCTTTTTTATACTTTAAAATTTTTAAAAGCTCTCCCAATTTATTCTCTTTCCTCTCTCTTTCTAGCTCATATATTCCTTTGGAGTTACCCCGCTTATCTTCTTAAAAATTCTACTAAAGTAATTTGGATCATTATAGCCTACCTTAAAACACACCTCCTTAATAACAGCTCCCGGTTCATCAAGATATTCCTTTGCTTTCTTAATCCGAAATTCTGACAACCACTCTATAAAATTCTGTCCTGTTGACTGTTTAAAAATTGTACTAAAATATTGTGGTGTCATTCCTGCTTCATTTGCTGCATCCTGTAAAGAAATATTTTCATCATAATGTTCCTCTAAATATGCCTTTACATTTTTAATCACATATCCCTTTTTATCGATATATCTTTGTCGTAAAATTTTCGTAAGATATTGAAATTTTGTATATGCCCATCCATTTAATTCCTTTTCCTCTAATTTTGAAAGTTCCTCTGCATATCCAATAAAATCAATAGTTTCTTCTATTCTTGCATCATTTTCACTATATACTTCTTCTACAGATAATACAAGTAGTTCAAGCAATAAATTCTTTTGTGTATCCAAATTTAAAATAGCAATCTGTTCCATAATTTGCGAAAATAATGTTAAACTCTTTTCATCGCCATATTTTACACTGGCAAGAAATTTCTTTTTTAACTCCCTATATTCATAGACTTTCCCATTATATTCCTTATCTTCAATCATAGATACCGTTAAATTCTCTCGATATCTTGCACACCGCAATGATTCATCATAAGAAATTCCAATTTCACTAATGGGCCGCCAACTTCCAATTCCTATATTTACTTTAAATTTTCCTTGTGCAATTAACATCTTCCGAATTTCTTCTGCAATCTCTCTTTGTTCCTTTCGAAACAATTGTTCATCTATAGAATCATTCTTTGTATCTCTCGATAAGTATAATAGAATCCGATTTGCAATTAATGGACCTGTCATACAACAATAACTATTTGGGATTCTCTTTTGAATTTCTTGATAAAATATGCATAACATTTTATAGTCTACATAAAGGCTTCCTCTCTTTTCAAGATTCACTTCAATATTAAAAATGCAGCCTTCATCATAAAAGTCTGAAATCTTATGGTAATCGTCTAGTTCCGTTTTAGAAAGACGGTTAAAGAGCATGGAATAGATAAAGCTAAATGATAAAAATTTTCTAGTCGATTCTAAGCTTATGCTTTCCTCCGATTCTTCTTTTTTCATTCTAACATCCCCTTTCCATTTTTGAAAAAACCGTTTCTTTTTTTCCTTTCATTTTATAAAAAGAGAGCCATCTCCGAAAACAGGGAAATGTCTCTCCTTTCGTAAATTTTTTAAATTTGATAATCCATAACTATGTTAAATTTTGACAGGTACAAAGCTTGTAGTGCTTTTATTCATAAAAGCATTACCGTGCCTGCTGGCTTTGCCAGTGAAATCGCCTGCGATTCCATCATAAGAACTAATGTTGTACAATTACTTTTTGCGGACATTTTGCAGCACATTTACCACAGCCTGTACATTTTGACTGATCAATTCTTGCAATATTATTCTCTACCGTAATAGCGTTTGCTTCACATTGTTTTGCACAAATACCACAGCCAATACAACCTGCTTCACAGGAATTTTTCACTTCCATACCCTTCGCTGTAGAACTACAAGCAACGGTATAGACTGCTTTCTTTGGCACAAGCTCAATTAAATGGTTTGGACAGATTGCAATACATTTGCCACAAGCTACACATTTTTCCTTGTCAACAACAGCAATACCGCCAATGACATGAATGGCATCAAACTGACATTCTTTTGTACAACTTCCAAGACCAAGACAACCTGTTGCACATTTCTTATCTCCACGTCCCGGTATCATCGAAGCCTTCACACAATCATCAATTCCATAATAATTGTATTTTACTGATGCTTTATCACATGTTCCAGAACATTTTACATAAGCAACTTCTGGTTCTTTATCCTCTACTGCCTTGCCCATAATCGCTGCAATTTTATTTCCTACGGAAGAACCGCCAACAGGACAAGCATTGACTGCTGCCTCATTATTTGCAATTGCCTTTGCAAGTGCATCACATCCTGCATAACCGCAGCCACCACAGTTATTTCCCGGCAAACAATCACGAACAGCAAGTTCTTTTTCGTCAACCGGAACTTTAAACTTCTCTGCTGCAATTCCAAGGAGCAGTCCAACTAAAAGACCAGTTGCAGCAATAATAACTGCCGCAAGAATTACACTTCCCATTTTCTACTCCTCCTTTTATAATTTAATCAGCCCTGAGAAGCCACAGAATGCAATTGCCATAAGACCAGCTGTAATCAGGACAATGGGAGAACCTTTAAAAGATTCTGGAATATCATTATTTTCAATCCTCTCACGAATACTTGCCATTAATACAATTGCAATAAAGAAACCAAATGCAGTACCAACAGCATAAAACATACTCATAATAAAATCATCTGGATAATTAGATGCATTATTGCTTGCAACACCAAGCACAGCACAGTTTGTTGTAATCAGTGGAAGAAATACTCCTAACGATTCATACAATGCTGGCATCATTTTCTTTAAAACCATTTCTACAAATTGTACAAGTCCTGCAATAACAAGAATAAATACAATCGTTTGAAGATATTCTGCTTCATTTGGTACAAGTAGAAAATGGTTAATTGGCCATGTAATTGCTGCAGCAATTGCAATAACAAAAATAACAGCAGCACCCATACCTGCGGCAGTTTCTGTCTTTTTTGATACACCAAGGAAAGGACAAATTCCTAAAAACTGACTTAATACAACATTGGAAACAAGCATGGAGCTGATAAATAATAGTATTAACTGACTCATAATCTAATCAATCCCCCTTCTTTTGTTCTGCAGCTTTTGCAAGTGCTGCTGCTTTCTTTGCCTCTGCTGCCTCTTTTGCTTTTCTTGCCTTTTCTGCTTTTGCAGCAGCACGTTCTGCTTCAAAAAGTCCTTTATTTGCAGCACAATCATGTCCATGACAAGATGCACAATTTCCGCCACAAGCCATTTGAGGGCCTGTAATATTGGTAGCACTTGGCATCTGTAATTTATTCTGTAATGCTGTCAAACAAGCAAGTACAAAGAAAGCACCCGGTGCCATAACAAAAATGGAGACAGTATCAAAATTTTCTGGCCAAAAACGGAAATTAAAAATAGAGCCGCTTCCTAAAATTTCCCGCACAATACCAATACAAGTAAGTCCAAAGGTAAATCCAAGCCCCATACCAATACCATCAAATAAAGACGGCACAACACTATTTTTTGATGCATAGGACTCTGCACGTCCAAGAATAATACAGTTTACAACAATCAATGGAATATAAAGTCCCAAGGCATTATTTACAGAAGGAAGATATGCCTTTAAAAGAAGTTGTACAATTGTTACTAAGGAAGCTACTACTACAATATAAGCCGGAATGCGGACTTTATCTGGTATAATCTTTCGCAGACAGGAAATCAGTGCATTACTGGCTGCAAGTACAACTGTTGTTGTTAAGCCCATACTTAATCCATTGATTGCTGATGTTGTTGTTGCCAAAGTTGGACACATACCAAGCATCAGAACAAACGTAGGATTTTCTTTTATAATACCGTTGTACAAACGCTCTGTACAATTATTCATCTACACTCACCTCCGAATTTCCAGTCATACAATATTCTCTTACAAATTTATTTGCTGCATTGACTGCATCTGTTACAGCACTACTTGTAATGGTTGCACTTGTAATCGCATCAATACCTGCTGACATATCTTCTGGTTTTGTATCACTTGCTTTATAGAGTGTATAATTTCCATCCCCTGCATTTTTTCCTGTAAACTGGGAAGTAAAGCTTTCCTGTGTACAATTTGCACCAAGTCCCGGTGTTTCTTTATCTGCAGATAATACCGTAAATCCTGTAATTGTCCCTTCAGTATCAAAACCAATCACAAGACCAACATTACCGCCATATCCCTTCGTTGCATTTAATTTTACAACCCATCCAAAGACAGCCCCATCCTTTGATGCTTCTCTGCAATCAAGAATCACAGCATTGGTATATTTTGTTTCTGCTTCACTAACAATATCTGTAAGGGAATCGGAAAATTCCGCATTTTCCATAACAACAGCATACGCTTCATTTGTTGCTTTCTGTTCTGCTGCTGCAATTGGTTCTTTTGTTACCATATTGACAGCACCCAAAAGGAAACCAACAATCAATGTAATAATCACAAGAATCGCTGTATCTTTTTTATTGTATTACTTTCCATTCTTTTCGTCCTCCCTTCCAAATGCTACTGGCATTGTTACCTTTTCAATTAAAGGTACAAGAAGATTGCAAAGAATAATTGCATAAGAAACACCCTCTGCAGATGGTCCAAATGCCCGGAAAATACCAGTAAGAAGTCCAAGGCAAACAGCAAATACAATTTGTCCTTTTGGTGTAATTGGACTGGTAACATAATCTGTTGCCATAAAGAAAGCACCAAACATCAAACCGCCGCCGCATAATTGTGCGAAAAGAAAGATTGGAAGATCTCCAGTAGATAAATGTCCTCCAAACAATGCCATAAAGATTAAAGTTGTCAAGATATAAATACATGGAATCTTTGGACTAATCACTTTTTTGTAAATCATATAGATAGCTCCAATTAAAAGTGCAATCACACTTGTTTCTCCAATCGTTCCTGCCGTTGTTCCAAGAAACATTTGAAGCACATCAACGCCACTGTCAGCAACAGCAAGTGCTGCCTTGCTATTTTCTGCGTTTTCTACAAGTGCAAGTGGTGTTGCACCGGAAAAACCATCAATACCCATAGCACCTTGTAATAATGCATTTCCTTTTTCTACAGCAAAACTTGTCATACGTCCTGCAAAGGAAATCATTAAGAAACATCTTCCTGCAAGTGCTGGATTCATAAAATTTTGTCCAAGTCCGCCAAATAACTGTTTTACAATTAAAATAGCAAAAACACCGCCAATGATTGGCATCCAAAATGGCACAGAAGCAGGAAGATTCATGGCAAGGATCATGCCAGTGACAACGGCACTATAATCACCAATTGTAATTTTCCTTTTCATGCCTTTTTCAAAAAGATACTCAGTTACTACACAACTCGCCACACAGATAAGAATAATCATTAAGGCACGAAGCCCGAAATTATATACACCAAAAACTGCTGCCGGAATCAGGGCAATCACAACATCACGCATAATCGATGCTGTTGTATCCTTGCTTCTGACGTGCGGCGAGGAAGATACATTTAATAAATCGCTCACGTTTTCCTCCATTCTGCCACAAAAAATGGCAATTTTTTTCTTTATTTCTTTTGTGCTGCTTGGAATGCCTTTGCACTGCCAACGGCGTGTTTAAATGCCTGTGTCAATTGACGTTTTGCAGGACAGACATAAGTACAGCTTCCGCACTGATAACATTCTGTACCATTAATACCAATAAAACCTTCTACATTATTTGCTTCCGCATATTCCATCATTTTCTGCGGTACTAAATTGCTTGGACAGGCTGCAACACAACGTCCACAACGAATACAAGCAGATGGTTCTAATTCTGCTACATTATCTCTTGTCAGGCAAAGCAAAGCAGAACTTGTCTTTCCAATTGGTACATTTAAGTCAAACAATGCCATACCCATCATAGGACCGCCAGAAATAATTTTTTCTGGCTGCTCGCGGAAACCGCCTGCCTCTTTTAATACTTGTTGATAGGTTGTTCCTGTACGGACATTGAAATTTTGTGGTGTTTTTACAGCATCTCCTGTCACCGTAACAATTTTACGAATCAAAGGAATATTTTTGCAGACTGCATTATAAATTCCAATGACGGTATCTACATTATCTACAACGCATCCTACATCAGCCGGAAGCTTTGATACATTAATCTTTCTTCCTGTAATTGCATAAATTACTTGACGTTCTGCACCCTGCGGATACTTTGTTTTTAATGGGCAAACTTCAATTCTATCCTCATTTCTTACAAGTTCCTCTAGCTTTGCAATCGCATCTGGTTTGTTATCCTCAATACCTATCACACCTTTTGCCTTTGGAAATAGACTGACCATAACTTTCAGACCGCCAACTACCTTTTCTGGTTCTTCCAACATTAATCTATAATCAGAAGTAAGATATGGTTCACATTCTGCACCATTCACTAATACATAATCAATCTGATCTGGATTTTTTGGTGAAAGTTTTACATGTGTTGGAAACCCTGCACCTCCAAGTCCTACAATACCGGCTTCCTCTACTGCTTTGATAATGTCCTCTTTTGACATTTTCGTATAATCTCTGTCTTGTCCAAACCCTTCTACTGTTTCATATTTCTTGTCATTTTCAACAATAATACAATTACAGTAAGAACCGTTTGTCACCAGTCTTGGTTCGATTGCCTTTACCGTTCCCGATACAGAGCTGCTGATATTTGCCGAGATAAATCCGCCTTTTTCCGCAATTTTCTGCCCAACAAGCACTCTATCTCCTTTTTGGACAATCGGCTTTGCTGGAGCACCAATATGCTGCGACATCGGGTATACCAGATCTCCTTCCGGCATGACAACCTTGATTGGCAAATCCTTGGACAAATCCTTCCCTTCAAAAGGATGGATCCCCCCCTGTTGAAATGTTGCCGCCATACTCTCTTACCCTCTTTCCTTTCATAATTTGTTTTTTAAGACACAAATAGATATTTTATATTTCTATATTGTGCTTTTTTACATACTGCCCTATTATAGCACATAGATCAGCAAATGTTAATCTTTTTTTATAGATTTTGTGAAAAATAGACAAAAAAGTATAAAGAGAAAAAAATTTCTAATTTTATCCAAAATTTAAGAAAAACTATCTTGAAAAAATTTCATAGCATTTTTTAACAAATAATAAAAAAGCTAACCATCCTTTTTCTTACTTCTAATAGGATCGTTAGCTTGTAACATAAAACAAGTATTTACTATTGCACAACTACCTGTTATATTATACATTACATTGTCTACAATACAGCCATGTGGAAACTCAAGGCTATACGATTCCAGCTCAACCATTCTCATGGATTTCGATACCAAGATGATACCTACAAAATCGTTCACAAAAAACAAAAAACCGTTGAAGATAAAACAAATCACAAAAAACAAAAAATCAAAAACAATTCACGAAAAACAAAAAACCTCTCAAATGTACAGGACTAGCATTCTTTACCTAGAAAGTTTTGCTTCCATTGTACACTGAACTATATTTGGTCTCGAAAAAGGGATTCGAACCCTCACTTTCTGATTAGCTATCAGATGCTCTAACCATTGAGCCATTTCGACAAAGCCATTCCAAACTGTGGAATAATCCCGCCACAAGGGAGAACCGAATTTAGAGTTTTCGTATTGCAGACAAGGAAATTAAAATTCAATCATTGTCGTAGCATTGGATACTTTAATTGCCGTATCCAATTCACGAAGCAGAGCACTTCTACTTTCCATTAAAGACTCCATCTTCTGTTTTAAACTTAAAGGATCAATCAGCTCAAAGCTATTCTCTTTTACATACACATCAACCACATCTAAAGGAGAATCATCCTTTACTTTAGAATCTTTTCCAAGAATACTATTACGCATGGACTCTGCCGAAGTCTGAACACGCTGATTCTGCACATCAACAATATGTATTGCATCATTATAAGCTTGTTGCATTTTCTGAATAAGCAAAGAATCAAAATCAGTAATAGCAGAAGTTCCCTTTAATCTCGATCTAAGGGCAATCGCAGCCGCAATACTATACTTCCTATCAGCAACCTCAACAAAAGTATTTGCATTTGAATTGATAATTGCAGCATCAATCCGTTCATATCTTGCAACTAAATCTTTAATCTGCTGAAACTGAGAAGCTGCACGTTCTTCAAATTCTTTACGAGCAAATTGACCATTAAATACTCTTTCTTCATTATGACGAATCGCAGCAATAAAATCTGCACTCTTAATCTTGCTTGAAATCTTTTTTACAAGCAAATCTCTTTCATCAAGAGCTTGCGTTACTAACATCTTCTCCATCTTTATATTCTCCTTTCAATTTTCAAGTTCCTCCATAGCTGCTATAGTTTCTTCGTTTGGTATTTCTTCATTGTCTATTGTTAATCCCTGTATATATCCAATCAAATAAGAAATTTTACTATCTGGTACAGTATCTAATAATTGATATACTCTTTCTCTTTCACTCATTTTTAAATTCCTCACTTTTTATAATTTACGTTATCGTTTATTCTATTGATTTAATTTGTATAGAATATACCACAATCATAATACAATTTCAAGTGTAAACAATACTCAGTTTTTATTTTCTATGTTTAATGCCATTCTCAGAATAAATGGAAATTTATTTGACTGTTTTTTCGTTTATTAATTATTGAAATCTTGTAAAAAATGGTAGAATGTTTTCTCTCTATCTCTTGCTGTTTCAAAATATAGTAAGCCGTATTTTTGACATTGCTCTTTCATGCAAATGCTTTGCTCTACAATATACTCCGCCCCCTCTCGAAGTACTTTATCTAATTTGTAAAAGGTATAATCTTTTTCTGTATCATATTTCTTTTGAATTGCGAATCTTTCTTCTGGTATCACGTCCGATGTAATAAAATAAAAAATTTCACAGTTCGCCCCATATATATACAAGAAGAAATAGTGACATCCTCCCCCACCTAAAGCAATGTCATCAACTTAAGGATTTTCATCTAATATAATTTTCGTGAAATTTAAGAAAACTACCAGTTTCAGAATATATCATTCTTTATTTATTAGAGAGATCCTCGCTTAAGTTGACGACATTGCCACCTAAAGAGGCGGGGCTTCCTTTCGCACAAAGCGAACAGTCGGTTCTCGTTCGATAGCACTACTGTACTAAGCATAAGCGAGCTAACCCCGTGTGTCCCACGGTTCTTAGATTTTTCATTTACACAGTTATTAACCGCATACCTTCATTTCTGATATTGATTGCAGCATTGACATCACGGTCATGATGAGTACCGCATTCGGGGCAATCCCACGCTCTGACTGACAGATTTTTTGTTGTTGTATTCTTATACCCACAATACGAGCATATCTGACTGCTTGCAAAGAATTTATCTACCTTTACAAGCTGTTTACCCATATCTTCAAGTTTATACTTCAGATATGTTATGAACATTCCCCAACCGTTATCACTCACAGATTTGCCGAAATTAAGAGCCTGCGACATAGCTTTCATATCAAGATTTTCAACGCATACACAGTCATAAGTATCAGCCATTTTTCTTGATAATTTATGCAGGAAATCTTTTCTTTGATTCGCAACTTTTTCATGCATGTTAGCTACTCTAATACGCTGTTTATCATGATTTTTAGAGCCTTTCTGCATTTTGGAAAGTTTGCGTTGTTCACGTTTCAATTTCTTCTCGGCTTGTCTGTAATATCTTGGATATACAGGTTCATTGCCATTACTGTCTTTGTACAGCTCGTGCATGGAAAAATCTAATCCCAAAAAGCGATGCCGTTTTCTTTCTTGTACTTGATTTTCGTACTCAAACAAAACGCTTGCATAATACTTTCCACTCGGATTTTGACTTATTGTAACAGATTTGAGCTTGTAATCGGACGGTGTAATCCTATGTTGTTTCAGCTTTACAAGTCCGATTTTCGGCAGCTTGATATAACCGTTTTCAATAAAGATATTGCCGTTTATACAGTTTGTCGTATAGCTCTTTCGGTTAGACTTCTTAGACTTGAATTTCGGAAAACCTGTTTTCGGACTTCGGAAAAAGTTGTTATACGCTTTCTGCAAATTCATTTGTGCATTTGCAAGAGCCAGACTGTCAACCTCTTTCAGCCACTTAAATTCCTTTTTGTACTGTGCTGGAGTATTCTTCAGCTTTTGTTTCGTTTCCTTATAATACTTTATTTTATCCGATAACATCTGATTGTAGATAAAACGCACGCAACCGAATGTCTTGGCAAGCATCGTACATTGCTCTGAATTGGGGTATATTCTGAATTTATAGGCTTTGTTCAATGCTTTTCACCTCTGTTTCGTCTATTTTCTTGTCCTTGTGTTTCAATATATTTCTTAATTACTTCAAGGGATGCTCCGCCTGTTGTAAATAAGCAAAAACTTTGACTCCAAAAATGTTCTTTCCATAGCTTTTGTCTTATTTGCGGAAATTCTTTCTTCAAAAGCCGACTGCTTGCACTTTTATATGCGTTTATGAATTTGCTTATTTCACTTTTTGGGTGAGCCTTGAACAGAATATGTACATGGTCTTTATCATGATTCCATTCTTGTAAGGTTATATTGTAATTGGGGGAAATATACTCAAATATCTCTTTCGCTCTTTCAGAAATTTTATCATCGAATACTTTTCTTCGATATTTCACAACCAGCACAAGATGATAGTATAACAAAAATACCGAGTGAGCATTACTATCTAATTCCATGAATTTATCAGCCTTTCTTGTTTTTCGACTGATTTTATTGTAACATATTATTTCCTATTTGTCAAGAGGCAGTATGGGACGTAATTCATCCCCACTTTAGAAGTGGGGGACTTCTTGCTGCGAAAGGTTAAAAATTTTAGAAAGCAGAATTAATCTATATACAAAGGAAAAGTATTTCTAAATCTAAAATTTTAAGAAACAAAAAGAAAAGCTAACTATCCTATATATAAGAATGTTAGCTTTTTATTGATATTTTAAAAAATTCTATTTTAATATTTTTTTCTTAAAGAAAATATTATACAAAATATAAGATAAATATGCTATTAAAGAAATCCTTAAAGCTATACTTTCACTTGTTATAGAAAATTGTATTTCCTTTCTTTTTAAAAATACTGTTACAACAATACTTACTATAATACCAACTACAAAATATAAATTATTGATACCACTTTCACTCTCTGGTTTCTCCTCTATTTCCAGCTCTTTTATTTGCTTTTCAAGATTAATGCTTTTTTTCTGATATTTTTCTATTTGCTTCTGCAATTGTCTTTTTTTATTAATTTTATCTTGACTTTGTACATATAAAGCAATTCCAATAAAAAATATAATAGCGATAATAATTTTGACTGCTTCCATAAACTGACCTGTTCTCATGGAAACAATAGGTCGTTCATGCTGATACCAAAGATACTGGAAAACGGGAAAAATACCATTTACAAAAATAGGAATCAAAAATGCAATGCAAAAAAACTGTAACATCTTTTTCATAAAAACTCCTCCTTTCAATTTTTTCAATCTCTGGTTTTCTAACTACGAAAATTTTTACTTATTTTCTATTATAATACTTTTTTTCACTTGTCAATATTTTGATATTTCAATTAAATCATATATAATCACACTCAGCTCTTATTTTCTATCTTAATACTATTACGACAAACGGAAATTTTACAGTACCTTAGTGAAACAAATAATTCTATTTGCTTCCGTAAAATCCATAGCTTTATGAAAGTGAAGACTATTTATATTATCTATTTCACAATCACTAGCAAACTCTTGACAACCATTATATTTTGCCCATGCTTCACACTCCAATAAAAGTTCTTTCGCATATCCCTTATTACGATAACCGTCTTTTATAAAAATTCCTTCTAAGTAACCAACAGGAGTTGTTTTTGTTCCCTCTACATAATCATATCGTAACTGACATTGTGCAAAACCAATAGGAATATCGTTTTTATATTTCAAAAAGAATTGAGCTTTACCTTTGGAAATGATTTCTGAAAATTCAACAATCAACTCATTAACAGAATTGCTATCCCACATTAGTATAGCTAAATTTGCCAATATTTCTAAATCCTGTTTTCCTGCTTTTCGTACCATATCCATTCCTCCAAATACCAATTTGTTGAATTGTCCCATACTGTTATTTTATCAAAAATCACGCACAATTTCAATAAAATTTCCTTAGGTCATTCATGCTAATACTAAAGATACTGGAAAACAGGAAAAATCATTCAATTACTCACTTTTATACTTCCAAGCTTTTCCATAGTTCTTCTACTGTGCTTAGCTTTATAACAATAATACTAAAATAATTAACTTACCTGATTGCAAAAACAGCAAATGAATGTTACAATATTTATGAAAATGAATGTGTATTATTTCTAAATTGTAGCATATATCAATGATATAAGGCAATAAAAATATAAAACTAATTTGAAAGTTTAATGAAAGTCGGAAACAGTCAAATTAAAGGAATAAGATGCTTATGGAAAAGCTTAAAGTCTACTTAGACACATCGGTTGTCAGTCATTTGTTACAGAAAGATGTACCTGAAAAGATGGCAGATACGAGAAAATTGTGGGAAAAATTTAAAGCTGAACAATATGATGTATATCTGTCCACTGTTACATTAGAGGAAATATCAAATTGTAAAGAGCCAAAGAAAAGCCAAATGTATTGATATTTGAAACAAATAAATTATACACCTATCCAGATTACAGATTCCATGTCAGCCGTTGCTCAGCAGATTATTGATATGAGTATTTTGACAAAAGTTTCGTTCAGTAAAATGCAAAAGCATAAAAAATCCTGCAATTTTACAGAGAGAGGTGAAAATAATTATCTCGCCTCTCTGTCTTTGTTTTTGATAGTATCGCTATCTTTATTTTTTCTTATCATTTCGCTTTCCTACACGATACATTAAAAATCCAATTGCAAATGCACCTACATCAAGAAAAATTGCAAACGCCGCTGATAATTGTGCCTTTCCTCCATATGGAAAATATTCCCTGCGAAATAACATATTATATGCTTTTTCACTATCACTTGTATCTAAAAATGATTTTCTATATGCATAAGCACTTTCTTGAATTTCTGTAAATTTTTCCCCATATAATTTCTTTTCTTGTTCTTCTTTTACCATTTGTTCTTCTTTTTCCGTTTCCTGCGTTTGTTCTCCTTCTTGTGTTTGTTCCCCTAAAAAATATGTTTCCAATTCTCCCACATTTACTTGAGAACAATATAAATTAACGGGATGATCAAAAATTAATCCTGTAAATTCCGTCATCTGGATTCTTTTTATACTTGTCCAATCATCTGGAGAAATATTGATAACATCACCATTTGAATTTTCTGTATTATCTTCTATTGTTCCCTTTCCCTTTTCCGAGATAGAAGATCTTGTTAATAAAAATTTAAAATCTATAAATTTCTCCTCTTTTTCTTCCTCCTGTTCCATCTCCTCTTTTTGTTCTTCTTGTAAATCACTTACAATATTATAGTTAATTTCTACTTGCTCTTTTAGCTTTTCGACTCTGGAATTATATTCTACTGCTGCTATGTATCTCTCTAGGCTTTCCATTAAATCAGTAACTTCTCTCAAATTTGTCTTTGTATCTTTCTCATTTACACTATCTCTCCCTTGAAGCATAATTCCCTGCATTTCCAACATTTGATCTTTTGCACGTGTTAGTTCCTTCATTTCCGTAGATTTTGAACCAAAAGCAGAAATAATTTCTGCAAATGACAAACTATTTTCCCCATAACTATTATTAATCAAATCTATAATACTATTTTTTAAATCCTGTACTGCTGTCAAAAGAGAAGATACATTACTTTTTGCTCCTGCTTTTAACTCTTTTGTTGAATTTACTGCATATCCCCCTGTTGGAAAATCCTCTATCTTTTCAATTAATGTTTGAATTGCTTTTTCAATCTTTACACTATTATCCTGCAATCCCTTCATTTCTTCTAAAGAAGGCACATTTTCTTTCTTTATTTGACGAATCCATAAGTTATATCTTCTTAAGGCATCTGAATACTGATCATAAGACATACAGTAATCAATATAATAAGAATTATTTAGGTCATTAATTTTTCTACGCATTCTTTCTAGGAATCTGGAGTTTAATAAAGAGGGTTTATTGCTAATCATTTTTTGATAATCTCTTTTCACATAAGCAAGCGATACTTTTTTTATTGTATATTTTCCAACCTTTTCTTTACTAACACCTTTCTTTCCATGTAAATCAATTAATGTTTCCTGTCTTCCTGCTTCTGTTAATTTTCCTATGGTATTTGCATATCGTTTGGCACGATTTTTTACAGATTCATTAATAATACTTTCTCCATTTTTTTCCATATCCTCTACAATTTTTACTCGCATTACTTTTAAATATTCTTCATTATCCGACTCCATCTCTGTAACTGTTGTTCTCATAAATTGTTCTAATCGAATATTGGCATTGACTGCAAAATCATTTGCATACATATTATTAACAATAGAAATATAGGAAAATGTAATGGAAGTTGCCAATGCAAAGATTAAAATAGCACTAATTACAAACCCTTCCGTAAAATATTTAAACCACACAATTCTTTGTTTTTCTGGCTTTTCCTGCTTTTCTATTTGATATTTCTGTTTAATCGAATCAATCATTGGAAAATATTTTAATACCCCTGCTAACAATGCTGTCTGTATTGCCAAAGAAGCCATCATTGCAGTAAAAACAGCATGCTTATCTCTTGCAAATACCGTATTTTGAAATCCCTGATACGTTGTATACCAAGATAATAAGGACATCACAATGGAAGCATACCGAAACAAGGAAATAATTTTATTCTTCTTTTTCATAGTGATTCTCCTTATTATTAGCATAATTACTATTATTATAATTGTTATTACTACTATTATTACTATTGTTATTGCTATTATTATCTTCGCTGTCATCATCTAATAAAGCAGAACCTAACATATCAATATAACTAAGCAAGAAACGAAATGGTAAAAAAATGACATTAATAAAATTACCAGCTAATTCATCTAAATGCTTTTGCATAAGCTCTATTATTTCATCACCATGAAAATTTTTCCAAAGCCTTGTTTCCTTTATCTTCCCTGACCAAAGATAACGATATCCAGATAGAAGCAAAACAGTGATTACTACAAGAAGAACAATGATGCCAAACCAATGAAGCATTTCTGATGGATTATTTCTCATTGGAACAATTCCAAATAAACATAAAATAATTGCAAACCAAACAGCCGGTGTAAATGCATCCTCTTTTTTTCTACAATGAAGAAGAATCAATAATAGGGCAATAAAAAATGCTGCTACTAATACATAATCAATACTACTTATTTCAAAAAGAAGCCATGAAGAAAGATTGGCGTTTCTTGCAGCAAAAAATGAAATTCCAAATCGAAAAGCATGAATTATCATCATAATACAAATAAATTGGGCAATAAATAAATCTTTTTTTATAAAATTAATACAGTTATGTAAACATTTTTTTATACTATCATGATATCGCAGTAACATAATAATAAATCCTATTAAAAAACATATAGCTAAAGAGATAAAAACTACTTTAAAAATTCCTGCTGCATTTCTTATAATAATATTAAGCTCACTTAAATCACCTGTTTCTAGCCAATCAAAAAGATCAACAAGATATCTCCATGCTGGAACAAGGGCAGCAAAAGAGATTCCCTCTGTCCAATAAAGCAATCTTCCCTTTTCAATATTACGGCTTAATACTTTACAGGAATTGACAATAAAAATCATAATAATTGCAAAATCCAGACAATATTGTTGTGGTGCTTTTTCTAAACTGCGTAATACAGCAAAAAACGGCATATCTGGAAGTAAAATTGCCAAATAACGTAAGACACATACTATCACAGATGCCGTAAATAAAACCTCACCCTGATTTTCTTTATACTCCGACATTTCTTCCATCACCTCGTATCTTCTTTCTTTTTTCCATAAAAATTTCTTTTTTTCTATTATAATATATCTTTTTTACTTTTTAAAGTCAAATTTCTTAAATTTTTCTTACGAAACTTAAGCTTTTTTGAAGCAGAAAATTAAAAAAGCCTTAAAAAATATTTTTTGATATGATATATTGAAAACAGGAAAAAGGAAGCAATCGCCCACAAAATGGTTGACCACTCCGCAATACGATTACTCCCATAAAAAAAGTGTAGCATATCTTTTGTCGAAAATCAATTAAAAATAAAGTAGAACCTCAAGGAAATATCTTATATAATCCTTAAAATCTATTATCATTCCCTCTTTACTTTTTAAAATAAATAACATAAACACTCACTACATTCAAATGACTGTTCACATCATTTATAAGGCTTTAACAATATTTATGTCGATATATACAATATATATTTTATATAGAAAATATTAAAAAAGATTGGAGGTCATATTATGAATATAAAAACAATGGAAGGACTTGTAGGCTCAAATATAAATATGGAATTGCTAAACACCCCCTTTAGAGTTTACAAAGAAGCAAGACGCAAAGAGGATACAGCAACTATGGAACGGGCAATGGGATATGTCGTAGAATGCTCTGATAAAGCACAGGAATATAAAGAAGAAACAAAGAAAGGAATGCAAGAAGATGCCGAAACAGCAAAGGAGAAAGAAAAATTAGAACTTGAAAAAGCAATTCAAAAACGTAAAGAAGAGCAAGAAAATTTAGAAGAAACAATAGAAGAAAATAAAAATGAAGATATAAATACAGATATGATTGAAGTTAGCGAAGAAGGCAAAGCATTATTACAAGAAAACAGTATAGTAAATAATACAAACTCTAATAGTATAGGTTCTGATTGTTCTGTTTTCTCAAAAACAACAGGGGATAAACCATTTGCAATTTATACAAGAAATGGAACAGTAAATAAATCAGAGCAAAATATAAATATTTCAATTTCTATATAAAAAAAATATCTACTAAGCGGTCAGTTTTTTTGACCGCCAGTATAATTATTTTACAAAATCGTTTATTTAATTTCTTCTTTCTTAAATCTATATAAGCTTGCAACAATTCCCAACAGGCAAATAACCAAAATAATAACTATCGAAATTTCTTTTTGATAGCCTTGTTCTGATAAATGTCCTGTTATAAGAAGATAAGATGCCGACCATGGATAAACTCTTGCTACTCTCGAATTTGACAAAATAACATTAATTAAACTAGTTGTAGCAATAGCGATGATGGGTGCAATAAATCCTTTTGTCCTGATTGTAAGATATAGAAAAGGTATCTGTGTAGCCCATAATAATATCCCACCAAAAAACATTTTTACAAAGAAAAACAAAAAAGAAGGAATTGTAAGTTGTGCTATCGGAATAAAACAATTACACAATAAAGCCAACAAAGCAATTTCTAACCATGAAAGGAACATAAACATAAAAGTCAATATTGCAAAGAAAAACAATTTCCCACAAAGAAATGTTATTTGTGAAATTGGAATAACAAATATATTTTTTAATGTCCCATCTATATATTCTCGGCTAATTATCCATGCACCTAAAATCGTTAATACGATTGGTGCAAATAAAAGCATTAGAAACATAAGAGCATTATCATAAAGTGAAAATACACTGATACTATTATTGGGATTTGATAAATAATCTGTAATAGCTTTCATATAAACAAAGAAAGGAACAATGAGTGTACCTAATATCCCAATAAAAAGAAACTTTGAACGTTTTAATTTTATATATTCACATTGTAACAATCTAAACAATTTCTTTCCCTCCAATTATTCGTTTGAAATATTCTTCAAGATTATCCTCACAAGTATATACTTCCGAAACTTCCAAGCCGTTTTCAATAAAAACACTAACTATTTTTGTCACTGATAAAGCAAGATTATACAATCGAATATTGTGGTCATCTTGTATCAAAAACTGTTTTTCATAAAAAGATTGTTCTAAAATTCTAGCCGCCTGTGCTGTATCAGATATAGTAAAATGAATATATTTACTACTTTTTTGTTCTAGTTTGGCAAGACTTTCTTCTTCCAATAGTACACCTTTATCAAGAATACCAATATCATCAGCAAGCAATGAAATCTCAGATAATATATGACTGGAAATAAGAATTGTTTTCCCCTTTTCTTCACATAATTGTCGTAAAAATAAACGAATCTCTGCAATTCCAATAGGATCAAGTCCATTCATTGGTTCATCTAATATCAATAGTTCAGGATCATGCATAATTGCAAGAGCAATAGCTAAACGCTGTTTCATGCCAAGCGAATATTCTGAAAATAATTTTTTATCCTTATAAGGTAAATGCACTAAATTTAATGCATCTTTTACTGCATAAGGATTTGGAACTCCACGTAAAGCTGCAAAAATATTCAAATTTTCTGTTGCGGTTAGATTTGGATAAAAACCGGGGGCTTCAATCAAACTTCCAATACGAGGGAGAATCTTCTTTTCGTTACCTCGCAAGTTTTTTTTCCAAATGAATATTTCTCCTGTTGTTGGTTGTATTAATCCAAGCAGCATTTTCATAGTAGTAGTTTTTCCTGCACCATTTCTTCCAAGCAGTCCATATATTCGCCCTTTCTGAACATGGATACTTAAATCAGCAACACTTTTTCCAGCAAGATACGTTTTTGTAAGATTCCTTGTTTCAATAATATAATTACTCATATTAAAAAGACTCCTTTCCTATTTGCTATTTTACCATACTAATCTTACATTAACCTTACCAAAACCTTGCATTAACCTTGCATTTTAAGCAAACAAGAAAAACCCTGCTACCTATAGCAAGGTCAATACTCTTATAATAATTGATAAAGAATATTTTCTATTATATTGCAAGTGGAAAAAGTAGAGTAAATACTGTACCTTTTGTTACTTCACTTTCTACAACTATTTTTCCGTTCATTTTTTCCGTAAGTTGGTATGCAATAAATAGTCCAAGACCACTTCCCTTCTTTGAATATCCTTTATCACATTTATATAATCTTTCAAAAATATGTTTTAAATCTTCTGATTTCATACCGATACCATTATCAGATATTTGTATTTTTATATCATTTTCAAATCTGCATAAAGAAATTTTTATTTTATTAGCGTAACTATGTACAATAACATTTTGTATTAAATTGTTTAATATTCGTGTATATCCATCTGGATCAAGTCTTACTAAGAAAGGCTGTTCAGGTATTGAAACATGATATTCCATCTGTTTATTTTCAAATATTGGTATCCAATCAATTAACACATTCCTTGTTAATTCTGCTACTTCCATTGTATCTATTTTTATAATAAATTCATTTGAATTTAATTTAAACCAGTCAAAAAGCATATCAATATAATTTTTAAGTTCATGTGACTTTCGGTGAGCAATTTCAATATAATTATCATATTCTCTGCCTGTAACAGTTCCTTTATATGCTGCGTCTAAATAACCGATAAGAGTAGTAAGAGGCGTTTTCACATCATGAGATAAACTTGTCATAAACCGTCTATTTGCTTCTTCTACTCGATGGAACATAGAAAGTTTATTTTCATAAGATATAACAATACTATTTATTTCATAAATAAGAGGAGCAATCATTTCATTTGTTCTTGCTAAAATACGTCTGTTTCCATTACCATTTTTTATATCATTAAGTGCATCAAGCACTTCGGATATCTGTCTTTTAACCCTACAAACAGTAGCAATTGAATAGATAATCAATAATAATGAAATTTCCAAAACAAGAAAACAAAATATTTCCATATTGCTAAACCTCCTTGTTAAATCTATAACCAATTCCCTTAATTGTTTGAATATATTTTGGTTTACTGGAATTTATTTCTATCTTTTTTCGTATACGACTAATCATTGCCATTATATTACTATCATCATATACATATGGCTCTTTCCATACGGCTTCATATATTTGTTGCTTCGTTAAAATCTTTCCTTGATGTTTAACAAAAAATAAAAGTAAATCAAATTCTTTTTTTGGCAATTCAAATATTCCATTTACAGATATCACCAAACGACTGTCTATATCAATTTTAAGACCATCAAATTCAATTTCTCCCAATATTCCTTCTTCTTGATTAAAATAAGTATATCGGCGTATCAAAGAGAGGATACGAGCTATTAATTCGTCCATTTCAAAGGGTTTTGTTAAATAATCATCTGCTCCTGCTCGTAACCCACGTACTTTAGATACACTATCATTTTTTGATGTGAACATAAGAATAGGTAACTTACTTTGTTCCCTAATTTTTTCTAAAATCTCAAACCCATCAAGTTCTGGCATCATAACATCCAATATAACAAGCTGATATTTATTTTCTTTTAATTTTATAAAACCATCTTTTCCCAAATAACAGCAGTCAGTTTCTATATTCTCCTTTAAAATATTTCTTTTAATTAATGCACAAAGTTCTTTATCATCATCTATCAATAATATCCTATTCATGATTATTCCTCCATTTGCATTTTTTATCAATAAGTTTTTCCGTATCTTTTCGTATCAAATAGATAAAAATATAAGTATAAAAATAAAAAAAGGTGGTATAGCCCCTACGATTAGAACGATACCACCTTAACCAAAAATACTCCACTATAACTAAAAATATCTTATCTCTATTTCTCTTACCGTATTTTTGATATTCACTTCTTTATACAGATAGTACATTTGTTCATTAAATTACCTTTCGATACCATGTAGGGCAGGCAGTAGCTTCTTTTTCTTGTTCGGAATTGCGTTTATGTTCTCGTAGATATTTTTCTCTGGTAGCAAGTCCTCCCCGGATATGGCGTTCCGATTTATTTATATCCAGAATCTTTCTTGCTTCACTTGCAAGCCCCGGATTTACCATTGGAAGCCTGTCAACAAGATCTTTATGTACTGTTGACTTACTGACACCAAATTTTTTTGCTGTCTGACGAACTGTCGCATTATGCTCAATAATATAAACAGCGATTTCCATAGCTCGCTCCTCAATGTAGCCTTTCACCGTTTTTCTTCTCCCATAACCTCTTTTGCTACATTGTATGATCACTTTTTCCTGTTTATTCTTTTCTATGTTAGAATTTCCTTCTATTTGTATCTATTTTTTATATAGATTATTCTTTTTTCTTATTTTTCCTTCCTTTTGAAGAATATTCTATTGTATTTTCCAATTTAAAATCATGATCACTCTTTTTTTTAACACTCCTTTTACTGCTGCCTATCATTTTTTCTTCTTGTTCCCATATCGTTAAAATATTTTTTAATTCCTCATCTTCGGTATCTTCTGCTAAAAGTTTCATTACTTTTTTAGCATTTTCCCATTGTTCATCTTCACGATAAATTTTAGCAAGTAAAAATCTTGATTGATAATGATCCTTATCATACTTTTCTAATAACTTTTCTAATTTCTGTGCTGCAAGGGATAAATTATCCTTTGCTTCTTTTATAATTTCACTTATCTGTTTTTGATACTCCAATGGTGTTTCATAGAAATTATCTGTTTTTTCCACTTTCTTCTTTTTACGATTTTCTTTCGTTGCCGTAATTGCAAATGGATTGACTTTCTCAAGCTCTGCTAATTGTTCTCTTGTATATCCTTTCAGGCCAGCAATTCTTGTAGAAAGGAAAATATCTTGCAGAATTTTCCATATTCGAAGCTGTTGTTCTATTCCTTCTATTTCTATTTGTTCTTCTGTTATCGCTATTAATTCTTCTAAATTACTTCCTTCTACTACGGCTGGATATAGTTCAAATTCTATCCACTCATCAATACTTTCTTCCGTTATTCCATATTCTGTACCAAGAAATTGTCCAAGTTCCTTCCATTCTGGATATACAATACCTAATCCTTTTTTCCAGCGTTCCACATCTAAAAGTGTTAAATTACAATATTCTATCTCTTTTCGTAAATTTTTCTTTCGACAGTCAAAAATACTTTCTATATCAAGATCTCCTAAACAAAGATATTTTTCTTGTTCTTCTTCTATCACAAAAATATGTTCACGCCCATCTATAGTAAAGTAAATATAATGATAAAATTCTTCTTGTTCCATAGGACGCAATACCTTTGTACATAATTCATAAAATTTTTCCAATTCTATACAGCCATAATATAATAATAATCTTACCATTTCTCCTGCTGTTTTTTCAATATTGCTACATTCTTTTCTCCAATCTGTCGCTTCTAACTTTTTTACTATATCCTCTATTTCTTTTGGTATTGACATCGTTATTGTTGTTTCTGCTCCCGTCCAAAAATCAACATCAATATACCCCCACCAAAGCATAGTACGCAATACATAAGCTGGAAGTTTCCCACAATAAGCTCCTTCCGATGCTTTCGCAAATTTTAGAAATTCCGGAAATTCTTTTTTATTTAACAAATAATATAAATACTCTGGATGACCTTCCAGTTGTGCTGCAATTTCTGTTGATAACTTTTCTTTATTCCATGACTTTGCAAAATAAATTCTAAGAGCCGTTGCCATCCCTTGTAATTCATCTTTTTGTAAATCAAGCAATATCTCTTTATGATTTCTTTTTGAAGCTGCTTTTTTAATATTGCTTTTTATACTAATTGAAGAAAGTTCTCCCTCCTCATGAAAATACCAACCTAATTGCTCTAACTTTTTTTCCATCAATGATTTTCTTCCCATATTCATATAAGACATGGTATTAATAAGTGTCTGAAATTCATTCATTGTTTCATTCCAAAGTTCTAATGTATTTTCATCAAGTTCTAAATTCCTCTGTGCCATAATTTCCTTCATTGCATCTATAAAATCTTCTGAGTTTCTTCCATAAGAGCTATTTTGAGTTCTTAGACTTGTTACAGGAGAATTTGATGTCTCTAAAATATCAGTAAATTTATTATAATTTGTTAGTGAATCAGACAATCCTTTTCTTTTCTTTGTCTTTCTTACTTTTTTCATTATAAGATTTTTTTCCATCCAATGATTAATTTCCTGCATATCAAAAACATCTCTTACCGTTTCCTCCTCATCTGTAAAGAAAATACCACCACTATCTTCAAGGAAATTATCCCCTTTATACTTTATTACTTGCGGATATCGCTTCTCATAATCAGAATGTTCTTGTTCAAAAACAATTTTATGCCGCCAATCATCTCCAAAATCATACGTATAACGAATCCACTTATGATTTTTTATATATTCATCTATACAAATACTATCCTCATCTAAATCATTACTATAATAATCTTCTTCTATCGGTCCAATATGCAACTGCATATCTTCCGAAAAAGAAAAATCATGTAAATGCATATCTTCCCAGCCAAAAAGCACTTGTATAATATCATGCAAATCTCCAAATGTAATTCTATCTGGAACAATTACCCTCCTCCATACAGGCGGTTTTGTATACTCTAATGTAATCTTCAACTGATACCCTGCCATTACAATATGTTCTCCTTTCAATTTGTAATTTACTTTTCTATCATTTTTCGTTTATTTCTCTACTTCTTTAGCCTAAATCATAAATAATTACAGGAAGACCTACATAAACACGATCAAATAATTCGTAGGCAAAGGAAGATGGCAGATTAATACAGCCATGAGAACCACTATAAGTATAAATACTTCCGCCAAATCTGCTTTTCCATGATGCATCATGCAATCCAACTCCCATATTTGTTAAACGCATCCATTTATCTACCCATGTCTTATAAGTATCTCCTATCAAATATTTTCCATTAATTCTTTCTGTAATATAATAAGTTCCCGTTGGTGTATCATGTGTTCCTTTCATACCTGTTACAATATCAGTTTCCATTTCCAGTTTTCCTTCTACATAATACCATAAATGCTGTCGATCTATGCTAATTTCAATATAAGTATCTCCAATATCATCATCTTTTTTGCTACTTTGCGTTTCTCTTTGCCAAGCTGGTTCTTTCTTCTTTTTACTTTTACATTCTTTTAGTAGTTCTGATAATACATTATATTCTTCCTCTGTATTTACAATTTGTCCATAAGTACCACCAGAAACAAGAATCTCTTCGCCAGAATGTGCTTTTTTTGTTTCCTTTTTATAAGAAGTTACTTTAAACTTTCTTGTACTGCCAACAGTATTTAATGCCTGTGCTAATTCACTTGTCTTATTTCTTAAAAAAGAATTATCAATAACAATTTTTTTCTTTTTATTTTGATATTTAATATATGGAAATAAATCTTCTCTATCTATTGTTACTTTACATCCCTGATAAGAAACTTTCCAATTTAAATACTTCTCTAATTTTTCAAAATCCGCTTCTAAATCCTCTGCTTTTACTAGTGGTTTTTTATAAAACTCTGTGACATCTATGGAAGTAATTTGATTTTTTGCTATCTCCTCAATCTCTGTCCAGATATAATTTAATAACCGTTTTCTTGCAATTTTTGTTCCTTCCACTTCACTGACTAATTCAAAACCATCTTCTGTTTTTTTTATCCTTGCATCTTTTGGCTTCTTTTGCTGTATAGTAGAAAGTTTTTCTTTTAAATAAATGGATGCTTTTTCTTTGTTCATTTCTACATTACAATCTGTTTGATAATTACGGCTTTTCCCTTGAAGAAAATCTTTAAATGTAATTTCATCCATTCCTTTTTGAATTGCTTCTTTGTCAAAAGTAATCTCACAGAAATTTGACAGCTCCAAATCAAGCAAGTTTTGATTCTGTGCTGTTAAAGTAATTTTTTTATTTTTGCTATCAGCATAAACTACATCATAAGCACCATCTACAGACATACAAGAAACATCTAGTCCATTTAAAGTAGAATGATCTAAAAATAACTTTTGTTCAAATTGCCGATATTGATAAAAGAGATAACCTGCAACAGAAAGCATTGCCGCTATCGTAATCACTACGAATACAATCAGTACCTTATTTCTTGTCTTCATTTTACCATTCCTTTTCCCCATCCATCCTACAAATATATTAAAAATTATCGTTCTTTCGAACGGTTTCCATCTATCTTTACATTATATCTCTCATATTATAATGTATATTTGTTAAAATGACAATATTTTTTTCAAAACTACTCACTACTACAGGCTGTAAACTGTTTCCAAGGACAATTTTCCAATGGCATTATCAAAACTGTAACTTATCATAACCAAATTCAGCCAATATCATGTAAAAGTTTTTCTAATATTTTATCAAATTCGCTAAAAATGAGCATAATAAAATATTAAGATATCATTAAACTTTTACTGATATTGGCTGAAAAAATCTATCTTTAAAATTAATCTCTATCTAAAAGTATCGTATAGAAATCAGCATAATCTGTTTGTTTCTGTTTAATATAATCAATTGCAGAGGATGGATGACGATTTAAGTATCCAGTTAAAAGATATGGAATATCATATCCCCATACAGCTCCTTCTTCCCTTAATTTTAGCATATGCTTTTCAATAAACTTCAGAACAGGATATAAATTATACTTTGGATTTTTCAAAAAACCAAGCAAAAGTTCCATAGCACAATTTCCAGCTCCACGTCCCATACCACTCATTGTTGCATCCAAATAACTGACACCAAAAGAACCCGCTTCAATTGTATTTGCAAAAGCAAGTTGTTGATTGTTATGAGCATGAATCCCAACAAATTTATTATATTTTTCTGCTACATTTAAGTATTTATCAGTAAGCTTACGAATTTGTTCTGGATAAAGCGAACCATAACTATCTACAATATAAATTCCATCTACATTACTTTTTCCAAGCATTTCTAATGCAGTATCAATATCTGATTCTGTATTTTTTGAAATCGCCATAATATTACAAGTCGCTTCATATCCTTTTTTCTTTGCATCTTCTACCATTTGAATTGCTGCCGGCATTGTATTAATATACGTTGCTACTCGAATTAAATCAATCGGACTTTCGCTTTTATCACGAATATCTTGTTTATAATCACATCGTCCAACATCTGCCATCACTGCCAGCTTTAAATCTGTTTCATTATCTCCTACAATAGCACGGATATCTTCATCATTACAAAACTTCCATTTTCCAAATTTATTTACATCAAATAATTCTTTCGATGCTTTATATCCAAATTCCATATAATCAATACCAGCTTTTAAATTTGCCAAATAAAGATCTTTAACAAATTGATCTTCAAAATAAAAATTATTGACAAGACCACCATCACGAATTGTTGCATCTACTACTTTTATATCCATTCTGTAAGAAAGAAGTTCCCCTTTTGTTTTCATTTTTTATCCTCCAATTTTTGTATCTTTTATTTCATGTTTTTTACTTTTTTGTTAAAAAACATGAAGCGATTGCTATTATAGCATATTCTATCGAAAAAAGATATAGTAAATTTTATTATATATTAAGATCTATTCTTATACTTTTTCCATCCTTTTTCTGTATTATGATAAAATAAAATATCTGCCCCGTCAATATACCCATAGTTTTTTTGAAATTTCATTGCCTTTGCTTCTTCCCAATCCTCTTTATAAGTATCTGGTTTTTCTAAAGAAGAAGTTTCTCCTTCTTCTAAAACAAGCGGTACTGAATATGTAAATTCTGAATAAGTATAAACCGTTCTCTTTTTTTCTTCATCATAAGTACCATATCCATAAACTTCTTTATGTTTTTAATGCATATGTTCCATCCTGAGCAAGTTCTAAATCATAAACACGATTTGCATGTTGATCCGAAGTTATTAAAAATTTCCCATCGTCTATCTGAATAGGATAGCCTGAACCAATCGTTCTTAATACTGTCATAAGTTCTATCTGCTTTTCCTTCTGATCATAATAATATACCATAGCAGTTTTTGCTCTATCTTTCATAATTACGTTAAATGGAGCAGCTACTAATAAACATGGTATTTGTTCATTCCCAAAATATTGTATACTAAAATATAAATCCTTTGTCTTATGACTCCATTGCTCTTGATCTAAATTTTTCCATTCAAAACGTTCTTTAACTTCTCCTTTTAAAAATCCCTCAAAATATTCCATTAAGGTTGATTTATCTCCATCTAAGTCTAAAAATTCTTCAAAATATTCCATTAAAGTTGATTTATCTCCATTCAAGTCTAAAAATTCCTCAAAATATTCCATTAAAGTTGATTTATCTCCATCCAAGTCTAAAAACTCCTCAAAATATTCCATTAAAGTTGATTTATCTTCTTTATTCTTTATGTTATCGTTTACTGTTTTCTTACCTTCTATATTTTCTATCGTTTGACTCTGTTTTTGCTCTTTTCCTATCTCCTGTGTTTCTTGATTTTCTTCTTTCTGTTTTGTTTTTTGTTCTCCTTGTACCCTGCCAGTCAGTCCACAGCCTACAAGTAATCCTATCATAAGAACCATTCCTATCATTTGCCAAACTCCTCTTTTTCTTATTTTTGTCAACATAATAATCCTCTCCTTTAGATTTCTTTTCCCATTTTTCATAGAAGTTAAAAGATAAAAATTTCCTTGTTTCTTTTCATTACTCATTTCTATTAGCATCTGTCCATAATGATATCGTTCTTCTTTTGTACAATTTTGCAAAACAGCTTCATCACAAGCAATTTCCGCATCCTGTTTTGCATAAAATGCAGCCAACCATACAAAGGGATCAAACCAATATAGGATTTGGCAAAGGGTACGAAGAACTGTCCAAATAGGATCTTTATGATATGCATGCATTCTTTCATGTGCTAACACTTGCTCTCTATACTCTTTATCTTCATAAACTTCTGGCGTAAGATAAATCACTGGATAAAATACTCCTATAAGACAAGGAGATGCTATTTGATTTGTAATATAAATTGGAATTTTCTTCTCTTTTTCCATTTTTTTATTCAATGCAACAGAGCCTTCATAAGAAATAGATTCTTGTTGTATTAAGACCTGTTTCCTATTTTTATGTAATTTTCTATAAAATAAAATATTAAAACCTGCAATACAGAGAAAAAAGAAGCCACTCCCAGATAACCAAAAAATTCCTGCCCATTGTTTGATTTTTAACCCAAAAATCTTTTTAAAAGCAATTCCTTTTTCCTGATGTTTCTTCTCTGTTTTTCTATTTTTTCTTGTATTATTTGATGTTTTTTTTCTTTCTTTTTATCCAACTGTGGTGAAACAGCTACATTTTTTTGTAACACTTCTTGTTCTTGTTCAAAAACTATGGTTTCTTTTTGATTCTTTCTTTGTTCTCCAAGATCAAAAGCTAAAAACTCCATTTTTATATTTTCAGTTATAATACTAATTTGATTTACAAAATTCATAATACTAATTGAACTTTCTATCGGTGTAATTGGAATTAACAAGCGAACCAAAACAACTCCCCATAAGGGATACAACACTAAAAAACTTACGTGATTTTTAAATAAAAAACGTAATATTAAAACTGCCAATATCATAACAGTAGATGTAATAAAAAATGTCATCATATAATATCCCCTACTTTTTTAATTTTTCTAAAATTGTTTCCAACTCCTCAATATCTTTTTCACTTAATTCATTTTTTTCTACTAATGTTGACATCATCATACTAATGCTTCCATGATAAACACGCTCTAAAAAATCTTTTGTTTCTTTTCTTACAACCTCCTCTCTTTCAATTCTTGCATAAAAATACTTAGTACGTCCTTGTCCTTTATAAGTTATCAATCCTTTTTCTTCCATCCTCTTTAACATAGTTGCACATGTACTTCTTGCCCATCCCTGCCTTTCCTTCAATTCTGTCGCTATTTGCATCAATGTTTTTGGTTCTTTTTGCCATAGGCATTCTAAAATATACCATTCACTTCCTGTCACTTTTACTCCCATTTTTTTTCATCTCCTTATTATCATAATTATCATATAATTTCTCTAATAAATTCTACAATGTAGACTTATTATAAAACGATACGTCTACATTGTCAACTACTTTCTTTTTTTGTTAAGCAAAATATTCCATAGATACAATAGATAATCTTTCTTATATAAATATAAAAATCCATTAGGTGACTTTAATAAATCCTCTGAAAATCTATTTTGGTTGGAAAACAGCAACTTTACATATTTATCAAAAAAGAGCCAATAACTGCAAATACTAATACTGCTTGTTATTGACTCTGTGTCTATGTCTGGTTCTCTGACAATAAATATATTTAATTTTCGGGTATTGATTAACATTTCCTGCTTATATTTCGAACAGAACAGTGTATTTTTCCTAAAAGTCTGTCAAGTTCTCTCATATATTTAATCCCCTTTTAACTATTAATTATATTGTTGATCTTGCAAAATATCAATCACAATCTTATATCTATTTTCTATACCATTTCTGTTACACACATTCCTTATAGTCCGACTCTAACTTCTGTTTCTGCATTTTGTCCAGCTTATGTAGTAGAGGAATCCCGATCAGTACGCCAAGTACTGTCGTACATATATCAGCACTCATCTGAGCGTGCAGTAATCCATCAAGCCCCCACAAATAGTTAAACAGATACAGAAACGGAATATTAAAGAGGCACTGACGCCCAAGGTTTACCATCATAGCACGCACAGCATCTCCTGTCGCCTGAAAGGTACACATCATAGACATCTGTATCGCCATAAAGGGTACTACCCATGCATATGCTCGTAGGAATCTGACGCCGACTTTAATAATCAGCACATCACTTGTAAATGCCTTTACAAAAGCCGGTGCAAGCCATAAAAACGGCACTAACAGTACCAGACACAGACAAGTTCCGGACAGAATCGTAAACTTCAGTGCGGAAAGCATCCGCTTAATCTTATTTGCACCATAATTATATCCAGCAAAAGGCATATATCCGGAAACATAGCCTACCGTAATCATAAATACCATATTGATCAGTTTTCCGGCAACTCCATATGCTGAGATTACATAATCACCATATTCCACAGCCAGATTGTTTAGAAGAATATTAGAAAAGCTCATAATGATCTGTGAGATCGAGTTTGGCAGTCCGATTTTTAACACTTCCTCAAAAATCCTTGCACTGGGTTTAAAGTCATGGATTGCAATGGAAAGAGATGTCTTTCCCTGCAAAAATATGGCTATATAATAAAGTACTGCAAAAAAATTACCAATGATTGTAGCCCACGCTGCTCCTGCCGCACCTTGGTGCAGAACAAGTATAAAAATCGGGTCTAGAATAATATTCAGCACTGTACCAATAATCATCCCAATTACAGCCTGCTGAACCTGCCCTTCTGACCGAAGCAAAGCAGGTAGAATGATCTGCAGTGTCATAACAAAGCTGAACCCAACAATAATATACAGATACGATCTGGTCGGAGCGATTGTATCTGCACTCGCCCCTAATATATGTAAGATCGGTTCTATAAATAAAAGGCACAGAACTGTCATCGCCAATGTGATCGCCACAGACACATAAACGGAAACGGCACTCGTCCAACGAGCTTCTTTTTCTTTTTTCATCCCCAGACAACGTGAGATATAAGAGGGTGCACCGTTTCCGAAAATATTTCCGACTGCCTGAATAACCATAAAAACCGGAAATGCAAGCGAGACTGCCCCAAGCTGTATGGGATCATCCAAAAGCCCAATAAAATAAGTGTCTGTCAGATTGTAGATCAAAGATACAATCGTGGACAGTACTGTAGGGATTGCCAGCTTTAAGATCGCCTTGGGAACTGGCATATTTATCATAATATCAGTATTGTCTTTTTCCATAATACGCTTTTCTTCCATAATAACCTCCTTATTATAATTACACTTATGTTGATTATTCCTGCTTTTTATATTATAATCCTAACAAAGAGGTTATCAATGGGCAGCTTTCCGAATATGTTGTTTAATCCACATAACTATCAATATGTAGATTAAATCACCAATAACAATATTTGTTCATGCAGGAGGAAGAAATATGATACGAGAAACGCAAAACGATCTCCGATATATTAAAACAGAAAATCTGATCCAGAACACATTCTGCGATATGCTCCGAGAAATGGACTATTCGCAGATCACGATCAAGGAACTGACAAATAAGGCAATGATCAACAGAAAAACTTTTTATCTGCACTATAATTCACTTGATGAACTTTTAGGCAAACTTCAAACTGATATCTATGCACAGGTGCTTAAACTGACCTCTGATGTCAGGCTTCCTAGGGACTTAGAAAAACTTGTGCGAGAATTCTTCCTGTTTTGTACAAACAGAGATGATATAACCGAAAAAATCATATGCAGTCAGGGAAACTTTTCCGTTGGACAAAGCCCCGCTGACTATGTTATGAAATCTATGTTCCATTACTCAGTTTCTGAGGATGGTCTCTCTGACTTAGCTCCATTTGAATGCAATATTATCGATGCATATCTGAGAGGGAGTATTATTTCTATTTACTCCCAGTGGATAGCAGACGAGCGAAGACTGCCGTTAGAACGGATAATCGAACTTACAACATGGCTTGTTTCCCAAGGGATCAGAAAACTGAAATTATCAGAATAAAGCCAAGGAAAATCACAATTACTCCTATATGTGTCTGGCATTCTTAGAAATTCACATCTTTGTTGGAAATATTGATTTCTTCCGTTCCGAATAATGAACAATTGGAGATTGTTTTGTTTTATGTTCTCCAATCATTTTCTCCATCCAAATCATATTATACCAACGGCCAAATTTATACCCGCATTTATGGAACTCTCCAACTTTGACAAATCCAAGATGTGTATGAAAGTCAGCACTGTTAGTTGTTAGATATTCATCTTCGTACTCCGGATAACCAATACAGGCATAAAGGTTCAGGATGCCCATATTATACAGTGCCTTTTCTAGTGCTTCATAAAGAATCCTGCCCATTCCACATTTTTGTGCATTATGATCAAGGTAAATCGTCACTTCACATGACCAATCATAGGCAGCCCTGCCAACAAATGCACCCGCATATGCATATCCTTTCATATGACCATCTTTTAAAATAACCAAATATGGATACCGCTGCATTGTCTTTTCCATTCGTTCCTTAAATTCATTAAGGGACGGAGTATCATATTCAAAAGTTATTGCTGTATTTTTTACATAGTAATTATATATCTCCATGATACGTTCCACATCTTCCATTACAGCATTGCGAACATAAATCATAGCATCTCCTCCATTTTCTCTTTTCATTACTTTTTATGCTTTGCAATTTTAATTTAAAGAGGCAACAACATTTTAAGTCATCACCCCTTGATTATAAAACAAAAAATTTATGCCAAGTGTATCTTTATATTCTTATCGTTGGTTCAATAAATTTACCATTTACTAATTCACCTTATATCTTAAAATTGTTTTGAGCTTATCCGCTTTTGTTCTATTAGTCAAATAGATTTCTCTATGACAATCTGTTATCCTTTGTAAACCGTTTGCTTCTATAAATTTATCCATTTGCTTAAAAGAAGATGGTTCATTATCATATAAGCCAATATGTAACATTTCAACACATTTTCCATCATGTATTGTATCAAAAATAATTTTTTCATACAGTCGGTTTGGCTTTTTAATTTTTACTCTTTCCAAAGCAGCATATACTATTTCTGCTGTAATAAAATCTGGCTGACGTATCATAATGGTATATTCTAAATTTTCTTTTATAAGTTTACTAGTAGCAGATTTTGTATCAGCGTTTTTCAGTTTCCAGATACCCTCTAAAGGATAAACCGTAAAATCGTGGATTTCATTTGATAAAATATTTTTAGTTGCAGTAGATTTATAGCCCATTTTAACAGCATACGCTAATGAATAAAGAGCAGCTACCCTATCTGAAAAATCTGTGTCGTTAGGATTTCCGCTTCCTTTTATCATAATAAAATGATACTTTGGTATATCTACTAAAACAGGTATGCTTTTTGCTCCATACAAAGCTTTTTCATGCTTTCTCCATTCAAATTTCATATCAGCACCTCCTTATGGAAACAGTGTATCAAACATAACCTGACATCTAAAGTCATATTTTATATTTTTCCTGCATTTTCTGTAATCTTTTTTTCATTTGTTCTCGTATAGACTGCGGTTCTATTATTTCTACGCTATCAGAAAAAAACATCACATAAGAATATAAAATCTCATTGTTGGGTAAATCTACTTGGACATATAAATTTCCCTGTGAATCTTCTGTTACTTTATCTATAAATTGATCATAAACACGAAAAGCCGCTTGCTTGTCAAATTTCAACTTAACGATAACAGTATTTTCAACTTGTATTTGTTTTTCAATCCTTGTTGATACAAAATCCTGCGTAAAAGTTTCAGACAGTATTTTGAGCTCTTTTATTCTTGTCAACTTAAAAAAACGATAATCCGTTATTCTCTTTAAAAAGTAAAAATCAATTCCAGTAGACTTAAAAAAATCAAGTTTGTTAAAAGAGCCTAAATGTCTGCACTTGCTATTTTGTTCAAAAAAAGACGGTACAGTCCTTGTAATTTGGACTATACCGCCTAAACTGAAATTACTTCCCTATGACCATAGAGATTTCTCCTTAAAGTTTAAAAAATTAAATCTTTCAGCTTTTTATTGCTTTTTATGACAATGAATTACACCACAGGCAATTTTATCTCCAGAATCTCCAGATGGCTGCATTGTAAAATCATCCCTCTGATTATGAATAATAATCGAACGATTAGAAATATCATCTAATGTTATAAAACTATCATAAAAAACAAGATATGCATAACCATCACTGTTTAATACAGATGGAAAATCTCCTAAATGATAAGGATGTGCTGCATTTGTTGGATTATAGTGCATACCAGTATATGCAAAATTATTCTGACAATTTCCATTTTCATGAATATGCATTCCAAGAAAACGTGGTGCATAAGAAATAGTATTTGGCAGGTTTGCAAGTTCTACCTCCACCATAAGCCCTATCTGCGATCTAACACAATAAAAATTGGCGATTCCTGAAATTTCTGGATATGCATTCCCTCCTTTGATTATTGCCGTTGCATCAGGAGTATTGCTTACAATTGACATAGAAAAAATCGTATGATCCATGATTCTTCTCTTTCTTACATTTTATTTTTATTATTATATGCAGAAAGTATCATCTTGTTTTTACAGACCATACTTACCATTATTTAGACAGAAGAAGAACTAACTGAAGCATTTTGTCGTCTATAAGTATCATTATCCTTTTGACTTAATTCACTCTCTACCCTAGCCAACTTTTTTTCTAGTTCCTTTATTTTCTTTGGATCTTTTGTTTTTGCTATTTTTTGCTGTAATTGCATTTTCTCATTTTTTAATGACTTAATTTCTCTATCTACATTATCTGTATCTGTAGTACATTTTTCTTTTTTTGGATCGTCAAATAAAATTTTTGGCTTTCCTTGTTCATCTTTTCCTAATTTATATAAGCCACTAGATTTATTATCTGATTCTTTGCTGCTGACATACTCATCTTTTGGAGCTTGCGTTTGATTTTTATTTGATGTTTCCTCTGCTTGTTGTGTTTTTCTTATTTCTCTTGTTTTTTCCTGTTCTAAATAACTTTTGTAATCCTTGTAATCTTCATTGATTTTCATTGACATATCATTTCCTCCTAAATTTTATTATCAGACAATTTCTGCAATCCTATTTCATTATTTTCTTATCTTTGCCTGTATCATTTTTTTCGTCAATTCAAAATAAAGAATTTATCAATTTGTTGTAAGATGTTTTCTAAATGCTGTGAATAATCAGGCTTCTAATAATCAGGAATTTTATCATTTCCACTTACTCATATACTGTAAAATCACATTGGAGAACTCCTTGCTTCGCAAACGTGATACTGGTATTTCTTCTCCATTTTCCATATAAGCAACTCCACTTTTATAACTTTTTAAATATTTTAAATTAATTAAAAACCTTATTGCAAATAAGGTTTTTTGTGTTATAATAAATTTAAATAGTTAACATTGAAAAATCAAGATAGAAAAAATATAAAGCTGGTATAACATAATGAAA
>CAJTJZ010000003.1:28691-59988 GCA_910576895.1 uncultured Lachnospiraceae bacterium | reverse complement strand
ATTAATTAAAAAGCTCCTATGACATTTAAAAAACCTGCTATCTAGTTTTGTTTCCAAATTTTCAATTTTATCATAAAAATCAATTACTTGAGATGTAACTAAATGTAAATATATTTTTCTATCTATAATTTCACAAAAAACAATATCGTTAAAAGCAATAATATTACTCTCATATCCTTTTTGAATTAGTAGATTTGCTTCTTTGTTATCTTGAATAGAAAATAATAATCGTTCCATTGTCTTTTCAAATCGTTTTTCCTCAATGGGCTTTACTAAATAGTCATATGCTTGTACTTCAAATGATTCAAATACCATTTCTTTTAAAACAGTAATAAAAATCAAAAAACCTTGAAATTTATGATTACGCAGCTTTCTTGCAATTTCCATACCATTCATATCTTTATTTTTCATCTGAATATCAAGAAATAAAATATCTATTTTTTCTTTATATTTCAACAATTCCTCTCCATTTAAAAATTGTAAAATTATGATTTTTATATTTTTTCTTTTAAAAAATTGAGATATTATTTTCTTCATATTATCTAACATATATTTTTCATCATCACAAATTGCAATATGAATCATAGCATTACCCCCTTAATAAAAAAAACATTCTATCATATTTTCTAACATAATACTATACTATTGTAGTAAAATGTTTTTGAATTGTTATAGAATGTTTTTTATTATAAATATCTAAAAAATCAATTTTTCGATGCCTGATACTTTTCTATATTCACAGTATTTACAAAATATAAAGAATACAACAAAAAAATTGACAGTTCCGATAAGGTATGCTATGTTATTTATTACATACAATCTTAATATTTATTGGAGGCCATTTATGAAACGAATTAATAAGCTTCTTTCTCATCCCGATTTTACCAAAAATCTAAATCATTTAGCTATTCTAGAAAAAGACCGTATTTATTGCCACCATGATCTTTCTCATTTACTTGATGTTGCAAGAATTGCCTGCCTACTACAATATAAAAAAGCAGAAACTAATCTGAAATCTACAATCCTTTTTTCTGATGAAATTATTTATGCTGCTGCCCTACTTCATGATTTAGGACGTGTTTTTCAATATGAGCAAGGACTTCCACATGAAATTGCTGGATTAATGCTTGCAAAGAAAATTTTAATTGACTGTGATTTTATAAAATCAGAACAAGTTCTTATTTTAGATGCCATTCAATTTCACCGTAAAGATCCAAATTTATTTTTTGATACTACAGAAAATAAGGAAAAAAAAGAAATTTTATCCTTGCGTTCTCTGCTATATCATGCAGACAAGCTTTCTAGAAATTGTTTTGCCTGCAATGCATCCGATAGTTGTTACTGGTCAGAATCAGAAAAAAACAAAGGCATTACTTATTAAATATTTTCCTTGTTTTTTCTGATTTCTAATAAACTTTTTTCTCTTCCTATTGTGTTACAAAATTTCCCAATATTTTTACTTTTACTGCCTCTTCAAAAATTCCATTTAATGCATTTCTTACACCATCATCATTCAAATTTCCCTCAAATTCAATTACAAACCGATATTCCCATGTTCTACCCGGAATAGGTCTAGATTCAATTTTTGTCATATTTAGTCCATTAAATTTAAAATGAGAAAGAATATCTGCTAATGTTCCACTTTCATGAGGAATTTCAAAACAAATACTAACTTTATTAGAATCTTTTACATAAATTGGTTTTTTAGAAATCACAATAAACCTTGTTGAATTTGCTTCTTCTTTATTTAATACTGGATTTAATACTTCTAAACCATAGCACTCGGCTGCTTTAATCCCTGCGATAGCTGCATGTGTTATATCTCCATCTTCTGCAATTTTTTTTGCTGCCGCTGCTGTGCTATCATACTTTTCTTGTTGAATCTTTGGATGTTCTTCAAAAAAAGTAGAGCATTGTAAAAGTCCCTGTGGATGAGAATAAATTTTACTTAAATTTTCAATTTTTGCTCCGGGAAGTCCAAGAAGTGCCTGATTAATTTTTAGGTAATGTTCTCCCACAATATAATTGTCATATTCCATTAAAAGATCATAACTATCTGTAATTCCACCTGTAGAAGAATTTTCAATTGGAAGGATTCCATAATCTATTCCGCCCTGCTGTACTAATTCCATAATTTCTTTAAAAGTAAGTGCATTTCTTACTTGCACTTTATCCCCAAAAAATTCTCCCATAGCCTGATGAGTATGTGTTCCCGGTACACCAAAATAAACAACTCTTGTAGTTTTTTCTATTGGTAATTTATCAAGACACTGAAATCTCTCGATTGCCTCTGTTTCTGATAACATTCCATATTGAAATTTTCGACTTAAAGACATAATCATTGCAAATAATTCCTGAATGCTTCGCTGATTAAATTCATTTTCTGCCATACTACTAAGTTTTTTCAACTTATTTCTTTCTCTTTCTTTATCAAAAACAGGTTTCCCAACGTTTAATTTATATTCTGCTACATCTCTAGCAAGTTCCATTCGTTCCTGAAATAATGCCACGATTTGTTTATCTACATTATCAATTTTTTCCCTTGTTACTTGCAAATCAACCATGTTATTCCTCATTTCTTACTGCTTATTTTTTACTTCTAATTATTTTCTCTACTTTTCTATTCTCAATTATTTTTTCCATTGTATCATTTTATTTATTTTAATTTAGGCGGTGCAAAAGTTCCTACATTTCCTAGATCATTTACACTTGCCATTAAAAATTTATCTGACTTAATTGGTGCAAAAAAGAGATATTGTCCCACTAAATGAATTCTATCATAATTTCCTTCCATAATAACTGTTACTTTACCATTATCTATATTTTTACATTCTAAACGAGCATTTTTTCCATCATCTATTTGATAATAAATATAATCTCCATCTTCACTGACATTAAATACAGAACACATTTCATCTACAATAACTTCTTCATTTCCACCATCTAAATCCATACGAACAATTTTATAATCATCAAATAAATCTAATGCATAAATAGAGTCACCTGCTAAAAGACATCCATAATAATTTTTTCCATTAATACTACCTCGTATTCCTGTTTCTATATCCCAACTAAAAATACCACTTTCTGAATCTGAAGCATAATATATTTTCTGATTTCTAATTGCGGATGGATTGATAGAACCATCTGCCTTTTTTTCATTTTTATCACCATCAAGTCTTACACCATAAAGATTCATTCCTTCATCATCGGTATAATGCTGATAAAAAACCTCATTTCCATATAAACCTACCACACCTAAAGATCCATCATAGAAACATTGTATATTTTTACTTTTTAAATGCAAACGATAAAGTCCCTTTGTATTAAAAACAAACATTTCTCCATTTACACTCTGTTTCTGGAAATTCTTTCTAGAATAAACAAGATAAGAACCAGCAAAATTAATCTCTGTTGCCTTATCATCATAAAGTTTTTCAAAATTATTACAAGTCATATCCATAGAGTACAAATTCCCCTGATCGGTTGGATTGCTAAAGTAAATAGCACCGTCACCTTCACAGAACAAACCGCCATTTAATAAATTTCCTGACGAATTTCCAATTGCCCCTTCTTCATTCCATACCATACGATTTTGATACATACTAAAACCAATATAGCCGCCTGCTACTAATGCAAGAACAAGAACAATTACAATAATTTTCCATTTACTCATATTGTCTTTCCTTTCTACTATCTATCCAAACCATAAATAATTATACTTTCTTTCCCTATTTATTGTAAATCGGATAATAGTTCCATAACTGTTTTATGCAATAAAGGATGCTGTTTCCATGGTGCAATTTGACATAATGGCTTTAAAACAAATTCCCGTTTTTGCATTTCTATATGTGGAATCACTAAATCTGGTTCAAACACGATTTTGTCATCATAAAATAAAATATCAAGATCTATCGTCCTAGGTCCCCAAAGAAACAATCGTTCTCGTTTTCCATCTGCTTCTGCTTTCTGCAACACTTTTAGTAGTTCCTGTGGTGTATATAAAGTAAATAACTCTACTGCACCATTTAAAAAATCTGGCTGTTCTGTATATCCATAAGGTTTTGTTTCTATAAAGTCTGATATTTTTTTAATTTGAATTTTACAATCTTGTTTTAAATACTCCAAAGCACGATTTAAATTTTGCTCCTTTTCTCCAAGATTTGAGCCAATAGATAAATAAACTTGATGCCAACTTCTTGTAATTACAAGAGAAACCATATCAATTGGCAAAAGCACTGGTGCCCAAGGTTTTTTGATTTCTACCGTAATTCTCCATATGCCAGAGTAAGTAAGCAAAAGCTTTTCTGCTAAATGCTCCGCTGCTGCTTCTAAAAGTTTATATGTATGTTCTGTGAGAAATTGTTTTGTATCATGGGCTACCTGTCCATAATCAATCGCCATGGATAAATCATCAGAAAGCCCAGCAAGTCTTGTGTTTGTTTCTAGTATAAGACTTACTAAAAATTTCTGTCCTAAGGTGGTTTCTTCTGGATATACTCCATGTCTAGCATAAATTTCCAAATCACTAATTTTAATTTTATCCATATTTGTTTTTATCTCTTTCCTTTTTATGAATTTTTTCTATAAACACTTTCTATTCCATAGAAAGAATTTTTTCTATCATTTTAATAGCTCTTTTATTTGCTTCTACATTATGTACTCTAAGAAATGCACAGCCCTTCATAACTGCAAGGACAGAAGTTGCTATTGTTCCTTCTTCTCTTTCTGTTACTGGAAGATCCAGTGTAAAACCAATAACAGATTTTCTTGAAACTCCCAAAAGAACAGGCAGACCAAATTGTTGAAATTTCTCTAAGTGATTTAAAATCCATAAATTATTTTCATAAGTCTTTCCAAAACCAACCCCCGGATCAAGAATTATTTTTTCAGAATCTACACCTGCCTTTTTTGCTATTTCTAATGATTCCTGCAAATCTTCCATAATCTCTTTTGGAAAGTCTTTATAACAAGCAGTCATTCGATTATGCATTAAACAGATAGGAAGCCCCGTTTTTACTGCTGCGAGTGCCATAGAAGAAATCGAATTTGAATATCTTTGTTCTTTGTTTTTTGTTTCTTTACATTGACAGACTTCTAACCGAAACCCCCAAATATCATTTAATAAATCTGCTCCTTCTTCTGCTGCCGCCAATGCAACCTCCGATTTATAAGTATCAATCGATATTGGAATATCGAAATTTTCTCTAATCGCCTTAAGAATTGGCAAAACCCGTTCCATTTCTTCTTGTGCTGTAATTTTTTCGTATCCCGGACGAGTAGATTCTCCACCAATATCTAAAATATCAACTCCTGCCTTTATCATTTCTTGTACATGTTTTAAGGCAGCATCTTTTTGATTAAAATATCCACCATCCGAAAAAGAATCTGGTGTAATATTAAGAATCCCCATAAGATATGTTCTTTTGCCAAAAGAAAATTCCTTGCCATGAATTATCATACTATCTTATCATCCCCTGTCTTAATTAAGATACACCAAAGAAAATAGCACATAAGATAATAACACCAATAATCGTAATATTATTGATAACTCTCGCAATCTTTGAATGTGAAAATGCTACCGAATCTGTTGCTTTAAAATCTTGATAAAACAACATTCCAGAATTCATACCCCAAAGAAGTGCATATAATATACAGGCTATCAGTCTAGTCATTGGCTTGCATATAGAACTAATATAATATACTAATAAAAAACAAGCAAGTAATGCAAGATTTGTAGCAATAAACTTTATCCACGCTTTTCTTTTTGACTGTTTTTCCATCTATTTTTCCTTTCTTTTTTAATACATCATTTCCTTATTTTACTTTCTTCTTAAAATCTTTCTTCTTATCTATTATACTTTGTATTGAAATGTTATGTCAATCCCAACATGAAGAAAACTGGCGATTCCATTCTTGTTTTAATTTCTTCTTCTCAATTTTTCCACTGTCATTCCTTGGCATTTCTCTAACAACAATCAATTTATCTGGTATTTCATAGCTTTTCAGCTTATTTTTCAACTTCTGAAATACTTTATTTCTTTTTACTTCTCCAAGAAAATATCCCTGTGTAATCATATCTATCATTTTATACTGATCTGTCAATTTTTTTGATTGCCAATATAAAAATTCTCTTAGCATTTCCTCTTTCAAAGATACAAATGCTGTTAATACTTGCTGTTCTTTTTCTATAAGTACCATAACTACTGCTTCTTCTATTTCTTCTATCTGTTCTAATGCATTTTCAATAAAAACAGCAGAAATTTTACATCCATGTATTTCAAGAATATCATCACTTCTTCCACAAAAATATAGATTTCCATTTCTATCCAGATATCCTTTATCTGAAATTGTACAAGGACAAGAAATTCCTTCTGCATGATATAAGGTATCAATAAAAATCTCTCCATTTTTTACAAATACAGTAACTCCGGGAAATGGCTTTCCAACTAAATTTTTCTCCCATGTCATATCTTTATCTTTAATATAAGTAAGATAATTTAATTCACTAGCTCCATAATAATATAAAAGCTCTGCTTGGGAAAAATATTGTTTTAATCTTTTTGCATCTTCTCCACTAAATCCCTGTGAACCTGTTACTATTATTTTAATATTATCTTTATTTTTTTCTCCTTTTTTCTCTAAAACTTGCAAAAGGCAGAAAAGCTTTGATGGAATTAAATAAATACTATCTGCCTGTTTTTGTTCTATTCTATCTAGCCATTTTTTAGGAGAAAATGTATTTTCTGCAATAATAACTGCTCCTGCAAAAAATTGTGCTAAATATAAATTTAAATTTCCTGTAAAGGCAAGACTTCCTTGCACAAAAAGACGACTAGTTTCTTTTATACCAAAAATTTCATTTTGTACTGGAAAAAAATCTGCCCAACTTTCATAAGTACGAAAAAGTATTTTTGGTTCTCCACAAGTACCAGAAGTCATAACTGCCATACAAGCATTTTCTGGTATGTTTATATTTTCTAATTGTTTCAAAGATATAGTTATCTCTTTTGGTACAATCATAGGAATTAACTTTCGTTCACTACATGATAAAAATTCAAGAAGCTGATCAAGAATTTCTTTTCTTTGAATGATATGAATCTGTTTTTTATCTGCTTCTTTTTTAAAATTTTCTGGAAAAACAGTATCATCTTGACTAAGTTTTACTGCTTTTTCTACTAGTTCTCCATAAGTATAAGGAATACCATCATGAATCAAAGCAAGTCTTTTTGCTTCTTTTTGTTTTATCATTTTTAAATAATTCATTTTTCAATCCCTCTTTGAAGTAAAAGTGCTGCACCAATACCTCCTGCCGCTGCAATACTGCAAACTGCTAAAGTTCCATTTACTTTTTCTAATGCTTTTATAGCATGAATTGTAATCACTGTACCAGAAGCCCCATAAGGATGCCCATATGCTAATGCTCCGCCTAAAATATTATATTTCTGTACTGCTTTTGGATATTTTTTTGCAAATAATACATCAATTACAGCAAATGCCTCGTTGCATTCAAAAATATCAATATCTTCTGCTGTTATTTGATTTCTTTTTAATAATTTTTCTATTGCTGGAATGATCGCCTTTGGACTCATAAAAGGATCAGCACCAACTAAAACGGAATCTAAAAACTCTGCTTTTGGAATATAAGAATGATTTTCCAGATATCGTTTCGAACAAAGTACTACAAAAGCAGCCCCATCATTTGTAAGACAAGCATTTGCCGCTGTAATTACTTTTCCATCTTTAAGTACACATGGTAGTTTTTCTAAAAGTCTTATATTAATCTTATCTCGGATTCCCTCATCTTTTTGACAAAATGCCTTTTTATCTCTATTATAATTAGAATATTGTTCGTTTTCGATTTCCACTAAATTATCTTTTAAAATTTTCTCCTCTCTTGCTTTTTTTGCAAGATCATGGCTACGCAAAACCCAAGAATCCAATGCTTTTCTATCAATTCCAAGGGATACTGCCGTTTTCTCTGCCCCAGCTAACATTGCCATTTTACTATGTTCTCCCGGTATAAATTTTGCTACTCGATAATCACTTTGTTCTCCTCCATAATATTGATAATCAGGATGATTTTTATGATATTTTCTTCTTGGTGCTGTAGAACTGCTTTCAAATCCACCTGCAATCACAAAATCAGCTTGTCCTGATCTTATTTTTGCTGCTGCCATTGCAATACTTTCTAATCCAGATGCACATTGCACATCAATTGTAATCGCTGGAATAAAGGATGGAAATCCAGCCTCTAAAAGCATCAGTCTTGTAATATTACCACCAGCTCCGGCAGCATTTCCAGCAATAACAAAATCAAGTTCTTCTATAGAATATGGTTCAATCGCCTTTTTTAAAACAAATGCTCCTAATTTCTCCGCACAAATATGACGATAAATTCCATTTTCTACCCCAATATAACTTCTTACTCCATTAAGAATATATACTCTTTCCATAAGCTTACCTTTATCTTAGGTTCTCCTTTCTTTTCTTTATCATCTTATTTTTTTAATTTCCCATAAAAGTTTAAGATTCTTTTCTTTTTTATCAAATTCCTTAAAATCCAACTCTTTTACTATTGCAAAGTAATTCTTTGAATAAGAATCAAAATATAACTCAATTTCCTCTTCTGCATAGGCAGGAGCACGAAATATCATTGCATTATCCCATAACGATAATTCTTTTCTACCCCATATCCATGCAAGCATCATAAGCCCCGGCACAATTGGTTTTTCTGTCTGATGAATCCAATTATCATCTTGTACAGATGTTACAAATTCCTGTATTTCTTCTTTAGAAAATACTCTAGAAGCAACTTTTTCACAATTCTTTGGTAAAAAAAATCTATGACTTTTTTTATTTTGAAATATAAGACTAGAATGATATTCTATTAAAGGCTGTGGCATAAACAAGTGCATTAAAATAATACCATGATGCCATAAAAGCCCTAATAAACAATAGTTTTTCTTCTTTTTAAGCACCATAGATTCTGTTTTCTCTTTTATTGTTTCTATTATTTCTTTCCTTTGAAAATGAATTTTTATTATCATCCATCCTTCCAATCCCTTTTCCTTAAAAAATGGCAGAAATATTTCCTGAACAGTATCCACTTTTTTATTCTCCTAAAAAATAATTATTTTCCTTATCTTATCTTTTCCATTTTTAATTGTCAACTGTTTTTATTTTATGGTTGACAATTAATTTTCTCTTTTGTATAATCAAAAACAAAAAAAGGAAAGAAGGAAAATTTTATGAATTTTATTAGCATGAAAAAAACATCTTCAGAAGCAATCTTTTCCACTCATAATCTAGTAACTATGGCAATGTTTACAGCTCTTTTATGCATATCCGCATATCTTAGCATTACATTACCAAATGGTCTACATATTACTTTTTTAAACTTTATGATTACATTGATTACGCTTTTATTTCCAGCAAGCCAAGCAGTATGTATCATTTTTATATGGCTGCTTATGGGATTTATTGGACTTCCTGTCTTTGCTGGCGGCTGTGCCGGAGCAGGATATTTGTTTGGTCCTTATGGAGGTTATAATATTGCTTTTCTTTTAACAGCCATAGGGATTCCTTTCCTTTGCGGAAAAACTTACCAGCGTCTACGTTATTTATTTGCAGCTATTATTGCCGTTATTTTTGTAGATTTGTTTGGCAGTCTTTGGATTATGTTTATGCTGCAAATATCCTTTCCGGCAGCACTGCTTACAGGATTTGTTCCCTTTATTGTTCTTGATTTCATAAAAGCTGTCATAGCTGCACAGCTTGTCCCAACATTTCGTCCTCTCTTAGATTTTGGGACTGTTTTAAAATAAATCCAAGAATAACTTACTTTTATTCCTTACCACTCCAACAATAGGTGCAAAGCTTCGAAGCATGAAGGCCAATAGATTTTATCATATCATCAAGGCGATGGTATCTTAAAGAAGTAAAATTTAGTTTTTCCTGAATTTTTTCTACCATTGCCTGATATTTTTCACTATCTGGATCTGCATATTGCTGAAGTATTGTTTGATCTGGATCACAACCCTCTAATTCCTTAATTACTTGACGTGTAATTAATTCCATTTCAGAACCTGAACGAGAGAAATTAAGATATTTACAACCAAAAAGCAATGGCGGACAGCCTAAACGAATATGTACTTCTTTTGCACCGCTACGATATAAAAAATCTGTTGTTTCACGAAGTTGTGTACCCCTTACAATAGAATCATCAATTAATAACAGACTTTTTCCGTCAATTAAATCATGAATAGGAATTAATTTCATTTTTGCAATTAAATTTCGTTTACTTTGTTTTGTAGGCATAAAAGAACGTGGCCATGTTGGTGTATACTTTACAAATGGTCTTGAAAATGGGACTCCTGATTCATTTGCATAACCTATTGCATGTGCCGTTCCTGAATCTGGAACACCAGCAACAATATCTGGTTTTACATGATCCCTTTTTGCTAATAATTTACCACAATGATAACGCATTGTTTCTACACTAATGCCTTCATAGCTTGAAGATGGATATCCATAATAAACCCATAAAAAGGCACATATTTTCATATCCTTTCCCGGAGAAACAAGTGTTCTAATTCCATCTGTATCCATCACTATAATTTCTCCCGAACCAAGCTCCCTGTAATCTTCATAGCCAAGATTAAGATATGCAAAACTTTCAAAACTTGCACAGTAACCATCTGGCTTTTTTCCCAAAACAACTGGTGTCCTGCCAAATTTATCACGAGCTGCATAAATACCCTTAGAAGTTAAAAGCAACATACTGATAGAACCATCAATAATTTCCTGTGCATATTGAATTCCCTCAATAAAATTTTCCTTTTGATTGATAATAGCAGCAACAAGCTCTGTAGAATTAATTTCTCCATTTTCCATTTCAAAAAAATGAATATTTTTATGAATGACTTTCTCTAAGATTTCACTAGAATTATTTATTTTTCCAACAGTTGCAATTGCAAAAGTTCCATGAATGGAACGTATCAAAATTGGTTGTGCTTCATAATCAGAAATACAGCCAATCCCAAATTCTCCATGCATCGTATTTGATTCTTCTGTAAATTTTGTCCGAAATGGTGCATTTTCAATATTATGGATTGCTTTGGTAAAACCATGTTCCTTACTATAAACTACCATACCTGCCCGGCGTGTTCCAAGATGGGAATGATAATCCGTTCCATAAAATAAATCAAAAACACAATCAGATTTTGATACTGTACCAAAAAATCCGCCCATAAATAATACTCCTTTTCTAATTTTCTGTCAATCCTTGCAAACAATACGTTGTCTTTTTTATTGTACCAAATCTTTTTCTTGAGTTCAATAGAAAATTAAAAACATCTAATATAATAAAAGGTTTATTCATAAACTATTACTATAATATATTATAAAGGAGCTATTTTCATGAAAAACCATTGTTCTGAGCTTTACTTTTTATCTACTATTGCTTGTCAGCTTTCATCTTGCTTAACAGAAGAAGAATTAGAATTACTTGCTGCCCAGTTAAAAGCCCTTGGAGAATTACTGGAAGTTCTTTCCATACAACAATCTTCTTGCGAAAATTCTTGTGAAAATTATCAATAAGATTTTTTCTAAAATAAAAGAAAGGATATTGCCTATATTTTATAACAAGCAATACCCTTTCTTTTATTTTTAACCTTTTATCTTCTATATTTTAATTAAAATACAATAATTCTACTTGGGGTTGTTTGTGGAGGAATACTTCTTGTAGTAATTGTATAATAAACTAATAAAACACGATCCCTAATATTACAATTAAATTTTTGCCCATTCACCGTTTCTATATTTGTATTTCCTGCTACATTTAATTGTAAGGATCGATCTGCTGCCAACAGATTGCGATCAAAATAATTTAACATAATCTGTTCTTCTCTCCCAAGTGCAGTAATCATTACTGCATTATACTGTGGAGGGAAAATCAATATTGCAGGTTGACTGCTATCATAAAATGCCGCAATTCTCATACCTTTTCTTAACTGCTTATTGTCAATGATAATTGTTTCCTGTCCTACCATAAAATTTACCGTTCCATTTTCTGTACGCAGTGAAACCATTTGACTATAACAATTATATCCTTTTGTAATACTTAAAATTGTACCAATAATTGGTACTAAATTTGTATATTCCATAAAATTTTCCTTTTCTTTTTATAGTATGCCTTTGTCTAAAAAATGTTCTGCCTAAAAAAATGCAAAAAATATTCATACAACTGCTTCAATAATTACTTTATCTCCAATACTAAGTTTTTTTATTCCAATTTCTTTCTTTTGATTAAAATTGAAACTAAGCATATAACTTTTCTTTAAGTGATAACTATCCAAATAAGAAGATAATCGTTGTTCTCCCTTTTTGATAAATATACCATAGATAGTTTTCTATTACAATACTTACTTAAAATCTCTATATACAGATGATCAAAAAATAAAGATCATGCTTCCTTTGCAAGCATGACAGGAAATAAAAAAATTGCCACAAAATATTTTATTCTCTAAAAATATTTTATAGCAATTTCTTATAAAAGATATCTTTATTTCTTCTTATAAAAGTACATCTATTTTTGTATAATATATTCCAGCCAATATATCAGAAGTTTCATTTTCTTTACTTACCACTGTGTTTTCAGAAACTCCATTTTCTGCTGTAATAGCATCCACAGATTCCATAGAATTACTTGCTTTTTCCTGCTTTGTTTTCTCCTTACCTTCTGTTTTATCCTCTGTCTTTTCTTTTTGCTGATCTGTCTTTGCAGCTTCTTCGATTTCTTGACTTGCTGTACCTAAAGCAGCTATTTGAGAAGCCTTTGTTTCCATAATACGTTCTTCTAAATCTTGCATTTGTCCTTGCTTTGCTGTTACATCTTTGCCACGCTGTGCATCTAATTTAATTTCCATTGCTAAAACATTTTTCTGCCCTTCCATTTGTGTTGCAATATGATCACAATTTTTTGCCTGACTTAAAGCAGAATCAGCAGAGATCATTGCTGTCATACTAGCCTTTGAAAAACCTGTTCCCTGACTTCCCGCTTTTGATATATTACTTTGTTTCTTATTAGAAACACCATCTTTAGAAGGCTGCTGCATTTCTTTACGCTGATCAATTTGATGCTGTCTTAGCTGTTTATTTAGATCATTAATTTGTTCTCTGATTTCTTGCTGTTTCTTTATCTTCTCCTCTGTACTCATTTCTTTATTGGAAGAAAGCTCTTGAAGCTGCTTTTGTGCATTCTCTATTTGACCTTGAATACCTTTACTAACTGAATCCTTTCCATTTCCTAGAAAATTTTTCTGCCCCATTTGCATCGCATGGTTTGTTCTATCCATGCTATTAATATTCATCATAATTATATCCTCCTATCTGATATTTTTTTACTAAAAAACTACATGAAATTACTCATTTCTTATCAAATATTTCGGATAAATTTCTGAAAAAATAAGGCAATCTGTTCTGAACAGGACTTTTTTTGTTGTAAATATCCATTTTCTTAAAAAAACTACTTTGTAATATTTGCTTCAATTTCTTCCCTTGATGGCATTACACGTAAAGCACCTTTTTTTGTAGTAATTAAAGATGCTGCACTATTAGCAAAAGTAAGCATATCTTTTAAGTTACTTCCCTTTAAATTATCAATTCCATGTTCTAGAATATAATGCAGGATACACCCACAGAAAGTATCTCCTGCTCCTGTCGTTTCTATGGTATTCTTTTGCAAAAATGGTTGTCTTTCTACCATAAAATTACCATAATAGGCTCTGCTGCCTTGTTTTCCCATAGAAACTAAAATTAATGGAATTTCATATCGCTCCAAAATCCATTCTACACCTTTTGTAAAATCAGACTCTCCTGTCAGCCATTGTATTTCATTATCTGATATCTTTAAAATTTGACAATGTCCTAATCCATATAAAACTTGTTCTCTTGCGTCCTCTAAAGAATCCCATAATGGCGGACGTAAATTAGGATCAAAAGAAATTAACACATTTGCTTGTTCTGCAATACGAATTGCTTTTTTCGTTGCTTTACGTACCCCATTATGTGTCATAGATAATGTTCCAAAATGAAAAATTCGGGCATTTTGAATAAGCTCTTCTGAAATTTCTTCCTCTGTCAACATCATATCAGCACCCGGATTTCGATAAAAAGAAAAATCCCTGTCCCCATCTGGAAATGTATGCACAAGTGCAAGTGTTGTATGTACTTGTTCATCCATATATAAATAATCTGATGAAATACCTACTTGTTCAATCGCTTCCTTTAACTGTGTACCAAAAAAATCCTTTCCCACTTTTCCAATAAAAGCCGTTTTATGGCCAAGCTTTGTAAGCATAGCTAATACATTGCAAGGTGCTCCTCCCGGGTTTGCCTCAAAAAGTGGATTTCCTTGATTACTTACTCCATTTTCTGTAAAATCAATTAATAATTCTCCTAATGCAACTACATCTGTTTGTTTTGTTATTTCTGTTTCTTGCATATCGTACCTCCAAATCTTAAATGAATATGGTTATATCCCATATACTACAAGCAAAGAATAAAAAAGAATATGTCATGATTCTATTCTTTGCACCTACAATATCACTAGGAATTGTCATAAATTACTTATTAACAATTTTACCCTATATAATATCATATTTTACCACATTCATTGTCACGATACCATCCGCAAAAAAAGAAATATTGTCTGCTGCTAAATCTGTATATATAGTTGCTGAAAGCACTTGTTCACCATCATTTACAAAAACCTCTACACTAAAATGGTCTAAAATAAGTCTTAATTTTATTTCGCCAGCTTCATTTTTTACAAAACTACGGCGTTGGTGGATAATCGCTCTTCTTGAACCAGAAAATTTTCTATCTATCTTAAGCGTAGATTCATATGGCCGAAAGCTAATAGAAGTCTGGAACTTTTCATTTTGTGCAAAGCGTACTGCAAATTTTCGATAAATATTTTCTGTATTAGCAGAATGAATGGATAACTCCATATCCACTTTTCTTCCTTTGATATGATCTAATTTTAAAATATCGGTAAAAGTAATGTTTTCATATTTTACTTGTGTTCCATGCATATTTTCCAACTCCCGAATTGGTTGTTGGTATAATTTTCCATTTTTTATAGAAAGTTCCCTTGGTAGACTCATCTGTCCAAACCATGCTCTTTCTTCCGAATTACCCCCACAAGAATCCCAATTTTGCATCCAGCCAATCATAATTCTTCTTCCATCTTTTGCAAGAACGGTCTGTGGGGCATAAAAATCAATTCCATAATCAATTGCTTGATTATGCTCCTCTGTAAATGTTTTTGTTTCTTTATCGTATGTTCCTATCAGACAAAGCGTTCCATTTCCATTATGATATTCAAATCCCTGTGGCAACATATCTTGTGGGCTTACAAGCAAAACTTGCTTTCCATCTAATGAAAAAAAGTCAGGACACTCCCACATTTTTCCAAAACGCCCATGATTTTTTATCAAAATCTTTTCATATTTCCAATCAATACCATCTTTACTGCTATAAAGCAAAATCTGTCCATCTTTCTCTTTATCGCAATTTCCTATCACACAAAAAAAAGAACCATCTTCTTCTCTCCAAAGTTTTGGATCTCGAAAATCATAAGGACTTCCTCCCTCTGGCAAATGCTCTTTATGTAAGATTGGATTTCTTGGATGTTTTTCATAATCGATACCATCTCCAATAGCAATACATTGCGATTGAATATCTTTCATCTCTCCTTCTGGCTGCATCTCTTTTGAAACACCTGTATACATTAATAAATGCCTTCCGTCTTCCATAGTAACTGCACTTCCAGAAAAACAGCCATCTCTATCATAATCATTATCTGGTGCTAGTGCGGCTGGAAATTGTTCCCAATGTAATAAATCTTGGCTAACTGCATGTGCCCAATGGATAGATCCCCAATGCGATGCATAAGGATTATATTGATAAAATAAATGATACTTTCCTTTATAAAATGAAAAGCCATTCGGATCATTCATCCAACCTATACGAGCAGATAAATGAAATTCTGGTCTTTCCTGTTTTGCAAGCTTTTTTTCCATAAGTTCCTCATATTTTCTTGCATCTCTTAAAATCTGACTCATTAAAAACGCTCCTTTTCCATTTTTTCTAAAAATGATGAAACCAAAAAGTTCTAATTTATTATAACACAATATTGGGACAAATACATATATCTTACTTACTTATCCGTCCCAATATTGAAAAAAATTATTTCTTTCTTTTATTCTGCATCTTTTGCTTCTGCATAACGGTCATAAGCTCCTTGATATGCTTTTTGGAGTTCTTCCATTCCACAGCTTCCTTTTAAGGTGCTTAAATAATCTTCCCATTCTTTATCTGTTGGACCGCCATTTTTTATCCATAAACCTTCCATTTCTGATACTTTATTTTCAAAGTCAACTTTATACAAATCAATCGTATCTAATTCATCCTCTGTATATACACAGTCTACTGGATATGTAACCGTACTATCTACATATGGCATCCAAAATTCATTTAAGTCTGTTAATCTTTCAATCGCACGATCTTCCATCTTAAAAGTTGTATTATAATATTCACTAAGAATTAATTTTGGTCCATATACTTCATACTCACCTTTTAACTCTCCAGCACTTTTTCCATATTTTTCTTTGCTTTCTTCATCCGTAATACTTTGCCAAATTCCATTTTCATCTTGCTCTGTAAAATAAGTTCCAATAGGGCCATATTGAAGCTGCATTACGATTTCTGGATCATACCATTGATCAAAAAACTTTAATAGCTTGGCAGGGCTTTTACAAGCACTTGTAATATTCAAATTTCCACTATTGGTTGCACCACCTGTTCGCACTGTAACATTATGGCTTCCATCTGGTCCATCAAGAATTGGAAGAAATACATAATCTTTTGCATACTCTCCCATGACTTCTTCAATATACCACCAAGTTGCCACACCAACATATCCTTGGGAACATTTTGCAATTAACTGGGTATCTGTTTGACTAAACATTTCCTGATCCATCAAACCTTCTGCAAACCAGTCATGGAAATAAGAAATTGCCTGACGATATTCATCTTTTGCACAAACAAATTCTGCTTTTCCATCTTTTGTTAAAATAAGATCATTGCAAACATCATTTGGCCAATTTGTAAAACCAAAGCCTGCATAGAAAATATTTTGTCCCCAACACCATTGATCAAATCCTGTACTCATTGGAATCGTAGAACCTGCATCATTTCCATAATATTTTGCACTCATATCATTCTCTTTAAATGCTTTTAATGCTGTATGCAATTCTTCCAATGTAGTAGGTACTGAAAGCCCTAAATCATCTAACCATGCCTTATTAATCATACTAAATTGTGGAATGGTATAAATACTATAGTCTTCTTTCGCTCCAATACCAGCCGTTCCCATTCTTTCTCCTGCTGGAAGCCCATAGATACATCCATCACTCATAGTAATCGCACTACGTATATCGGGATTTTCCTCTAAAATTTTACATAGATTTGGCATATATTCTTCTGTTAAATAAGGAGTTAAATCAATAAAAGTTCCATCTATTCCATAATTTGTTAAATCATAATTACTAAATCCTACACCCAAAAAAGCATCTGGAAGTTGACCGCCTCCAATACGAATATTTACTTGCTCTGCTAAAGAATCACTCATACAAGTCCATTCAATCTCAACTCCTGCATCTTTTTGTAGCTTATTTAACACTTCGTTATCATCATAACCTTTACTTAATGCACTCATTCCTCCCATAATATCAAAACTTGTTTGAGATACATCTGTATTAGCTACACCGGGCTCTACCTTTGTTGTTGGCTCACTTCCTTTTCCACAGCCTCCAAAAGATACGATAAGCCCTGCAAGAACTGTCATACATACCATCTTTTTCCATAATTTTAATTTTCTCATCATACTTTTTCCTTTCTATATTTTATTTTATAGACTTTTAACCTTTTACTGCACCTGCCATAAAGCCTTTTTCAAAGTATTTCTGAACAAATGGATAAATAATTAACATCGGTGCGGCCGCAACAATAATCGAAGAAAACTTAATTAATTCTGTCAATTTATTTAATTCTGCATAACCACCCGATATGGTACTACTTTGACTGGCACTGGCAGAACTTTTAATTAAAATACCACGAAGCACTAATGGCAATGGAGCTGTTTCATCTCCCGGTACATAAATCATTGCTGTAAACCAATCATTCCAATAGGCAACCATACTAAATACGACCATAACTGCCATAATAGAACGACTAAGAGGAACAACTACTTTAATAAAAATCAACCAATTGGATGCACCATCAATTTTTGCTGCCTCAATCAATTCTTTTGGAATACTATTTTCAAAGAAGTTTCTTACAATAATCATATTGCCAACAGCAACACCACCCGGAAGAAACAATGCCCAAATATTATTTAACAATCCTGTATCCTTTACTACCAAATAAGTAGGAATCAATCCGCCTCCAAAATACATAGTAATAATAAAAAAGATACTTAAAAATTTTCTTCCCGGCAAATCCTTAATACTAAGCGGATATGCTGTTAAATAAACCATAACTACCGAAAATATAGTACCAATCACTGTATATTTAATACTATTAAGATAGCCTGTAAAAATATTTTTATCAGCAAATACTGCCTTATATCCATTTAAGGTAAACTCACTTGGAAAGAAAAAGGTTTTTCCAGCATAAACATCATATGGATTTGATACAGAAGCAATTAATACATAATATAGGGGATATGCAACAATTAAAAGAATAACTACACAAATAGTAACTAAAATAATATCACTCGTTCGTTCTGAAAATCCTTTTAAACGACCAAATTTTGTTTTTGCACTCATTGCTTACACCTCCTATACAAAGCTCGTATCTTCTGAAATCTTGCTGGCGATTGTATTTACAATAATTAATAAAATAATATTAACTACTGTATTAAATAATCCAATTGCTGTCGAGTAACTATACTTAGCACTTTCTATACCTTGTTGATAAACATAAACAGAAATAACATCACTTGTTGCTTTATTCAAATCTGTTTGTAATAGCCATACCTTTTCAAATCCTACATTCATAAGTCCACCTGCACTCATAATCAGCATTAAAACAATCGTAGGAATTAGCTCTGGAATATCAATATACCAAATTCTCTGAAACATAGATGCACCATCTATCTTTGCTGCTTCATAATGAGAAGTATCAATATTGGATAACGTAGCCATATAAACAATAATGCCCCATCCTGCATCTTGCCAAATACCAGAAGCAATGAAAATAGTACGAAAAGCAGATGCTTCTGACAAAAAATCAATACTTGTACCCGCCAGAAGATTGATTAAACCGCCAGAAGGACTTAAAAAAATACGAATCATACCGCAGATAACCATAATAGAAATGAAATGTGGTGCATAAAGTACTGTTTGTACTACTCTTTTAAAACGGTTAAATCTTAATTGATTAATCATCAATGCAAGAATAATAGGAACTGGAAAACTCCATAATAATCCATAGAAACTAATTAAAACTGTATTTTTTATCATACGAATACAGTTCGGTGAACTGAAAAAACGGCGAAACCACTCGAAACCAACCCATTCACTCCCAAACATACCACGATTAGCCTTATAATCCCGAAATGCAATTTGAATACCGTATATAGGATAGTACTTATAGATAATTGTTAATACTACTGGAATAAAAAGCATTGCATATAATTGCCAATTATCCAATAAGCGTTTTTTTAGAGATTTATGACTCCCTGTGACAATAGCCGATGTATTTTTTTTCATATCCCTTCTCCTTTCTTTTTTATCTGACCAGAATCCATAAAAGAGGATATCCCATAAATTTCTCTGTTTCCATTGCATGCATTTGTGAAACGTTATTTCATCTGTTGACTATAACATAGCACCATTTCCATATTAAGTCAATAATTTTCTTATTATTCTTTGGTAATTTTGCTGTTTTTATGGAATATATACAAAAAATGTTTTGTGTTTTTATATAAAATAACCATTTAATTATTTCACATAACGTTTCATAATTTTATTTCATAAACCCCTTTACAAATGATAGGTATTGGAGTATAATAACAAAAAATACAGTTATATACTATTTCTTTTGTGTAATATTATTAAGAATCTTTATACTATATAAAAGGGATTGCCCTATTTTTGCTTTATATAATCTACTGTATTTTTTATATTCACATGATTTCATGAAATTATATATATTATGATAACTTTATACTTATTTTTTATGGAATGATATCAAGGAGGAATTTATCATGAAAAAAGAAACTTCAATGCCAACAATGAAAGATGTAGCACGAGAAGCTGGTGTTGCTCTTGGAACAGTATCAAAGGTAGTCAATGGACTTCCAGTAGGAGAATCCTATCGCATACGTGTAGAAGATGCTATTAAAAAACTAAATTATCAAGTCAATAGTTATGCACAAGGATTAAAAGCAAATAAAACCTATACAATTGCACTTTTAATTCCAAATACAAAAGATCCCTTTTATGCATCTCTTACTTATTATATTAACCTTGCACTTTTAAAGCGAAAATATAGAATGTTACTTTGTTCAACGGATTTCGATTCCAAACAAGAACAAGAATATATCACTATGGCACAGCAAAATAAAGTAGATGGCATTATTGGATTAACTTATAATCCTAACTTAATTATAGAAGAAAGCACACCATTTGTTGCTATTGACCGTTCTATGGGTCCTAAAATTCCTTGTGTAGCTAGTGATAATTTTGCCGGCGGACAATTAGCGGCTGAAAAATTAGCAGCTCTTGGCTGTAAAAAAGTCGCTTTTTTGCGAATTGGTTCTTCCTTAACAAATGAGCCAAATAAGCGAAAAGCTGGATTTGAAAATGGTTGCCTTTCTTGTGGTCTTTCTTATGAAATGAAAATTCTCGATGATGGAACACCTTATCAAGAATTTGATAACTTTCTTTCTAGTCATATTTATGATGGAAAATTATCTTTTGATGGAATTTTTTGTGTGACAGATAACCTTGCCTATTATATTGTAAAAACTTTGAAAAAGTTTCATATAAAAGTACCAGAAGATGTACAAATTATTGGTTTTGATGGTATCCGCTTTTTTGGCGATAAAGATTATATTTGTTCTACTATTATACAACCAGTTTCGGAAATAGCAGAAATGTGTGTTGAACTTCTTTTACAAGAAAATATGCTAACAAAACCCCCTCTTGTTTGTCTTCCTGTTAGTTATGGCTATGGCGGTACTACAAGGGAAACTTTCGATTTATAGCAATAAATCTTATCATAATAATTAATTATTTGGGAAAGGAATTATATTATGAAAAACTGGTGGTATTACTATAAATATTATGTTATCTGTGGTATTTTTCTCATTGGAATTACTTGCCGCCTTATTGGAAATGCTCTTGGTCTTTGGGAAAAATCACCTGATATTCAAATTGCCTATATTGGAAAAACGGAACTTCCAAAAGACACGATTACAGCACTAGAAAAATCTTTTTCCTCTATCATTAGCGATTTTAATAAAGATGGAAAGATTATTGTAAAGATACATTCCTATCTTAGTGATAGTGAAAGCTCTGATCCAGAAACAGCATATTATGAATATGGTTCTGAAATTACTTTGATTGGTGATATTACAGATTGTGAAAGTTATTTCTTTTTAATGGAAGATCCAGAAAGTTTCCAAAAAAAATATCAGATTCTCGCTTCTTTTGATGGAAGCTGTCCAAAAGAATTTGATGATTCTATTGAAGATAAAGTAATTGCATGGAAGGATTGCCCTATTCTTTCCAATATGAACCTTGGATCCTATTCTATTACTACATTAGGACAAACATTTTCTGGAAACAATCAAGAAATTCTTTCCAATCTTTTTCTTGGAAGACGCTGTTTTTACACAAAGAATACTTCAAAAAATTTGGAACAATGTAATCAGCTTTGGGATTTTTTAGGAGGCGAATAAAATGATAAAAAAAATACATTATTTCTTTCCTTTTCTTTTTACTATCCTTTTATTAACAGGCTGTTCCTTTGATTCTTTATTACAAAAGGATACCATGAATAAAGAGGAAGATTATCTTACGATTGGCAATCGTCTTACAATTAATAATATAGATGGTTCTTTTACTTTATTAGATCATAAAGAAGCACTTGCTGCTAATGGCATTTACTATACTTCTTTTGGCATTGGAGATTCTGAAAACTATGAAAATAGTTCTGGTGAAATTGTGGATTTATATGATGCTCAACTCTATCTTTTATTAGGAGAAACAAAAAGTGAAAATGCCGCAAAAAAGAAAAAAGATGACTGGATTTTGGCTGCAAAAGAAAATTATGATATTTTAGAAGAAGAATTTTATGATAATGAACTATCTTATTCTATTTTATCCTATCATCATAAAAATACAAACAATCCCTATACAAAAGGAATTTCTGCTTTCTGCGTCTTTGGCAACAATACTCTATGTATCGAACTTACAAGCAAAGAAAATTTTGAAGAGGATTTAAAAACATTATTAATGAACTTTTTAGAAAATCTTTCTTACCATTATAATGAGGAGTGATTTTATGAATTTTTTTAAGCATTCTATATCAAATACAACTGCAACCGGACTGCGATTAAAAGGACTGCCACGCCTTTTAGAACTTCTTGATCGAGATTTTAAACGTTTCTTTTTTATTAATCTTTTCACATTATTTGGATTTCTTCCTCTTATTGCAGGAATCGTATCTTCTATTTTATTATCCAGTGTCTTAATCTTAATTCCTGCTTGTATTTTAGGAGGAGCAATTGCTGGTCCTTTTCTTGCTTGTCTGTATGATAGTATCTTACGAAGCTTACGTGATGTTTCTGGCAAATGGACAAAAAACTACAAGAAAGCAATGAAACAAAACTGGAAACAATCTATTTTACCCGGAATTATCTTTGGCTTGCTTTTTGGATTTTATTTATTTATGTTAGCTATGTTTTGGTGGGCTAAAAAAGCTCCCACTCCCGGAACAATTTTTGTCTATATTTTAGGACTTCTTATTATTATGATGTTCTTTTCTCTTTATTGGCCACAGCTTGTATTGTTTGAACAAACACAAAAACTACGAATGAAAAACTGCCTATTATTTTTTCTGCAATTCTTTTGGAAAACCTTGGGCTGTTGTGCTCTTATGATACTTTATTGGATTGTAATGTTCCTATTTCTTCCTTGGTCTATTTTTTTACTGTTCCTTGGCGGAATTTGGTTTATTTTATTTATTGTTACTTTTCTTCTATATGATAACTTAAATAACGCATTTCAAATTGAACAACAAATAGCACAAATCTTTCCAGAACAAGCCGCCTTTTATGAAGATGATGAAACATGGTTAAAAAGAAAACAAAAAGAAAACGCAAATATGCACTAAAAATTATAAATAAAAGTCATGCTTTCTTTGCAAGCATGACAGGAAATAACTATACTAGCGGTCAAAAAACTGACCGCTTAGTATAAAATGATATTAATACTTATATAATTTTTAATCATTATGTTTCTATTTTTCCATCATAATATTTTAGTAAAAGATCTACCACTTTATTATAAACTTCCATACCAATCTTTACTCCATTTAATTTAAGTGAAGTGGTAGTAAATTTATCTGACCATACATCAACTGTTTCTGTAGAAAAAATTGCTTTTTCCTCCACTTCCTTCCATGCTTCTTCTGTTAAAAATATATTATCTCTCTCTGCATATTCATTTATCTTTACACATTTTTTATATTTCTTTTCTGAAACTGCATTTCTAAAATCACGCTCAATATAATTATAAACATTTATGTAACCACAATATTGAAAAAAAAGATCTTCTGATGTAATACAAGCCAAATATCCAATCAGTCCAGCTTCATCTTCATAAATAAAACCTTTTAAATGTGCTAATTCATGACAAATTGTAGATGGTTTATTCGCAATATACATAGTATCATTATAATTTGTTTCCATAGAAAAAGGAAAATAATACCCTGCCATATGCATTTGACTCATAAAACCTGAAAAAGAAATCGGTTTGGAACGTGGATAATACCCTTTTAATTGATCATAACTTTCTCCCAGTTTTTGTACTTCTTTTCTTGCTCTATCAGGAATATCTTCATTATAAATAAGATAACCCTCCTCATCTCTTGTAAGCTGTGGTGCTAAGAGATTGATCTGTCCTACAACATAATTTCTTAACTTTGTTAAATCTTCTACAGAATACTTCTTCTCTATTCTGGAAGGCATATATTTTTGATCAAAGGTAGAAGCATGATAGAGAATGGTACAATTTAATGTCATAATCCATAGCACTGCCAAAAAAATCCATGCTAAGATACTTCCATAAATGCCAAAAACTGTTTTTATCCACGTAATTTGAAACAACAAACCTCCAATAAGCCAAAATATGGCAAGAATCAAAAAACATAGTATTAAAATCACTGCAATACAAAGCATTTTTTCTCCAACGGAAAAAGGAACAAGACCACAAAGCCAGCCATAGGTTCTGCCCCAGATAGGAAAGATTGTTTTAATATAAAAATCACAAAAAGCACTGCTAAACCATGCAATCAAATTTAAAACAACAACCAAAAAAAAGAAGAAAAGCCATATCCCAATTCCTTTTTTTCCCTTTTTTGATTGATTGGAAGGTTCAAAGTCCGAAAGATTGCGAAATTTTGCTTTTCTATTTCCAGAATGATAATCTACATATTCCCAATTCATTAATTCCATATAACTCACATCTATCCTTTTTGTATTTTTTGTCTTATTTTATCAAATTTTCTTTCCAAAGTAAATATAAAAATAACTTCTAGCATCATAAAAGGAACAGCAAATAATGCTACTGTTCCTTTTTTTCACTTTTGCCTATAAAAAAGAAAGAGTATTATTCCTCTATGGAGATTGCAGATACTGGACAATTATCTCTTGCTTCTATTGCACTATCCTTTTCCCCTTCTTCTGGTTCATGAACTGCCTCTGCTTTTCCATCATCATTAATTTCAAATACACTTGGACATGTTCCTGCACAAACTCCACAGCCAATACATAAATCAGGATCTACATATGCTTTCATATTATTACCTTCTTTCTTATAACTATTATGTTTACGGTTTCACATAGTTCAGTATTGGTCTTATTGCATTATTTTATACCTTAGAAATAGGGAAAACGATAAAAAATGAGCCAACGATATCATTAGCTCATTTTTTATGAATTTCTTTTTTAAATTATACTATACTTATTCTCCAAATCCGCTTTCAATCAATGCTGTTAAGCTTTCTAAATCTGCTTCTTCTGTTTCTCCATCACATTGAAGCTCAATTTCTGTACCACATTTAATTGCTGCTGCCATAAGCTTTAAAATATTTTTCGCAGGAATTGTTTTTTCTCCTACAAGAATTTTTACATCAGATTTACATTCTCCTGCTGCCTTTGCCAAAATTCCTGCTGGCCTTGCATGAAGACCCGATTGATTTTTTACTGTTATTTTTTTCGATACCATAGCCTTTTCCTTTCTTTTTTTATACTTCTTCTGGTTTTACTCCAAAATGATCAAATAAAATTCTTTCTGCTTCTGCACTCCACATACCTCGATTACGTTTACATGCTTCATCTAATTTTGCAAATAATGGATCTGTTTTTCCAAGTTCTGCAAAATCATCAATTGCAGTTAATGGCATATCAAACATAGTATAAGTCAATTTCTTTCCACCCGGAATCTTTGGAAGATTTAGTGTTGCATCAATAATGCTATCAATACCTCCCACATGCGTTACCATAACTGCTGGCTCAATCTGCCCTGCGGCTGCTAGTCTATTTGCTTCAATTAAATCATCATTGTTACCGCCTGTTGTTCCAAGAATATGTGTGCTTGTATAATGTGCATTATAAAGATTGATTTCTGCCTTAAACTGATTATCCGTTGGACCTGCAAAGAAATTCATACAACCATCAAATGCCAAAAGTTTATCTCCCATTTCTGCTACTTGTTTATTTGGCACATAGACAAAAACATCATCATAGCCATGGCCTTCTGTCATTGCCATCAATTCTTCAATTGGATTTTCCATAGAAGCTGTATTAACATAAGATAATTCTACACCTTTTTCTTTTGCCTGCTCTATGGTAATCATTTCTTTTGCACGAGCAATTCTATCATCACTAACATCGGTAACAACAATTCGTTTTGGACGGTTTTCAAACTGAATCCCATAACTTACAGCACCAAGTCCCATTGGTCCACAACCACCCATAATTAAAATATTTCCATTGCTTTTTGTTCCCATTGTATGTGTATAATTTCTTTTATTTGTATGATAATTCGCATGATAACCACCAATAATACAACTCATTGGTTCACCAAGGGAAGCTTCAAAGAAACTATCTCCATCATAGTTCATTAAACAGCCAAGTTCCATTACTTCCTGCGGAATTACACAGTAAGTACAAGCACCACCAAAATATTCATAAGAATATCCCGGAGAAGCAAGACTTCCTTTATAATTTAACGCTGGCTGCTGTGCAAACTTTTGTCCCGGCTTAAACTGATGCTGCCATTTTGCTCCTACCTTAACAATCACACCTGCAAATTCATGGCCAATAATAATCGGATTGGTATCAATATTTTGTGGTGCTCTTTTATGTTTCTTTCCCTGCTCCACTAATTTATAAGTTGACATACAAATACTATCGCTCACTACTCTTACAAGAATTTCATCGTCCTTTATTTCTGGCAATTCAAATTCCTCTAATCTTAAATCTCTTGCATTATACATTCTAACTGCTTTTGTTTTCATCTTATATACCTCCATTTCTAAAATCAAACACAATTGCCTATTATATTATGTTATTACTTTAATTCTTCTATTACTACCTGCTCCATCAAATCGTCCACCATTTCCCTTGTTGGTGGTTTTGTTCCAATCGTTGTAACTGCACCTGCAGAAACTGCCATACACAAAGTTACCGTTTCTTTTGCTGTCATTTTTTTATCCCATGCATAAGATAATGCTGCTACCATAGCATCTCCTGCTCCTACGGTAGAATGTGCTTTTACTTTTAATCCCGGACATTTCACTTGATAATCTCCTTGAAGGAAAAGTGCCCCACTTTTTCCCATGGAAACAACAACCGTTTCAATACCATCTTCCACAAGACTTTTTGCCATTCGGAAAAGTTCCTGTTCCGATGCAATATAATCCATTCCTGCATATTGCTCTAATTCAATCCGATTTGGTTTTATAATATCTGGCTTTGCCGTTACTGCATTTGTAAATAATTCCCCATCTGCATCTAATAATACTTTTGCACCTTTCTTATGTACCATTTCAATTATTCTTTTATAAATATCTGTATCTACACCACATGGAACACTTCCTGCTAATACAAATAAAGTATCCTTGTCTGCATAACCTTCTAACTTTGCAAGCAATGCTTCCATATCCTTTTCTTGTACGAATGGACCGGGTTCATTTAATTCTGTTAAATCTCCCTGCTTTTCAAATACTTTTGTATTGGTTCTTGTTTCACCAGAAACTTCAATAAAATCACTTACTATTTTCCATTCATCCATAACATTTTTTATAATCTTTCCAGTATTTCCCGCAATAAATCCAGTTACAATACTACTGCCGCCAATTTCATGAATTGTTTTAGAAACATTAATTCCTTTTCCTCCAGCATCAAGTTCTACGTGTTTAATTCTATTTAATCCTCCACGCTCTAATATTTCTACATCGACTGTCTTATCAATTGCAGGATTCATTGTTACAGTAACAATCATCCTACATCCCTCCTTTTAACATTTCATAAACTTCATCTACACTGCCTTTTGTTAGTTTCTCTACATTACCTTCCTCTAAGACCTTATCTGCAAGAATCGAAAGAATCTGCAAATGCTCCTCTCCAACACCAGCAATTCCAACAACAATTTTTGCTTTTTCATTTCCCCATTCTGTCCCCTCTGGAAAAATCATAACAGCAATGCCAGAAGCTTTAATTTCTTTCTTTGCTTCCTCTACACCATGTGGCAGTGCCAGCTCATTTCCCATATAAGTAGAAAAACTTTCTTCTCTTTTTACCATAGCATCTACATAAGGCTGTTCTACATATCCAGTATCTACTAGCATCTGTCCTACGGCACGAATAACATTTTCCTTGGTATCTGGTTTGCAGTTTACCTTTACATTCTCACGATATAAAAGCTCCAATTTCTTTTCCTCTTTTTTTCCTTTCTTTGAAAAAAACATAATAACTCCTCCTTTATTTTAAATAAATTGTTTAAAGTTTTCTTAGATTTTTTATTGCATCTTATTTAAATACTGATTAAAAAATTTTCGCAAATTCTCTGATAGCACCGTTTCAATTCTTGCTTTTTCCCCTGTTTTAAGAACAGTTAAAAAATCATAATCCTCAATTAAGCTACTGCTAATATATCCGAAAATTTCACTATTGATTTGGATATTATCATCTATTGGAACTAACATCACAAGAACAACATGGATTCCTTTAAAATACGAATCAAGAAACGGCTTTAAGTCCTTTGTTGTCCAAATATGAAAACTTGGTCTTGCTGCTCCTTTTGTTCTTGTATGTAATAGTGCAAAACCAAATTCTGCAAAAATTTGACTTCCAAGCTTTTCTCTTCTTTCAATTGCCTCTTGTATCATTACTTGTCTGTCTTTATATGGCGATATTTTTTCTGAAATTGCCATTACAAGTTCTTCAAAAGTAATATCATTACTTACTCGAAAAACTTCAAAATATCGTAAAATGGTTTTAATCTGCATTGCTAAAAGATTTACTTGTTCTAATTGTACCGTAAAAATACTTTTTTCCTGTCCCTTTTTTGGAAGACGTTCATAGTGGTAAAGCTTTTGCTTGATTTTTTCAATATCACTTGCTGTTAATAGTGGATTTACTTGAAGAACATCTGCCTCTATTTGCCGAAGCGGAATACTACTAATAAAAAAGTCTAGTCTGCTTGCAATATAAGGGGTAATATCATTTTTTCCATAAGCTTCCAAATGGATTCTTTCTTTAAAAATTTTATCTAACTTTGAAAGCATTAATCTGGAAATTCCAATTCCACTGGCACATACAATTCCAATCGTTACTTGTCGTATCTGCTCTTTTTTTCCCTCTGCTCGAACTTGAGCTGCTCCAAAATGAATGGCAAGAAATCCAATTTCTTCTTCTGGAACGGGCTTTTTAATCCATCTTTCTAAAACAGCCGCTGCCTTTTTACTTCGTTCAAATATATCTGGATAGGCAATACGAATATCTTTCAAAATAGGATTTGATATTTTCATATCATAAATAAGTCGAATAAATGTTGGCTGCAAATGTGCCAAAAGTCCTTGAATAAAATCATTATCTTGTTTAATAAGAAATGCACTTTCTTCATCATAGGCATTAATCATTTCATTCACTAGATTTAAAAGTTCTTTTTGCTCTACCTCTATTGTTTTTTGTCCATCCCATTCAATCCCCTGATGTTTTGCACCTTTAATATGCAGACAAATATAGGCTGTTTCCATCTGAGGAATTTCAATAGAAAATTCTTCCTCCAATTTTTTTACAATTTTTTCTGCCAAACGATAATCTTCATCTCTTGGCAGTTCCCATTGTTCTTTTTGCTCAATAATTTCATTTTTTAAAATACGGCTAATTGCAATGGAAATATGAAGCACAAGCCCAAGATAAGAATTATCTGTTAATGTCATTACTTTTTTTTCATCTATTAAAGAAATACACTTTACAACACGTCTTAAAATATCTTCTTTTAAAATCTTTCCAATTCCATAAAATTCTTTCAATTGCCAGTCTTGTGTTTCTTCCACCACTTCATAAGATTCTTCTAGCAAATGCGTATCTATATTTTCCTCAATAAATGCTCGAATCGCTCTGCGGTAACTTCCTTCTGTGCCATTTACTTCAATACCACTTCCCGGCTTTCTTGTAATAAAAAGCTGGTATTCCTTCAGCCACCCTTCGATCGCTTCTAAATCGGTACTAATCGTTGCTTCACTTACTTGAAACTGGCTGGCATAATAAAATAACTTTTTTAATCCTTTTTCTTTTAGTATCTCTAAAAGCAGCCTTTTTCTTCTTTCTTCTCTATCGCTTACATCATAATTATCCATTCCTTTTAATTCTTCTAAAAGCTGCTTTTTATCTTCTTCGCTACCAGAAAGCCATACACCAACTCCTGTTTTTGTTTCAAATATAATATTGTATGACTTTTTTAATATATTTTTTGCATATTCCAGTTCACGCTGTACTGTCCGCTTACTGACCCCAATTGCTGCTGCCAGATCTTTTATGGCAATTGCCTGATCTCTTTCCAGCATAATCATTAAAATACGTTTTAAACGAGGTGTCAGATCCATAGTATTCTCCTTTGCATTATGATAACTATTATCCTCTTATTTTCTGCAAATCAGCAATTAACTCCTCATATTCTGGTGCAGCAAGAAAATTTGTAATTAAAATTAACCTTGCATTTGGATTGCTATGTGCTGCACGTTCTCCAAGTTCTTGATGTGTTACTACAATATCAATATCTGCTGGAATCGAAGATACTGGTGTATGAATTACATCAATATTTTTAAGTCCTACTTTATCAATCTTTTTCTTTAAAACAGTTGCACCCATAGCACTTGAACCCATACCAGCATCACAGGCAAATGCAATTTTAATTAATCCATCTTTGCTAATTTCATTCTTTCCTGTTTGTTCTGAAATTCCCTTTGATTTATTTTTCATTTGATCTTTCTGTGCAGTTGCATCCTCCAAACTTGTATCTTTTCCTGCGAATCGAAGCAATGGCAATGCAATAATAAAAGAAATTACCGCTGCAATCACAACACCAAGAATTAATCCAATATAAGAATGACGTTCACACATCATTAAAATAGAGATAATGCTTCCCGGAGAAGCCGGTCCTGTTAAACCTACGTGAAATAAACTAAAGGTAAAGATTCCGCTTGCACCACCTGCGATTACTGCAAGTAAAAGTAATGGATTCATCAATATGTATGGAAAATAAATTTCATGAATTCCACCTAAGAAATGAATAATTGCTGCACCACCTGCAGAACTCTTTGCACTTCCTTTTCCTGCAATACAATAAGCAAGTAAAATTCCAAGTCCCGGTCCGGGATTTGCCTCTAGTAAAAAGAAAATTGATTTTCCGGCTTCTTCCACCTGTTT
>CAJTJZ010000003.1:18880-28681 GCA_910576895.1 uncultured Lachnospiraceae bacterium | reverse complement strand
CCCATTGGTGATAAAATTCCCTGATTAATTGCGTTATTTAAAAATAATACTTTTGCAGGTTCAATAAATAAACTTGCAATTGGCAGAAGTCCATGGTCTACAAAAAATCCAACCCCTGCTTCCATTGCATTATTTAAAACTGATACTACTGGTGCAATTGCAACACTGGCAAGGCAGGCAAGAATCGCACCAATAATCCCAAGAGAAAAATTATTTACTAACATTTCAAATCCTGCTTTAATTTTTCCCTCTACCGCTTTATCAAACTGTTTTAATACCCATGCAGATAATGGACCCATAATCATTGCACCAATAAACATAGGCATATCTAAACGGGCAACAATAACACCCATCGTTCCAATTGCACCAATTACCCCTCCACGTGGGCCACCTACGACTTGACCCCCTGTATAACCAATTAAAAGTGGAAGTAAATAAAGCGACATTGGACTTACCATCTTTGCAAGCGTTGCATTTGGCAGCCATCCACTCTCAATAAAAAGTGCTGTAATTAATCCCCATGCAATAAATGCTCCAATATTTGGCATAACCATTCCGCTTAAGAATCTGCCAAAAAGCTGAACTTTTTCTTTCATACCACACCTCATCTTCCTTTCCCCAATAATAAAGATTGAAATTTTTGATTGGCCAATCAATCTTTTGACAATATCATTATAATGAATTTATAACTACTTTTTCAAGCAATAGAAAAGCGGATTTGACACCAACGATTAGTGTCAAATTTACAGATAAGATCATAATAGAATACCCCAAAAATTTACCCTACTATTTTTTCTTTTTTTTTGTTAAAATGCAACCATTCTTGTTTTCTTACGGGATGATAGTATAGAAGAAAAAAGATATCATGACAATCTTACTATTAGGAGGGAGTTTTATGGAGGATGATAAAATTATCTCTTTATACTGGCAGCGTAAAGAATCCGCCATACAAGAGACTGAAAAAAAATACAATCGTTATCTTATGAAAATTGCTTATAATATTCTTTGTAATCAAGAGGATAGCAAAGAAAGTGTAAATGATACTTATTTTAGGGCATGGAATTGTATTCCGCCACATAAGCCATTCATGCTCTCTACCTTTCTTGGGAAAATTACAAGACAAATTTCTATTGATATATTACGAAAACATCATAGCAAAAAGCGTTCTGGTTCAGAATATATACTTTCTCTTTCTGAATTAAATGAATGTATTCCTTGTAATTTCACACCAGAACAAGCATTAGAGCAAAAACTCTTATCCCATGCCATTCATGCTTATCTTATCACTCTGCCAGAGGAGACAAGAAATATATTTTTATGCCGATACTTTTTTCTAGATTCGATTCATACCATTGCCTCTTATTACAATGCAACGGAATCAAAAATTAAAAGCAAACTAAGCCGTACTCGGGCTGGTTTAAAAACATATTTAGAACAGGAGGGATTTTTTTTATGAAACCAGAAGATATTAGTGATGCGATTGGTATGCTTGATGATCATTTAATTGCTTGTGCAGAAAATGTTCGGAAAAAACATACCATAGAACAGGAAATTCCAAAAAAACAATTTCGTTTCTATGCTGTTACTATAACAGCAGTATTTGCACTTTTTTGTTTTGCAGCTTCTATTGTATTTTCTCATTTTGAAGCAAAAAAACAAGCAAGAAATGCAACAGCTACTCAAATTTCTAAAGCCATTTATCCAAAGAAACCTCTTTATCCAAACAATTTAGAATCTGGAAAAGAAGAAGAAGCCTATGAACAATATAAGAAATGGCAAAAAGATCAGGAAAAACAAAAACAATATCAAGCTCCTGCAAAAGAATCACTAAAAAATCTAACAAATTTTTTTAGCGAAACTATGCGGCAGCTTTTAATAAAAAAAGATACAGATCTTTCCCATTTTTTTACTTCCACCGATGATAAAAACTATATTTGTTCTCCTCTTAATCTCTATATGGCACTTTCCGTTCTATCCGAACTTTGTGATGGAAATAGCCAAAAGCAAATTTTTACATTGCTTAAAACAGATACAAAAAAAGCATTACAGGTACAAACAAATTGCCTATGGAATGCAGAATACTGTAATGATGGTGTTACAGAAAACATTTTAGCAAATTCCCTTTGGTTAAATGAAACAATTCCTTTTCGTCAATCCCTTATGGATACCTTGGCAAAAACTTATTATGTTTCCTCTTATAAGGGAACAATGGGTTCTAAAAAATTTGATCAAATGCTGCAGGACTGGATAAACAAGCAAACAAACTATTTTTTAAAAAAGGAAACACAAACCATTTCTTTAGAAAAAGAAACGATTCTTGCACTTGTTTCTACTCTTTATTTTCAGTCTGGCTTTTCTACGGAATTTTCTGTGGATGCTACAAAAGAAGCGATTTTTCATTCGCCTTATAAAGATATTACTTGTGATTTTATGCGGGAAGACAATGTACAAGATTATTATGAAAGTGAACATTTCCTTGCTATAGAAAAATATTTAAAAAATGATCAAAGTCTATGGCTTTTCCTCCCAAAAGAAGATATAAAGGTTCAGGAACTATTAAAAGATAACTCTATTATGAATTTAATTTTATACAAATCGAAAATCCCTTCCTTGGAAGAAGCAGAACAGGAAAAACAGCAAATAATGCAAGAAATTAAAAATATAAAAAGAAAGACAAGGCTTATTCATCTTTCTTTGCCAAAATTTGATATTTCCTCCAAATTTAATTTAAAAGAATCGTTACAAGCTATGGGCATTACCGATGTTTTTGACAGAGCAAAAGCAGATTTTTCTCCTTTACTTTCTGTAGATACGGTTTCTAATTCAATCTATCTATCAAAAGCCAGCCAAACGGTTCGACTTATGATTGATGAAACAGGGGTACTTGGTTCTTCCTATATGGAAATGGAATTTAATTATACTTATGCAGGCGAAGAACCAGAAATGGAAGAACTTAATCTTACGTTTGATCGTCCCTTTTTATTCGTTATTGCCGGAAAAGCAGAAACGCCACTCTTTGCAGGAATTGTGAACAATCCAAAAAAAGATTCTTAAAAACTGTTCATAAATTACTTATAATATTATGTCCATAGACTGTTTTTTATATTGTTTTTGACAGTCTATGGACATTTTTATCTTATATAGAAAAGATTTTTGTTAATTTTCCACAAATTCTTTGCATTTTTTCTATATAATTTCTCGTTTACAAAATCTTCACATTTCTTGCTTTTTTTTTTCAAAAAGTGTATATTGTAGCTGTTCCGGGAAAATAAAGGCTAGGGGATAGGGCTTTTCTTTTTATAGTATAAAAATTTTTATTGACAGCAAATGGAATTGGAGGGGTACTATGTTTACAAAAAAGCCAATAATAACAAAAAACCTTGATCGTCCTGAGAAACGTAATAAGGATCACCGTATGATTATTATATTTAATAAATTTTCGCCACTATTTCATGCTTTGATTTCCTGCCTTATTTGTTTTTTTATTGAAGCAGTATCAAGGCACTCTATTTTTAAAGCAATCTCCTATGTACACTTGCATACTTGGGCATTCCTTTATAATTCCCTGATTATTTTTTCAACATTATTAGTTGTTTATTTATTTAAACGCCGTATCCTTGTTCGCATTCTTATTAGTGGTGTTTGGTGCTTTCTTGGTATCGTGAATGGCTGTCTTTTATTACAGCGTGTAACACCATTTAGTTATACAGATTTAAAGCTAATTAATGACTTATTTACAATGAAAAGTAATTATTTTTCTGATTTACAAGAAATTATCGTTATTTTTGTTGTACTTTTATTTCTCGCCTTTTGTATCTTTCTTTGGAAAAAAGGGCCAAAATATGAAGGAAAATCACATCCTATCCTTACATTAGCACTGATTCTTTCTAGCTGGTTTTGGCTGCCTGCTGTTACGAATGCCGCAATTCACCAAAATATCCTTTCTGGATATTTTACAAATATTGCAAAAGGATATGAAAATTATGGATTTGTTTATGGATTTTCTACTAGTGTTGTTGGACGTGGTATGAAAAAATCCACAGATTATTCAGAAGAAACCATTGCAAGTATTGAAAATAAAGTAGAACATAAAGCAAAAAAGACAAAATCTGTCTTAAAGGAAGAACTGCCAAATATTATTGTAGTATTACTGGAATCTTTTATTGATCCTTCGGAAGTAAAATTTTTAAATTGTTCCAAAAATCCTGTACCAAATTTTACAAAACTCACAAAAAATTATACTTCTGGCTATTTAAAAGTTCCTGTTGTTGGTGCAGGTACTGCAAATACAGAATTTGAAATTCTAACAGGCATGAATATGAAATTTTTTGGTACAGGGGAATATCCTTATAAAACGGTTTTGCAAAATAATCCTTGTGAAAGTATTGCTGGTGTATTAAATAAAAATCTTAATTATGGCACTCATGTTGTTCATAATAATGGTGGTAATTTTTATAGTCGTGCTAACGCTTTTTCTAAAATGGGATTTGATACCTTTACAAGCAAAGAACTTATGAATATTACAGAATTTACACCTCTTGGCACTTGGGCAACCGATAATATTCTTGTACCAGAAGTCAAAAAAGCAATGGATGCTACAAAAGGTCCTGATTTTGTATATACGATTACAGTACAGGGACATGGTGCTTACCCAACAGAAAAAGTGATTGAAAATCCTGAAATTATAGTACATGGTACAGGTAAAGAAGCAATGGATAATCAATGGGAATATTATGTAAATCAGCTTCATGAAGTAGATAAATTTATTGGAGATTTGATTAACGACTTATCAAAACGTGATGAAAAGACAATGGTAGTTTTCTTTGGAGATCATCTTCCAAGTCTTGAATTAACGGCAAAAGATATGAAATCCGGCGGAATCTATAAAACTAGATATGCAACATGGAATAATTTTGGACTAAAAAAAGAAGATAAAGATACAACAAGTTATCAACTCCTAGCAGATACTTTAAATTCTATTGGTATCCATGAAGGGACTATGTTCCAATATCAGCAATTTTGTAAAGAAGATGAAGACTATATAAAAAATATGGAACTTCTGCAATATGATATGTTATATGGTGAAAAATATGCTTATCATGGAGAAGACGCTTACCCAGCTTCTGATTTAGTTATGGGAATTGACGAAGTCCGTTTAAAAGATGCATTAAAAACAGATACCTCCATTGTATTAATTGGAGAGAATTTTACCCCTTGGAGTAAAGTTTATGTTAATAATACAAAAATAAAAACGCAATATGTCAATGATACTTGTCTTACAATTTCAAATGAAAGTGCTAAACTAGGAGATACTTTAACTGTAAAGGTACTTGGCTCTAGCAATACAGTATTTCGTACTTCAAATGAATATTTTTTTTCATAAATTAAAATAGTTTTTGTAAATCAAGAAATATGACCTGTATTCTTCCTATTCGGTCAAATCTGCAAAGTGGATCTGACCGAATATTTTTATTCTTCTGTTACACAAACTCTACATCGTTCCTTCACTCCATCTTCTGTTGCATAAATATAGCAAGTCCCTTTTGCATAAGCTGTTACCTTTCCATTTTTATCAACATCTGCAACACTTTGCTTACTTACTGTCCATACAACAGGATTTCCAGAAGATACCTTTGCTGAAATCTGCCTTGTCTGCCCTACCTTTAGATTTAATTCAAAATCACTTAATACAATCTCTGGCTGCTCTACCGTTACTTGACAAATTTTAGAAATTCCATCTACTTTTGCCGTAATTACTGCCACACCATGTTTTACCGCTGTTACCACTCCATTTTCATCAATAATTGCTACACTTTTTTTATTTGTTCTCCAAGTAGGTGTAATTCCTGAAGAAACAGATGCTGTTAATTTTTCTGTTTGTCCACGATAAAGAGTGATGGAAGTTTTATTTAAAACTACTTTTGGCTGCCTTACGGTTACTCTGCAAGATACACTTGTATTATCTGCACTAACTGTAATAATAGTTTCTCCCGGTTTTCTTGCTGTTATACATCCTTTTTCATCTACTTCCGCAATGCTCTTTTTACTGCTTTTCCATAGTAGCTGTGCATGATTTGATGCAGAAGCTTGTAATGTAACAGAATCATTTCGTTCTAAAGAAAGACTTTTTTTATTTATTGTTATTATCGTTTTATTTACTTTTACTCTACAAGACATTTCTGCCCCTGAAATTTTTGCTGTAATCTTTGCTGTTCCCGCTCTCTTTCCTGTTACTAAACCATAAGTATTTACTGATGCTACTTTTGAATTGCTGCTTTTCCATGTAGGTTTTTTCCCGTTGGAAGTCCATGCAAAAATATAGCATTCTTCTCCAATGTCAATCACTTTTTCATAACTGGATAATAGGACACAAGAAATATTTGGTGCTGCCTTTACAGTCATACAATCACCATAAAAAAGAAAACAGGAGATAGTCACGATAATCAGAAATATCATAGAAAAACATCGCTTTTTTTCTCTATCATTCATTCCATTCCTCCTTCGTTATTTATAATCAATTTTTTGAAATATTTCGCTCCTTTTCTATAACGAAGAATACAGGCCTGCAATCACCATAGCACAGACCTGTGGAAATGTAAAACACTTTTTTGTTGTATTTTTATATTACTAAAAATTGTAATTTATTCCGATTTTTTTCCTTCTACTGGTGGAAGAAATTGATACATTTCATCATAAAATTCTTCTTCTGCCTCAGAAGTAAGAACAGAAGGAATTAATCCTGTCATATCTGTTGTGGAACAAGCATTCGTAAGCTTTAAATAATCTCCCCACTTTCCAGACTGTTCATTTTTCTGTCCATGCTTTTTTTCCATAAAAAAACAGCTCCTTTCTGCAACTCTTGTCATATCCGAATGGATATGACCTCTTGTTATACCCATTGGGGTATAACCTCTTGTTATACCATGTCATGCTCATTTGAGTATGATCTCTTGTCATGCTCATTTGAGTATGATCTCTTGTCATGCTCATTTGAGCATGACATGGTATATCCATCCACGTTAGTATTAGCAAAAAGAAACTATTTATTCATTTAAAATTCTTTCTATATTTTTTACCTTTCAAGATGCCATTTCACACTCTCTTTAATTAACTCTACACAACCATCAATTCCAAATATACTGCTATTTAAGCAAAGATGATAAGTTGTTGCACTTCCCCAAGGTTCATCACAATAATAGTCATGATAATGTTTTCTAACATTATTATTACGGCTAATCAAAGCTTTTGCATCATTTTCATATAAATCATATTTTTTACAAATTCTATCAATTCTATCTTTTTCATTGGCACTAATAAAAACACTAATAATATCTTTATCTTTTAAAATATGTTCTGCACATCGTCCAACCACAATAAACGATTCTTTTTCTGATTTTTCTCGAATAACAGAAAATTCTGCAACTGCTGCACGTTCTTCCACACTATCTCCAATTGCATAAGGCAGCATAGCAAGATTTAGTGGAAATAAAACACTATGTATCGGTTTTTCATCATAATATGCTAATACATTTTCATCAAAATGAAATTTTTCTGCTGCCGTTCGGATAAGCTCTCTATCATATAATATAATTCCAAGTTCCTTAGAAAGCTTTTCTGCAATCTCATGACCACCGCTTCCAAATTCACGCCCGATTGTAATTATTATCTGCTTTTCCATAGCAAACTTCCTCCTAATTCTTTCCTTTTTCTCTCTATCGTTCTGCTTCTTTTGCCTAGTATACCACACTTTTCTGTAATCTTTCAATACTTTTCAACAATGACTTATTTTTTCCAATTAAAATGCCGATAATCGTAACAGTAATAATTATTTTTACAGAAAAACTTCCAGCATTGCTTTTTCTGTTACTACAATCAAAAATAAGAAAATAAATAGGAGGTATTTTATGCAAAAAACAGCAGCACGTGCATATAGTTCTAATAAGCTTGGCACTTCAACACCGGGAGATCTTACTATGATGCTTTATAATGGTGCAATTAAATATTGTAATCTCGCCATTGATGCACTAAAAAAACGTGATTATGCCCAATGTAATGACAATATCCATAAAACAAAAAATATCATTGTTCATTTTCGTGAACAACTTGATCGTAAATATGAAGTAGCCAAGGACTTTGATCTGATTTACGACTATATCTATTGGACTCTGACACAGGCAAATGTCAATAAAGATATGGCAATGCTGGAAGAATCCTTAAATCGCATCCGCGAAATTCGCGATACTTGGGCACAAGTTATGCGGATTGCAAAAAAGGAATCCGGTCATTATCAACAGGCATAATAGTTATCACCTTATCTATAGGGATTACCTACCTTTGGTAATCCCTATTAAAATTGCCCTTAGTAATTCCAACAAAAAAACATTAAGACCATTTTTCCAAAAGACTTTCCAGTTCTTTCAATGATTCTATTTGATTTACATAATTTCTTAACTTTGAAGAAGCAGGATAACCTGAAGTATACCATGCAATATGTTTACGCATTTCACGAATTCCCAAATATTCTCCCTTCCACTCCACTTGCATTTTTGCATGGCGTAATATCATTTCTATTAGTTCTTGTTTCTTTTGACATTTTCCTTTATTTTTTATCTCAGAAAATATCCAAGGATTCCCTCTTGCTGCCCTCCCTATCATAATACCATCACAACCCGTTTCTTTCAGCATACGCTTTGCATCTTCTTTTGAAAAAATATCTCCATTTCCAATGACAGGGATCTTTACTGCTTGTTTTACTTCTTTAATTACATTCCAATCAGCTTTTCCGCTATAATATTGTTCTCTTGTTCTGCCATGAACAGCAATCGCCGCTGCCCCACAAGATTCCAGTCGCTTTGCAAAAGAGGCGGCTGTATTTTCATCATATAAAAATCCCTTTCGTATTTTTACTGTAACTGGTTTTTTTATTGCATGGACAACAGCTTCTACAATTTCCCCTGCAAGCTCTGGATTTTGCATTAAAGCAGAACCTTCTTTATTATTTACAATTTTTGGTACAGGACATCCCATATTAATATCTAAAATATCAAAATCCAACTCCTCAATTTTTTTTGCCATCTCTGCCATAATCTTTGGATCAGAGCCAAATAATTGAAGAGATAATGGCCTTTCCAATGGAGAAATTTCTAATAATGGCTTTGTATTTTTATTATGATAAAAAATCCCCTTTGCACTTACCATTTCGGAATAAACTAAATCTGCCCCTTGTTCTTTACATAAAATACGAAAGGGCAGTTCTGTAACTCCTGCCATAGGAGCTAATATTACATTTCCTGCAATTTCTACATTTCCAATTTTCATATTATTTTACTGTTTTTTATAAATTAATCGCAGTCCTTTCAATGTCAATTCACTATCATATATCTGTATTTGATCGGTTGCATCTGAAATAATCTTTCCAAGCCCACCAGTAGCAACTGCTTTTGCCTCTTTTAAGCCTGATTCTTCCTTAATCTTTTTTATAATATATTCCGTTTGCCCTATATACCCATAAACTAATCCTGCCTGCATACTTGTAATCGTATCTTTTGCAAGAATGGTATCCGGTTTTTTTATTTCCACCTCTGGCAATTTTGCTGTATCATTCCAAAGTGCATTTGCCGCAATCCGAATCCCCGGGCTTGTAATTCTTGCTAAAAAAGTAGCATCTTCTGATACTAAATCATATGTAGTGGCTGTTCCAAAATCAATCACAATCACAGGTCCACCATAAAGCTCATATGCCCCCGCTGCGTCTACGATGCGGTCCGCCCCAATCTGTTTTGGGTTTTCTGTCACTACACG
>CAJTJZ010000003.1:13745-18870 GCA_910576895.1 uncultured Lachnospiraceae bacterium | reverse complement strand
CAACGGCATCTGCAATCCGATCAGCTCCAATTTCCTTTGGATTTGCTGTGTTAATCCGAATCCCTGTTTTCATACCTGCACCAACAATCATCGGTGTTATATTAAAATACTTAATAAATGCACTATTTAAGGAATACATTACCTGTGGTACAACAGAAGAAATAATAACGGCTTCCATCTGCTCTTTCTTAATCCCCTTTGCCAAAAGTGCATCTAATAAAAAAATTCCATATTCATCCGATGTCCTTGGAATCTTTGTTGTTAAACGTATTGTCGCTGTCAATGTCTCCCCATGAAAAATGCCGCAAGTAATATTTGTATTTCCAACATCTACTGCAAATAACATAACCTTATTTTCCTCCAAAACCATTCTTATATACTACTTGATAATACATTTGAAGCTTCTGTAACAATTCTTGTTTTTCTCGAATCATTTGATTTATTTTTAATCTGCTTCCTATTTCATCATAAAATAAGTCCGCTTCTTCTGCCTCTACATGAAAATCAAGATTTCCTTCTGCGTCAAATTTTAAAGATAATACTCCCCCAATATCTTCTGTAAATAAGACACACATAATTTTAAGTTCATCCTTTACCTGTGATGGAAGGCGTTCAAACATAGGATTGAAATAAAACTTTTGTTTATATGCACTTGCAGCACATACAACCATTTCTTTTTTCCCAAAATCTTTATACATATCCATAGAGCCCCCTTACAGATACTTCTCCCGAAAAAATTTCTTCTTTACTACCATCGGAATATTCCACAATTAATTGTCCTGTTTTTGTAATTCCTCTAGAAATGCCAATACATTCTGTTTTATCCCTAAGAACTTTCACTTGCTCCCCAAGTCCAGCCAGTCTTTGATTATATTCTTCCTTTACAAGTGATAAATCCTGTGTTTCCAAAAATTTTTCATAATATTTCTTCATAAATGCCATAACAGAACAAAGTAATTGACTACGGCTAAATCGCTGCTTCTTTTCTGATTCCAACAATAAAGAAGTCGCTGTTTGTGCAATTTCTTCTGGAAATACAATAGTATTTACATTAATACCAATTCCAATAATTACATAATGAATATAATCTAGTTCTGAATTCATTTCCGTTAAAATACCACAGACTTTTTTCTTATTTATTACAATATCATTTGGCCATTTAATCCATGATTCTAAATCTGTATTTTCTCTAATGGCTGCTGTAACTGCAAGTGCTGCTATTATTGTCAACATAGAAGCTGATTTTGGATTGATTTTTGGTTTTAGCAAAAGCGACATAAAAATATTTTCCTCTGGTAAGGAATCCCAATGCCGCCCCATTCTGCCCCGTCCTTTTGTTTGTTCATTTGCAACAACTAAAAGTCTATCAGAATCCTCTTTTTCTGCACATTGTCTAGCTTGAATATTTGTAGAATCTGTAACTGGAAAATAAAGTACCTGATCTACAAAAGAATCTGTTCCCATCTGACTTTTAATTTCTTCTGCTGTTAAAATATCTGGTGTTGATAGAAGACGATATCCTCTATTTTTAATCCCTTCTATTTCATATCCCTGTTTCTGAAGCTGCTTTATAATTTTCCAGACCGTTGTTCTTGAAACATTTAATTTTTCACAAATTTCCTGTCCAGAAAGATAGCCATCTGCCGTTCTAAGCATTGTTAGTATCTGTTGTTTCATTCCCTCTCCTATCTGCTTCTTCACAAATTTAATATCAACCTCTATCTTTCATATCTTTATAAGGCATATGTTTTGATACACTTTTATAAGCTGGACGAATAATTTTTCCTTCATTAATAATTTCCTCAATTCGATGTGCACTCCATCCTGCAATTCTTGCAATCGCAAAAATCGGTGTATATAATTCTAATGGCAGTTCCAGCATATGATAGACAAACCCACTATAAAAATCTACATTTGCACTAACTCCCTTATAAATCTTTCTTTCTTCTGCAATTACTTGTGGTGCTAATCTTTCTACTTTTGCATAGAGTCCATATTCTTTTTCATATCCCTTCTCAATAGAAAGCTTTTCTACAAATTCCTTGAAAATCTTAGCACGTGGATCGGAAATGGAATAAACAGCATGACCCATACCATAAATCAGCCCTTTTTTATCAAAAGCACGTTTATGCAATAAATCCCTTAGATACTGCACAATTTCATCTTCATCTTCCCAATCTTTTACCTGTTCTTTCATATCTTCTAACATTTTTACTACCTTAATATTTGCTCCACCATGCTTTGGCCCTCTTAAAGAGCAAAGAGAAGCTGCCATAGCAGAATACGTATCTGTTCCAGAAGAAGTTACTACATGATTTGTAAAAGTAGAATTATTTCCTCCGCCATGCTCTGCATGAAGAATTAAAGCAATATCAAGAATTTTTGCCTCTAATGGAGTAAATTTACTGTCAGAACGCAGAATATGTAACACAGTTTCTGCTGTAGACTGTTCTTTTAATGGTTGATGAATATATAAACTATTTCCATCATGATAATGACTATATGCTTGATATCCATAAACAGAAATCAAGGGAAATAAAGCGATTAATTGCAGGCACTGACGCAGTACATTTTCCACAGAAGTATCATCTGCCTTATCATCATATGCATATAATGTTAAAACACTTCTTGCTAATGTATTCATCATATCATGACTTGGTGCTTTCATAATAATATCTCTTACAAAACTCGTTGGTAAGTTTTCTCTATATTCCCCAATGATATTATGAAACTGTGTTAGTTCTGTTTGATTTGGCAGTTTCCCAAAAATCAAAAGATAGGATGTTTCTTCAAAACCCAATCTTTGATCTCTGATAATACCACTAACTAAATCCTCAACATCATAACCACGATAAAATAATTTTCCCTCACAAGGGATCATATCATTATCTATAATTGTATAAGAACGTATTTCCGATATTTCTGTCAGGCCTGTCAACACCCCTTTTCCACTGATGTCCCGCAACCCTCTTTTTACCTCATATTTTCCATATAGTTCCGGATCAATCTGGCCATTTTCCTTACATAAACTTGCCAGTCTTGCTATCTCGGATATCATATTGGTATCTGTCATAAACGCATTCTCCTTTCTATGGGACATGGGCATTATGCCTGAACTATGCTCCTTAAGTTATTTGTTATTATTACTTACTATTGTTTTAGGTCTTATGATTTTTTATCTTCTTTCTTTAATAAGGTATGTATTGCTTTTGCAAGATCCTCCTCTGATAATTCTCTTAATTTTTTTACTTTTTCATCTACTTTATATTCAATCTCCTGTAATGGAAGCTTTTCTCCCCGACTGGATATTTTCCCTATACGCCTAAGAACTGTATCATCTAATAAATCTTCTTGGATGAATAATCTTGGATTTTTCATATTATTTCCTCTTTTTTATAATAATATTTTTTCCAGTTCTTCTACGGAAAGCACAATCTTTGTTGCTCCCTGCTGTTCTAAAAATTCTTTGCTACGAAATCCCCATGCTACACTAATACAAGGTAGCCCCGCATTTCTTGCCGTAGCTAAATCTACTTCGGAATCTCCAATATAAATTGTTTTTTCCTTCTCTGCTTTTAATTCCTTTAATGCTTCCAAAACCATATCAGGGGCAGGTTTTCTTTTTAATGGCTCTCTTTGTCCAATAGCTGCTTCTACAAGTCCCTTAAAATAAATCTCCTGCAATTTTTTCACTCCAAAATCAGGCTTATTTGATACAATTGCCATTTTAATATGACGTTCTTTTAATTTTTTTAGTAATGGAATCACGCCATGATATGCTTTTGTTTTATCATTACAATGAATTTGATAGTCCTCTTTAAACGCTTGAAGTGCTTTTTCAAATTGTGGATTTTCTTTTCCATTTGGCACAGAAAGTTCCATTAAACGCTGAAGACCATTTCCTACAAAATTGCGGATTTCTTCTAAACTATGTTCTGGAAAACCACAAACTTTCATTGCAGTATTCACACTTTTCTGTAAATCTTCTAAGGTATCTAATAAAGTACCATCTAAATCAAATATTATTGCGGAATATGTTTTTTCCATTTTTTCTTTCTACTCCTTATTCGCAAAAACCGTTGGAAATTCCAACGGTTTTTGCATCCTTGCAATGATATCTTTCTTCCTAAATTACAATGCCTTTCTTTTTGATACTTTCTATTTCTTAAAATAATTATTCCAAATATCCCTTTATTTTATCAAAAATATAATCCGTTGCTTCTTCAATACTCATATCCACTGTATTAATTTCAATTTCTGGGTGCTTTGGTGCTTCATAAGGACTTGTAATTCCGGTAAAGTTTGGAATTTCTCCCGATCGCACTTTTTTATAAAGTCCTTTGACATCTCTTTTTTCACATTCCTCTAATGGGGTACTAATATAAACTTCAATAAAATTATCCTCACCTATAATTCTTCTTGCATTTTGGCGATCACTAATAAATGGTGAAATAAAAGAAGTTAATACAATCAGTCCTGCATCATTCATTAGTTTTGAAACTTCTGCTACACGGCGAATATTCTCAATTCTATCTTGTTCCTTAAAACCAAGATTACTGTTTAAACCAAGACGTATATTATCTCCATCTAAAGACATTGTGTGTTTCCCAGAAGCTGCCAAACGTTTTTCTAATTCATTGACCAAGGTAGATTTTCCAGCACCTGAAAGTCCCGTAAACCAAATTGTTTTTGGTTTCTGTCCTTTTTGCTCGGAACGAAAATCACGTGTAATATCCATATTATGCCAAGTTAGATTATCAGAACGACGTAAGGAATGCTCAATCACACCACAAGCACTTGTCATATTATTAATACGATCAATTAAAATAAATCCACCTAATGCTTTGCTATTTTTGAATTTATCAAATACAATTTTATCTGCACAAGAAATATCACAAACAGCAATTTCATTTTTATATAATCTATCTGTAGGAACTTGATCTCCAGAATTTACATCAATTTTATATTTTATATTCATTACAGTAGCTGGAATCATCTTTGTTCCTACTTTTAAGAAATAATTCTTACCTGCTACTAAAATAGAATCATCCATCCATAAAAGCTTTGCTGTAAATAAATTGCTAACTTTTAACTTATCATCTTTATAAATAACACAACCTCTGGA
>CAJTJZ010000003.1:0-13735 GCA_910576895.1 uncultured Lachnospiraceae bacterium | reverse complement strand
TCTACCTCTCTATCAAGCTGAATCGTCACTGCTTGTCCTCTGGATGCATAATCTACTTCTTTATCTGTAATAAAAATACCCTTTACTTTTGCTTTTTCACCACTTGGAAGTGTTGTTACTTCATCTCCTACCTGAATTTCACCAGCTTCAATCTGTCCTTGAAAGCCACGGAATGTATGATCTGGTCTGGAAACACGCTGTACAGGAAGCACAAACCCTTTCTTTTTATCTGCTTGTGTTACATCAATATCTTCTAAATATTGTAATAGTGGAACATTATCAAACCATGTCATATGACTAGAACCATGTGTTACATTATCTCCTACCGTAGCGGATACTGGTACAATATAAATACTTTCAAAGTCAAATTCCACAGCAAGACGTTTAATATCTTTTTTAATTCTATCAAATCCATTTTTATCATAATGGATTAAATCCATTTTATTAACTGCAAATACAATATGTTTAATACCCATCAAAGCACAAATTCTTGTATGCCGTTTTGTTTGCACTAAAACACCCTGAGAAGCATCTACAAGAATAATCGCAAGATCTGCAAAAGAAGCACCGACTGCCATATTTCTTGTATATTCTTCATGTCCCGGTGTATCAGCAACGATAAAGCTGCGGTTATCTGTTGTAAAATAACGATATGCCACATCAATTGTAATTCCCTGTTCACGCTCTGCCATAAGTCCATCTAATAAAAGGGAATAATCAATATTACCGCCTGTACTTCCTACTTTACTTTCCAGCTCTAATGTCTTTTCCTGATCTGCAAATAATAGTTTCGCATCATATAATAAATGCCCGATAAGCGTAGATTTACCATCATCCACGCTGCCACAGGTAATAAATTTTAATAAACTTTGCATCTTAGAAATACCCCTCCCTTTTCCGTCTTTCCATGCTTCCGGCTGCTTCATGATCAATCACACGACTTGTCCTTTCAGAAGAAACTGCACTTAATGTTTCTTCAATAATGGCATCTAATGTATCTGCATTAGACTCTACACCACCAGTCAAGGGATAACAGCCAAGAGTACGGAAACGTACTTTTTTCATTTCTATTTTCTCTCCCGGGCGAAGCTTCATTCTATCATCATCTACCATAATAATATTACCATCACGATAGACAACAGGACGCTCTTTTGCATAATATAGGGATGGGATTTCAATTGCTTCCTGACGAATATATTGCCAGATATCCTTTTCTGTCCAGTTAGAAAGAGGGAAAACACGAATACTTTCACCCTTGAAGATTTTCGTATTAAACAATTTCCACATTTCAGGACGTTGATTCTTTGGATCCCATGCCTGTTCCGCATTGCGGAAAGAAAAAATTCTTTCCTTTGCTCTAGACTTTTCTTCATCACGTCTACCACCGCCAAAAGCAGCAGTAAAACCATATTTTGCAAGTGCTTGTTTTAATGCCTGCGTTTTCATAATATCGGTATAAGCAGAACCATGATCAAAGGGATTAATTCCCTGTGCTACCCCTTCTTGATTTGTATATACAAGCATCTCAATACCAAGTTTCTTTGCCATAGTATCACGAAACTCTATCATTTCTTTAAATTTCCATGTAGTATCCACATGCAAAAATGGAAAAGGAGGTTTCTCTGGATAAAAAGCTTTCATAGCTAAATGCAGCATAACCGAACTATCTTTTCCAATAGAATAAAGCATCACCGGTTTCTCACATTCAGCAGCCACTTCTCTCATAATATAGATTGCCTCTGCTTCCAACTCGTCTAAATGTGATAATTGATTCATATCATTTATGTCTCCATTTCTGAAAATTTTATCATTCCTTACCCTATTTCTATTTTATACTTACCCAATTCCCTTTAAAAAAATTCTATTATTTATTATGATTTATTTTTATTTGATACTAAAGAGAATAAACTGATAAATAGTCAAGTATACTATATTATTTTCTATATGGAATTGTCAAGGGAATTTTAGGAAAATATGCAAAAATTCCTTTTCTAGTTCTAATTAAAAAATAAAACAACTCCGTATCAACATATTCTCTTTATGCTAATACGGAGTTATGAAACCTATACTAACTGCTTTTTAGTAATTATTTTATTGTTATTTTCTGTTCTTTCACTATCTTTTGTCCACTTGCAAGTTTTATCGTTGTCTTAATAGTAACAGTCCCGCTTCTTTTTGTTGTAATAACACCTGCTTTTGATATAGATGCTATTTTGCTGTCACTGGACTTATAAGTAATCGTTGCTTTTTCTGCACCAAATTTTGATTTTGTACTAACGGTATTTGGAAAAGATACTTTCATTCTCAGCTCTTTTCCTGCTTTTGCTGTCTTTTTGGATACTGATACAGAAATAGCCTCTTTTATTGTTTCTACTTTATTTCCACTTAATTTCTTTGCAGAAATAACATAATCTTTTCCAGATGTTGCTGCAATAGTAATTGTACCATTTCCGGATACTGTTTTTTTACAATTTGCTGTTTCTATCAGCTTTCCTGTCTTTGCATTATATCTGTATACATATACTTTACTTCCTTTGGCAATACTTGTTTTCTCCGTGACAGGAATGGTAACATTCATACCTGCCTTTACCTCTTTATTTGTAGCAAGAGATACCACGCAAGTCTTTTTGCCTTTTCCTTTGTTTTTGTTGACAATCTTTGTGATAGCATTCTTTTTAGATGCATCAGAAACATTAGTTACTGGTTCTGCAACAATTTCCACATTAATTTCTTGAATAGCAGAATCAATCTTTGCTAACTGCTTTGCAGGAATTGTCACTTTATAATTATTGATTGTTCCTTCTTTTGCACATCCATTTATTATATTTACTACAAGACCTTTGCCAATATTTTTTGCAGCTTCAATACTGTCCTTTGTAAGCACTACTTTTTCTACAGCAACTCCTTCTACAGAAGGAATGTTGACATTTACAACGGTTTTTTTACTTTCTTTTGTAGCAGAGTTTACGGTTGTATCTGTAATTTCTACAACAATACTATCTAATCTTTCATCACTTGCAACATCTTTCAAAAGTTCCTCTGCAATCGTTACCGTATCGGATGTATCAGAAACACCAGTACGAATAACAGAATTTATAGTTACTTTTCCATCAGATGCTGTTTCTACTACAGTAACTAAAGAAGCACTCTCATCCTCTGTTTTTATTTCCTTTGTACTTATTGTAGAACCATCCGTTTTTGTTTCCGTTACTGTTTCTATGGTAGTACCATCTGATTTTGTTTCTGTTACTGTTTCCACCTTTGTTCCATCTGGTTTTGTTTCCGTTGTTACTTTCTTATCTTCTGTTTTATCATCATTTGGTGTATTTTCTGATGGTTCTTGTGGAGTTGTATTTGTATTATCTGTATTGTTTGTATTATTATTTGTTTGTGTATTATTACTTGTACTTCCTGTAGGACTACTTGTTCCACCACTAGAGCCTGTATTACCTGTATTTCCATTTGGTGGCTGAGGTCCTTCTAATTTTGGAATTTCCTTTGTATATTCATCTTTGCATCGACTACAAGTAAAGGTCTCTATTCCTGTTTCTGTTATCGTTGCTGGTTTTGTAATCTCTGACTTATAATCATGGCCAAGAGCTTTCAAATCCTCTGTATATTGATCGCCACAACTACAAGTAAAGGTTTTTACTCCTTTTTCTGTACAAGTTGGTTCTTTGGTAATTGTTTCTGTATATTGATGTTTATGTTCTTCCTCTAACTTTGGAATCTCCTTTGTATAACTATCATCACAACGAGTACAAGTAAAGGTCTCTATTCCTGTTTCTGTCTCTGTTGCTGGTTTTGTAATTTCTGACTTATAATCATGACCAAGAGCTTCTAAGTCCTCTGTATATTGTTCACCACAAGTACATACATAAGTTTTGATTCCTTTTTCTGTACAAGTTGGTTCTTTGGTAATTGTTTCTGTATATTGATGCTTATGTTCTTCTTCTAATTTTGGAATTTCTTCTGTATAAGTATCTTCACATCGTTTGCAAGTTTTTCTTTGAATCCCACTTTCTGTTACCGTTGCTGGTTTTATAATCACCACTTCATAATTATGACCCAAAGCTTTGATTGCCTCTGTATATTGATCACCACAACTACATACAAAAGTAGTAACACCTTCTACGGTACAAGTTGGCTCTTTAGTAATTGTTTCTGTATATTCATGCTTATGTGTTTCTTCTGGAAGTTTTGCAATTTCCTCTGTATAACTATGATCACATCGTTTACAAGTATATGTTCTAATTCCTGTTTCTGTTACCGTTGGTTCTTTGGTAACTTTGCTTTCATAATCATGTCCTAAAGCTGCAATTCCTTTTTGTGCTTCTAATACTTCTCCACAAGCAGAACAATGTTTTCCTTCCGTTTTTCCAATTGCAGTACAGCTTGGCTCAATAGCAGGATCAATTACAATGGTATGCCCTTTTTTCGTTCCTTCAGATACAATCGTCTTTGTTTCCCCACAACGTTCACATGTTGCTGTCTTTGTTCCATCCTCTGTACAGGTGGCATCTCCATTTTCTTTATAATCAGTAAAACTATGGCCAAGTGCCGAAGTTTCATTTCCTGCTAAAACAAGTTGATTACAAGACAGGCAATAAGTATCTCCTGTATAACCTGTTTCGGTACAAGTAGCTGCTTTTTCATTTCTTATCTCTGTTTCTTTATGTGCACATGTTGATCTTTGAATCTTAATTTCAACAGATTCTACTTTATAATTTCCTTTATCTTCTCCATTATAAACTGCAACTGCTGTTATCTCTACGCCTTCTATTAATTGCTTTTCTGCATCATCTGTATGCCATATCCAATCTTTTGGAAGTGTGATAGCACCTACTGTTGTAATCTCATTGGATACATTCCAAACTTGTGCTGCATTTGGCATATTTGGTGCATTTCCTGCCCTCACAATATTTCCTGTTGTCTTTATTGTGGTTTGTTCCAATTGATAACAAGAAGCATACGTTCCCTGCAATGCAACATTAGAAACAGTTACCTCTTTCTCATTTCCTACCTTTGAATCTACAAAAATAGCATCACCAGCAATTGCTGTTACCTGATCTTGATCCCTTGGAATCACTCCATCTAATATAAGTTCAGAAATTTCTGCATCGGTAGTTCCATTATATTCCTTATCTTTGATTGTTGCTGTTGCTGTAACCATCTTTGGCTTTACTGGTTCTGTAAGATATGTCTTACAAGAACCTGCATAAACTTCATGTTCTAGTGCAATGGTAACGGCTAAATACTTTCCAACATCTCCTCTTTGAATTGTATATTCGCCTTTTACTGCTTTTCCAATCACTTCTAAACTGGAAAAATCAGTATCTTCTGTAATTGGTTTACTGCTACGATACCATTGATAACTATAATTCTTTAAATTTTCTGTATTCGATGCATCTGCTACTAAATCAGAGTTATAAATAACAGAACCTGTTATCGTTGGATTTGTTAATTCTAACATTCCCTGTGCTGTTGTAAAAAGACATACACGAGAAGAAGCATTTCCTGCAGCATCTCTTACTGCTATATAAGCATTATAGTTTGTTGCTTTTTCTAGTTTTGTTTCTGAAAGAATAACTCTATCTCCTGCAGGGATTGCACCACTTTTTGTTGCATTTGCAATAATCGCTTCTGCAAGTTCTGAATCCTTCTTACTCTGCAAACTATCTTCGGAATCTTTATAAAGAACAAAATAATAAGTTCCATCTTCATTTGCTTCTGCATAAAGCTCTGCACTATGATCGGTAAGTCCTCCCACATTCACATCAAATCCTGTAATCTGTGGTGCTATTTCATCTTCTATAATACCATTAGAAGAAAGATAGCGAATATTTCCAGCCTGATCTTCTAATTTTGCATAGACAACATTTTTTGTATTCTTTTCTAGTTTTGGTTTTGCAGTAGAATCATAAGCCGTCCAATCCATAGTTGCTAATTGTTCTTCTGTATAGCTATTTCCATCTCTCGCAATTAAATAGGAAACTGCTTTTATACCATTTTCCGCCTGTGCATCAATTGTAATTTCTTCTTGTTTTGATTTGTAAATTCCAAAGGTAATTGTTGTAAGGAAAGAATCCCATTTTCCTTCTGCTATAGTAATCGTACCAGTTGGACCTCCTATTTTCTCCCAAATGGCATAGATTGTAATGGTATCTTCTGTTGAAAGTAATGTTTCATATTCTACTTCTCCTTGGTATTTTACACTTCCAGAAGCTGTATCTGACCATCCTTTTAATGTATAACCAGTTCTTGTAATGGTAGTTGCTGTTGGAAGAAGAATGCTATTTTCTGCACTGCCTTTTGGATCATAGCTATTTCCAATCGTTCCTTCTTGTGTTTCTAATATAACTTTTCTTGTACTGTCACATTTGGAACAACTTATTGTAATTGTATTGTTGGAATAAGTGCTTTTGCTATAATCATGACCTAGTGCTGGAATTACTTCCTGTTCTACAAGAACTTCTTCACAAATACTACAATGACTGCCTTCTGTTTTACCATCAGTAGTACATGTTGCTTCTACAGCTTGATCTATAACTTCTGTGTGACCCATGGCTTCAATTACTTCATTATAATGATCATCACAATATTGGCATGTATAAGTCCGAACACCATCCTCAGTACAAGTAGCTTCTGTAGTAACTGCAGACTTATAAGTATGAATACGCTGTACTGTATATGTGCCAATCTGAGCCATAATATGCGTATTTACTATATCTGGCATATTACTATCTTGCCATTTTGCCGACCAATAACTTTGATCTGTTGTCATATCATAATATTCAATAACAAAATCCTGTCCAATCCTTGTAATTATGATTTTATAGTTATGGTCTTTCTGCAAGGTACTTTCTTTTATATCTGGTATACCTGTAATTTTGCCAATACCCTCACTACCTTCTGCAGTCCATGCATTCTTATCAGAACCCGTAGTTAAAAAATAATTTGTTCCATCCTTTTCACCCTTTAATTCAACATTAAATGCACCATAATTACTTTCATTTAAGGCATCTGCTTTCACATTTAAAACAAGAGAACCATCTCCAATAAGTTCATAATCTTTTCCTACCTGACTTCCTGTCCACCAAGCAGTACCTGTTAAAGTTTCTTTCTGCCATATAGAATATGTTCCAACTTGTGCAATAATATGAACCCCAAATGTATCTGGCATATTACTATTGAGCCATTGTGTTGTCCAATATTCTTTATTTCTTGCCATATCATAATACTCAACGGTAATATCTTTCCCAGATCTAGTAACTGTAATTCTATAAGTATGTCCTTTTTCTAAAATACTGCCCGTTTCAGCAGGTATACCTGTAATAGTACCAATATCTTGACTACCTTCTACAGTCCATGCATTTTTATCAGAACCAGTAGTTAAAATATAATTTGGATCACCTTTTAATTCAACATTAAATGCACCATAATTATTTGCATCTAAATCATCAGCTCTAACATATAATACAATAGAACCATTACCAGTAAGTTTATAGTCTTTTCCTACCTGATTTTCTTCCCACCAAACAGTACCTGTTAATTTCTCGACATCACCTTTTATTCCGGGCTGACGATCATTATTTTCATAAGCCTTAATATTGTCCACTTTAATTACACCACTATTACGGCCAGATAATATATAAAGTCCATTTAGTTTTCCTTCTCCATTAGCTTTTACAATTCCATTATAAATTTCCTTTCCAGTTGCATTATTTGTAATGGTAAGTCCAACTGTTTTTCCAACCACATGAGCTTTAATATGTACCCATGTACCAGTATCAATTGTAATAGAATCTGTTGTACTATCATTGATATAATAAGTAGTTCTTGTTTCTGGTTTAGATGCTAAATAAGTTGGAGAGGCTAATTTTAAAATATAATTTGATGCAATTCCATTATTCACGTTATTACTAACATAACTAGCGTTCGTTCCTGTAATAGCAAATTGTGTAGCAGATCGCTCATCCTGCACTCCTCCAGTTAAAGAAGTATCTAATTCTACTACATAATCTATTAAATTACTTTCACTATTTGCAGTATAAAAATTTAATTCCGCTCCTCGATTACCACTATCAGTACTAGGAACCATTTGTACATAATTACCATAAGTATTATCATACTCTAAAGAGAGAATGCCTGCACCACTACCTTTCTTCCAATCAGATGCACTACCTCTATTATCATAATCTGCATAATACTCATACCCTTCCGTTATATCTTCAGAAGATGGTTCAAAATCTGCACCATAACCTACTACAACATTACTTATATTATCATAAACAAACTTTAATGTTTCTTTCTTATAACACTCAATAATTTTTGATGCAACTTCACCAATCGTACTATTAAGATTGCCATCTGCCTTTTGTACATTAGATTTATATGTTAATATTAAATTTCCATCTCTATAATAACTAATCGAGCCATCTGTATTGACACTAATTGTTACATAATAATTATTATCATAAAAAGCTTTATGTATATTTTCTCCATTTGGATATAATTGCTCTGAATACTCAGATCTTTCTGTTTGTGATTCATTAAAATTACACCATGAATCACTTGAACGTCTTGTAAGTGTTGATAAACCAAGTTCTAGTTCTCCTTGTGCAACCAACATAGATGTCCAATCAGAAGTTACACCTTTTGTAAAGAAGCTAAGTGATAATCCTGTATTTTGAGAAATTTTACTATCCGGCGTTGCATTATTAAATTGTTCTTTTGTATCATATTCAGCCAAAACTGCATCACTTTCAATTGGCAGTAATTGACTTTTGGATTCCTCACATATAATTTTAATTGTTAAAATTTTACTATGACTATATTCACCTTTTGTAATTGTTAAACGTACTTGTGCATCTGTATCTTGATCTACAGGCTGTACAACACCATCTGCACTAATTAAGCTTGTATCTAATGATTCCCATTTATATGTAGCTCCAAAATACCCTTTTGTATTAAAATCTAACTTTGTTCCTACAAATGCCTTGTCTGGAATCTGTGCATTCGTATTCTTTGCATTATAAGCTACATTTGCATTACCCAAAGGATTTTGATAACCCCATATAGCAATATCATTATTACCAACTACTGTAAAACACATAGTTTCATAAGCAGTTTCTTCTATATTTTGTTCTAAAAATACACCTTGATAAGTAACACCGCCAGCTTGAATTGTCAAATATGGTCCATCATTTGTTTGCTCCCATGTGCCAGTTACAGCTTTATTATTAAGAGTTCCAGATACATTACCATCTGTTCCAAGTGTTAATACTTCTTCCTCTACACAAGCTAAACTATTATTACTTTTCTTTGGATCCATATAAAGTATTTGATACTCACCGGCTACTTTAGCTTTATCATAAGCTGCTGAAGCTAACGTTTCACCACTATACTCAAATGGAGCTGTTACTAAACCATGATTTTTTGCTACAAACGTCTGATGTACTCTAACAGAATGTCCTTCTGTACCATCATCCCTTCTTGTATGATAAATATTAAATGCTTTACCATCTGTATCTACAACAGCAGAATTATGTCCTTGTGCTACAAAGCCATCTTTAATAAAACTCCATTTATAATAAGACATAAGACGACTGCCAACTGTTCCTGTAACATTTATATTATTACCAATTTCAGTATTACCATTTTTATAATATCTTGCATCATTTCCTGATAAATCTTTATATGGTCCTGTTACATTTTCAGATGAAAATACACGCATATTATAACCACCAGTAGCCACAAAACCACCATAACTCATAAAAAGGTAATAGCGATCACCAATCTTTTCAATATAAGATGCCTCACCAGTATAACCATTTCCTCCAGCAATCTTAATACCCTGATAAATATCCTCTGTAAGATCCGTTTTTGTTGTATAAGTATGGCTTTTATTCCTATAACCAGTGGCAGGATCTAACTCTAGCATATAGATACCACCAAACCAAGAACCATAACTCATCCACAATTTTCCATCATCATCATAAAATACACATGGATCAATCGCATTCATACCATAAAGTGCAGTTCTACCATTACGTGTTTCTTTATAACGAGCTGGAATTGTGCTAGTTCCTTCTACACTACCAATAATATCAAATAAATCAGTCATTGATTTTGCATTTGCATCAGTTGCATATGTAAAACCAGAATAAACTACTGGCCCTTCATATGTCCAAGGACCCATCAAATCATCCGAGGTCAATAATACAATAGAAGTATAATAATTGTCACCATTGACACTCATATACATACACCATTTATTCATGCTAGGATTCCAGATTACATCAGGAGCCCAAAGATTTCCTGATAAATCATAATTCTTATTACCTAAAGCAGACCATTTTGCTTCTTTTTCAAATAATTTTGCATAGTCATCATTAATATTATTTCTGAACATCGTCCAATTTTTCATATCATAGCTATGTGCCCATGCCATATGAGAACCAAAAATAAAATATTTTTTTCTGCGTCCAGCTCCTTCGTCTGCATATACTTTTTTTGTTTCCTGATCCTCATAACCAATTACAATAGATGGATCATGAACTGTCACACGATTATATATTTTATCTGTTCCAAAATACTTACTATACAACTTATTTACAGTTGTTGTTCCCATATTAGGATCAGAATCTTCATCTTCCATTATACTTTTGTCATATAATTCCTTTACATCCTCAGAAGACAATGCTCTGTTATAAACATATACTTCATCTATCATACCTTTAAAAGAACGATTCCACCAATTAATACCTAAAAAAATTGGCATATTAGCAAAATGTTCACTTTCATATTCTGGAATAGTTTGTTTTGATAAAATTTCTGCATTGTAATACATTACTACTGTTCCATCATCTGAAAAAGTTATCGTAACATGTGTCCATTCACCTATCTCTAAATCTTTTAATTTACTTTCACTATTATTGTTTTTATCTAACCAATACCAAGTTGTTTTATAATTAGCAATTCCTCCTGATGCAAAATTATTATAATTAGTTCCTGCTGTTATATAATTATCACCATCTTTATTTGTAAATACAATTGGTTGATAATCTACTTTTTCAGAAGTATTTACCCATGCACTAATTGTAAAAGATTTACTTGTTTTTACATCTAATTCTAATCCTTCTCCTCTTACTGTTCCTATTCCTGTATTCGTATTTACTATTTCACCTGTATCACCTGTAAAAACATATGCCTTTCCCTTTATTCCTTCTGCATACTCTGCTGTTCCTTTTACAGGTTCATTCCATGGATCACCTGAACCACCATGAAGCTTAGCTACTCCATTTGTAGTAGATACATTATTTACCAAGGTATCATCAAAACTATAATAACCAATCAAATCTGTAGTTATATCAGGTTCACTAGTTGCCGCTTCTACCTTTTCACCCCTTAAAAATAACTGGCTTTGCGGAAATACTGTTACTGTCATTGCAAGTGCTGTCACACAAGCAATTATTTTCTTTTGCCATCGTTTCTTCATAATTATGCATCTCCCTTCTTTGTATAAATTTCATAAATACATCTAAAAAAATAATAGTTTTTTTATAATACCTGCATAATAAACATAATAGATAATTTTTCCACTCTTGTCAATTTTAGATTATGCATTTTAACCAAAAATTCTAAATTTTTTCTAAATACAGTTGTAATTTATACTAATTGCATGATAAAAATTTAGAAATTATTTACTATTTTTCCAAAAACTATCATAAAATATAGTGCAATTTTCCTAAAAAATAAACCTATCCAATCATTACTAATAATATAATCATTTATAAAACTATTTAAAAACCTCGTATTGACATAAATCATGACAATACGAGGTAATTACTCTAAATTATTTTATTGTTATTTTCTATTTTTTAATTATCTTTTAATTTTATAGCCACTTTAAAAATGAATGAAAGAAATATTATTTCTTATTATCAAGCTATGCTCATAATTTACTTATGATTTAATCATATTGCTATTCTAACATATTTCTATATCATAAATTTCAAGGTAACATTCCTCACCACCAAGATATAAAGTAAGATCACCATTTTCTGGAGCAGCTTCTGTTGTAACCATATAGTGATAGATATTTTTATCATTGCCTGTAATGGTTGCATTTATTGTAATAATATTTTTAGAACGCTTTACAGTTAATTCAATCTCTGAGTCACTCATCATTTTAGCAAAAGTATCCCAATCCCATTCCACTTCATAGGTAGGATAAAATGCATTATAAAATGTTTCAAAAGTAGAACAATTAAATCTATCTGCTCGCAAATGCCATTGTTTTCCACCACTCTCCCAAATTCCAGCCGTACTATCAATTGGTGTTATTGCAATAGCATAGTTAAAGGCATTATTAGTTCCTGCTGACCAATTATGAAAATTAATTTTAATTTCGCTATTTTGACTTAAAATTTGAGAATAATATTTAGTATAATCATACCATGCACCTGTAGTATAAGTCCCATCTCCATTATCTTTTCCATAAGTAGCAATAGTTTCTCTACTTTCTTTTACTTTAATATTATCAACTTTTGTAAATCCAGTTCCACGTCCTCTTAAAACATATAATCCTTTTAAACCTGTTTCTGAAGTCATTGCTACTGTTTCATTATAGAGAATAGTATCATTATTTGTAATTATCAAATCTATTGTCTTATTTTTAGTATTTACTTTAGCTTTTATATGTACCCAAGCATCATAAGGAATGATAACTTTTTCTTGTGTATCATTGATATACCATATTTGAGTAAGAGAATTTGATGTTACTGTTTGTGTATCTAATTTTAAAATATATTTACTTTTAATACCACTATTAATATCCCAAGTGGAATCATTTCCTGTAATTACAAATTGTGATACAGAACGATCAGCTATATTACCAGATTGTAATTGTGTATCTAATTCTATAATATAATTTCCATTTATATTCTCACCAGAGGTAAAGAAATTACAATAAGCACCTCTATTACCAGCATCTAATCCTGTAGTGAAATGGAAATAATTTCCATGCATACTATCATTATCCACTGTTACATTTGATTGTGCATTTGATGATATCCATAGATTTCCTATATTATTATTTGTTGCATCAGAATAATCTTCATAATATAAATATCCCACTGTCGGATTATAATTTGGATCATAATCATTTGCAAATCCAATACTTAAATCTTTCATTGGATATTCTACTGTTATTCCACCTATTTTCACTGCATTTACTATAGCTTTCGCTAAATCAGATACTTTATTCTCACCAATCGCTGTAATTGCCGCATATGTTAGCATTAATTTACCATCTCGGTGAACTCTCCCCCACCTACGCTCGTAAAACTCGCTAAGAGGATGGGAGCTTCGTAAGAAGTTTGATATTTAAGTTTCTACCTAACAAATCAGGCAATCCTTATTCTTACAGGCGTGTCCACTTCGCCTCTACCGTATAGGACATTCAAGTCCACAACGCTACTTTTTCTTAGAATATTCAATGCTCCATTGACATCTGCATTCAGCAAAGTTCCATTAGCAGTTCTGTACAATCCTCTTTGTAGGCGTTTTCCGCTGAAACTGTAAGACTGCGGATTCTCTGCATGATAGACAGGAACTACATCGTTATCCCAGAAAGAAGCCTTGGAAGTATAACTTTCTTCCTGTTTCACAAAAAGAATCCCATTCAGCTCACATAGATATTCTAGTTTGGAACGTAATTTCCCATAGGGAA
>CAJTJZ010000002.1:133053-144818 GCA_910576895.1 uncultured Lachnospiraceae bacterium | reverse complement strand
CCTAAAGGCAGTGGGTTTCCGCCTACGACAACCGAAAGGAATTTATTTATGAAAAAAATGAAACAATGGAGAATTTTATTATTGACTGTTTGCGTTGGATTTTTTACAATAATAGGGAGTGGTTGTGGAAAAGAGGAAAAGGAAATAAAAGAACCTCCAAAAGAAGTTTTGCAGCCAGAAGATGCTAGTGATAAAAGCAGTGAATTAAATAATGATAAGGATTATACAATTGATATGTATAATAATGATGCAGCTACTACGATTCTTGGATATTTATCCGATTCCAAAATGCGGTTTCCAACGTATACTTACGAGGAAGATGGAGGCTATGTGGAACAAAATATTCGAGGAAATTATAGCAGAGATGATGAAGAAGAAATAAAAGATGTATATACAGGAGAATTATATTTATTTCATGATGGCGAACTTAGACTATATTTTAAAGATATGGAAGATGTCGATATTACAGCTACAAGAATTGGATATTTTACCGAAGATATTTCAGGACTTGTAGAAGCTGCTTATGAAGAAAATCGTGATGATGACTGGGGAGTCGATGTATATTTTTTAATTAGGATATAATTTTATGAGAGAAAAGAAAAATCTTTTAGAGAAATTGCGTAATGGACATAGCCTTTCTTTTTGGCAGCTTTTGTTTTTAACGGTGCAGTTAAGTATTCCGGCAATCATGGCACAAATATCTTCGATTATTATGCAATATATTGATGCTTCTATGTTGGGGCATTTAGGATCGAATGAGTCTGCTGCTGTTGGTTTAATGTCATCAAGTACATGGCTGCTTGGAGGGCTTTGTTCTGCTGCCAGTGTTGGCTTTACCATACAGGTAGCACATTTTATTGGAGCAAAAGAAGAAAAAAAGGCAAGAAATATTTTGCGGCAGGGACTTATCATTGCTATGATATTTAGCTGTATCATTTTATTATTGGGAGTGCTTGTACATAAAGGACTTCCTATTTGGCTTGGAGGAGAAAAGGAAGTTGTAAAGGATGCTTCTTTATATTTTCTTATTTATTGTCTTTCCCTGCCAGTGATACAAATGAATTTTCTTGCTAGTGGAATGCTGCAATGTAGTGGTAATATGAAGATACCAAGTTTACTTCATGTTTTGATGTGTACGCTTGATGTATGCTTTAATCTTATTTTTATATTTCCAACAAGAAGCATAGAAATTTTTTCGCATCCTATTATAATACCGGGAGCAGGGCTTGGAGTCGCTGGTGCAGCAATTGGAACGGCATTTGCAGAGCTTGTGACAACAGGCTTTATGTTGTATTTCCTACTTGCTCGTTCTCCTATGCTGCATATAAGAAAAGAAGAAAAATTAAAATTTTCCAAACAACAGCTTCTGACAGCAGTACGTATGGCAGCACCTGTAGGATTTGAACAGATTGTTATGTGCGGTGCTCAAATTATGTCAACAAGGATTGTTTCTCCACTTGGTATGACAGCCGTTGCAGCAAATGCATTTTCTGTTACAGCAGAAAGTCTATGCTATATGCCGGGATACGGGATTAGTTCGGCAGCAGTAACTTTGATTGGACAAAGCATTGGAGCAAAAAGACACGATGTTATGAAAAAATTATCATGGCTTACGGTAGGACTTGGTATTGCTGTTATGGCAAGCAGTGGCATCTTATTATATTTTTTTGCACCATGGATGATAGGAATTTTATCACCAGATAAAGAAATTCAAAGACTTGGAGTAAAAATTCTTCGGATAGAAGCATTTGCAGAGCCAATGTATGGGGCTTCGATTGTGGCATCTGGAGTTTTTCGAGGAGCAGGGGATACGTTTGTTCCAAGCTGTATGAATTTTTTTAGTATGTGGTTAATTCGATTACCACTTGCTTTCTTTTTATCAAAAGAAATGGGGCTTGTAGGCGTTTGGCTTGCCATGTGTATAGAACTTTGTGTAAGAGGAATATTATTTTTAATTCGGCTTTGTGGAAAACGTTGGTATCGTTTTTTATCAAAATCATAAAAAAGTCTTGACAAGGAAAAAAATGGACAGTATAATCAACCATAGTATATAAAACCTATTAAACAAGTAGGAAAAATAAGCTATGGAGGGAAAAAATATGAAACAGATAAAAGAAAGTGCATTGGAGCTAATTGGTAATACCCCATTATTAAAATTAAATCGCTATACAAAAAAAGCAGGTATAAAAGATGCTGTGATTTTAGCAAAACTAGAATATCTAAATCCAGCAGGTTCTGTAAAGGATAGAATTGCGTTAGCAATGATAGAAGATGCAGAAAGAAAAGGAATTTTAAAAGAGAATGCAACGATTATTGAGCCTACAAGTGGAAATACAGGAATTGGGCTTGCAGCAGTTGCAGCAGCAAAAGGATATAAAACGATTCTTACACTTCCAGACACAATGAGTATAGAAAGAAGAACATTATTAAAGGCTTATGGTGCAGAACTTGTACTTACAGAAGGCATGAAAGGAATGAAGGGTGCGATAGCAAAAGCAGAGGAATTAAAGGAAACAATTCCCGGGGCAGTTATTTTAGGGCAATTTGAAAATCCTGCCAATCCTGCGATGCATAAAAGAACAACAGGACCAGAATTATGGGAACAGACAGAAGGAAGGATCGATATTTTTGTTGCTGGTGTAGGTACAGGAGGTACGATTACAGGTGTTGGAGAATTTTTAAAAGAGAAAAATCAGGATATAAAGATTGTAGCAGTAGAACCAGCAAAGAGTTCGGTATTATCAGGGGGAGCTCCGGGTTCTCATAAATTGCAAGGAATTGGAGCAGGCTTTGTTCCAGAAGTGTTAAATACAAAAATTTATGATGAAGTGATTGCTGTTGAAAATGAAGATGCTTTTGCAGAAGGGAAGGCATTTGCAGTAACAGAAGGCATTTTAGTAGGGATTTCTTCTGGTGCAGCACTTTATGCAGCTTCTGTTTTAGCAAAGCGTGCAGAAAATAAAGGAAAAGTAATTGTAACATTACTTCCAGATAGCGGAGACAGATATTTATCAACACCATTATTTCAATCATAAAGTAGGATGTTTTATTTTTATACTTTTCTTATTATCTTATTTTGTCGTAAATAGTCATAAAAAAGAGATCGAAATAGTATCCTTTTCCCTTTTCAAATAAATATAAATCACATATAATCTTATTTATATTTTGAAAAGAGAAAGGGGATTCTTTTATGGTAAAAGGACTTTTGGAACAACAGGTATTTATGTATGTTATGATTGGCTTATGTGGAATTGGCGTGGTTGCAAAATTATTGCTTCTTTTGATTTATGGAAGGCTTACAAAAGCATCTTTTCATATGCCAGATACGACAAATCGTCTGTTTAAATTAATGAGATTGAAGTTTGAAGCTTGTTATAAGCTTAAAATTTCTGTTCATAATGTTGGAGGATTTGTGGACAAGTATTTTTTAAATAATAAATTTTGTGGAATATGTCTACATACTTGGCATAAGTTTAGTACACAAATGGGGTTTTTATGTCTTTGTGTTGGTGTAGCAGCAGCAATTCTTGGGGGTATGGAAGAATGCAGCCAGCGTTTCATTCTACAACATATTGGTATCGGACTTTTAACAGCCGCATTTCTTTATGTTTTAGATGGCTTATGTGCTTTTGATTTAAAAAAGGAGCAAATGCGAGTTAATGCGATTGATTTTTTTGATAACTTTTTAAAATCTCGATTGGAAGCACAATATTTTCAGGAAGAAGAATTGCAGGATAGACAGGAAACATTTGCGGAAAGAGAATTACAAGAACAGTCTGCTGTTTCTGATGAGATAGAAAATGAGCAAGAAACCACGAAGATAGAACAGCAGGAAGTAAGAAAAGAACCAGCTCCAGCAAAAAGAAGGCGGAAACCAGAAATGTTTGTTCCACAAGAAGAAGTGGCTGCTGGAAAAGAAATGGCATATGCGAAAAAACCAGAAAAAGGAAGGACAGGAGAGGAACTATTAGAACGCAGTATGGAAGAAGTAGAAAAAGAAAAAATTATTGAAGATATTTTAAAAGAATATCTTGTATGATACTTGCGAAATAAGGGAAATTTTGGTAGAATAGAACTATCTATTTATCTGTTCTTTATTTGGACAGGAAGGAAAAATACTGAAAGAAAGGAAGAAGCGTAATGGGTAATGTAACATTTGATTATTCTGCCGTTAAAAATTTTATCTCTGATGAGGAAATTAAAATGGCAAAGGCACAGGTAAGTGCAGCAAAGGAAACTCTGCTTGGCAGACAGGGAGCTGGAAATGATTTCCTAGGCTGGATTGATCTTCCGGTAGATTATGATAAGGAGGAGTTTGCAAGGATTCAAAAGGCCGCAGAAAAAATTCAAAGTGATTCCGAAGTTTTACTAGTTATTGGTATTGGTGGCTCTTATCTTGGGGCAAGAGCAGCGATTGAATTTTTAAGGCATAGTTTCTATAATAGTGTTTCTAAAGAAATTCGTAAAACACCAGAAATCTATTTTGTTGGAAATAGTATTAGCACAACATATATTAGTGATTTGATTGAAGTAATCGGTGATCGTGATTTTTCTGTTAATATTATTAGTAAATCTGGTACAACAACAGAACCTGCAATTGCTTTCCGTATTTTCAAGAAAATGTTGGAAGATAAGTATGGTAAGGAAGAAGCAGCAAAAAGAATTTATGCAACTACAGATAAGGCAAGAGGAGCTTTAAAGGGACTTGCTACAGAAGAAGGATATGAAAGCTTTGTTGTTCCTGATGATGTTGGCGGACGTTTTTCTGTACTGACAGCCGTAGGTTTACTTCCAATTGCAGCAAGCGGTGCTGATATTACAAAGTTAATGGAAGGTGCAGCAAGTATGAGGGAGAAATGTTTGAATAAGGCATATGAAGAAAATGATGCAATCTTATATGCAACAGTTCGTAATATTCTTCTTCGCAAAAATAAAAGTATAGAAATTCTTGGAAATTATGAACCATCTCTACATTATGTAGGTGAATGGTGGAAACAGCTTTATGGAGAAAGTGAAGGAAAAGATCAAAAGGGTATTTTCCCGGCTGCTGTTGATTTAACAACAGATTTACATTCCATGGGACAGTTTATTCAAGATGGACAAAGAACGATGTTTGAAACAATTATGGAGCTAGAAACATCTCCAGTAGAACTCAAAATTGAGGAAGAACCTGTTGATTTGGATGGACTTAATTATCTTGCAGGAAAGACGGTTGATTTTGTAAATAAATGTGCTATGAAAGGAACAAGACTTGCACATACAGATGGCAATGTACCAAACCTTGTAGTAAAAATTCCAGAGAAGAATGAATTTTCTTTAGGAGAATTATTTTATTTCTTTGAATTTGCATGTGGTATTAGTGGTTATTTACTTGGAGTAAATCCATTTAATCAACCGGGTGTAGAAAGTTATAAAAAGAATATGTTTGCACTTCTTGGAAAACCGGGTTATGAAGAGCAAGGGGAAGCATTAAAAGCAAGATTGTAATTATCTGGGATAATCGTGAATAAATAATAGCAAGAAAAAAGCATAAGAAGGAAAACATAAGAAAGAAAAAAAGCTGCGATACTGGATGAAAATTTAGTATTGCAGTTTTTTTAGACATTCGTAAGTATAATAAATTAAGTATGGATGGGATTGTTTGCGGTTTTATTTTTTATCATGTTTTCATTTATAAAAAATATGATAGGTTGTACTAGTAAGCACTTTTTCCTGTCAATGGAGACAAATTTATGAGAAAAAGAGAAAAGAAAAGATGTTTTATTATTTTGGTATCCGTATGTTTTGTTGTTTTTTGTAATCATATTTTATATAAAGGCAATATAATTTCTATAACAGCGGAAAAAATGGTAGGGGCAAGTTCTATTGTTACAGGTACTAGCATAAATTCTGTAGCAGAAGGAGTTTCCCATATAGGTAGCAATATAGGGCAAATGCCACAATGGATGGTGACAGCAGGCTCTATTTTTTTTAAAGACGATTTAAAACCAAAGATTGAACTACCAATAAAAATTCCAAAAAATAAGAAATCTATTGTGAAGGAGCTTCCAATGGGAACAAATAAGTTAATACTCCATATAATACAAAAGAAAAATAGTATTGTAGTGGGATGGCAGAAATTAGGGAAGGGCTTTCAATATAAAATATATATAACAAAAGAAGGTGGCGTAGAAAAATTATGGAAAACAACAAGTGCTGCAAAGGTATCTTTATCTTTGAAAACAGATATTTCATATAAAATAAGAGTTCGTGTTTTTAATCATAAGAAAAAGGTTGTAGTTAATTCAGAAAAATATCGAATCTTTTTGCCAAAAAAAGTATCCAAGATATGTACATGTTCTATGGAAGAAACTTGTGTAAAACTTTCTTGGAATGCTTCCAGACATACCGATTATTATTTGATTTATAGAAAAGAAGGAAAAAATAAGTATAAGAAAATTGGAAAAAGTGAAAAATCGGAATATTTTGATGAAAAAATAAAACAAGGTAAAGATTATAGTTATAGAATTGTACCAGTAACAAAGATAGATACAAATGATTTTATTGGTACAGGAGTAGTAAAAAAATTTGATAATAAAAAAATTGTTCAAACCGATCATCAAAAATATACATATGAAGAAATGGCAGAAGATATTCGTAGTCTAAAACAAAAATATAATGGATTAATAAATTATAAAATAATTGGAAAAAGTGAAGATGAACGAAATATTTATGATGTTATTTTGGGAAATCAAAAAGCTGATAAGTCTATCCTTATTGTTTCCACATTGCATGCTAGAGAATATATGGCTTCTTTATTATGTATGAATCAAATAGAATATTATTTACAAAATTATAATAAAGAAATAGATGGAAAAAAAGAAAAGGATATTTTAGAAAAAATTGCAATTCATTATATCCCAATGGCAAATCCAGATGGAGTAACAATTTCACAATTGGGAATAGAATCTATTAGAAAAGAACAAATACGTGAACAGTTATTAAAGATTGCCATAGGAAGTACAGAAACTTGGAAAGCAAATGCAAATGGTGTTGATTTGAATAAAAATTTTCCATATGAATTTGAAGTACTTGGAGAAGCTGGGTTTGAAGGATTTAGTGGAAATGCTGCCGCTAGTGAAAGCGAAACAAGGGCTGTGCTTAATTTAATAGATAATTTACAAAATGAACATAATTTGCAAGGCGTTATTAATTATCATGCAATGGGATCAATTATATTTGGAAATTGTAAAAAAGAAGGAAAACTAAAAGAGAATACAAAAAGAATGTATCAGATAGCAAAAAAAGTAACAGGATATTTAAATGCAAAGGAATATTCTTCCAATATGCCAGAGTCTGGGGATGCAGGAAATTTAAGAGAGTATCTTCTATATGAAAGGGAGATTCCTAATATTACGATAGAAATTGGAACAATTTCTTGCCCCGGACCAATTTCTGAATTTCCCTCTATCTGGGAAAGAAATTGTGATCTTATCTTAAGAGAAGCAGAACTTTTTCTATAAAATAAAAAGACATTGCTGTAAAAGAAGTATTACTTTTTTAGGCAATGTCTTTTTTGTTTATGACAATAGATTTGCTGGTAAAGCCTGTAATTTATTGTTTTGATATCATTACTTTTTATTCTTCTATAATATGAATTTCTAGAAAATCAAAATCAATGGAATCAATAAAATTATCTTGAGTAAATCTTGTTTTTTTATGTTTTTTAAAGTCTTCTATTGTAGAATTTAACCAAATAGGTTTGGATAAATCGAAAGCATAACAGATTTCATCTAAAGCAGCAAAAATTTTTTTTGTGCGTGTCATAGAAGAATCAGAATTGTTTACTACCATATCGCAAATTATATGGCTGTCTTTAAATTTTTTTGCCCATAAACGGAACATAAAATAGATTTTCCTTTCTGAAATTATAAAATATTTTATTTTTAGTAAAATTCTTATTATTATGATTAATAAAGATTATATAAAATTTTTGTTTTTAAGTAAAGAGGGAAGAATCATTTCACCTTTTTTTGCAAGAGTATCTATGTAATTGTGTAAAGTGACGGTTTTGGGGTATGGTTTTTTGTGTATTTTAGTCAAAACAGGAATTTTCCATAAAATTTTCTTATTCTCCAAAAAATTCGTTGAAATTTGTCAAAAAAACGGATACAATGGTTTAGAATACGCAGTTAGGGGATTTTTTTCTTTCTGAGGATAAATAAAAGTAAATCCGGAATGATTCTTTTGATAGAAAGAGGCATTACCATGATTGAAAAAATAAAAATGGGTAAAAATAAATTAAGGTGATCATGAAAGGAGTCAATATCATGCTGGGAAGTGATATGGGAATTGATTTGGGGACAGCAAGTGTTTTAGTATATTTAAAAGGAAAAGGTGTCGTTTTAAATGAGCCATCTGTAGTGGCATTTGATCGAGATACAAATAAAATTAAAGCAATTGGAGAAGAAGCTAGGTTAATGCTCGGAAGGACTCCGGGCAATATTGTTGCTGTTCGTCCACTCCGTCAAGGTGTGATTTCAGATTATACAGTAACAGAAAAGATGATGCGTTATTTTATTCAAAAAGCATCTGGCAGAAAGAATCTGCGTAGACCAAGAATTAGTGTATGTGTACCCAGCGGTGTAACAGAGGTTGAAAAAAAGGCAGTAGAAGATGCAACATATCAGGCAGGTGCAAGAGAGGTTGCAATTATTGAAGAACCAATTGCAGCAGCGATTGGTGCAGGAATTGATATATCACGTCCATGTGGAAATATGATTGTTGATATTGGTGGTGGAACAAGTGATATTGCTGTGATTTCTTTGGGAGGAACGGTAGTTAGTACCTCAATTAAAATTGCAGGGGATGATTTTGATGAAGCGATTGTTCGCTATATGAGAAAAAAGCATAATCTTTTAATTGGTGAGAGAACAGCAGAGGATATTAAAATTAAGATTGGATGTGCTTATGAGCGTCCAGAAGTGCTATCTATGGATGTACGAGGAAGAAATCTTGTAACAGGACTTCCAAAAACAATTACGGTAACTTCTGAGGAAACACTAGAGGCACTTCATGAAACAACATCACAAATTGTAGAAGCAGTTCATGCAGTATTAGAAACAACACCGCCAGAGCTTGCAGCAGATATTGCAGATCGTGGTATTGTTTTAACAGGAGGCGGAAGTCTTTTATCTGGTTTGGAAGAATTAATTGGTTCAAAAACAGGAATTACAACAATGACAGCAGAAGATCCAATGACAGCAGTTGCAATTGGAACAGGAAAATTTGTAGAATTTTTATCTGGAAAAAGAGATTAATAATGAAAAGATAAGTAAAAAATGCTGTTAAGAGCAGAAAATCTGTCTAGGCAGAAAATCTTTCTGCTTTTGGCAGTTATTTTTTCTTAATAAAAGTGGTTTTTGAAATAGCAAATTAGTAGCAATTTTGCTGTTTCTTATTGCAGAAGCAACGTATTTATGATAAAATAATAGCTAGTATGGGAAAAAATAAAGAAAAAGTGATAAAGTATGATTTGCAATATTAGAATTTCAATAGATAAAAGATTTTAGAATGTAGACAATATACTTAATAATAAAAGAAAGGGGAAAAATATGGTACGTGCATTATATACTGCATATACAGGTATGATTAATGAACAGTATCGCATGGATATTATTACAAATAATATGGCAAATGCAGATACTTGTGGTTATAAGCAAGAGGGTGTAACAAATCAATCGTTTGATTCTATGTTAGCGATTAAGATTCATGATGAGTCAGAATGCTATCATGATCGACCAATTGGAGATATTAGTTTAGGAGTAAAGATGGGAGAAGTCTATACTGATTTTTCACCGGGTTCTATTCGTGAAACAGGGAATACTTATGATTTGGCAATTTCTGGAGATGGATTTTTTAGTATGCGTGTAACAGATAAAAATGGAAATGATTCTATTAAATATACAAGGGCAGGAGAACTACAGATAACATCCGATGGTTATATTGTAGATGCAGATGGAAATCATTTACAGGGGGATAGCGGCGATATTCAAATTTCAACAGATAGTACAAGAGTTGTGATTAATGAAGCAGGAGAAATTTATGAAGATGGTGCACTGACAGGACAGGTAGCATTGACAGATTTTGAGGATTATAATTATCTTTCTAAATTTGGAAATACAATGTATACTGCTGTAGAAGGAGCAACACAAAAAGAGGCAACGGGTGGTATTCAACAGGGCTGGACAGAGGAATCTACCGTAAATATTGTATCAGAGATGGTTCATTTAATTAATATTACACGTGCTTATGAAACAAATCAAAAGATGATTTCTAATGCAGATAGAATGATTGATAAGGCAGTCAATGAAGTTGGCAGAGTTTCTTAAATCTTAGGTGATTTTTACATATAAAATAGAATGAACTTTATTAGAAAATCATAAATATGGAAAATAGTTTTAGAAAGGGGAAAAAGTAATATGGTACGTTCTTTATGGACTGCTGCTACTGGTATGACAGCACAGCAGACAAATCTTGATACAATTGCAAATAATCTAGCGAATGTTAATAGTGCTGGATATAAAACAGAACAGACACAATTTAAAAGCCTGCTTTATCAGAATTTGCAAAAAAAATCAACAACAAGTGATGGTTCTCAAAAACCTGTTGGAATTCAAGTTGGTTTAGGTGTTCGTTATTCTGCAATTTCATCACAATTTCGTCAAGGAAATGTTAATGATACCGATGGTGTACATGATTTTGCAATTGATGGAAAAGGTTTTTTTAATGTGCAAATGCCAGATGGTACGATTGCCTATACTAGAAATGGTAATCTAAATGTTTCTCTTGGAGCAAGTGGTGATTGGCAGGTTGCAACAGCAGAGGGTTATCAAATTCTTGGAACAGATGGAAATCCAATTCAGTTTGCGGCTGATTACGATATTTCAGCACTTCAATTTAATGATTATGGGGAAATTCTTTACGAGGGAGAAGTAATCAATCAATTTCAATTAGCACAATTTAATAATCCACCGGGACTAGAAAAACTTGGTGGTACTATTTTTCAAGCAACGGAAGCATCTGGTGCTGCCCGATTAGAAAATAGTGATCCCGCTTTACAAAAAAGTAAAGTTTTAAATAAGCATCTGGAAGCTTCCAATGTAGATGTTGCTACAGAAATGGTCAATATGATTATTACACAACGTGCATATGAATTAAATTCTAAAGCAATTACGGCAAGTGATACTATGCTTCAACAGGCAAATAATTTAAGATCTTAAGATTTTATAAGGGAGTGAGTACATAATGGCAATAGATACAAATTCTATGTTTTCTTCCTATCTTACAACACAGACAGGAAATGCATTATCATCTTCTAAGACTTCTTCTTTAGAGGGAACACTTGGAAAACTTTCTAGTGATACTGATGATGAGACATTGATGGAAGCTTGTAAAGGTTTTGAAACTTATTTAGTAGAGCAGGTTTATAAGGAAATGGAAAAATCTGTGAAAGAAGAAGAGGAAGAAAATGAGTATCTTTCCTGTTTTGGAGATACTTTAATTGAAGAATACGCTAAGGCAACAACAGAAAGCGGAAGTCTTGGTTTGGCACAAAAATTGTTTCAATCTATAAAAAGTAATAGTTAATAGTCAATAATAAAATGATGATAAACTGGCGGTTGAAAAATCTGACTGCTCAGTATAAAATAAAAAAACTATTAGAAGTTAGCTCTAAGTTGTTTCTTAAAATTAAATATATACTTTTTTGGGTGGCTTCGAAAAAT
>CAJTJZ010000002.1:100115-133039 GCA_910576895.1 uncultured Lachnospiraceae bacterium | reverse complement strand
CCTTTTTTCATAAAATAGGTAGGTCTTTGACAGGCACGAAGCTTGTAATGCTTTTATTTATAAAGGCATTACCTAGCCTGTTTGCCAATGGAATCGCAAGCGATTCCATCTTTGATTGATATTTCTTGATTTTTTTTTAAGTATTTTGGAGGTTATGCGTTGTCAGAGGAATTTACAGGATATGTGGAAAATATTGTATTCCATAATGATCAAAATGGTTATACCGTATTTGAAATGTCTGCAGGAAAAGAAAAAAGAACTTGTGTTGGTAGTATTTTTATGCTTACAGAGGGAGATTATCTAAAGGTAGTTGGCAGTATGGTAAAGCATCCAATTTATGGAAATCAAATAAAAGTGGAAAGCTATGAATCAAAAGTGCCAGAAGATAAAACTTCTATGGAGAAATATCTTGGTTCTGGTGCAATTAAAGGGGTAGGACCTGCACTGGCAACAAGAATTGTAAAGAATTTTGGAGAAGATACTTTTCGAGTGATTGAAACAGAGCCAGAGCGTCTTGCGGATGTACGTGGAATTAGTGAACGTCTTGCAAGAAAAATAGCACTTCAATTTGAAGAAAAACGTGATATGCGGCAAAATATGCTTTTTCTTCAACAGTATGGAATTTCTAATTTGCTTGCTGTTAAGATTATCAATCAGTATGGGCAAAAAGCATCAAAAGTATTAACAGAAAATCCTTATCAGCTTGCAGAAGATATTTCAGGAATTGGATTTAAAATTTCAGATGAAATTGCTTTACATGCAGGTTTTGAAGTACAGTCAGAATTTCGTATTAAGGCATGTATTACATATTGCCTGCAGCAAGCATCACAAAATGGGCATATCTATCTTCCAGAAACATTATTGATTAATACTCTTTCTTCTATGCTTAATATTCCTTTCGATGATATTCCATTGGAAACATATTTTACAGATATGGTATTAGAACAAAAAATTGTTAGAAAAGAACAAGAAGGAATCATGGTTATTTATCCTGCTGCACTTTATTATATGGAGCTAAATTGTGCTCGTATGTTATTAGATTTAAATAGGGAATATCCATTACAAGATATAGAGTCACAGCAGATTCTTGCTGATATTGAAAAAGAGGAAAAAATTATATTAGATGAAATGCAACGACAGGCAATTTTAGAGGCACAAAAACATGGTCTACTTGTAATTACAGGTGGTCCGGGTACAGGAAAAACAACAATCATTAATTCTATGCTTCGCTTTTTTGAGCAGCAAGGTATGGAGATTCTTTTAGCAGCACCAACAGGAAGGGCAGCAAAGAGGATGTCCGAGGCAACAGGATATGAGGCTTCTACTATTCATCGTCTTTTAGAAATTGTTGGAGTGCCATCAGAGGAAAAACGAGAAAATAGTCATTTTGAACGAAATGAGGAAAATCCGCTGGAAACAGATGTATTAATTATTGATGAGATGTCTATGGTGGATATTTATCTTCTATATTCTTTATTAAAAGCAGTTCCAGTTGGAACAAGATTAATTCTAGTAGGGGATGTTAATCAGCTTCCTTCCGTTGGGCCGGGAAATGTACTTCGTGATTTAATTAAAAGTAATTGCTGTTCTGTTGTGCGGCTTTTGCATATTTTCCGTCAGGCAGAGGAAAGTGATATTATTGTAAATGCCCACAAAATTCATCGTGGGCAGTCAATTTCTTTTGAAAATAAAAGTAAGGATTTTTTTATGGTACAGCGTCCCGGTACAAAAGAAGTATTAAATGCTATGTATACACTTTTAAGTAAAAAGCTTCCGTCTTATATAAAAGTGCGTCCATATGATATTCAGGTTTTAACGCCAATGCGGAAAGGAGAACTAGGTGTACAAAACTTAAATAAGATTTTACAGAGCTTTTTAAATCCGCCATCGGCAAAAAAACAAGAAAAAGAATTTCATGAAATAATCTTTCGTGAAAACGATAAAGTGATGCAAATTAAAAATGATTATAGACTTATATGGGAAGTGAAGGGAAAATATGGTGCAGTAGCAGAAAGTGGTTGTGGTATTTTTAATGGAGATTGTGGAATTATTAAAGAAATTAATGATTTTGGACAATATTTTTTAATAGAATTTGATGAAAATCGAAGGGTAGAATATCCTTATTCTTGTCTTGATGAATTGGAACTTGCTTATGCGATTACAATTCATAAATCGCAAGGGAGCGAATATCCAGCCGTTGTGCTTCCATTATTATCAGGACCGGGTCTTTTAATGAATCGAAATCTTTTATATACAGCAATTACACGAGCAAAAGATTGTGTTGTTCTTGTTGGCAGTAGCAATATGGTGCAGTCAATGATTGATAATATAAGTGAGCAAAAGCGATATTCTTCTTTAACATTGCGATTACAAGAATTATCAGGATAAAGCATTTTTAGAGTTTAAATAAAAATATTTTTATAGAAGATTAGAGGAACTGTTACAAATATTTCATAAAAATAATAGAATTTTCGTGCATTTTTTAATAGAATATGATATACTGTGAAAGAGAGCGATGTCAGCAGTAAAAAAGCCGTTTCTTTTCCTGTGTAGTTTGTCTGTAAACAGGAGATGATAAGAAACTATGATAAGTTTTAGGAAGGAAATTTTGCGGTGGCTATATCCACCGCGATGTCCTGTTTGTGGTGATATTATCCGCATTGTGGAGAAAGTAGAACAGGCAGATAAGGATAACTATGTAAATTTTAACAGGCAGGAAACAGAAAAAATATGTACTGCTTGTAAAGAAGCGTTTTATCAGGTCCAACCGCCAGTATGTTGCCTTTGTGGAAGAACAGTCGGTCAGGACGAGGAGCTTTGCATGAATTGCCAAGGCAGGCAGTTTTCTTATATACATGGATTTCCTGTATGGATTTATAACCAGCCTATGAAGCGTTCTATTGCTGCTTTTAAATATCATAATAGAAGAGAATATGCTTCCTATTATGGGCAGGAGTTTGTAAAAATGTATGGAGAGAGATTAAAAAAACTTTCCATTCAGGCATTAATTCCAGTTCCTATGTATTTCCCAAAACAGAAAGTAAGGGGATATAATCAAGCAGAATTATTTGCAAGGGAAATTGGAAAAAGGCTTGGAATTTGTATTTGCAATGATTATTTATTTCGAGTGCGAAATACAAAACCGCAGAAATCGTTAGATGACAGACAGCGTTATAGAAATTTACAGGGAGCATTTGCCATTGATAAAGAAAAGAGGAAGTATTATACAGGATTAAAAAGAGTAGTTCTGGTAGACGATATTTATACAACAGGAAGTACCATAGAAATGTGTACCAGAGCATTATTGCAGACAGATATTGAAAAAGTATATGCAGCCTCTATTAGTATTGGTGGTAATTAGAGTATGCGAGGAGTGGAATCGCAAGCGATTCCATCTTTAAAAAAATAATACAGAAATGGAGGATGAATTATGGATACAAGAAATTGTAAAATGTGTGGAAAACTGTTTAATTATGTAAATTCTCCGATTTGTCCAGCCTGTACGAAAGAAATGGATAAAAAATTTGAAGACGTAAAGGCTTATATTTATGATCATCCGGGGGCAGGCATTAAAGAGGTTTCAGAGGAGAATGAGGTTTCTCAAAGTATGATTAAACGGTGGATTAAAGAGGAACGTTTAAGTTTTGCAGAGGATTCTCAGGTGACGTTTGCTTGTGAAAAATGTGGTGCACCAATTCGTACAGGACGATTTTGTGCAAAATGTAAGGGGAAAATGCAAAATGAACTTGGGGGGCTTTATCATAAAGAGCCTATAAAGCAAGAAAAGAAACGTGATACTAATGCCAAAATGCGTTTTTTGGGATAACGATAAGGATGAAATTGCAGGTGCTTTGTGTTTGTCAATAAGGATTTTGGTTTTAGATATGAGCGGAAAGAAAGGGGGAGGATTATCCATGGAACAAGAGCCGTTACAGCTTCAAAAAGCATATAAGGATATTCTTCTTTCATGTACGGATAAAATGGCAGGTCTTTCTTTACAAGAAACAGAACAATTTCCTAAAGAAGGAAAGGCAGTTTTCTTAGGAAGCGTAGTGACATCAGGCGATTGTCCATTCGAGATCCGATGTGTGGTAGAACAGCCGGTATATAAAAGAATTATCAATGGCATGACAAAAGGAAAAAAGCTTGGGGAAGATATGCAGCGGTTGTATTTTGCCGAGTATATGAATGTCGTTTGTGGCAAAATTATTTCGAGAAGGAATAATGCAAAAGGAGAGTTTTTGCGTATTTCCGTTCCAGTTGTTTCTTATGAAGACAGTTATATAGAAAGGCAGAAAGAACAAATGCCGACATTTCAATTTATCTGTGAAGATGGATGGATGGGAGTATATTTTTTAAGGGATTAATATAGAGAAGTGGAGGAGAGCGAATATGATAAGAATTTTAGTAGTTGATGATTCCCCCTTTGTAGCAGCACAAATTACAGAACTGCTTGGGAAGGAGAATTACGAAGTTGTAGGTCATGCATTAAGTGGGGAACAAGGCATTAAGATGTATGAAGAATTAAAGCCAGATTTAGTGACTATGGACATCATCATGCCGGGAATTGACGGAATTGAAGCAGCAGTCGAGATTTTGAAAAAAGATCCTGCTGCTAGAATTGTAATGCTTAGTTCTTTATGCGATTCTAGTGTATTGGAAGAAGTGAAATCAAAGGGAATGCATTACCTGATTCCAAAGCCATTAGAGCAAGATTTGCTTTTAGCTACTTTAGAGCTGGCTATGAAATAGGAAGAAAAGTAAAAAAGGGACTGTTGCATAAAGCAGAATATCTACAAAATATAGTATATAAAAAAGTCTTAGGCTGCTATATCTTGTAGCATTTTTTCTTAGTGCAATAGTCCTTTTTTGTTATGTTTCCTTTTTGAGTAAATGTTATATTTGCAAAAATATTAAAAGCTATATTTAAAAAGAACATTTCTTAATACCATTTTTTTCAATCAAAATCTTTTTTTCCTTCATTAAATGTCCAATCGCACGCTTATAAGCATTTTTGCTTAATCCGAAAATACGCCGAATCACTTCAGGATCGGTTTTATCGTGATAAGGTAGAAAACCACCAGCATTTTCTAATAGAGTAAGAATATGTTCACTGTCTTTATCCATCTGGCGATATGCCTTTTCCTGTAAAGTTAAAGTAAGTTTTCCATCAGGACGTACTGCGGTTACTCTGGCATGAATATAAGAGCCAAGCTTAATAGGATTTGCTTGTACTTGTCGTGGAACTAAAGCAGAATAAAGATGATCGACGGCAATAAATGTGCCAAATTGCTTAGAATCTTCATAAGCAAGGCCATCTACATAATCATCTTTTTTATAAGGGGATTCTTTTTTTAAATAAGGGTATACTTTCATAGTAGCACATAGACGATTGCTTTTATCTATATATAGACTAACTAAAACCTGATCGCCTTTTTTTGCAGGATAGGTTTGCTCTTTAAAAGGAAGCAGTAAATCTTTTACAAGCCCCCAATCAAGAAAAAGACCAATTTTGCTTTCTTCCTTTACCGTTAAAAGTGCTGTTTTTCCAATAGTCAGTTTTGGTTCTAACATTGTGGCAATCAGCCGATCATCGGAATCTTTATAAAGAAATACAGGAAGATCATCTCCTATTTCTGCATCCATAGGAACTTCTTTTTTGGGAAGCAGAACACGTTCCTCTTTAGAACCAGATGGATGATAGAGATATACACCAAAATCGGTTCTTTTTAAAATAGTAAGTGTTTGTACTGTTCCTAAATTTAACATAACTTGTCCTCATTTCTATTTTAGTTTGTATTTTTTGTATAAAAGATAATATTTGCATAGCTGTCATTTGCAGTTATCATATGTTCTGATAAAGTTTTAGTAGCAAGACAAAAGGCATATTGTTGTTCATTTTCATTGGAAGAAACAACTTCTTTCATTGGATCTTGTATTGTTTGTTGAATAGATTCTATATCTGTTTTGGCATAATAAGGATAAATCATATCATTAGTTTTAGCAGCTTTTTTATATTCTGTGCGAATCCGCCAAATCGTGTTAGAACATTGAATTTCTTTTGGTAAATTTTGAAAGGCAAGTTCGATATAGCGGACATTGTTGACATGACCATTTGTATCAATATCATAAGGACCAACCAGATATTCTGGAAGGGATTGCATAGTATTTGGCAGATTGATTTTACGGGAACAATATTCCATAGGAAATTTTGTTTCACTTCCATAGGCAGCCGCTTCTTCTTCTGGCACACGAATAGGTTGTCCCATAACAGTATCTGTAAAAAACCAGATAGAATTTGCACAAACACATAGTTGCTTTTGTTCATCTTGAATGGTAAAATTTCGATAGCCATAAAAGCCTTTAATACCATAAGACCAAGTAGCGATAAATATTGTTTCACCATAGCTAGGATAACGGCATATATCTATTTGCCAGCTATTTAAAAACCAGCCACGATGAATCTGTTTATAATAACAAATATCTTTTCCAAGAGATGCAGAGTGAAATGTGGCACAATCTTGTAAGTAATTGGAAATGGAAATGGGGTTCATAGTTCCTGTATGGAGTGCTTCACTATAACGTACTTGACTTTTAAATTTATACATATGGAACATTCCTTTCTATATTGACAGGTACATTTTTATGGTGATAAATATTATAGCATGGATTTTATAAACTTGCAAAAATATTTTCTGAATATAGTGAAATTTTGGAAAAAATGCGTTATAATATAGTTACGAATGAAAAATAGAAAAACTTAAATTCAGAATGGAGGACATTTTATGAAAAAGATTATTTGTACTAAAAAAGCACCAGCAGCAATTGGACCATACTCTCAAGCGATTGAAGTAAATGGATTTGTGTTTACTTCTGGTGTGATTCCAATTGATCCAAAAACAGGAGAACTTGTGACAGGCTCTATTGAAGTACAGGCAGAACAAGCAATTAAAAATTTGTCAGTTCTTTTAAAGGAAGCTGGTACAAGTGTTGACAATGTAGTAAAAACAACAGTGTTTATAAAAAATATGGATGACTTTGCAAAGGTAAATGAAATTTATGCAACTTATTTTACAACAGATTTTCCAGCAAGATCTTGTGTAGAAGTAGCAAGGCTTCCAAAAGATGTTTTAATTGAAATAGAAGCAATTGCAGAAAAATAGAATGGAGTTTTTAGAATGATGAAAACAAAATTATCAGTCATTGGGTGGGTGTTTTTGCTAATGATGGTAGTATCTTCTTTTGCGGCATCCTTTATTAGTCTATTTAATATTCAAGATCATATGCTTGAGAATGGACTTGGTACAATTTTGTTGGGACTGCCAGCAGTTGCATTTCTTTTGCTTCAAGAAAAAACAAGAAAAGAAAAGGTACGTTTTCACTGGCTTACTTGGAAAGCGATTTTATTATTAATGATTATTGCAATTGCATTGGAACTTGTAACAATAGAAATTAATATCGCAACTTCTTTTATTTTCAGTAATTATACAACAGATGCTATTTCAAATGATGTTTCTTCCAGCACGTTTCTTATTTCTTTAATTTGTATGGCAGTTCTTCCAGCAATTTTTGAAGAATTATCATTTCGGGGGGCATTTTTTCAGGAATATAGAGATGCTTATGGAGCATGGGCAGGTGCAATACTTAGTGGACTTTTATTTGGACTTTACCATATGAATATGCGGCAATTTGTCTATGCATTTATTTGTGGCGTCTTTTTTGCATTGCTTGTGGAGGCAACCGATAGTATTGCAAGTTCTATTTTAATGCATTTTATGCTAAATGCAATTTCTTGTATTGCTATTTATATTGTTGCAAAATTTCCAGAACAGGAACAGGAATTAGCAATTGAGGCACAGAATCAATATTTATTAATGCAGCTTCTTTCCTTTTTTCCAATTGCTGTGATAGGGCTTGTAATTTTAATTCTTTCTTATATCGGGCTTGCAAAATGCTGTGGACAATATGGGATAGTGAAAGAGATGTTTTCTTGGAAAAATCTTACGTTTCATAAAAGGATTGGCAGTATTGGAACAGAAGAAATGCAAAGTGAAAAGACCCCTTTTCGATGGCTATTTTCTTTTCCATTAGTCATTAGTGTAATATTATGCATTTTTGTAATTCTTGCAATAGAAGTTGGAATGTAAATTTTTAAGTTGTAATTTTCTTTATTGGTAACATTAAACAATATATTGTCATAATTTATGAAAATTTTATGAGCAATCTACAAAATGCTTGCAAAAGACTAAGATTTATGATAGAATGAGAAGGAAATACGGCAATAGTGTATTTACGACATCATAGAAAAGGAGTGAGCACGATGCAATACATTATCAGTGGAAAAAATATTGACATAACAGAGGGTTTAAGGGCAGCAGTTCAGGAAAAGTTGGGAAAGTTAGGAAGATATTTTAATGATTCTACAGAGGTCCATGTGACAATGAGCGTGGAGAAGGAAAGACAAAAAATAGAGGTAACAATTCCTGTAAAGGGCAGCGTAATTCGTGCGGAAGAAGTAAGTGATGATATGTATGTATCAATTGATCTGGTGGAAGATGTAATTGAACGCCAACTGAGGAAGCATAAGAACAAGCTCATTCAGCAGCAACAATCGTCATCTGCTTTTTCAAAGATGTTTTTAGATGAACAGGATAGCATGGATGACGAGATCCAGATTATTCGTACAAAGAAATTTGCCATTAAGCCTATGGACCCAGAGGAAGCATGTGTTCAAATGGATTTACTTGGACATTCGTTCTATGTATTCCGTAATGCGCGTACAGAGGAAGTTAATGTCGTATACAAACGCAAGGACGGGTGCTTTGGTTTGATTGAGCCGGAGTGCTAATACTGTATGGGGAGGCAGTAATTTCGTCTCTAAATAGATTGTTTTTGCGAATGTTGCAGCTCTGAATTTTTCAGAGCTGTTTCTTTTTGCATAAAATTTACAAAAAAATCATTGCTAACTATTTACAGGAATGTTACAATAGGAATCAAATACCTATCTCCCGATAAAAATATAATAGAATGGGTATAATAGGTTGGAATGAAAGAAAGTGGAAAACGCTATCAAGCGGAATGGAGGAAAATATGAGTTTAATTACAAAAATATTTGGTTCTCATAGTGAGCATGAGCTAAAACGTATTTATCCAATTGTAGATAAAATTGAGGCATTAGAACCAGAAATGGAAGCATTATCAGATGAGGATTTAAAAACAAAGACAGATGAATTTAAGGCACGTTTGGAACAAGGGGAGACATTAGATGATTTATTAGTAGAAGCCTATGCTGTTGTTCGTGAAGCATCTAAACGTGTTCTTGGCATGCGGCATTATAGAGTACAATTAATTGGTGGTGTTATTCTTCATCAGGGACGTATTACAGAGATGCGTACAGGAGAAGGAAAAACATTAGTAGCAACCTTACCTGCGTATCTAAATGGATTATCTGGAGATGGCGTACACATTGTTACTGTTAATGATTATCTCGCAAAGCGTGATGCAGAATGGATGGGACAAGTCTATACCTTTTTAGGACTTACGGTTGGTGTAATTTTAAATGATATGGAAAGTGAAGAACGCCAGACACAATATGCTTGTGATATTACTTATGCAACCAATAATGAACTTGGATTTGATTATCTTCGAGATAATATGGTAATTTATAAGGAAAAATTAGTACAGCGTGGACTTAATTATGCTATTGTCGATGAAGTTGACTCGGTATTAATTGATGAAGCAAGAACGCCACTCATTATTTCTGGACAAAGTGGAAAATCAACAAAATTATATGAAGCCTGTGATGTTCTTGCAAAGCAATTAGAGCGTGGTACAGCAAAAGAGTTGTCTAAAATGGATTTACTTATGGGAGAAGATGACGAGGAAACCGGAGATTTTGTTGTTAATGAAAAGGATAAAGTAGTAAATTTAACAGGAGAAGGTGTAAAAAAGGTAGAACAGTTCTTTCATATTGAAAATCTTGCCGATCCAGAAAATTTGGAAATTCAGCATAATATTATTCTTGCCCTGCGAGCACATAATTTAATGTTTCGAGATAAAGATTATGTAGTAAAAGATGATGAAGTATTGATTGTTGATGAATTTACAGGACGTATTATGCCCGGTAGGCGTTATTCCGATGGACTTCATCAAGCAATTGAAGCAAAAGAGCATGTAAAAGTAAAAAGGGAAAGTAAGACATTAGCAACGATTACATTCCAAAATTTCTTTAATAAATATAAGAAGAAATCAGGTATGACAGGTACAGCACTTACAGAAGAAAAAGAATTTCGTGAAATTTATGGTATGGATGTTATTGAAGTTCCTACTAATAAGCCAGTACAGCGTACTGATTGGCAAGATGCTGTTTTTATGTCAAAGAGAGAGAAATTTGATGCGGTTGTAGAGGAGATTAGCGAAGCCCATGAAAAGGGGCAGCCTGTTTTAGTTGGTACAATTGCAATTGAAACTTCGGAAATGTTAAGTGAAAAATTGCGAAGAAAAGGGATTCCACATAAAGTTTTAAATGCGAAATTTCATGAACAGGAAGCAGAAATTATTGCAGATGCAGGTGTAAAAGGTGCAGTTACGATTGCTACCAATATGGCAGGACGTGGTACGGATATTAAGCTTGGAGAAGGGGTTGCAGAACTTGGCGGTCTAAAAATTATTGGAACAGAACGTCATGAATCCCGCCGAATTGATAATCAGTTACGTGGACGTTCTGGGCGGCAGGGTGATCCGGGAGAATCTCGTTTTTATTTGTCACTAGAAGATGATTTAATTCGTTTGTTTGTTTCAGAAAAAATGATGGGAGTTTTCAAATCGTTAGGAATTGAAGAAGGCGAACAAATTGAGCATAAAATGTTAAGCAATGCCATTGAAAATGCACAAAAGAAAATTGAAAATAATAACTTTGGAATTCGTAAAAATTTATTGGAATATGATCAGGTAAATAATGATCAAAGAGAAATTATTTATAAAGATCGCCGTAAAGTACTTGACGGGGAAAATATGCGTGATAAGATTATTAATATGATTGGAGAAGTTGTAGAATCTTCTGTTAATACTTGTATTAGTGATGAACAACCACCAGAAGAATGGGATCTTGGAGAATTAAATAATATTCTTATACCAACGATTCCAATAGAACCATTAGATAAAGAGGATGAGATTTTAAAGGATATAGATAGAAAAGGTTTGATTCAGTATTTAAAAGAAGCTGCTGTAAAATTATATGAGGAAAAAGAAGCTGAATTTGAAGCAGAGCAAATGCGTGAAATTGAGCGAGTTATTCTTTTAAAGGTAATTGATAGTAAATGGATGGATCATATTGATGATATGGATCAACTACGTCAGGGAATTGGACTTATGGCATATGGACAGCGTGATCCAGTTGTAGAATATAAATTCCAAGGCTATGATATGTTTGAGGAAATGGCACGTGCCATTGAAATAGATACAATAAAATCATTAATGCATGTGCGAGTAGAGCAAAAAGTAGAACGGGAAGAAGTTGTAAAAGTAACAGGTACAAATAAAGATGAAACAACGGCAAAAGCACCAAAGCGGAGAGAGTCAAAAAAGATTATGCCAAATGATCCATGTCCATGTGGTAGTGGGAAAAAATATAAATTCTGTTGTGGACGTAAAATTGTATAATTATAAGATGAATAATATTAGTAAATAAAAAAATAATGATGATTGTTATGGAAAACAAACGACTGGAAAGGATGTGAAAAAGGTGGTTGAACTTGATCAATTTAAGTATACACTTGGAACTTATGAAGAACCGCTAAAAGAAGTGGGGGATTCACTTTGACCTCGCTAATAAAAAACTGCGAATAGAAGAACTAGAACGAATATTAGAAGAACCAAGTTTTTGGGAAAATGCAGAAAGGGCACAAAAGACAGTTCAGGAATTAAAGGGATTAAAGGATATTGTAGAAACATATGAGAAACTGGAAACAGCATATGAAGATGTAGAGACATTATTAGAAATAGGTTATGAAGAAAACGATCCAGAACTATTACCAGAAATAGAAGAAAGTTTAAAAGAATTTATTCGAGAATTAGAGGAACTCCGTATTATGACACTTCTTTCTGGGGAATATGATAAAAATAATGCAATTTTAACACTTCATGCAGGAGCTGGCGGTACAGAAAGTTGTGACTGGGCAGGAATGCTTTGTCGTATGTATCAGCGTTGGGCAGATAAAAAAGGATTTTCTGTTCAAATGCTTGATTATTTAGATGGAGAAGAAGCAGGATTAAAATCGGTGACTTTGGAAATTTCTGGCGAAAATGCCTATGGTTATTTACGTTCAGAGCATGGAGTCCATCGTCTTGTTAGAATTTCTCCTTTTAATGCAGCAGGTAAGCGGCAGACATCGTTTGTTTCCTGTGATGTAATGCCAGATATAGAAGGAAATATTGATATAGAGATAGATGATAAAGATATTCGGATTGATACGTATCGTTCGAGTGGGGCTGGTGGACAACATATTAATAAGACATCTTCAGCAATTCGGATTACGCATTTTCCAACAGGAATTGTGGTTACTTGTCAGAATGAACGCTCTCAATTTCAAAATAAGGATAAAGCAATGCAAATGTTAAAAGCAAAGCTATATATATTAAAAGAGCAGGAAAATAGAGCAAAGGAATCAGAAATTCGAGGAGAATCAAAAGAAATTGGATGGGGAAATCAAATTCGTTCTTATGTTATGCAGCCCTATACTATGGTAAAGGATCATCGTACAAATGAAGAATCGGGAAATGTAAATGCAGTTCTTGATGGAAATCTTGATCCCTTTATCAATGCTTATTTAAAGTGGTGCAGTCTTGGTCGCAATAAAAAAGAAGAAAATTTGGAACAAGAAGTAGAAATAATATAAACTGCGAAGGGAAGAAAAGATTTATAAAGAAAAGACAGGGGGCTATTAATATGGTAGAACAAAAGGTGCTGTTTCATATTGATAAAGAAGTATATGGTATTGATATTCGGTATGTGCGGGGAATTGAAAAATATGTGGATGTTACACCAATTCCAAATGCACCAGATTATATTGAAGGAATGATTAATCTTCGGGGAGAGATTATCCCAATTCTTAATCTTCGCAGAAAGTTTGGATTGGAGAAAGTACGTCCCACAGAGGAGACATCTTTGATTGTTTCTAATTCTAAGGGAATGCCAATTGCCTTTGAAGTAGATAAAGTAGCAGAAATATTAACATTAGAGGATGATAAAGCACATGAAGTTCCAGAGATTGTGCGTAGTGAAAAAACAGATTATGCGGGAGTTATTGCAGACACTGGAAAAGGACTTGCCGTCATTTTAGATATTAATGGAGTATTTACAAGAGAAGAAAGAAAAGCTTTTGAAAAAACATTGGAGTCTACACAAGAAGCAACAAATGCTGAGAAATAAAAAAGATTAAAATTATTTTGCCTATTTATATAGAAAAGAATGTGAATGTTTATGAAAGAAAAATGGTATGGGATAAAACAAGTATCAAAATGTACAGGCTTAACAGCTTCTGCTTTGCGTTATTATGATAAATTAGGATTAATGCCGCAATTAAATAGAGATAAAGCAGGCAGACGCTGTTTTACACAACAGGATATTTGTTGGATTCAGTTAATTTGTTGTTTGAAAAATAGTAAGATGCCATTACAAGAAATTCGGGAATTTATGCAGCTTTGTATGAAAGAAGATGCTTGTGAGGAGAGAAAAAAGATTTTAGAAAAGCATAAAAATTTTATATTGAAACAAATAGAACAATTGCAATGCAGTTTATGCACGATTGATTATAAGCTTGCACATTATAAAGAAGTTGGAGTATTTTATAAACAGTGAAAATTTATATTTATACTTGACAGTGATAAGTTTTTTATGTTACACTACGAACACATTTTATTTAATTGTTTAATAGAGAGTTCACTACATAATAAATTGATTAAAAACTCTTTCTTGAAATTTTGGAAAGAGTTTTTTCTTTTATGATTGTATTTGTAAAAGTTGAATGGTAAGGAATATTACATTTAGAAAATTAGTTGAAAAAAGGATGGAGATCATAGAATGAAATTTGAAGAACTAAATTTAGAATCATCAATTATTAAGGCAGTGCAAGAGATGGGATTTGAAGAAACAAGTCCAATTCAGGCAAAGGCAATTCCTATCGTATTAGAAGGAAAGGATATTGTAGGGCAGGCACAGACAGGAACAGGAAAGACAGCAGCGTTTGGCATTCCATTATTACAAAGAATCAATGCAAAGGATAAACATTTGCAGGCAGTGATTCTTTGTCCAACAAGAGAACTTGCGATTCAAGTGGCAGAGGAAATTAGAAAACTTGCCAAATTTATGCATGGAATTAAGGTGCTTCCTATTTATGGAGGACAAGATATTGTAAAGCAAATTCGTTCTATAAAGGCAGGAACACAGATTGTGATTGGAACACCGGGACGTATTATGGATCATATGAATCGAAAGACAGTAAAATTTGATCATGTTACTATGGTTGTTCTTGATGAAGCAGATGAAATGTTAGATATGGGATTTCGTGAAGATATTGAAACCATTCTTTCGGATATACCAAAGGAAAGACAAACATTATTATTTTCTGCAACCATGCCAAAACCGATTATGGAACTTGCAAGAACCTATCAAAAAGATGCTGAAATCATTCGTGTTGTAAAAAAAGAATTAACTGTTCCAAAGATTACACAATACTATTATGAAGTAAAGAAGAAAAATAAAAATGAAGTTTTATGCAGACTTTTGGATATTTATGATCCAAAATTATCACTTGTTTTTTGCAATACAAAGCGTATGGTAGATGAATTAGTAGAAGTTTTAAAAGGACGTGGATATTTTGCAGAGGGACTACATGGTGATTTAAAACAATCACAGAGAGATCGTGTTATGAATGGATTCCGCAATGGTAAGACAGATATTTTAGTTGCAACAGATGTGGCAGCACGTGGAATTGATGTAGACGATGTAGAAGCAGTTTTTAATTATGATGTGCCGCAAGATGATGAATATTATGTACATCGTATTGGTCGTACTGGACGGGCTGGACGTGAGGGTATGGCATTTACCTTTGTCGTTGGACGTGAAATGTATAAATTAAAGGATATTATGCGATATTGTAAGACAAAAATTAAATTGCAGCCAGTACCTTCTTTAAAAGATGTAACAAATACAAAAGCAGAAAAAGTGTTAAATCGTGTACATGAAATTATTTTAGAGGATGCACATACAAAGATGTTAAATTTAGTAGAGGAGAGAATTGATGAGGAGGAATATACTTCTTTAGATGTAGCAGCAGCATTGTTAAAAATTGCAATGGGACTTGATGAACAGCCAAAAGAAGAAGAAATTGCAGAGGATGATTATGGCGATACAGGAGCAGAATCTGGCATGGTAAGGCTGTTTATCAATATTGGAAAGAAAAATAATATTCGTCCGGGGGATATTTTAGGAGCGATAGCAGGAGAAACGGGAATGCCGGGACGTTTAGTTGGAACAATTGATATGTATGATAAATATACATTTGTAGAAGTTCCAAGACAATATGCAGCCGAAGTGATTCATGCCATGAAATCTTCTCGAATTAAGGGAAAAAATATTAATGTTGAACCGGCAAACCATAAATAATAAAATAAGGAACTGTTAAGAATTAACTTTGCAGATGACGCAGCATAAGAAGATTTAGACAAGTCAGATACGAAGATTAATTCTTTAACAGTTCCTAAGGAGGAAAAAGATGACAGAAAGAGAACAAGCACAGATATGGAGAGAACAAATTGAAAATTCTTTAGAAGAGATGTCAGAACTTCGAGAGCGATTGCATCCAATTGCGTTTACATCAAAGCTTTGGGAAGAATATACGGGTGCTTATGGTGATGTTAGAGAGGATGTGGCATTTTTATTTTGTCCAAAAGAATCCTTGCCAGAGATGGAAAAAATTCGGCGATTGGATTTTGAGGAAAAGGAAGATGCATGGATTAATTTTGATAATTTATGTGAAAATTTATTACATCAGCTTTCTTTTTATGATGCTACCTATTTAGCTATGCCATATCTTTTATTATTTTTGGAAAAAAAGAAACGAGAGAATGATTTTAAATGGCAGTTTCAGATTATTATACAGACAGGACTTATGCTATCTACGGATATTCCTTATTTTAATCCAAATAAGGAAGAGCTGCCAAAAAATATTTTAGAAAGTTATGAATTAAGTACTGAACTTTTAAAGGAGATGGCAAAAGAATTTTTACAGCAAAATATGGAGAAGCTAAAAAAGGAAGATAAAATGGATTTAAAATATTTTTGCACAAGTTTGATGGCTATTTTTGGTGATAAGGAAAAGGCGTATACCTTGATTGGTGGAAATTGGGAGCAAGTAAGTTTTACTTGTCCAAATTGTGATTATTTTGATGGTGAGATAGAAATTGATAGTATTTCAGATAAAGAAATATTAGAAAAGATGATAGTTCCCGCAGAATCTGTTCTTGGAAAATGGGATGGAAAGAGCTTTGAGGATACCTATCTTTGGTTTTGTAATTTAATACATATGTTTGGAATTGAAGAAGAATGGAAAGTACCATATTATTATGGAATCTATCAATGTCCAAAATGTGGTTATAAGGGTCTGGCAATGGATTGGATGAAATACTAAGAATGGGAAAAAAAGATTGTTATAGTAGGAAGAAAAGATACCATAGTGTTTCTTATTCTTACTGTGACAGTCTTATTTTTTTGCAAAAATCTAAAGATATTTATATTGATTTTAGGCTATTTTCACATTATAGTAAGATTAGATTAAAAAGAAAGGAGTTTCAATTTATATGGAAAAATTGAAAAATGGATTTCAAAATTTAAAATTAACAACACGTATTTTTGTTACTTTTATAGGTGTTTGTATTCCATTTATTATTTTATTATCCTCTTGGGCATATTATATTTTTCATTATAATAGTAAATATGCCAGTTTAGTTAGCAATGCATCGATTGTTAGTGACTTTAGTCTTGATTTTAAAAAAGATTATGATTATAAAATATATCTTATGGTTGTTGGAAATTTAACAGTGGAAAAAGCAGATGTGATTAAAGATATTGAACAGGCAGAAACTATTTTACAAAGTATTAATTTATCACAGGAAGATAAAGATAATGTAGAATTGATTGGGCAAAATTTAAAATATCTGGAAAAACTGCGAAAATATACCTATGTTTTAGAGGATAATATTGTGGCAGGCGGAAAATATGATGATAATATTCATATTTGGGAAAATGATGTAAAAGTAGTTACTTCTTTAATACGGGAAAATATTTTGGAGATTTTGCATAATGAAACAAGAGCAATTGCAAATGTTCGTAAGGCAATGGAACAATCGGCAAGACAGATGTTTTTTTTAAGTGGTTGTTTTATTCTTATCGCTATTTTTTATGTGATTATTGCGGCATTTTTAGTATCAAAAAGTGTAACAAAGCCTATTTTATATCTTCAAAAATTAACAGAACGGATTGCAGGTGGAGATCTAAAAGTACGTTCGGAACTAAAGACAGGAGCAGAAGTAAAAAAATTAAGCGATTCCCTCAATAGTATGATTGATCAGATTAGTACTTTAATCGAACGTGATCGATTAAAACAGATTCGCCTTAGAGAAGCCGAGTTAGAAGTATTACAGTCACAGATTAATCCGCATTTTCTTTATAATACATTAGATACGATTGTATGGCTTGCGGAGTCAGAAAAGCAAAAAGAAGTTGTACAGATTTCTAATTTTTTTCGTGCGGCACTTAATCATGGAAATGATTTAATTCTTGTAGAAGACGAACTTCTTCATGTGGAGAGTTATTTAAAAATTCAACAAGTACGTTATCAAGATATTTTACAATATGAAATTAATTTATCTGAAAAAGCATGTCAGTATTGTATTCCTAAAATTACATTACAGCCTTTAGTAGAAAATGCATTATATCATGGAATTAAAAAGAAACGAGGGCAGGGCATGATAAAGATAGGAAGCAGGGAGGAAAAGGATTATATGATACTTTTTGTAGAAGATAATGGAATTGGTATGAGAGAAGAACGACTTTTGCAGATTCGTAGTATGATGTTACCAGAAGCAAAACGACATAATGATTCTTATGGTATTTATAATGTAAATGAGCGACTGCGATTGCGATTTGGATCGGAATATCATTTAGAAATAAATAGCACTTATGGAAAAGGGACTTTTGTAGAGATTTATCTTCCAAAAGCAGGAAAAAAAGAGATGGAAATATAATTAGGGAGAAAAACAATGATAAAATTATTTTTAGTAGAAGATGAGATTATTATGAGAACTGGAATAAAAAATAATATTGATTGGGAAGCAGAGGGAATTGAATTTGTTGGAGAAGCAAGTGATGGAGAACTGGCTTATCCGCAAATTCAAAAATTAAAGCCTGATATTTTAATTACCGATATAAAAATGCCATTTATGGATGGGCTTGAGTTGACAGAGCTAGTTCGTAAGGATTTTCCCGATATGAAAATTATTATTTTAAGTGGTTATGATGAATTTTCTTATGCACAAAAGGCATTAAGATTAAATGTAACAGAGTATCTTTTAAAACCAATCACATCAAAAAAACTTTTAGAATCTATCCGAAGAGAAGTAGATGCTATTGAAAAAAGCCGAAAGGAACTGGAATATATTGATTTAACAGAGGAAGTAAGAAAAGAACGCAGAACATTAGAAAAGCAGATGTTTTTTCGAAAAATGATAGGAAATGAATTACCAATGTCAGAAATTTTGGAAAAAGGAAAAGAGCTTGGAATGGAATTATCTGCTTCTTGGTATCAGGTGATTTTATGTTTTATTGATACAACAGGTGGAAAGGCGGAAAGTTATTCAGAATATCAAAATACCGTGTTATGGGAGATTAATCAGATGTTTTCAAAAGAAGAAGGATGGTATGATTTTGATCGGGGAACAGAAGGTATGGCAATTCTTGCTATGGGGGATAGACAAGAAGAATTAGCAGAAAAAACAGAACGTAATTTAAAGAAAATAGTAGAAATTGTAAAAAAGTATCCAGAAGCAGAATATTTTATAGGGGTTGGAAGTTATGTAAATCGTTTGCGGCAGCTTGGAGATTCTTATAATGATGCAAATCGTGCATTTTCTCATCGTTATATGCAAAAAGAAAGTGCTATTTTTGATAATAACAATTTGTCTAAAATTCCAAAAGGAAATCCTATGGATATTCATTCCATAGATATTAATCGCATTGATCGAAAGATTGTAAATAGTTTTCTTCATATGGGAGCAGTGGATGAAGTTCCACATTTTATTACGGAGTATTTTGGATGTATGGGCAGTCAAAATGTGCAGTCTGTGATTTTTCTGCAATATATTACAATGGATATTTATTTTTGTGTCGTATCTTTTTTAGAAGAAATTGGATATGGAATTGATGATGTTACGGATCAATATAGTGATATTAATGATGTTGTTCGATTATTTACTACATTAGATAAAGTAAAGGAATATTTTAAAAAGGTTTTAACAAGTTCTATTAAACTTCGTGATCAAATTTCCAGAAAAAAATTTGGCCAAGTTTTAGAGAAAGCAAAGGAATATATTGAAGAAAATTATAATCAAGAGGATATTTCATTAAATACAGTAGCAGCTCATGTAAATGTTAGTTCCAATTATTTTAGTACCATTTTCAGTCAGGAAATGGGAAAAACCTTTATTGAATATGTAACAGAACTGCGAATGAAAAAAGCAAAAGAGCTTTTAATGACTACAAATAAAAAAGCTTCGGAAATTGCTTATGATGTTGGTTATAAAGATTCGCATTATTTTAGCTTTTTATTTAAAAAGACACAGGGTTGTACGACAAAAGAGTACAGAAAACGGAAATAAATGAACAAAAATCGTAAAATTTTCCCTATTTTACGATTTTTATTATGTAAAAAGAAAAAAAACGCACAAATTGAAGAACAAAATCTATCGAATTTTTGTGAAATATCAATATAATATAACATATCAAAAAAAAACATAGAGGAGGTTTTTTTATGAAGAAAAAATTTTTAGCTGCATTAATGTGTGCAACCCTTACAGTCACTACTTTGGCAGGTTGTGGAGGTGATTCTGCAAAGGATGGAAAGAATGATATTCCAACAAGCCAAACGGGGGGAAATGAGAATACAGGAGATGATAGTCCAGAGAATTCTGGAGGTTCTGATTCTGGAATTGTCATTGGTTTTTCCCAAGTTGGTGCAGAGTCTGATTGGAGAACAGCAAACACAGAATCTATGAAAAGTACATTTTCTGAGGATAAAGGATATACTTTAAAATTTGATGATGCACAGCAAAAGCAGGAAAATCAAATTAAAGCAATTCGTTCCTTTATTGAGCAAGACGTAAAGTATATTGTATTAGCACCTGTTACAGAAACTGGATGGGATACCGTACTGAAAGAAGTAAAGGATGCAGGAATTCCGCTGATTATTGTTGACCGTATGGTAGAGGTATCAGATGATTCTCTTTATACTGCATGGGTAGGATCTAACTTTAAACTGGAAGGTGATAAAGCTTGTGCATGGCTGAAAGCTTATGCAGATGCACAAGGAGTAAAGGAATTAAATATTGTAGATATTCAAGGTACTATTGGTGCTTCTGCTCAGATTGGAAGAAGTCAAGGTTTAGAAGAAGCAGTAGAAGCAAATGAAGGATGGACATTACTTGCACAGCAATCAGGAGAATTTACACAGGCAAAAGGTCAAGAAGTTATGGAATCCTTTATTAAGCAATATGGCGATAAAATTAATGTCGTATATTGTGAAAATGATAATGAAGCTTTTGGAGCAATTGATGCATTAACATCGGCTGGATATACGGTAGGTACAGATCTTTCCAAAGGAGAAGTGCTTGTCATGTCCTTTGATAGTACAAATGCAGGTATGACAGATGTATTATCTGGAAAAATTGTATGCAATACAGAATGTAATCCATTACATGGACCAAGAGTAGAAGAAATTATTAAGGCTTTGGAAGCAGGAAATGAAGTAGAAAAGCAGCAATATGTAGAGGAAGAAATTTTTGCGGCAGGAGATGAAGTAACATCAATTACAGTAGGAGATGATTCTTTTGATGTCACCACAGTGACGCAAGAAGTTATTGATGGAAGAGCTTATTAATCAAATAAAAAGGAAACTTTGCTTGATAAGACCTAATTGTGTTGTTGAATGGGGGGAATTCATAATTCTCCTCATTTCTTCTTAATGCTACTTCAAAGTGATAATAGATTGCTTTTTTGGTGAAATTTATAATAGAAAAATAGAAAGGAGTGAAGAAAATGGAACAAAATGTTGTATTAGAAATGCGACATATTTATAAAAATTTTCCCGGTGTGAAAGCATTATCTAATGTAGATTTTACTCTTAGAAAAGGAGAAATTCATGCTCTTATGGGAGAGAATGGAGCAGGAAAATCTACATTAATTAAAGTATTAACAGGCGTAGAAGAGTTTGAAACAGGGGAAATTCGTATTCAGGGAAAAGAAGGAACAATTATTAATCGTTCTCCACAAGATGCTCAAAAAAATGGTATTAGTACTGTATATCAAGAAGTCAATCTTTGTCCAAATTTAAGTGTGTCAGAGAATTTATTTATTGGGCGAGAGCCAAGAAAATTAGGTTTGATTGACTGGGGTACTATGAATAAGGAATCAAAGAAAATATTAGAAGAACTTGATATTCATATTGATGTTACAAAAAGACTAGATAATTATTCCTTAGCACTTCAGCAAATGATAGCAATTGCAAGAGCTGTTGCTATGGATTGTAAAGTTTTAATATTAGATGAACCAACTTCTTCTTTAGATGATAGTGAAGTAGAAAAATTATTTGTCTTAATGGAACGATTACAAAAAAAAGGTGTTGGTATTATTTTTGTTACGCACTTTTTAGAGCAGGTATATCGGGTATGTAATCGAATTACAGTGCTTCGTAATGGTACTTTAGTTGGAGAATATACAGTAGAAGATTTGCCAAGAGTGCAATTAGTAGCAAAAATGATGGGCAAGGATTTTGATGATTTGGCAGATATTAAGGAGGCACATAAGAAAGAAGAAGGTGGAAAGAAAGAAGTTTTAATTGAAGCAAAGGGACTAGGTCATACAGGCACAATTAAGCCATATGATGTTATTATTAATAAAGGAGAAGTCGTAGGTCTTACAGGACTACTTGGATCGGGACGTTCGGAACTTGTACGAACAATTTATGGTGCAGATAAGCCAGATAGTGGAGAACTTAAATTTAAAGGACAAAAACTTTTAGTCAATGCACCGCTTGATGCAATTCATGCAGGAATGGCATATCTTCCAGAGGATAGAAAGGCAGAAGGAATTATTGCTGACTTATCGGTAAGAGAAAATATTATTATTGCTTTACAGGCAAAACGTGGTATGTTCCATTTAATTAATCGTGCCGATCAGGAAAAATTTGCAGATGAATATATTGCAAAGCTTCAAGTAAAGACAGCAAGCAGAGAGACTCCAATTAAACAGCTTTCTGGTGGTAATCAGCAAAAGGTAATTATTGGAAGATGGCTTCTTACTAATCCTGATTTCTTAATTTTAGATGAACCAACAAGAGGAATTGATATTGGTACAAAAACAGAAATTCAAAAGCTTGTACTTGATCTTGCCGATCAGGGAATGACCGTTATGTTTATTTCTTCTGAAATTGAAGAAATGATTCGTACTTGCAGTCGTATGCTTGTTCTTCGTGATGGTGCGAAAGTAGGAGAACTTGGAGAAGAAGAATTGACGCAAAATCAGATTATGAAAGCGATTGCGGGAGGTGCAGGAGAATGAAAGAGAAAAAAATAGATATAAAAAAGATAACAGGACATCATTTATTTATGCCGCTGTTGTGCCTAGCGATTGTATTGCTTGTAAGTGTTAGTTATACACATTCCTTTTTTGTAATTACAATTAAAAATGGGATTCTCTATGGATATATGATTGATATTATTAATCGTGCCAGTGAACTTGTTATTTTATCTATTGGTATGACACTTGTAGCATCTTCTTCTGGTGGTACCGATATTTCCGTTGGATCAATTATGGCAGTAACAGCAGCCGTAGTAACTTACATATGTGCAGGCGGACAACAAGCAGTTACTTCTTTAGCAGCACCCTTAATTATTGCTATTTTGGCAGGACTTCTTGTTTCTCTTATCTGTGGTATTTGGAATGGTTTTTTAGTAGCACAGCTTGGTGTGCAGCCAATGGTTGCTACCTTGATTCTTTATACAGCAGGACGTGGTATTGCACAATTAATTACAGGAGGACAAAATACTTATATTCGTGTAGATTCCTATAAAGTGCTTGGTTCAAAAATTGGAATCTGCCCTGTTCCAACACCAATTTTTATTGCTATTTTAATGATTGTTATTGTTAGTCTGATTCTTAAGAAAACAGCACTTGGAACTTATATTCAGACAGTAGGGATTAATGCAAAGGCAGCAAAACTAGTTGGTTTAAAACCAGTGACGATTCGATTTTTAACCTATGCAATTTGTGGGCTTATGGCAGGAATTGCTGGTGTTGTTGCATCCTCTAGAATTTATTCTTGTGATGCAAATAATATTGGTTTAAATATTGAACTTGATGCGATTCTTGCTGTTGCATTAGGCGGAAATAGTTTGGCAGGCGGTAAATTTTCTCTTGCTGGAAGTATTATTGGTGCTTATACCATTCAGGCATTAACAACAACATTATATTCCATGGGTGTATCCGCCGATGTACTTCCTGTTTATAAAGCCATTGTGGTTGTTATTATTGTGTCATTGCAATCACCAGAACTTAAGAAAATGTTCTTCCGCTTAAAATCTCGGATAGGATCTGGAAAGGAGGCGGCTTAAGAATGAAACAGAAATTAAAAGAAATTGATACAAATAAATTCCTGTTATGGATTACCATTGTGATGTTCTTTGTAATGTATTTGATTGGTACAATTGTATTTCATGATGATGGCTTTGCAAAACCACAAGTATTTTTAAATTTATTTACAAATAATGCAGGACTCATTGTGATTGCTGTTTCTATGACAATGGTATTGATTACAGGTGGTATTGATATTTCCGTTGGTTCTATGGTTGCATTACATTGTATGATATTAGCTGATCTTATGCAAAATAAAGGAATGAGCATGGAACTTGCTATTTTGGTTGTTTTAATTGTTGGTATTATTTTTGGTGCTGTACAGGGATTTTTAGTAGCCTATCTAAATATCCAGCCATTTATTGTAACACTTGCGGGAATGTTTTTTGGACGTGGTATGACGGCTGTAATTAGTACCGAAATGATTAGTATTTCTAATGAAAAGTTTCTAAATATTGCAAATAATAAAATTAATATTCCATTTGGCGGAAATTTGAATAGTCATGGAGTGATGATGTATCCATTTGTTTATCCAACAGTAATTATCGCATTCCTTGTTTTAATCATTATGTTTATTGTACTTCGTTTTACAAAATTTGGGCGTAATGTCTATGCAGTTGGAGGAAATCAGCAATCCGCATTATTAATGGGATTAAATGTAAAAAGAACAAAATTTCAGGTCTATATTTTGGATGGATTTTTAGTATCTATTGGAGGAATCTTATTTTGCTTAAATACTTGTGCAGGTTTTGTAGAACAAGCAAAAGGTTTTGAAATGGAAGCAATTGCAGGAGCTGTTATCGGTGGTACACTTTTAACAGGTGGTGTTGGTAATGTTTTTGGAAGTCTTTTTGGTGTTATGATTAAAGGAACAATTGAATCATTTATCAGTTTTCAAGGAACATTATCTTCTTGGTGGACAAAAATAGTCATTGCATTATTATTAACATTCTTTATTGTACTACAAAGTATTTTTGCTAAAATAAAAGCAAAGAAGTAAAAAAATTATCTATTTATAAAAGGTCTGTCGCATTGTTTCTTTTATGTGACAGACCAAATTGTTTTTTATACTGGCGGTCGAAAAACATGACCGCTCAGTATAAAGCGGTGTGCACAACAAGAAATAAGCCACTTCGTGGCTGCGGTCGGCACGAACTCACGGGCGAAAAGAGAAAAAATTTTTCGCTCGTGAGTATAACAGAGAATTATTTTTGTTTATATTTTTTTAAAATTTTTTGAATCCTTTCGGTTGGATTTAATAATTCACTAATCGAACCATCATGATTTAATGTATCAATTAATAGTGCTACATATTTACTCATATCTACATTAATATAATAAGGTTTTGTTAAAAGTTCTTTTGGTTGATAAACAAGATTGGTTGTCATAACACGAGTAATTAATCCATTTTCATAGGCTTTATCAAACTTTTCTAGTCCATCTGTAAATAATCCAAAAGTAGAAGCAACAAAAATCCGTCCAGCTTTGCGTTTTTTTAATTCCGTAGCAACATCAATCATACTATCACCGGAAGAAATCATATCATCCAATATTAACATATCTTTTCCTTCGATATCAGAACCAAGAAATTCATGTGCCACAATTGGATTCCTGCCATCGACAATTCTTGTATAATCGCGGCGTTTATAAAACATTCCCATATCAATGCCAAGTACATTAGCAAAATAAATGGCACGTCCCATACCGCCTTCGTCTGGGCTAATCATCATCATATGTTTTGCATCCATTTTTAAATCTGGCAAATTTTGAAGCAATGCTTTAATAAACTGATACGTTGGACGTACTGTTTCAAAGCTTTTTAAAGGAATGGCATTTTGTACACGTGGATCATGGGCATCAAAAGTAATAATGTTTTCTACTCCCATATTGGTAAGTTCCTGCAATGCTAGGGCACAGTCAAGAGATTCTCTTGCCGTGCGTTTATGTTGTCTGCTTTCATAAAGAAATGGCATAATTACAGTAATGCGTTTTGCTTTTCCGCCGACAGCAGAAATGACTCTTTTTAAATCTTGATAATGATCATCTGGTGACATATGGTTTGTCTGTCCGCATACGGTATAAGTTAGGCTGTGATTACAGACATCAACAAGAAGATAGAGATCCGTTCCTCGAACAGATTCCGTAATAAAGCCTTTTGCTTCACCAGAGCCAAAACGTGGGCAGGAAGCATGAATAATATAGGAATCCCGAAGATATCCCTCTAATTCAATAGAATGACTGCTTTGTTTTCTTTCACGTTCCCGTTTTTTTCTCCAGTTTACAATATAGTCATTTACCTTATCGCCTAAGCTTTGGCTGCTCTCCAAAGGAATAATACCAAGAGTACCGACAGGAAGTGCCTTTAAAAGTTTTTTTTGATTTGACTGTTGTGACATAAAAACCTCCGTAATAAGTAAAAGTGAAAAGAATAATGATTAAGATTTTATTGTTAGGAAATGCAATCTTTTTATACCATGATGACAAATGGAAGTCAATAGTCAATTGCTAATTCTGGACTTTCTATAATTGCTTTTTTAATACGAATATCTTGTCCATAAAGCTTAATATGGACATAATCATTACATAGTCTTGAGAAAATTCGATCACTATAACTTTCTCGTATTTCATCTAAGGTAAGATTTGTAGAAATCAACATGGATTTTTGTCGTAAGAAACGTTCGTTAATACAATAATAAAGCTGCGAGGAAAGAAAGGAATTATTAAATTCTGTACCAAGATCATCAATAATCAAGAAGTCGCAGGTAAGAATATATTGCATTTTTGATTCTGCTGTTTCTAGCGTAGTATCTGTTTTTGATTTTGTAAATTTATATTGTTCAATAATTTCAAATAATTGCGGTGCAGATAAATAAATAATCGTATAACCTTGTTGAAGCAGTTCATTTGCTATACAATTAGAAAGAAAGGTCTTTCCAACACCTGTTTTTCCATGAATTAGTACATTTTTATAATCAGAAGAAAATAAATCAATAAATTTTTTACAAGTTTGTACTGCTTTTTTTATATTCTGCAAAGGAGTTGCTTCTCTAGGATGTTCAGGATCGGGAAGATCCTGATAAAAATCATAACGAAAGGTAGAAAAATTCTCCTTTTTCAGTTGTTTTTGTAAAAAGGACTGGGAATAGAGTAAATCCATAACTGTTTGTTGGAAACAGCGGCATCTTTTTTGGGATTTATCAAAGCCAGTATCTTTACAGAAAGGACAATGGTACTGTAATTTTAAATAATCACGTGGAAAACCATTTGCTTCTAATAAATGTTCCTTTTCTAGCGAAAGTGAGTGATTTAATACACTAAGTTCTTTAAAATCAACCGCTTCTTTGGAAAGAGAAAGCTTTGCATAAGTAACAGAAGAGGATGCTATTTGTTGATTAATTGACCGCAGAGCAGGGATTTTTTGTTCTGCTTTTTTAATGCGTTCTTCTAATTCATGACGGGCTTTTAGACGGCGGCTGTCATATTCACGTAAAATTAAATTATATTGTTCATTGGTAAGGCTCATAGCGATCCCCTTTCCTAGTAATATTTTCAGAATTGCGAAGTAAGGCACGTTCTATTAATTCCATATCTTCTTTTGAATAATGATGTTGTTCAAAAGAAGTAAAGCGATTTTTTGCTCTTTGATAGACAGGCTGAGTACGGGAATTGGAAGCTTGTATGTTTTGCTGTTGTTTTATTTTTTTAGCAGACGTTTTATTAAAAATATCATCTGCCTGCTTGGCTTGTTCAAGCGTATGAATACCTGCATCATGCCAAGAAGCAAGAATGCTATTAATATAAATAAAATTAGCACTCTGCGTTTGTAATATGGTACGTTTACAAGCATCTAATACCATTTCAATAGGAAAGTTCCATTCCTCAAGCCATTTTTTTGCAAAGGCACATTCTGCTTGTGCAAGAGAGCGTGGAAAACCAAGTGCTTTTGCAATTGCAGCATAATCTTTTTGATATTGCTTATATTGTTTTGTTGTAAGTTCTGCTTGTTCTACGGTACGAATATTGTCACGACTCCAATTGATCGCTACTTGTTCAATATAATTGATATGTGCTTTGTTCATGGAGATGCAATACTCATAAAGGTATAAAATTAATTGTGTTGAAAATCCTAAGCCTTCATATAGATATAAGATTAATTGAATATCACTTGGCTTTAATAGTTTTTGTAAGGTATGTTCTATTTGTTCTAAAAGCAGAATAACTTCGGGATCTTCCTTAATACAAGCAATTTGTTCTGCCGTATAAATAGGACGCTTATTAATCGTAGGTGTTGTAAGTTCTGTAGGTTGTTCATTTTTTTCATTTTTAGGAACGGGCATTTCCTGTGGAATCGTCTCTAGTAAAGGAGAAGTTTCTTCTGGTATTTTTGGATCAGAAGGAATGGAAAAAGAAATTCCCGTAATTGTGTTTTTTTGATCATAGGAAAGTATTAAAAGTTTTTTTTGTTCCCAATAATGAATGGCTCGTAAAATGTCCTTTTCTGTATTTTCAAATCGATCAGCTAAAGAGGAAATAGAAATATCTTTTTTTTCCTCTCCAAGACAACGTAAAAGATATAAATATATTTTTACATAATCGCCATGAGCATAAGGCATATAATCATCAATAAAAACATTAGAAACAACGGTAAAGCTTGCAGGAGTTTGCGATGTTAATAAAATAGAAGCCATAATATCACCACACTTTCAAAAACATTTTAACACGATTTTGCTAAGGATACAATTGTTCCTTGTAGGGAAATTTTTGAAAATAACATAAAGAATAAAATAAAGTATTTTTTGAAAATGTGCGTAAGAAAATAAAAAAAGGAAATAGAAAAGAGATGATAAAGAGTAGTTTCTACATCTTGTGGATAACTTTGTTTTATATTTACAATACCCACAAGATCTAGTGGACAAGAAAAAAAGTGGATAAAAATAGTATTAATTGATATAAAAACAATCAGTTATCCACAAGTTATCCACAAATTGTGGATAACTTTTTAAGAATAAAAATCATTTTTATTCTTCTATTTTAGAATTTCCAAGTAAATCATCTCCGATTTCTACAACATTTCCAGCTCCCATAGTAATAATCAAATCATCTTTTACACAATGTTCGAGTAAAAAATCTTCAATTTCGCCAAAGCTTGGAAAGTAGGAAACATCACCATTAAGTAATTCAATTTCATGTTTTAAATCAAGAGAGGAAATTTCTCCTGTATCTAATTCTCTTGCAGCATAAATATCAGCAAGAATAATATGTTCTGCAGTAGAAAGTACCATTGCAAATTCTTTTAGAAATGCTTTTGTTCTTGTATACGTATGTGGTTGAAATACAAGCCATAGATGCTTATGTGGATATTTTTGTGCAACTTCTAAAGAAGCTTTAATTTCAGAAGGATGATGTGCATAATCATCAATTACTGTAACACCACCAACATTTCCTTTGTATTCAAAACGGCGATCTGCTCCATAAAAGGCAGAAAATCCTGTTTGAATTTCAGGAATATGCAAAAAAAGATGTCTTGCACAGGCGATGGCAGCGAGAGAATTTTCTATATTATAATCACCCATAACACGTAAGGTAATTCGTTCCTCAATTCTTCCATTAATAATTAAATCATAACTTGCACATCCCAATTTATCATAAGTAATATTTTCTGCAGTATAATTATAACATTTCTTGCCAAGACCATACGTAACACATGGACAGGCGACATCCTTTGTAATTTCTTCTAAATGGTCAATATTTCCATTAATAATTAAACAGCCGTTTTTTGGCAAAAGCAATGCAAATTGATGAAAGGAATGGCGGATATCATCGATATCTTTAAAAAAGTCCATATGATCTTCTTCTATATTTAATATAATACCAAATTTTGGATGAAATTTTAAAAAGCTATTCGTATATTCACAAGCTTCCGTAAGAAAATATCCTGATTTGCCAATCCGCATATTTCCATGAATTGCTTTTAAAACACCACCGATAGAAATAGTTGGATCAAGATTAGCAGCGATAAGAATATGAGAAAGCATAGAGGTGACAGTTGTTTTTCCATGCGTACCAGAAACAGCAATTGCATCCTGATAGTTTTTCATAACTTGACCAACAAGTTCTGCACGATCAATCATTGGAATGTTTTGTTCTTTTGCTGCAATAAATTCTGGATTATCTGGATGGATGGCAGCGGTGTAAACAATAAAATCAAGATCTTTTGTAATATTTTCACGAACCTGTTCATAGTGAACAGGAATACCAAGCTGTTCTAAATGTTCTGTAATTTTACTTTCCATAATATCAGAACCAGAAATATGAAAACCAAGACTATGCAAAAGTTCTGCAAAGCCACTCATACTGATGCCACCAATACCAATGAAAAATGCATTACTTGGATGATGAAAATTAATTTGATACATAAAAACACCCTTTCTTTTCTATAAAGTCATTATATTCTATACGATGCTATTTTGTTTTTCTAATAGTTTTCTAGGTTCTTTGCTGTGATTTTTAGCAAAGGAATCTTTTTCCATTATAACCGATTTTGACGGAAAATAAAATAGAAAATCAAAGTTTTCCATAGATAGTTACAAAAAAATAGGTGAATTTTAAAATATTATGTAAGAAATTGCGAAAATTTGTTCGTAAACTGTAAGATTTTATACGGTTTGTCAAAAAAACTGTAAAATTTTGAAAAAAATTTGTTAATTTTTATTCACAAATCAGGAAAACTATGGTATAATCTATGCGTGATATGATTTCCGGGAAAATTGGAAATTTTAGTTATAGTAAGATTGCTATACTAAGAACATTATGTACGGGGAAAAAAATATACAAGTGTTATTTAACCGTCATAAGATTCATAGTAAAAATTTCATGACAGAAGTTATTAAAAACTGACGAGAGGTGATTACGTGATTAAGAAAGAGATGATAGCCATGCTGCTTGCAGGCGGACAGGGCTCACGATTGGGTGTATTGACTGCTGATGTTGCAAAGCCGGCAGTTTCCTTTGGTGGTAAGTATCGAATTATTGACTTTCCATTAAGCAATTGTATTAATTCCGGTGTAGATACTGTGGGTGTTTTAACACAATATCAGCCACTGAGATTAAATACGCATATTGGTATTGGTATTCCATGGGATTTAGACAGAAATGTGGGAGGCGTCTCCATTCTTCCTCCATATGAAAAAAGTACAAGTAGTGAGTGGTATACAGGTACTGCAAATGCGATTTATCAAAATTTACAGTATATGGAATATTATAATCCAGATTATGTACTGATTCTTGGTGGTGACCATATCTATAAGATGGATTATGAAGTCATGCTTGAATTTCATAAGGAGAACAATGCAGATATTACGATGGCAACAATTCCAGTACCAATAGAGGAAGCAAGCCGTTTTGGTGTGGCAATTACAAATGAAGAGAGACGCATTCTTGAATTTGAGGAAAAGCCAGAAAAACCGAGAAGTAATTTGGCATCTATGGGTATTTATATTTTTAGTTGGCCTGTGCTTAGAGAAGCTTTGATTACTTTAAAAGATCAGCCGGGCTGTGACTTTGGTAAACATATCATTCCATATTGCCATGAGAGGGGAGATCGTGTTTTTGCCTATGAATTTAATGGCTATTGGAAAGATGTTGGTACATTAGGTTCTTATTGGGAATCCAATATGGAACTGATTGATTTAATTCCTGAATTTAATTTATATGAAGAATTTTGGAAAATTTATACAAAGACAGACAGTATTCCACCACAGTTTATTTCGGGAGATGCTGTCATTGACAGAGCCATTGTTAGTGAAGGTGCAGAAATTTTTGGTGAAGTTCATAATTCTGTCATTGGGCCAGATGTTTATATTGGACCGGGTGCTGTAATTCGTGATAGCATTCTTATGAATTCTTCCAGAGTTGGTGCAGGAACGATAGTAAATAAAGCAATTCTTGCAGAAAATGTAACCGTTGGTGAACATTGTGAGCTTGGCATTGGAGAAGAAGTTCCAAATGAAATGCGTGCAGATATCTATGGATTTGGTCTTGTTACCATTGGAGAAAATTCCATAATTCCTGATAATGTTAAAGTTGGAAAGAATACAGCAATTTCAGGTGAAACAACAGCGGACGAGTATCCAAATGGCATATTAGAAAGTGGAAAAGTAATTATAAAGGCAGGTGACAGATAATGAGAGCGATTGGTATTGTATTAGCAGGCGGTAATAGTAATAAAATGAGCGATTTGTCCAATAAAAGGGCAATTGCAGCAATGCCTATGGCAGGCAGCTACCGTAGTATTGACTTTGCACTGAGCAGTATGAGTAACTCTCATATCCAGAAAGTTGCCGTATTTACCCAATATAATGCAAAGTCCTTAAATGAGCATTTAAATTCTAGCAAGTGGTGGGATTTTGGTAGAAAACAAGGTGGATTATATGTATTTACACCAACGATTACAGCAGACAATGGTTTCTGGTATCGTGGTACAGCAGATGCTATGGCACAAAATATGAGCTTTTTAAAGAATAGTCACGAACCATATGTTGTCATTGCTTCTGGTGATGGTATTTATAAGTTGGATTTCAATAAAGTATTGGAATATCATATTGAAAAGAAAGCAGATATTACAATTGTTACAAAGACACTTCCAGAAGGAGAAGATGCAACACGTTTTGGTGTTGTAAAGGTTGCTTCCGATGGAAGAATTGAGGAATTTGAAGAAAAGCCAGTAGTTGCAATGCAAAATACAATTTCTACTGGTATCTATGTTATCCGCAGAAGACAATTAATTGAGTTAATTGAAAAAGCAAAACAGGAAGAACGCCATGATTTTGTAAAAGATATTCTAGTTCGTTATAAAGGGCTAAAGAAGATTTATGCTTATAATTTGGATTCTTATTGGAGCAATATTGCTTCTGTTGATTCTTATTATAGAACAAATATGGACTTCCTTCGTCCAGAGATACGTGAT
>CAJTJZ010000002.1:0-100084 GCA_910576895.1 uncultured Lachnospiraceae bacterium | reverse complement strand
CAGTATCCAGATATTTATTCAAAAGTACAAGATCTTCCGCCGGCAAAATATAATCAGGGTTCTTCTGTAAAGAATAGTCTTGTGTCAAGCGGATGTATTATCAATGGCAGTATTGAAAATTCGATTCTGTTTAAAGAAGTTTATGTTGGAAATAATGTTACTATTAAAAATTCAATTATTTTAAATGATGTTTATATTGGAGATAATACCCATATTGAAAATTGTATTGTAGAAAGTCGTGATACTATTCGTGCAAATACAACACATATTGCAGAGCCGGGTCAAATTAAGATTGTTGTTGAGAAAAATGAACGCTATGTGATTTAACTCCATTAGAAAGAAAGTATTTCTAAACAGAGAAAAGCTTTCTTTGTCTAAAGGATTAAATAAACGAAATTTATTCATAGAGAAAAGATGTGTTATAGATTGCATATGCTTTTCTTCTATGGAGTGGGGATGGATTTTGGAAGAGAAGGCCAAAATTCATAAGGAAAAACGATACAATAAATAGCATAATTGCTTGCTTATGCTGAAAGTATTCACTTATGAAAAAAGTGAATCATAAGGAAAGCTGCTGCGGAATCGGGGAAGTTTTGCGGCAGCTTTTTAAGAAACATATTTGTATTTTTAATTGCAGATAGAAGAAGGGGTCGGTACTATGGAAATAACAGATGTAAGGGTGAGAAAAGTCACAAAAGATGGAAAAATGAAAGCAGTCGTTTCTATTACAATTGATAATGAATTTGTTGTTCATGATATTAAGGTAATTGAAGGAGAGAAAGGATTGTTTATTGCTATGCCTAGTCGAAAAGCGGGAGATGGCGAATATAGGGATATTGCACATCCAATTAATTCACAAATAAGAAATAAAATTCAGACAATGGTATTAGAAAAGTATGAAGATGCTTTAAAAGAAGAAAGCTCTGAAAAAGACGATATACAATAAAATATAAAAAAGAAAACACAATGACGGGTAATGTCAAAGTGTTTTCTTTTTTTAGTTTGTTGTTGTATCTACTGTACTTACTGTACACAATTTAATAATCTTTTCTATATTTTTATTAATTTGTGATATTAATTTAAACTGGCGATTTTGCAGTGTAATAATTTTACATTTATTTTTGCGGTATTTGCTGCTTTTTGTATCTGTCATGGCATCAAGTTCTTCTTGAATTTCTTCTTGTTGTGTTTTTGCTGTTTTTAGTTTTGCTGTTTGTTTTTCCATATTGGATGATAATTTTTCTAAAGATTTGGAATCTTTTTCATTTACAAGAAGATTGTTTTCTAGTGCATTGCTAATAGCTTCCGAACATTTTGTATTTAGTTCTTTTTGTGCCTCAATTAATGTATTAATCTCTGCTTCATTTTCTGCAATAATTGTATTTAATTTTGTTAAAGAAGTCTGCTTTGTGGCAGTTTTTACTGCTTGAACCGATAGATTTTGTTGCCCAATTAGGAAACAAAGAAGCAGACAGGAGATAAAGATAAATTGATATAATTTTTGATGATTTTTCATTTTCTATCCTCCTAGCGTAGATTTATCCTATATTCTTAATTTGATCCATTGAGTAATTCATCAAGTTCTTGCAGTTCCGTCAGAATTTTTGTTAAAGCTTCTTTTGGATCATTGGTAGCTTCATTTTCGTTAGAATTATCTTCTGAAGTAGTTTGCGATGGATTATCAATATGAATACTACCTTGTGTTGGCTGCTCTTTCTTGGGTATTTCCTTTTGAACAGGTTTTGTAGTTGAGGAATTTACCGGTTTATTTTTATTACTTGTACAGCCAGTTAGTACAAGCATAAGTGATAAAAAGAGCAGAATCGTTTTTTTTTGCAAGCGAAAAACTCCTTTCTGTACCATGTTTCGCATTTGTATTTCTGCCGGTTGTGTTCCTAAATAATATTATAAAAGATAAATATGAATAGGAAATATCTTTTGTTAAGGCAAATATGTGGCAGTTATTTATATTTTTCTTTTTTATACAGATAAAATATGATATACTTTATTTGAATAGGTTTTTAAATTATTTTTTGTCAGATCCGCAAGCAAGTGTGAACGGATTTGTTCCATAAGAGAAGTATAACATAGTTTATGGAAAAATGGAATAGAGAAAAAAAAGGAGAAAGAAAAGAGGTATAGTATGGGAAAGTTAATTTATGTTGCTGATGATGAAAAAAGCATTCGGGAGCTAATTCAGCATTTTCTAATTAAGGAAGGATTTGATACAAAGGTATTTGAAACAGGAGATGCACTTTTAGAAGCATTTAAGGAACAGCCTGCAGATATGATTGTATTAGATATTATGATGCCGGGACGCAATGGACTTACCATTTGCCATGAAATTCGAGAGACACATAATGTTCCAATTATTATTGTATCGGCACGTGATAGTGAAGCAGATAGAATTGCAGGCATTACATTAGGAGGAGATGATTATTTAGCAAAGCCATTTTCACCAATGGAACTAGTAGCACGTATTCATGCTCTATTTCGTAGAATTAGTCTTGATAAAAATGCTGCTAATACAAGCTTACTTGCTTTTGGAAATATTACCATGAATCCTTCCTTAAAAACAGTAATTGTTGATGATGAATCGCTAGATTTAACACCAACAGAATATTCTCTTTTAGAGTATTTTATTACACATAAAAATCAGGCAGTTTCTAGAAAGGCATTATTAAGAGATGTTTGGAAATTTGATTTTGATGTTGATACACGTGCAACAGATGATGCTGTAAAACGTTTACGAAAGAAAATTAAGCCAAGTAATGTTGTAATTACAACGGTCTGGGGATATGGATTTAAGCTGGAACTGAAAGGAATGCAAGAAAGATAGAAAGGCAGTTTATTGTTATGAAGTTTCGGGCAAAAACAATTAGAACGCAGATATTATATCCATTTTTAATTATATTGATTATTTTACCAGTTGTTATTATTATTTTCTTTAGTATTGGAATTACTTTTATTATGCAAAATTATGCAAAAAAGGAACTTTCTAATACAGTAACAACAATGGAAGCATTATTAAATTCTTTAGAAACAAATGAACTAAATCAGGGAGAAACAACAGGAACAAGTGATACTGAGGAAATGGCAAGAGAACTTAGTGTTGGATTAACGGCTGCACAATTAGTAGGGAATACAAAATTTTATATTTTGCAGGAGAAAGAAATTTTATATCCGCTTGATATTAAGAACGATAGTATTGCAGCTTATTTTACGGAAGCTATGGCAAAAGGAAATATGATAAAAGATTCCAAGATTCATAAATGTAGAATTGATAGAAAAACTTGTTTTTATACATGTGGATTATTAAAGCATTTTAATACCTATACTGATCTTTCTATTTTATTTGTAACAACGAATGAATATTATACAAAATGGATTTTTAGTATTAATACGATTTTAATTATTATCTTAATACTTGTAGTTTCTATCAGTGCTATTTTTGTATTAAGAATTGCAGATAATATTAGCCGTCCCATTGTAGATGCTTGTATTTATGCAGCAGAAATTGGAAAAGGTGATTTTATTTCTGTACCAATTGTAGAAAGTAATGAGGAAATTAAGCAATTTTGTTTTAGCTTAAATGAAATGTCTACAAGGTTAAAGGATTATGATGAAACGCAAAAACAGTTTATGCAAAATGCTTCGCATGAGTTAAGAACACCTTTAATGTCAATTCAAGGATATGCAGAAGGAATTGAAAATGATGTATTTCCTGATCCCAAAGAAGCGGCACAAGTGATTAAAAAAGAAAGTCTGCGGCTAAATAAATTAGTAACGGAACTTTTAACACTTTCAAGAATTGAAAATCATACGTATACACATGATTTGCAGATATTTAATCTTTCTGATTTAATTTTAGATTATCTTCAAAGGGTAAATGGGCTTTTAATGAAAAGTCATTTAAGTTTAAAAACGGAATTTTCTGAAAATATATTTGCACTTCTTGATGAAGGATTATTTTCGCAGACAGTGATTAATATTATTTCTAATGCAACTAGGTATGCAAAAAACGAAATATGGATAAAAACATATTTAGAAACTATAGATGGAAAAGAATTTTCTTGTGTTGAAATTTCAGATGATGGAGAGGGGATTAAATCAGAAGAATTGCCGCATTTATTTGAACGGTTTTATAAGGGAAGTAAGGGAAATTTTGGACTTGGGCTTGCTATTTCCAAAAGTGCAATGGAGTCTATGGGCGGTACTTTAAAAGCATTTAATCGGCAAGGAGCTGTATTTTTATTACAATTACCATATATGAAATAAAAATAGAAAAAATCTTTTCTATAAGTTATAGAATTTTTTTAAAGAATGGAGGTATACTAGATGGAGAAAGGAAAGAAAACGAATAGAAAGAAAATCATAGGATTCTTTTTGGTGATTATGATGATTTGTTCCCTAGAATTAGTTTTTACAGAAGAAGAAGATGGAATTTTTGTAAAAGCTGCAAAAAAAACAATACAAGTGGAAGAAGAATTATTGGTAGATACTATATGTTATACAGCTCTTGGAGATAGCATTGCATCAGGTTATGGGCTTTCAGGTTATGATCCGACGGTAACGCATTCAGCAATTGAAGCTTATCGAGAACAGGTAACAGAAAAGTTAAAAACACAATATTCCAATACAGCTATTCTTTCCGATAGTTTTGCAATAGATGGGCTAAGAAGTACACAGCTTCTATCTTATCTTACCGATAAAGAAAGTCCGCAATATGAATCTTTTCGAAAAGCAGTAGCACAATCGGATTTTATTACAGTTTCGATTGGATCGAATGATATTTTAGGACCATTTATGGAGGAAGGGGCAAGGGAACTTGGATGCAGTTTAGGAGAACTTTATGATACCTTAAATAAAAAGCTTACAAGTGGAAATTTAATGGAATTGTTTTCTTTATTAAATAGTGCAGAAAAAATGAATAAAACATTAGCAGGACTTCCAGAGGATATGGATATAGAACTTGCGTCTAAAGCAATTGCAGAATATAACATCGAAGGAAAGGAAGAATTTAATCAAATCTGTGTACAATTTGCAGAAAATCTCCAAGCTATTTTAGAGACAATTCATACCTTGTCACCAAATGCAGAGATTTTTGTTACCAATATTTATAATCCATATAGAGGCGTTTCTCTTATCAATCCATTAAATTCTATTTGTATTTTTGATGTGGGAAATTTAGCGGAATTTTATATACAAAAATTAAATGAAGCATTTACAAAAGATTCTGAACTTTATCACTTAATTGATGTAAAAGCAGTTTTTGATGCACAGGAAAAAGTTCCAGTAAATGCAAATGTATATGGTAGTTTTGGTATTGATTTTACATTGGAAGATTATAATTTAGATCCACATCCATCGGCAGAAGGACATACATTAATAGCATCTTTAATAAAACAGGAGATGGATTCTATTCAAGTTCCAACAAGAAAGGCACTTCCAGAAAATAATATAGAGTTTAGGGCAGAAAATTTTCTTTGTAAATTAGTATCTTCCAATGGAAATAAAACAGTGAAAATTATTGGAGTAGAAAAATCAACAAAAACAATTGTAATTCCAGATACCATAGTGGTTGGAGGTTATGAATTAATGGTAACTTCCATTGGAAAAAAAGCATGGAAAGGTGACAAAAAAATAACCTCTTTAACCATTGGAAAAAATATTGAAAACATTGAAAAACAAGCATTTTATCAATGTAAAAATCTTAAAAAAGTCAAAGTAAAATCAAATAAAATAACAGGAGTTGGAACATCTGCATGGAAAAAGATTTCAAAAAAAGTTTCTTTTGAATTTCCGAAAAAATGCAAAAAGACTTATAAGAAACTTTTTTCTACGAAAAGATAATTAATTAGAATAAGAGTTGTTTTAAAGCAAAGTCTGCACCAATTTGTTCAAGGTCAGTTCAAGGTTTTTTTAATACAATAGACACCATAAAGTATTGGCAGATAGGGAATTTACAGGGATTTATCATATCAAAATGCCAAAGAAAAAAAGAAGAGAGTGACTATTATAATGAAAATAAAACAACTTTATAAAAAAATAAAAAGTAAAATAAAAGCAGCAGATACAGATGCTGCTTCAAAAACAAAGAAAGCAATTATATGGATAGATAGAGAAAAGCAAGGAAGTGCAGAATATATTGTAAAAACGGGAGAATGGGTAAAAGAAAAAGCTGCTCCATTGGAAGAACAATATATTCATTTACATGGAAAGAAAGCAATTGGAATTGCAATTTCAGAAGATAATACACTTGCTGTAAAGACACGTGCAAAGGATGCATTTTTAGAACAATGTCTGCAATCAGGGGACTATACAGAAGATTCCTTTCTTGTGGTGAAAAATCCATATTTGCTTTCTCCATTAACGGCACTTGTTTTATTTTGTTCTAAGAAAGCATATCGAATCAAGGCAGAGGTATTAGAACAAGAAGATCAAGAAAAAGAAGCAGCTTCTACAACTTCTGTTACTACAGAACTTACAACAAGACATAGAATTCCAATTATTGGTCTATATCCGGGAAAAACAAATAAAGTACTGTTGCAATTTTTTGATGAAAATAATACAAGTTGTAAACGTATCTTATTTACAATAAAAATGAAAGAATTGCCAACTTTTTTAGAAAATATGGTAGTAGTGAAACAAAGACAGAAGCCTAGTGCTTTTCATTTTACTTTTGTTTATGGTGGAGATACACGTTATCCTTATGCTTTTGACAAAGAAGGAATCATTCGTTTTTATATAGCAAGGCAGCCAAAGCCATATGGACTTCATTTTCTTTCCAATGGCCACTTTCTATTTGCAGAAAAGAGTATTTTAATGCCAAGTTTTAGTAATCCACATTCCAGTCAGATATTGGAAATGGATCTTCTTGGACGTGTGCATAAAATTTATAATGTAGAAAATGGACTTCATCATGATGCAGCAGAGATGACGCCGGGAGGAAATATTATTGCTGCTGGAAGCTCTTTAGAAAATTCTAATGAAGATATGGTTATGGAACTTGATCGAAATACAGGAAAAGTAGTAAAGCAAATAAAGCTTGGAGATGTTTTTGATAAAACATATCAAGATAATATTGATTGGGTACACTTAAATACTGTTTCTTATGATGCGAAAACAAATTCTGTTTTAATTTGTTGTAGAAATCTTCATACAGTTGCAAGTCTTGATTGGGAAACAGGTGAAATCAGATGGATTCTCTGCCATCCTAAATTTTGGCGGGAAACTTCTATGGAAGAAAAGGTTTTAAAACCTGTAAAGAAAACGTTAAAAAAAGAGGGATGGAGTTATCAGCCACATGCAGCCTATTTTTTAGAACAGGATTTGGATGGGAATCAAGATACAAGACATATGATTATTTATGATAATCACTGGCATAAAAGAAGAAGTGTACCATTTTTTGATCATAATCCAAATTCTTTTGTACGAATTTATACCATTAATGAAAAAGAACATACCGTTGCATTATGGAAAAGTTTTCCATGTGCAAAATCAAAGATACGATCCAATGGAATTTTATGTTATGAACAAAATCGTCTGTTTGCAATGAGTGGATATTTAGAACCTATGATGGATGGATGCAGTGGAATGATAAATGAATACGATTTTCAAACAGGAGAGTTATATAATCAATATTTAACAAAAGCTTCTTATTATAGAGCATATGAATTGCCATTATATTATGCTGATTTATCAAAACCTGTTTCGCTAGAAGAAGATTATATGCTTGGAACAATTAGACAGCCACAGCAAGTAAAAAGACCAGAATTATCAAGGTGTATGCCATTGCCAGAAAGAGATATTGTTTTTTCAGCAGAAAATCTTTATTATAAAGGAACAAAAAATGAACGAAAAAAGAAATATGAAGAGGCATTAGAAAATGGAGATACACCATTTGATATTGAACAAGATATTGCAAATACAGAACTTGCATTATATGAAAATATTCTTTATCTTACAGCCGTTGATCATTTAATAAAAAGAATTTATTTTGTTGGAGAAAAATTTTGCTATATGCAAGATTATACCGATACAAAACAAATGAATCCAGCATTGTTTGCAAGATTATATTATTCTGTTATGATACCACTTGGAGAAATGCAAGAGGATACGTATCAGATTTATTTAGAATGTGAAGGAAGAATCTATAATACAGAGAAAAGATTTATCATAGAGTAACCTCCCTTAATTTAGGGAGGTTTTTTTGAAAAATTTTTATTTGTCAAAATTGTAAAAAATGATTGATTTTTTTTGGAAAAATGTGTATTATTATAATGTGGGTTTAGTGCCATTTCATAATAATTTTTATTTTAAATTTAGAAAAGGAGGAATCATATGAAAAATCTTAGAAAATGCAGTTTAGCATTTGCGGTGCTTTTTTCATGTAGTATTATTGTACAGTCTTTCGTGCCATTTCAGCCTAGTACAAATACTGTGGATACGGAAACACGTTCCGTTGCAACAGCGACAGAAAACACCAATATTGCAACTTATTATTTCTATAATCAACTCTCTAAATCTCCTATGGCAAAAAAGTTTTATAATGCTCTTGTTGCTATGGAAAAAGAAGGACTTTTAAAAAGTGGAACAGATGAGTATGATTTAATAGAAAGTGGTGTTTTAACAGAAGAAGAAGTTATGAGATATATTAATAATGCTGATAGTACCATTTTGGTTGCTTTTGGTGCAGCAAGAGATGCTTTTATTTTTGACAATCCTTCTCTGTTTTATGTGAATGCTGATAATTTTAGTGTTACTATTGGCACAAAAAGTGGCAAGGCTTATGCTACTTTAGGTACAGGAAGAGACGACTCTTATTCCATTACAGAAGAATGGAAGAAAAAACCAGAGGTTGTTCAAGAAGCTATTGATGCATATCACAAGAAGGTCAAGGAAATTGCAGAGGGTGCGAAAACAAAAGGAGAATCTGTTGTTGATAGGATTGCTTATGTTAATGAATGGCTTTGTAACAATGTAGAATATAGTTTTTGTGAAAAACATGAGAATGGGAAAGACGTTTATCCTGATGGAAAGCTTTTTTGCGATCTTCGTGGTACTGCATATGGTTCTTTAATTAATGGTAAGGGCGTGTGTGAAAGTTTTGCACGTGGATTTAAAGCCGTTATGGATGAGTTAAATATTCCTTGTGTCCTTGTATATGGTACTGGTGCAGGTGAACCGCATATGTGGAATTATGTTCAGATTGATAGTAGATGGTATGCAATTGATACTACATGGAATAATACTTCAAAAAGTTCCTTAAGATATTATCTTAAAGGAAAAGTAGATTTTGAACATGATCATATATCATCTGGAATACTTTCTGATTTTGAATTTGTTTATCCACAGTTAAGTAATTGTCAATATGGAGTTTCCGCAGATAAAGAGGGTTTTGTTTTTAAGCCTGATTATGTAACTTCTGATGATAATGTAACAGAGCTAAAGTTATCATTTAGTTATAACGGAAAAAGTATTTCAAAACTTTATGATGAGGGAATTTATGTTGCATTTCGTTATATACAAAGAAACACTACTGTGCAGGATATAGTACCTTCCCCTTGGCTTAGTGCTTATGAATCTCAGTTAGTGCTCCCTGGATGTTGGTTTGAGGAGGAAGCTACAAAAGATTCTTTAGCTACTTTCAATTTACATCCGGGTATGGAATCCATTCAGTTTATGCTTGTTACAAAAGCACCTGATGATGCTCTTGGAGCAACAGATCCTGATACAGGAGAACCGTATTATTATGCTTATAAGGCAGAAGAATTTAATCCTGATGATATAATCGAAGTTAGTAATAGTTATACAAATGATGCCTATGGTACTTATTTTCCAGCACCGGGGCTTACAGCTTCAACTCCGGGAAATTATACAACTCAAAGTATAACTGGAGAATTTATTGATTGTAAATTAACCTTTAGTGAGAATTTAGTACCGATTGATGAATCGGAGGATAAAAACGATTCTGGTGTTGCATCGATTTCTGAGTCTACAATGGAGGTTTCAAAAGAGAATGAAGATATTGTATCAACTTCCGAATCTGCAATAGAAGTTTCAAAAGAGAATGAAGATATTGTATCAACTTCTGAATCTGCGATAGAAGTTCCAAAAAAGAATAGAACAAATACTGCTGTTTCAGTTAAAATGATTGGAACGCACGCAGATATTAATGAATATGCGGAAGTTAAGGACGTTGTATGGGATCCTTCTGATCCTAAAGTGGTATCCTTTAAATTTAAAGCTAGTCCACAATTTAAACATACTTATGAAACTTATACATTTTATGTGTGTGGACTTGTTGGTGATATAAGCGGAAAAGGGCCGGGTGCATATGTCCTAAATTTTTCAAAACGCTACATTTTATGTCCAAAAGTTTTTAATGATGGAAGAGATTATATTGTTTGTTATGGTGAACCACAAATTGTTGCAAATGAAGATCTTTCTACTTCTGGTTGGAAAGATGAAGAAGGAAATGTATTTTCCGCAAGTCAACGAAGCCAGATGATGCTTGTAGTAAATGATTTAGATCCTACAGATAAAGATACCGTATTAAATAAAGCATCAGAACTAGATAACGCAGCTAAAATTCTTCAAAGTGCAACGTATGAAATTGATTTACAGATTTGTAAGCGACATACAAAGATTCCGGACGGAAGTTATGTACAAGTTAGTATAGGATTTCCAGATGGAATGAAATATGAAGATTTCCAGAATGGCAGCAAAACATTAAAGATGTATCATTATGTTCGTGGGGAAGATGGTCAAATTGATCCTAGTAAGACAGAGGAAATTAATCTTACGGTTACTCCTTATGGATTAGTAGCTAAGATAACAAGTTTTAGCCCATTTGCTGTTGTAGTATATGATGGTGAGGAAGTTCCAGCACCAAAGCGTGTTTCGGCTTCTGTTCTTGGTAAGGGAGGAACTATTTCAGGCACTAAAACTACAACATTTGGAGATAATAAGACTATTACCTATACATTAAAACCAAATGAGGGTTATCAAATAGATAAAGTATTAGTAAATGAGAAAGCAATTAAGATTGCAGACGAAGGTAATGAGGTTGCAGGTGTTAAAGTTGGTACTGACGAAGGAGGATATACAACACTGACATTTAGTGAAAATGAACTAGAATCAATAAATACTTTAGTTCAGGCTTCCTTTGTTGCACAGCGTGTTATAGAGTATGAAAAAGAAAATGAAATCGTACCTGTACAAAAAACAGTTGTTTTAGAAACGGATGAGGTAACGAATTTTGTTCCAGTAACTCCTCCAAATACAGATAATCCAGAAGTACCTTCTATTCCAACTACTCCAGAAAAGCCAGAAGAACCTTCAGACCCAGATACTCCAACTACTCCAGAAGAACCAGAAGAACCTTCAGACCCAGATACTCCAACTACTCCAGAAGAACCAGAAAAACCTTCAAACCCAGATACTCCAACTACTCCAGAAGAACCAGAGAAGCCTTCAACTCCAAACACTCCATCAACTCCGAGTGTTCCAGTTAATCCTTCTACCCCATCAACAGGAAATAGTGGAAACAGTGGAAGTTCTTCTATATCGAATGGAAATACAAATACACAAATTACAAAACCGGAGGAATCGGATGCTACGAAAGAGCCAGAAACAACATTACCAACAACACCAGAAGTAGTTCCATCTAATCCAACGAAACCAACAACACCAGATATAGTAGAACCAGCTCCTTCTACTAAAAACTTTAACAATACAAAAAAGCCAAAATTAAATACTACAGTGAAGAAAAACTCTAAAAAAGTTTCTTTTGAATGGGATGAGATTGATGGAGCTGATGGTTATAAAATTTATCAGTATGATACAAATACTGGGAAATATAAATGTATTAAAACCATTACAGATCCAACAAAAACTACATTCTCTAAAAAAATGAAACAGGCTTCTTCTTATCTCTTTAAAGTTCGTGCTTTTACGATAGAGGAAGATGGAAGCAAGACTTATGGAAAATATAGTGCTACTATGAAAGAAACAACACCTCCAAATACTGTAAAAGGACTGAAAGTGAAGTCAGAGGGTGCGAAAGTAACACTTTCTTGGAAGAAAGTAAAGAATGCAGATGGTTATCAGATTTTCAGTAGTAAGAAAAAGAACGGAGCATATTCTCGTGTGAAAACAGTAAAGAAAGATTCTTTAAATACTACTATAAACCAAACAGATAGCAAGACATATTATTATAAAGTAAGAGCTTTTGTAAAAGATGCAGATGATAATCGTGTATGTGGAAGCTATGGTAAGGTCGTATCATCGAAATAGTAATTGAAAATGGCAAATTTAGAAAAGAGTTGTTGCATTTAATAATGAATGTAACAACTCTTTTTATCCAGTGATTCCAATTGACATCTATGAAAAGACATGATATTATCATGATATCTTCTAGTAAAGGAAGGTTTTCTTTTATGTTAAATCAATTTTCAAGAACAGAATTGCTTTTTGGTAAAAAAGCAATGGAGAAACTTGCAAGATCGAGAGTTGCAGTATTTGGAATTGGTGGTGTTGGCGGTTATGCAGTAGAAGCACTTGTTCGTAGTGGTATTGGAGCGATTGATTTAATTGATAACGATAAAGTAAGTCTTACAAATCTAAATCGTCAGATTATAGCAACAAGGAAAACAATTGGGCAGTATAAAGTAGATGTAATGATGGAACGAATAAAAGAAATTAATCCCGATTGTCAAGTAAAGGTTTATAAATGTTTTTATTTGCCAGAAACAAAGGAATTATTTACATTTCAAGAATATGATTATATTATTGATGCTATTGATACAGTAACGGGGAAAATTCAGCTTGTATTACAGGCAAGAGAAGCAAAGACTCCAATCATCAGTAGTATGGGAGCAGGAAATAAATTAGATCCAACACAATTTGAAGTGGCAGATATTTATGAAACATCGGTATGTCCACTTGCAAAAGTTATGAGACATGAATTAAAAAAATGGGGAGTAGAAAAGTTATTAGTCGTATATTCAAAAGAAAAACCAAAAATGCCATTAGAAAATTTTCAGGATAGAGATAATGATAGTGATATTAAAAATAAAAAAAGGCAAACGCCCGGTTCTAATGCATTTGTACCATCTACCGCAGGACTGATTATTGCATCAACTGTTATAAAAGAATTAATAAAAAAGAGTTTATAAAAAAGAAATAAAAACAGTTTCTTGTCTGGGAGGAAAATAGTATGGATAAGATTTTAGCAGAAGATGTGGAACGTAGTATTATTAAAAAATTTCGCAAGCCAATTTGGAGAAAGTTTACAAAGGCAATTAATGAATATGAATTAATTAAAGATGGTGATAAGATAGCGGTTTGTATCTCTGGTGGTAAAGATTCTATGTTAATGGCAAAGCTATTTCAAGAGCTTTTAAAACATGGGAAAAAGAATTTTACATTAAAATTTCTAGTTATGAATCCCGGATATAATGAGAAAAATTATCAAATGATTTTAAAAAATGCAGAGTGTTTACAAATTCCGATTATTGTATTTTCATCGGAAATTTTTGATGTTGTGGCAGATGTAATCGATTCGCCATGTTATCTTTGTGCAAGAATGCGGCGAGGCTATTTATATAGTAAAGCAAAGGAACTTGGATGTAATAAAATTGCATTGGGGCATCATTATGATGATGTCATTGAAACGATTTTAATGGGGATGTTATATGGTGGACAGATACAAACCATGATGCCAAAATTGCATAGTACCAATTTTGAAGGTATGGAATTAATTCGTCCTTTATATCTTATTAGAGAAGAAGATATTATTCATTGGATGAATTATAATAAATTACAGTTTATTCAATGTGCATGTCGATTTACAGAAAAGTGTGCTTTGGAAAAAGAAACAGAAAAAACTTCAAAACGGGCAGAGATAAAACAAATTATAAAAAAATTAAGTGAAAAAGATTCTTGTATTGAAAAAAATATTTTTCGTAGTGTGGAAAATGTAAATTTGAATACGATTATTCGTTATAAACAGAATGGAGTTCATCATCATTTTTTAGAAGGATATTATAAAATTATAAAAACAGAAAACAAATAAGAAACAATAAGATAAAAGAAAATAGAGTGAAAAAAATTTGTAGTTTGTTAAAAGAAGAATTTTTATAGATTTTGTAAAAAATAATAGAGAAAGAAAAGGTCATGCCAGCTTTGCAGATGTGATAAGAAATAAAAGCCTCAGAAAACTAGGGTATTCTGGGGTTTTTTATATTGTAGTTTTATTTTTAATACATTGTTTTATTTTATATTGTAAAATTTATTAAAGATAAAGAATATCACAAAAATGATATTTTTCAGAAACTAGTTTGAGACTTCTCTATGTTATAGTTTTTATTGTAAACAGACGATAGAAATAATAGGTGGCTTATTTAAAAGGAGGTAACAAAGATTTGAAAAAAGAAAGAGAAAATAAAAAAGAGTTGTTCTTTATTTGCAGACGTTTTCTTGTAAGTTATAAGAAAAATACAATGGCAATATTTTTTAGCTTTGCATTAACCTTTTTATTATCAACGGTACTTCTTATATTGTTTCATACAAATCATAGAATAGATAATATAAAATATCAAACAAAATTTTCTTCTTCCGATTGTTATATTGCAGAACTCACAAAGGAACAAATAAAAAAATTAGAAAAAATGCCAGAGATTACGCATATGGGAGTTACACAAAGGATTGGACAATATGCTAGAAATCTTCAAACAGTTTTTATAGAGAGTGGCGATGATAATTATATTACTATGACAGCAAAGTTGATAGAAGGACATATGCCTAGAGAAGAAAATGAAGTTGTTGCAGAAGAATGGGCATTATTAAATCTTGGAATTGAACCTATATTAAATCAGGAATTTGATCTTTCTGTTACATGGGAAGGAAAAAAGGGAAAGAAAACAAAAACAGTAAAATTAGTTGGTATTTTATCTGATATGCTAATAAATAAACAATATGGAGTATTAGAATTATATACAGGACTTGATAAAGAAATAGAAGAATATACTTGCTATATTCGTTTTGAAGAAGCTTTAAATTATAAAGGAAAAGTAAAAGAATTACAAAAGGAATTAGGAGTTCGCAAAAAGCAAATTCATCATAATCCGGCAAGAGAAGATTATGACGAGTTATTTCGTATTGATGTGCAAGTTCTTAGTATTATTATCTTTGTTTGTATGGTAGTATTTTATGGCGTTTATAGAATTGCTCTTATTACAAGAGAAAATCAATATGGAATTTTGCGTGCACTTGGTATGAAGCAAAAACAATTAAGACAAATGATATTATTGGAGTTATATCAAATTTATTGTATAGGAGTTCCTTTTGGTGTTGCAGCAGGGCTTTTCTTAGCTTGGGTAATTATAAAAATTTCAGGAGATGGAGATACCACTGTATATCTTTATAATCAAAGTGTTCGCTTTGTTCCAATTGTGCCAGTAAAACAAATTATAGTGCTTATATTTCTTGTAGCAATTCTCGTAGGGCTTATTGGATATTTTGCCGGAAGAAAGATAGTAAAAAAGCCAATTATGGAATTAGTATCCTCGGCTGCACAACAGGGTAAACATAAAGTTTCTTTGTTTCAATTAAAAGAAAAAGGTGGTAAATGGCAAACCTTATGTTGTCTTGGAGGAAAATATATGATAAGAGATATAAGAACAAGCCTTTTTGTTGTGCTTACAATTTGTACAGGAATTGTATTATTTACAGGATTATTTTATTGGGCAGGGATTACAAAAACATATCAGCAGGATATTAAAAAATGGCAGTATTTAAATGGACATTATGTTATGAGTCTAAATCGTTATGATAATCCATATCAGGGTGTTTCCAGAAAAGATTTAGAAGATATTAAAACATTGCAAGATATATCAAATATAAAGACATGTGCTCAAATTCCAATTCGTGTGATTGATGATGGTAGGGAAAGAAATGATGATTATTATGATTATATGAATGCAACTAATAAAAAATATAATGGATATGAACTTGCAGCATATGATGGAGCTAATCAAGTGTTTGATTCTCAGTTATGCGGATATAATACAGAGGCATTAAAAGAGTTAAAAAATTATATTCTTTCTGGTAATTTTGATGCAAAACAGGGATTAAAAGAAGATGAGATTATTCTTGCAATTCTTAGTATGGATTTTACAAAAGGAGAAGAAGGACAAATTGCAAGTTGGTATCAAAATGGAGAAAGTCTTATGCCTTATCAGGCAGGAGAAAAGATAGCAATAAAATATCGTGCAGATTTTCATACAGAGGAAAAAGCTTATTGGAAAAAGGAAGATAAAGAAAAAGAATATATTTATAAGGAATATACGGTAGTGGCCGTTGTTTATTTTCCCTATATGTTAAATGTTGATAGAACAAATATTTATCCTATGCTTATTACAGATGATAAAAATGTAAAAAAAATTGTAGATAAGGGATGTTATCAATGTATTTATATTGATGGAAAATCTTCTATGACAAAAAAGCAGCAGAAAGAGTTAGAAAGAGCATTAATTATAATAGGGGCTAAGGGTGAAGGTGGTGTAGCTACTCGAAGTATGATTTCTGAAATCAGACAAAATGATATGTTTTATAAAAAACAAGTGATTTATGTATTTGGGATTGCAATTATAGTATTTATATTAGTTTTTATTAATATGATCAATAATATTATTTATCGTATGCAAGTAAGAACAAGAGAAATTTGTATGTTGCGAGCAATTGGAATGAGTACTGCTATGACAAAGAAAATTCAAATGTTTGAAAATGGAATCCTTGGATGTATTGCAGGACTTATTGCATATTTTCTTTCGAAACCAATTCTACGATATTTATATCAATTATCTGATATGGAAGTAAATGGACATCCTTTTTCTTATGATTATAAAGCATTTTTTCTTATTTTTATTGCTATGCTATTTCTTTGTTTTTTTCTTTCCAGAAGAATATTAAAATCATGGAAGACAAAACATATTATGGAAGCAATGGGAAAAGCAGAATAAGAAATTATTTGAGAAAATTGATAGTATTGTGTATAATAAGGAATACTTTAGAAGAAAGGATACTATGTATATGAAGCGAATTTTGATTATTGAAGATGATAAAAAATTAAATGATGGTATTAAACTTGCTTTACGAAAAGAGTATTCCTGTGCACAAGCATATAGTTTGACTTCTGCGAAAGAAGAATTTATAATACAACAATTTGATTTAATTATATTAGATATTAATTTTTCGGATGGAGATGGTCTTTCTTATTTAACAGAAATAAGAAAGCACTATCTTATTCCTGTTATTTTATTAACTGCCAATAATATGGAAATGGATATTGTAACAGGTTTGGAACTTGGAGCAAATGATTATATTACAAAACCATTTAGTTTAATGGTATTGCGTGCTAGAGTGGAAGTACAGCTTCGAGAAAAGGAAAGAAAAGAGGAAATTTTTAAAGCAGGCGATTTTTATTTTGATTTTTATAAGATGGAGTTTTTATATCAAGGCATTTCGCTTGACTTTAGCAGAACAGAACAAAAACTTCTTCGCTGTTTAATAGAACATAAAGGAAGAAGTGTAAGCCGCAGTTTTTTAATAGATGAAACATGGTCAGGAGAATCAGAATATGTAGATGAACATGCACTTACAGTTGCAATAAACCGATTAAGAAAAAAGCTAGAAGATATTTCAGGTAATTCAGAATGTATTAAAACGATTTATGGAATAGGATATTTATGGACAGTAGAATAGAAATATGTATTTTTTGTATCTTCGTTATTTTCGTTATTATTTTATATTTTTATAAAAGAGAACAGAAACTATTAAAATCTTTACAGGAAATGTTAAATCATGCTATCGATGGAAATTTTGAAGATAAGCGATTAGATGAGTCAAGATATTCTGCTATTGAAAATAGTATGTGGCGTTATCTTTGCGATAATGCATTATCTTATCAAAAAATAAAAGAAGAAAAAGAGAAAATGCAAGTATTTATATCTGATATTTGTCATCAGGCTGTTACACCAGTTTCCAATATTATGTTATATTCGGAACTTTTAAAGGACTGGCAGATGGAAATAATAGAACAGAAAAAAATGCAGGAACTGGAAATGCCAAAAGAAGAAACCGAAGCAATTTATGAACAGGCGAAAAAACTTGATTTTTTTATTCAATCTTTAATGAAATTATCCCGATTAGAAACGGGAATTATTACAATAAATCCAAGCTATGGGGACATTCGTACTGTTCTTTCTTCTGTAAAACAGCAGTTTACATTAAAAGCAAAACAAAAAGGGATAAGATTTGAGATAGAGGAGATAGAAAATTTATCAGGATTTGCTGTTTTTGATCAGAAGTGGACAATGGAAGCAATCAGTAATATAATAGATAATGCAATAAAATATACAAAAAGTGGTGGAAAAGTTTTTATACATATAGAGGAATATATTATATTTCTTCGTATTGATATTATAGATACTGGAATTGGTATAGAAGAAACAGAACAAGGAAGTATTTTTACAAGATTTTATCGTTCTTCTAAAGTCAGTGAGCAAACAGGACTGGGACTTGGGCTTTATCTTGCAAGAGAAGTGATAAAAGCACAAAATGGATATATAAAAGTAAAATCAGAAGTTGGAAAAGGAAGTACATTTTCTGTTTTTTTACTTAGAAAAAAAGATTAGAAAAGAGATAATTTGCTTGGAAAATAATTGCTTGTATTTTATTTTACAAAGTGGAAAGAAAAATAAATAAAAATTATTACAGCAAAATGGTAGGTGAAAATAATCCATTTTGCTGTAATTTCTATTATAGTGATAATAAAATAAGTTACATTTTTTCAAATAGTTTTTTTACAATATCATAACAAAGTTTTGGACGGCGGTATTCATCTACAATGCCTTTATTGTTCATTGTTCTTGGTCTTACATGAAACCATTCGTCACTAACACGAATATCGCAAAATTGCCAAATATAAACTCCAATACAATCTGGATAATTCTGTACAGCAGTGAGTTGTTTTTCTAATGCTTCTGCCTGATATTCTTCTGTCCATTTTACATGAGAAGGATGGCGATAGCCATAAATTCCGCCTGCACCAATTTCTGTAATTAAAAATGGTTTTCCACTTCCCTCTGTTTCCTTTTGTATCCATTGATATAAGTCATCAATATATTCTTCTGGTTCAGTATCATGATACCAAAGCGGATAAATATTATAAGAAATAACATCAGGTAGTCCAAAACTAAGATCTGTTTTAAATTTGCAACTGGCAAAGGAATGTGGTCTGGAAGGATCTAATTGTTTTATTAATGCAAACTGTTTTTGATAACATTCTTTTCCATAAGCACTATCACTGGCACATTCATTTAAAATACCCCAAATATAAATAGAAGGATGATTATAATGTGCTAGTATCATTTCTTTAATTACTTGTTCTGCTTGTGGTTCAAAATTTGGATTTTTCATATTTTCTTCGCTTAATCCTCTTGCATGATTTTCTTCCCAAATTAAGATTCCCTGTTCATCACACAAATCCAGAAAACGTTCATCATTTGGATAATGAGAAGTTCTAATAGAATTTGCTCCTAAATGTTTGATTAATTCTAAATCTGCTGCCATTGCTTCATATGGCAAGGCACATCCAAATTGCGGATGATCTTCATGTCGGCATAATCCTTTGATTTTTAAACGTTCTCCATTGAATAAAATATTTTTCCCCAAAATCTTTACTTCTCGAAAACCAAAACGCTCAATTAAATCATCAACAATTTTGTTATTTTGAATAAGGTATGCATAAATATAATAGAGTTTAGGATGCTTGGTTGTCCAAGTTTCTACCATTTCAAATTCTTCTATCGCATTTACAATAAGTTTTGTATTACCTGCAATTTTTGTATTTTCCCAAAGGATTGTTTTTCCTGCTAAAGTAGCTTTTACACAAGTGCAAATTTCTTTTTCACTAATATTTTCAATACAAATTTCAATTTTTGCTTTCCATATATTATTTTCTTGATAAGGTGTAACATGAATATAGGAAAGATAGATATTTTCCTTTAATTCTTCTAAAACAACAGGTCTGTTGATACCTCCATAAGACATATAATCATTTGGAATATGTAATGCACTATAGGCACTAAAACGATTATCAGCACGAATAGTTAGTGTATGTTCTTTCCTTGTTAAATTTTTTGCTATTACAGAAAAGTTTGTATAGGCATTATAATGTTTTGCTATTTCTTTTCCATCAAGGAAAATCGTAGCCGTATGACTCACTCCTTTAAATTCAAGTCGTATGTTTCCTTCTGCTTCAAATTTTTTAGAATATTCTGCTTCTCCCCGATAATTTGTAAATTCAGGATGATTTTCCCAACAAGAGGGAGTAACTACTTTATATATTGTTCCTTTTTTTTCTCCTTGACAAGGGGTAAAATTCCAGAAAGAATTTGTTAATTCTCTTTGTTTTCTAATCGTATGTGTTGCAAATGTTCGTATCATACAAAAATCCTCCTTTCATATTATAAATTCATTATAATTGTAAAACAGATAAGTTGCAAATACTATTTGGAACTTAAAATCGTAATGATACAAACGGCAAAAATACAAAGAATGCTTCCTATGAATTTCTTTTTGCCCATAGGTTCTTTTTTTATCAGACTAAAAAGAAATAAAAGCAGGAGCTGGATTGGTTGTATCATAGCATATAAAAATAGATTTTCCATTGCTGCAAATGCTTCTAAAATAAGGCCTGCTGCATTTGGGATTCTTGTTAAAGCAGCACGTATTATTCCTTTCTTTTTTCCTATTTCTTTTATAGAAACCTTTTTTAATTGTATGAATGCCGTAAGAAACATAACAAGAAGTAGTACAGAACTTGCTTTGCAATCCTTTGTCATTTTTCCCATCATAAATCCATAAAAAAATTTAGAGGCTATAAAGAAAAGAAATAAAATACATAGTCTTTTTTTAGAAGTTTGTTCTTCTATTGTTTTATCTCTTATAATCATAAGGATTCCTAATAAAAGTAATAAGGTACATAAAAGAAGCCAAGGATTCCATGAATAAATACCTTGAATAATATTATAATAATAGGAAAAAGCAATATTAATTCCGAGCCATGCTTTTAATTCATAGGCAGATACTGTCTTTAATAGTAAAGCGGAAGTATAAAACTCCATTATTTTCCATACAACAAGTGATAATAAGATAAGAGTATTTTGTATTGTAAAAGAAAAGTGAAAGCCAGTAAATGGAATGGTAACACCTAACCATATCATAGTTGCAAAAGAAACAATAAAGGCAAATTCTGCTGGCGTACATTTTAGTTTTGCTGAAATATACTTATCTCCTAAAGAGGATATGGTATAACAAATAACAGTAAGTATGACATAATACATTTTTATGAGTTCCTTTCCTTTGTAATTAGTAGTTCACAGTGAATATCTTTTTATATCTTATTATATTCATTGACATACTAATTTCAATGAAGTATACTGATAAAAAATTGACATATTTTCATATTTACTTTATTTTTATCGAAAGAATAAAAAATTTTCCATAGAAAGAAGGAAGATTTCATGTTAGAAATTACGAAAATTGGTCAAGATACAAAACATGATCACACTTTTTTTGTTGATCGTCCTCAAGGGCATCCCTTGTATTTATTGATATTAGTAAAAACGCCTGCTAAGTTTTTTGTAAATTCAAAATGGGTGGAAACTTCTGCTGGTATTGCTGTTATTTTTAAGGCAGGACAGCGTCATCTTTATGGTCCATTAGAAAGTCATCTTGATTTTCCAGCTTATATTGATGATTGGATGCATATTGCTCCTCCGATTTCTGTATTATCTAATCATTTTCCATTTGGAACACCAATTCTTTTGCATAATCCAAACGATTATTATTCCCTGTTTCATTTAATTTATACAGAATTTTATGGAGCTTCTTTTCATAAAAATAGGATTCTTGATCATTTGACAACTGCCCTATTAAATAAAATTGAGGATGAAAGTAAAACAAAAGAATATCCGCCGATTTATTATCAAATTGCATCTTTGCGTGAAAATATTTATCGCAATCCACAATTTCATTGGAATATTGCAGATATGGCGGCTTCGATTCATATCAGTGAGGGATATCTACAATCTATCTATAAACATTTTTTTAACACTACTTGTATAGCAGATGTGATTAACAGTCGTATTCAAACAGCCAGTGAGCTTTTGATTTCTACCAATAAATCTATAGAAGAAATTGCAGAAACTTGTGGGTATCAAAATACAGAACATTTTATTCGGCAATTTAAAAAAAGTATAGGAATTACACCTGCAAAATATCGGAAGACTATATAATTGTTTTCTTTTTATTTTTCTGTATTTTCAATTGCTTCTTTTATTTGTCCATCTTCAATTCGTATGATTCGCTCTGCAAGCTGTGCAATTTCTTCATTATGAGTAATCATAAGAACGGTTTGATTAAATTTTTCACTTGTTATTTTTAAAAGCCCAAGTACATCCTGACTTGTTTTGGAATCTAAATTTCCTGTTGGTTCATCAGCAAGAACAATCGCAGGTTTTATGGCAAGAGCCCTTGCGATTGCTACTCTTTGCTGCTGTCCTCCTGATAATTCATTTATCATACGATGCTTTTTTTCTTTTAATCCTAAAATTTCTAAAATTTCTTTCATATAATCTATATCTATATCGTTTCCATCTAGTTTTAATGGTAATATAATATTTTCCCAAACAGTTAACATAGGGATTAAATTATATTGTTGAAAAATAAAACCTATTTTTCGGCGGCGGAAAATAGTTAATTCATTATCTGATAACTTAGAAAGATTTTTTTGATCTACAATAACCTCTCCGCTAGTAGGGATATCAAGTCCTCCGATTATATTTAAAAAAGTAGATTTTCCACTTCCTGATGTTCCTACAATTGCAATAAATTCTCCTCTTTGTACTGTTACATTAATACCACGCAGAGCATATACTTGTGTATCTCCTGTTCCATAAACTTTTTTTAAACTTTTTGTTTCTAGTATTACCATATCATTTATTTCCTCCTAATCTTCTTTTTATTATAATATAAATAATATCATAAACAAGTAACAAACTAGTTTCCAAAAGATATCAATTTTGTGATATTTAAAAAGATATCTTTTGATTTTTTATTAGTAATTACTAAAAATAGAAACTATTTTTTGCTAATTTTATAGAGTGTGTCTAAAAGATATAAGAATATATCAATTTTTCCATAGTATATATCATGGAATGACTTATGAATATGCCTTATAATTTAAAAAAATAATGAAAGGGGAAATGTCTATGACAAAAAGATTTTTGGCAGCGGTGATGTCATTTGTACTAGGTATTTCAGGTATCAATTTTACACCGCCTGCAAAAGCGGCAGAAACGGAAACGAAAGAAGAAACAAAAGTAAATCTTGCATTAAATAAGCAGGTTTATTTTAGTAGCGAAGAAGGGACATCTACAAGCGGAGTAGATACGCATGCAGTAAAAGCAGTCGATGGAGATACAAGTACATGTTGGTCAGCATCTGGAAGTGCACAACAAACTCCAAGATATCCAGAATGGATTTGTGTAGATTTAGGAAAATCTTATACGATTCAAGAAGTAGATCTTTTGTTAGAAACAAAGGGTGATCGCTATTATGGATATAATATTTATGTATCGGATACAGCACCAGAAAATGAACAACAAGAGATTCCAAGTAGTTTTAAACAAGTGATTACAAAAGAAAACAATGAAAGTCCTACAAAAGAGCCAGCAATAGAAAAAGTAAACAATGAAAGGGGACGTTATGTTTTAGTACAAATAACAAATTGTAGTGCCTATACAGGTGGTAATAAATATGCGGTAGCTTCTATCTATGAATTAGCAGTTTATGGAATTGATGCAGGCTCTGTAGAACCACCAGATGATGAAGATGATAAGCCTTTTTCTGTTCCTATTCAAACAGCCAGCGGACGAGATGAAGCATATGTAAAAGAAATTGATGGTGAATGGCTTTTTGGTGGAAAAGGACTTAGTGATGCTGATGCATTAAAGGCAGATTACATGTCATGGCAAAAAGTTACAATTCCTCATACATGGAATGATAAAGATGGAGAAGATGGCGGCGGAAATTACGAACGTACAAAATACTGGTATCATAAAGAAATTGATATTACAGAAGAAATGTTAAAGAAACATATCTATATTGAGTTCCTTGGTTCTAATACACAAACGACATTATATGTAAATGGTGAAAAAGCAGGTGATACACATCAGGGCGGTTATACTGCTTTTCGCTATGATATCACAGATAAAGTGAAAATGGGTAAAAATCAATTAGATGTATCTGTAGATAATACATATACACAAACAATTGCACCAATTTCAGGTGACTTTAATATGTATGGTGGCATTTATCGCCGTGTGTATTTAATTACAGTAGATGATGTTCATGTAGATTTAAATGAGTATGGTTCTTCTGGACTTGCATTAAAAACTGGAAATATGAGAAGTCAAACAGCACCAGCGGATTTAGGAGAATTTGATATTTGTGCAAATTTTGTTAATGATTCTGATAGTGATAAGATAGTTACCGTTGTAGCAACCGTCACAGGAGATAATGCTCCAACTCCTATTACAAAACAGGTTACGATTCCAAAGAATGGAAAGGTTTCATTTACAGAGCATTGTAAAGTAGAAAATCCAACGCTTTGGGAAGGTATACGTTATGAAAAAGGTGCGGATAATACAAAGGTAGGATATCAATATAAAGTTACATTGGAAGTAAAAGATGGAGATACTGTTATTGATAAAGTAGAAGATAAGCTGGGATTTCGTTATTTTTGGATTGATTCTAAGGAAAATGGAGAAAGTGGGGAAGGATTTTTCTTAAATGGAAAGAAATTTCCACTACGTGGTGTAAATCGTCATTCCTGTTTAAAAGAAGTAGGAAGTGCAATGACAGAAAAACAACATGCAGAAGATATGGAAATTATAAAGGAACTTGGTGTAAATACGATTCGTCTTTGCCATTATCCACATACAGACTATTTTTATGATTTATGCGATGAAAATGGTATTATTGTATGGACAGAGATTCCAGTAGTAAATGAAGTACGGGCAACAGAGGAATTTAAAAAGATAACAAAACAGCAATTGAGGGAATTGATTACACAACAATTTAACAGACCTTCTGTATGTTTTTGGGGACTGGAAAATGAAATTGGAAATGGACGCAGTTTAGATAATGCATTAGATAATCAAGATTTGGCATCAGCAAAACGTACTATGTTTGAATTAGATGAATTGGCAAAAGAATTAGATAAAACAGGACGCTATACAACACAGGCAGTAAATCGTGATTATAGTATGAACCAAAATGATCCTGAATCTGTAAATAAAGATTTTGAGTCAAATGTAGGTTGGAAGTCTGATATTGTAGCATGGAATATTTATCCGGGCTGGTATCCAGATGCAAACTTTTATGGAACATTTGATGAGGTTATGAAACGAAAAACAGCATTAGATAGTCGTTCCATGGGAATTTCTGAATATGGATGGGGCGGTAATGTAAACCAGCATGAAGCAAATCCAAAATTAGGAATGAATGATTTGAGTGCTGGCGGACCATGGCATCCAGAAGAATATCAAAATTTAATGAATGAGGAAGCCATTCAATATCTAAATACGCATGATGAATTATGGGGAACTTATTATTGGGTAATGTTTGATTTTGCAGTAGACAGCAGAAATGAAGGTTCTCAGCCAGCATTAAATGATAAAGGACTTGTAACAGCAGATCGTAAAATAAAGAAAGATAGCTATTATTTATATAAAGCTAATTGGAATAAAAAAGATTTGTTTACTTATATTACTAGTCGCAGATGGACAAAACGAGAAACAGCAACAACAGATATTAAAGTTTATTCTAATTGTGATAAGGTAACATTGTATATTAATAACGAAAACGTTGGTGATATGGAATCAAAGGGAAATGGTGTTTTTCTTTTAAAAGATGTTCCTTTAACTGTAGGTAATGTAGAAATAAAAGCAGTTGGCAGCGATGAAGGCAGCACAGAAACATATGAAGATATTTGTACATGGACAAGGGAAATTTCTACAAAGGCAGATCTTGAATCAGAAGATTTTGCTATTGATACAAAAGAAAAAACAATCGTTGTAGAAAATAATACTACACTTCAGATCTTTAAAGAAAAAGTAAAGGGAGTTAATAATGCTGTTTATACTATTTATAATGCAGATGGAGAAACAGAAATTACAACAGAAGATACAAAGATTGTTCCGGGTATGAAGATTAAGGTAGTTGCTGAAGATGGAGTAACAACAGCTACTTATACAGTAGTAAATTCTAATTTATGCTTAAATAAAAAAGTAACCGTAAGTAGTTTTCAGGAAGGAAATATAGCAGAAAATGCAGTAGATGGAAATACAGAAACAAAATGGACAGCAGTAAATGGTACTTATCCACAAGCAATCACAATTGATTTAGGAAAAGCATATAATCTGGATAAATTAATGCTTGATTGGGATAAAAAGAATGGAAATCGTCAGTATCAATATGCTATATCTATTAGTGAAGATGGAACTACTTATATAGATGTTGTTGATGCCAGAAATAATACAAGAGTTGGAAGAACTACAGATTCTTTATATCTAACAAAGGCTCGTTACATTCGTATTACAGCAGTAGGTTGTAATGAAGCAGGCTGGGCAACTTTATTTGAAGTAAAAGCAGATGGTTATAGTATTACATCAGAAAAATATACCATTGATGAAGAACATCGTCTTATTATTGTAGATGAAATTCCAACTTCTGGTTTAGCGGATGCTACCTTTAAAGAAAATTTAGTAATAGAAGGAAATTATGATTCTAGGATGAATTATAGCAGTGGTTGGATTCATGATGGTAATACGGTAGATATTTTAGATAAAGATGGCAATATCGTTGTTACTTATACAATTTGTACAGAGGAAACAAAAGAAAAATATTCTTCAAACGTAGTAGAGGTTGAAAAAGTAGTTTTAAATGAAGGGTCTAAGAGTATAAGTGTAGGAGCAGATTTAAAATTATTAGCAACAATTTTACCAACAAATGCAACGGATAAGAAGTTAATATGGACAAGTAGTGATGAAGAAGTAGCATCTGTTGATGACAAGGGTGTAGTTACTGGTAAAAAAGCAGGAGAAGCAATAATTACAGTAACAGTAGGAAAATGTAGTGCAGAATGTAAAATAATCGTGAATGATTTTGATAATTTAGAACCTGTTGTCTATTTGCCATTTGATCAAAAAGATGAGATTACTATTTATGGTAAAGCAGAAATTGTAAAAGATCCTGACAATGATAGTAACCAAGCATTGCTTGTAGATTCTACAGGTGGTGGAAAGAATGGAAATTATGCGATTGCTAACAAAGAATTGAAAGATATTGATTTTTCAAAAGGAGTTACGATATCTTTAAAGGTAAGACCAACAGCAAATGTGATTGATTGGAATTATTTATTTGCTATTGGACAAACAAAAACGCATGGAACATTTAATTATTGTGATGGAACAATAGGCTTTATTGCAAGACATGGAGAGCCATATGAAGCACATTTTCCGGGTGATGGTTGGATAGAAGGAAATCCAGTAAATAGTGAGTATGATTTCTTTACAAAAGAGGAAAATGCAAATAAATGGCATCGTTTCACCTATGTATATGATAAATCAGAAGTATGGCTATACATGGATGATATACCAACTTGTCATTGGGCAGCGGCGAATATAAGTAGTGTTTTAGCTAATTTGAATCAGGGACATCTTATTATTGGTGCTGGTTCATCAGAAGGGGAACTTGAGAACTTCGGGGGTTATATTGATGATTTTTATGTTTACAATGCAGCATTAGATGCAAAAGCAGTAGCCGCAATTGGAAAACCATCTGTAAAACCAGAAAAACCGGGAGAAGAACAAAAACCACCAGTGACACCAGAAAAGCCGGGAGAAGAACAGAAACCACCAGTAACACCGGAAAAACCAGATGATCAAAATAAGCCAACAACGCCAACAAACCCAACAAATCCGACACCACAGAATCCAACAACATCAACAACACCAACAGTAAATACTTCAAAGGATGAAGAAAAGTCAGAGGAGTCTAAAGATTCGGATAATGAAAAGACACCAACCGTTCCGGAAAATCCAGATGATCAAAAGACACCAACTGTTTCGGAAAATCCAAGTGATCAAAAAACACCAAACGAAGAAGATAAGAAAGATACTAACAATAAGGATAAAAAGAAAACGAAAGTAACCGTAGGAAAAAAAGTAACCGTAGGAAATGGAAAATCAAAGGCAGTTTATAAAGTAGCAAAAAAGAGAACAGCTATTTATACAAAATCAAAAGCAAAGAAAAATACTACAAGGATTACAATTCCTGTTTCTATTAAGATTCAAGGGAAAAAGTATAAAATCGTAGGAATTGCAAAGTCTGCTTTTGTAGAATATAAAAAGCTAAAAGTTGTAGTTATAGAAGCAAAAAATCTTACAAAAAAAGATATAAAAGGATGTTTTGAAGGAAGTTCGGTAGAAGTTGTAAAAGTACCAAAGGAAGTTTATAAGAAATATAAAAAGATTTTTACAAAGAAGATTACAAAGAGCAATAAAAAAATTGTGGTAGAAAAATTATAATAAAAAGTAAAAAAGGGAAGGACGCTAAAAAGTATAAATTACTTTTAGCGTTCTTTCCTTTTTTTAATGGAAATACTAGTATTCGTCATGCATATGTGCTAAAATACATCCTTAAGGGAACAATAAATATGTTAGATATGATAGAAAAGGGAGATAGCATCTACTATCTTATTTATTGTATTCCCATTTGAAAGGAGGATTTTAAAAATGAAGAAACAAAAAGTAGTACAAGCACTATTGCTTGCTGCTTTACTTGTATTTCAAGCAGTACCATGTCCAATGACTTCTTATGGTATGAATCAAGTAACAGCAGAAGTAGAGGCAGCAGCCAAAAAAGCGGAAATTACAAATGTGGAAACGGATACGCTTACCATTGAAAAAGGGGAAGCATTCCGATTAAAAGCAAATCGTTCTGATGTTGTATGGAAAAGCAGCAATAAAAAGATTGTATCTGTAAATAAGGCAGGAAAGCTGAAAGGAATCAAAAAAGGAACTGCAAGAATTACAGTATCTGCTGGAAAAACAAAAGCATCGATTCAAGTAACTGTTGGAACAAAAGTAGCCAATGTCAATGTAGTGAAACCTGCAATTGCATTGACCATTGGAGGGCAATCTACAATTAAAGCAGAAATTTCCCCAGAGGATGCTTCTAATCAAGCATTGATTTATAAATCAGAGGATAAAAAAGTTGCATCAGTATCAAAAGAAGGCGTTGTTACTGCAAAAAAAGAAGGAAAAACAAAAATTACAGTAAAAGCATCCGATGGTACAAAGAAAAAGGAAACGATTATAGTAACCGTTAGAACGGGAGATAGTCCGATTCGTTTACAGGATGATTTTTATCAGGCTGTGAATGCAAACACATTAAAGGATCATATCTTGCAAGGTGATGAGTATCAATGGAGTGGTTTTCAGGAACTGCAAGAGGACATTACAAAAAATTTAAGCAGCTTGCTTGATAATCTTGTTGCACAAAAAGATCAATATGAGAAAAATACAATGCAGCAAAAGATTATTGATTTTTATTTACTTGCAAAAGATATGGATACAAGAGATAAGGCAGGAATTGCACCATTAAAGCCTTATCTAGATAAAATTGATGGGGCAAAAACAATTGCAGAATTTGTAGAAGTTTTAGGAGAACTTGGAAAATTTGGACAGGGAAGTGCTTTAGCATTTCAGGTAACACAGGATATCAAAGATTCCAGCAAATATTCTCTTGTAAATCAAGGACCTGCTTATCTTTTACCAAAGGATTATATTGTTGGAGAGGAAAATGCACCAATACAGCAGGCAGCGATAGCATTTATAAAACAAATGTTTTTATTAGCTGGCGAAAGTGAAGAAAATGCAGACAAGATTTCTACACAAGTATTTCAGTTAGAACAAGATCTTGCTTCTACAGGAATGGGATTAGAAGATCGTTATAATGTAGAACGGTTTTATCATCCTTATACAAAAGAGCAGCTTATTAGTCTTTATAGTAATTGTGATATTATAGGATATTTAAAGGCTGTTGGCATTACAAGTTTTGATACTTGTGTTGTATATGAAGAAGAAAATGCAAAGAAAATAAATAATTATTTAACACAAGAGAATTTGGAACTTTTAAAGAATTATACAAAGTTTACTTTATATATGAATTGTGGTAGTTTTTTAACAAGTGAACATTATAAAGCAATTCAGGATTTTAATTATATTATCTCTGGAGCAAAAGAAGATAAAGATATGGATACTGTTGCAAAGGAATTGACACAAGGCTTATTTTCTTGGGAATTTGGTAAACTTTATGTAGATAATTATTTTTCTGAAGAAAGTAAAAAAGATGTAGAAGAAATGACAAGGCAGCTTTTAAAGACATTTAGCAATAGAATCCAAAGAATAGACTGGCTTTCCGATGCTACAAAGCAAAAGGCAATAAAAAAATTAGAAACAATGAAAGTAAAAATTGGATATCCTGATGAATGGCCTTCTTATTTTGATGATATTACCATTGATGGTTCTAAAGGTATGATTGACAATATTGTTCATATTCAAGAGGCATTAAATGCCAATGTTCAGGAACTTTTAGATTCTGGTGTTGATAAGTCAGAATGGATTATGACACCACAAACAGTAAATGCTTGTTATAATCCGCAGGCAAATGATATTACATTTCCAGCAGCAATTCTACAAGCACCATTTTATGATAAAAATGCAGATGATGCACAAAATCTTGGTGGTATTGGTACAGTCATTGGACATGAAATTACCCATGCTTTTGATACAAATGGTGCAGGGTATGATGAAAATGGAAATTATAATAATTGGTGGACACAAGAAGATAGAGAGGAATTTACAAAAAGAGCAGAGCTTGTAAAAGATTATTATAATGGAATCGAAATTGTAAATGGTGTTTTCCAAAATGGTGATATGACAATTACAGAAAATATTGCCGATATGGGTGCAATGGCGTGTGCTTTGGAAATTGCAGGAGATGATAAGGAAGCACAGCGTAAAGTGTTTGAAAGCAATGCAGCGATTTGGGCATCCAATCAGACCGATCAATATCGGGATTATTTATTAATGGTAGATGTTCACTCCTTAAATAAAGTACGAGTAAATGCAATTTTACCATTATTTGATCAATTTTATGATGTTTTTGAAGTAACAAAAAATGATGCTATGTATGTAGCAAAAGAAGATAGGGTTCAGATTTGGTAATAGAAATTTTGTTTATTGTAAAGTTATACTGTTATAAGATTACAAGATGATAGGGTTATAGAGTTTGTAAAACAGGCAGCATTGTTATTTGATGCTGCCTAAAAGTTAGGATGAAGAAAACATATGAAAATAGCAATTATTGAAGATGAACAACTGCATATGGAATTGCTTATGGGCTATATTCAGTCATGGGGAATACAAAAAAAAGTAGTTGTGGAAATAGAGAGTTTTCCAAATGCGGAAAGCTTTCTATTTCATTGGGAAGAAGTTGTTGATTTTGAAATATTATTTATTGATATTCAAATGAAAGAAATGAATGGTATGGAACTTGCAAAATATATTAGAAAGAAGGATAAAAATATTGTGATTATTTTTACAACCGGAATTGCCGACTTTATGGAAGAAGGTTATGAAGTAGAAGCAATGCATTATCTTTTAAAACCAATTAGTAGAAAAAAAGTAGAACAATGTATGGATAGAGTAAAAGAACGAAAAAAAGAGAAGCAATTTATTCTTTTACATCATATGGGAGAGTTATGGAAAGTAGATATAGAAAAGATTAATTATGTAGAGGCAAGAGGGCATGGCTGTATTCTTGGAATGGCAGCAACAGAAAAGGGATATTATCAGGAAATAGAAAAAAAAGAGGAAATTACAGTAACAGAAAGTATTTCTGAATTAAAAAATATATTAGCGGAGTATCATTTTATTCCCTGTCATCGTTCTTATCTTTGCAGAATTGAAGCGATTCATCAAATTGATAAAAAAGAAATTTATTTTGATGATGGAAGTCATATTCCTGTAAGTCGTAGAATGTATGGGGAAGTAAATCAGGCATTTATTAAGTATTTTAGGAAAATGTAACTAGTAAGTAAATTATAATGAATATTTTAAAAAAGGATGTTAGTCATTTATGAAATTAGCAATTATAATAGGATTTATCATAATATTTATCGTAATCATGATATTTTTTTTTCGCAATTATCTTGCAAATTTAGTAGATAGAAATACATTGCGTTATCAAAGTGATTTAATGGAACGACATTGTGAGGAAGTGCAAAATATGTATCGCCAAACAAGAGGCTGGAGACATGATTATCATAATCATATTCAAACAATGAAGGCTTATCTTGCAATGGGAAATTTTACAGAACTTGAAGATTATTTGAATGAGCTGGATACAGATTTAACAACGGTAGACACTGTAATTAAAACAGGAAATGTAATGATAGATGCGATTTTAAATAGTAAAATTTCACTGGCAAAGGCAAGGCATATTGCAGTAGATGCAAAAGCCATTGTGCCAAAGGAATTAAAAGTATCTGTATCAGAAGTAGAATTAAGTTTGATTATTGGAAATTTGATGGATAATGCAATGGAAGCCTGTATGGGAATTGAAGAGGAACAACAGAGATTTATTCGTATTTATATTGATATTTTAAAAGGACAGTTATACTTATATATTATGAATTCTTCTGTGGGGAGAAGGAAGCGTAAGGGCAAAGGATATGAATCTACAAAAGATGGTATTTATCATGGATTTGGTTTGATGAGAATTGATAAAGTGGTGGAAAAATATCATGGATATTTAGAACGACAGGACGAAGAAAATGTATTTGCTACGGAAATTATGCTGCCCCTATAAGAAGTAAAAACTTTTCGCTTGTGAATATTATAGGATTTAGGCTTATAATTATGTTAATTTTATAAAATGACAATTCATGCACAAATTTTGCCGTTCGTGCATGAATTTTTATTTTTATGGCAAAGGTATGATAAGATAAAGAAAAAGGAGGAATGTTTAAAATGGAACAACAAGAAAAAGAAAAACAAGAATTTATACCAAAGAAGTATTCTATTATAAGTGATATTTTATTTTTTGTGAATTTTTATAAAAAATATGAACCGCTTGTATTAGTATGTTGTGTAGTGGAAATTATTTTAGGAACAATATTTCCTGTTTTTTCTATTTATCTGCCAAAGATTACTATTGATCTTATTATAAGTCATGCAGGGATAAAAGAAATGATTTTCTTTTTAGGAAGTTTTACTGTTCTTATGATAATAGTTTATGGTATGCATTCTTTTGTATCCGATGGAAAGTATCATTTTTATAATACACAGCGTACCAATTTATTAGGGTTATTATTTTTAAAGAGCCTTCGGATAAAGTATGGATATACGGAGGCAGGAGAAATGCAAAAGCTTTATTGGAAAGCATATGATGCCATTCGTATGGGAGATTCTTCTGCTCCTTCTCTTATGGTAACAGGAATTGTAGGAATGATGACCTCTATTTTTTGTTTCCTGCTTTATTCTGCTGTAATTACAGTGTTAAGTCCTATGATGTTATCTGCATTAATTGGATTGTCGTTGCTTAGTTATTTTTTTAATATGTGTCATATTCATTATGAAGAAAGTCTACGAGAGGAAAGAGCTAGTGTAAATAGAAAATATTGGTCTGTTGTAGAATCTATGGGAAATATTGTTGCAGCAAAGGATATTCGTATTTTTGGTATGCATCCTTGGCTGACAGCATTAAGAGATCAAGCAGTTTCTGATATTGTTTTAGTAGAGAGAAAGTTTTCTAAAAAACGATCGTTTTATGAAAAAGTAGGATTTACTCTGGCACTGATTCGAGATTTAGGAGCATATAGTTTTCTAGTTTATCAGGCAGTCTATGGAAGCATTCGTGTAAGTGAATTTGTTTTATATTTTGGAGCAATTACAGGATTTTCAGGTTTTGTTATGGGGATTATGAATTATTTGTCGCAGCTTCGGGCAGCAGCAAATTCTACTGATTATATTAGAGCATATCTGGAACTTCCAGAGGAAGACAGGGAAAGTGGAACTAGGCATAAAGAGGAATTAACCATGCCAATAAAAATTGAATTTGAAAATGTAAGCTTTTCCTATCGGGATGTAGAAGAAGTTTCTGATGAAGCATTAGAAAAAAAGAAAAAAACGGTAGAAAATAATAGCGAAAAAATGATATTTCAGAATCTAAATTTAACCATTTATGCAGGAGAAAATATTGCATTAGTTGGAGTCAATGGGGCAGGAAAGACAACACTTGTAAAACTGTTATGTGGTATGTATGAGCCAGATAGCGGCAGAATTTTATTCAATGGAATTGATCGCAGAAAGTTTCCAAAAAGAGAACTTTATGAATTGTTTTCCGTAGTATTTCAGGAAAAATTAATTTTTCCATTTACAGTAGGAGAAAATCTTGCATTATCTCGTATAGAAAATGTAGATGAGAAACGTGCATGGTATGCCATAGAACGTGCAGGATTAAAAACAGTTTTTGAAGAAAAGAAGATTGGATTAAAAACTTATATGGGAAGGCAGATAATGGAAAAAGGTATTGAATTATCAGGAGGGCAGCAGCAGCGATTTTTATTAGCAAGAGCGTTATATAAAGATGCTCCGCTTCTTGTATTAGATGAACCAACGGCGGCTCTTGATCCCATTGCAGAGAGTGAAATTTATCAAAGCTATCGTCAATACAGTAAAGAAAAAACAGCGATTTTTATTTCACATCGCCTTGCAAGTACAAGATTTTCAGATAGGATTATTATGATAGAAGATGGAAATATTATAGAAATGGGAACACATGAGGAATTAATGAAAAAAAATGGAGCATATGCAGAAATGTTTCGAGTACAAAGTAGTTATTATGAAAAAGAACAGGAAAGAAAATGAAAGTGAAGTAATTAATTTGTTAGGAGGAAGCTTATGGAATCAGATTTAACAAAAAAACTTCCCATTAGGGAACATATAAAAAATATCAAAAAGATTTTAAATGTGATTTATCAGATGAATCATGCTTATTTTTTTCTGGCAAGTATTGTACATATGATTAATGTTGGTATTCCTTATTTGGGACTTATATTATCTGCTTATATTTTAGATTCTTTTACAATAAAGGGATATCAGGAAATTATGATAGTTACAGTAGCGGTTACAGTTGGAATTTTTATCTTAAGTTTTATTGCAAGCACTATTTGGAATCATTTGGAAGTAGAGAGAGAAAGAATGTATTGGATTTATACTAGTATGACACAAGAAAAAATGCTGATTCTGGATTTTTCAAGAATTAATAGTCCAGAGGTAAGGGACATTCAGACAAAAATTGATCGGGATATGAATTGGGGAGCTGGATTAAATTCTGTATTTTGGCAGTTTAATCATATCTTATATCAAATACTGAATATTTTATTTGCTGTTTTTGTTGGAATGCCAGTATTTACGCAGATTGTCGTTTCAAATCAATGGCAGGCAGGGCTGATTCTCTTGATTATAATTTTGCTTGCTATTATTGGTATGAAAGGGCGAGCTTATTTTGTTAAGATTCATGAAAAATTTTTATATACAACAATAAAAGAGGAAGAAAAAGAAGAAATGTTTTGTTGCTGCTGGGAATTTGCACGAGGAGATGGATTTAACTATAAAAATGGAAAAGATATTAGAATTTATGAAGGCTATGATTTAATGAAACGTTGGACAGTAGATGTTTTATTTTATAAAAAATTTCGGAAATCTATTTGGAGTGGAGCAGTTGGTCTGGCAGGTGCGGCATTTTGTTATAGTAGTGTTCAAGGAATTTTAGAGGGAGGAGCTTATCTTACCATAGCAGTGCTTGCATTACTTGGAACAGTAAGTCTTGGAAATGTTGTAAAATTTGCGGGATGTTTAAAAAATTTAATGAGTGCTATTGTAAGTTTAATTGGAAGCTTAGAAGATCTTGCAGTAACAGCTCGAAGGCATATTAGTACCTTTGAATTTCTTGCATTGGAAAATGAAATGTATGCAGGGAAATTGCCAGTAGAAAAGCGAAGTGATAATCAATATCAGATTGAATTTCATAATGTTTCTTTTCGTTATCCCGGAACAGAGCAATATGCATTAAAAAATTTTTCTATGAAATTAAAAATAGGAGAGAAACTTGCGATTGTTGGAATGAATGGATCGGGAAAAACAACTATGATTAAGCTTTTATGCAGATTGTATGATCCACAAGAGGGAGAAATTTTATTAAATAATGTAGATATTCGGAAATTTAAACAAGAAGAATATAATAGATTATTTTCTATTGTATTTCAGGACTTTAAATTATTTCCATTTAAACTTGCAGAAAATGTAGCAGTATCAAAACAGTATGATATACAAGAGGTAAAAAACTGTCTTATAGGAGCTGGCTTTTCCGAAAGATTAAAGGAACTAAAATATGGCATTGATTCTTATTTATATAAAGATTATGATGAAGATGGCTTGGAAATATCAGGAGGAGAAGAACAAAAGATTGCGATAGCAAGAGCTGTTTATAAAGAAGCACCTTTTATTCTTTTAGATGAACCAACCGCAGCATTAGATCCTCTTTCCGAATATGAGATTTATACAAATTTTGATAAAATTATTGGTACAAAAACGGCCATTTATATTTCTCATAGATTATCTTCCTGTCGTTTTTGCGAAAAAATTGCTGTATTCCATAAAGGGGAATTAGTACAGTTTGGAAATCACAAGGAGCTTGTAAAGGATACAAAAGGAAAATATTATGAAATGTGGCAGGCACAGGCACAATATTATCAAATGGAGGCAAAATAGAAGATTATATAAGAAAGTGTAAATGAAAGTATAGATAACATAGATAAAAAAATAATTATAATAAAAAACTGTTCATAAGAAAAGGAGTTTTTATGAGCAGTTTTTTTAACTTTCTTTATTATTATTTTTTGTAATGATATATTTTTTATAAATTCTTTGTAACGAAATTCCGAAAAAGTGGATATATAAGTAAGGAAGATGGAAAGGAGGCAGGGAATGGATGAACTTTATAAGGAAAATGCAAAGATTGTATTTCATTATTTATATTCTATATGTAAAGATGAACAGTTGACGGAGGATTTAGTGCAGGAAACTTTTTTGCAGGCATATAAGTCTTTGGAGCGTTTTAATGGAAGCTGTAAGATTTCAACTTGGCTTTGTCAGATTGCAAAACATCTTTTATATCAATATTGGAATAAACATGGAAAACAGGAGCTTATTCCAATCGATGATAAGCTTCCTACAGAAAATAATATGGAACAACAGATTTTAAATCGTATTGAATTAGTCGATGTACTGCGTGATCTTCATAATCTGCCAGAACAAATGCGGGAGGTGATGTATTTAAGAGCATTGGGAGATTTATCTTATAAGGAAATTGGAGAAATTATGGGAAAGAGTGAAAATTGGGCAAGAGTAACTTTTTATAGGGCAAAGGAAGTTTTATTAAAAGGAAGAAAGGAATAATTTTTAATTCTTTTAATTAATGAAACATTTTGATGATTAGAAAAGGACGGTGAAATAATTATGGAAAAAGAAATTATAGAAAAAGAGATTATGGATTGTGATATTATTGGAGATTTGCTGCCTTCTTATTTAGATGGAATCTGCTCAAAACGAACAAAACAGTATGTGGAACAACATTTAGAATCTTGTGAATTTTGTAAAAAGAAAGCAGAACTTTTAAAAAATACAGATTTTTCAGTAAAAAAATTAGAACAAAAGGAAATAGATGCTGTAAAAAAAGTAAAAGGACATATAAGAAATATAAGTGTTGTTATTTATAGTATGATATGGGCAGTTATTTTTCTTGGATTAATGATAATTGCAGATAGACATAGTTCTGGATTGTTAATGAATTTATATGATTTTGTATTGCCAGTTGCTATGCTTAGTACTTATTTCTTAACATTACTTCAGACAGAAAAAAGAAAGATAGAAAAATTGGATATTGCAGTAGGAGTTTTTTCTGTTTTAATTGATATTTATGCTGGCTTTCTGATTCATTATAGTTTAACAAAATTTCGCAGTGGCGGGCTGCCTTTTGGTATAAAAGAGGCATCTTCTCTTGGTATTGTGATTAGCACACAGTTAAAGATTGCAGTTGTAATACAATTATTATTATTAGCATGGATTTTATTTAAAACAATAAAAAAAGGATTTATTAGCAGTATTTTACCAAATATTTATTTATTTGGTGCAGCTTATATTATGTCAGTGAATACATGGTTATCTATGCTAGATAGTGCTTATTATTTTTCTTCAATGTTTCGTACAACAAGATATATTTTTATAATTGGAATTGTTGGAACAGTTTTAATTTCCTTTTTTGACAGAATCCGTTGGAAATATAAAGAGAAAGAATTTTAAAATATTGTAGTATTAAAATAGTTTTGCGAAAGAAGATGATCAATCAAAGTATAGGAAAGGGGATGTATTTACTGTGAATTTCCAAGAATAGTAACTTGTATATTTTTATGAAATGTATTATAATAAGCCAGCAATTACATGAATTTATTATTTTGAAAGGGAAATTACATGAAAAAATATTATTATTTGCCAGTAATTCTTTTCTTGCTTATTTTTTCTTGTTTTCAATATCAAAAAAGTACAGCTAAGGCAGCAGAGAAATTTGTTATAAAGAAAAAAGTACTTGTTACTTATACTGGCAATAAAAAGTCAATAACGCTTCCAAAAGGGATTATTTCGATTGGAGATAATGCCTTTCAGGGAAATAAAAAGATTACAAGTGTTACCATTCCAGATGGCGTTACTTCCATTGGAACAAGAGCTTTTCAAAATTGTAAAAAATTAAAAAAAGTGATACTTCCAAATAGTATCAAAAAAATAAAACCATATGCTTTTCAAAATTGTAATCGCCTTCAAGATATTCGTCTTCCCAAAAAACTTACTACGATTGGGGGACGAGCTTTTTGGAATTGTAGTAGTCTTACAAATGTTACCATTCCAGAAAAAATTACATCTCTTTCTGATTGGACTTTTTATGGTTGTGAAAATTTAACACAAATTATACTTCCAGAAAAAATAGAACGAATTGGGAAAGGTGTATTTAAAGATTGTTCTTCCTTAACAACGATTGCTTTACCAGATAGTATAAATAATATATTAGAAAGTGCTTTTGAAAATTGCAGTAGTTTAACACAAATAGATCTTCCAGATGGAATAGAAATATTGGAAAATAAACTTTTTTATAATTGTATAAATTTAAAAGATATTAAAATTCCATCTACTGTAAAACAAATTCGTGAATTTGCATTTGCAGAATGTAAAAGTTTGGAAATAATTATAATACCAGAAAATGTAACAGAAATTTATGGAGCAGCTTTTTATAATTGTAGTAAATTAAAGGATATTACAATACCAGAAAGTGTTACTAGAATTGGTGATATTGTAGGTTCTGCCTTTTCTAATACACCTTGGCTTGAAAAGAAACAACAAGAAAACCCTCTTGTTATTGTAAATCATATTTTAATTGATGGAAAGATAGCAGAAGGAGAGATTACCATACCAGAAGATGTGATAAGAATTGCATCTTGTTCGTTTTCTGGAAATGAAAAAATTACAAGTATTGTCATAGGAGATAATGTAAAAACAATTGATGAGGAATCTTTTACTGCTTGCAAAAACTTAGGAAAAGTTATTCTTCCAGAACACTTAAAAGAAATATCATTAAGTCCAATATTTTATGGTACTCCTTGGTATGATAATTTGAAAGGATAAAATATACTATGATTGCATTAATAGCAGCATATGCTAGGAATAGAGTTATTGGAAAAGATGGCAGGATTCCATGGAAAATTAAAGGAGAACAACTGCGTTTTCGGGAATTGACAATGGGAAATGCTGTGATTCTTGGCAGACGTTCTTATGAAGAAATTGGAAAACCACTTCAGGGAAGATACACTATTATTGTATCAACGAAAAAAGAATTAAAAGGAGAAAACTACTGTACTGCTCATTCTCTTTTAGAAGCAATTACAATTGCAGAAGAAAAAGGAATGGATAGTTTTATTTCTGGCGGTGCTGCCTTATATCAAGAAGCGATTGAAATAGTAGAAAAAATGTATCTTACAGAATTAGATGCTGTGATAGAAGGAGATACTTATTTTCCTGTGTTTTTGGAAAAGGACTTTATTAGAAAAGTAGAGTGTCATATAAGTGAGAATGGTCAAATCCCTTATGATTATGTAACCTATACTAGAATAAAATGAAACAATGTAATAAAGTAACTGAATAAAAACAGGCAAGTCTTATAAGACTTGCCTGTTTTTTGTATGTAAAAATTTATCTTTTTACTGTTTTCATTAATTCACTTAATTCCAGTGATTTTTCAATACTTCCATCAATTTTCAGTCGTCCATCACCAAAAGCTTCTCCAGCATCTAGTTTTCCATCAGCAAGTTTTTTGAAATCAGAAACAGAAATAGTTAAAATTGCTTGTCTATCATAATATTCATAAGGTTCTACTGATAGTACCCCATTTTTAACTTCAACATAAAATGTTCCGCCGCCAAGTCCAGTTAAATTGATTTGAATTGCAAGGAAATCTTTTACTACGGAAGGATTGGCTGTAAGCATCACCCGTTGGATTTCATTAAATACAAATTTAAAAGTCAACATAGAAATTGCTCCTTTCATAATAAAAGAACTGTTATAAAATTATGTTTTTTGGTTTGTCAAAAATTACATGATTTTATGACAATTCTCATGTATACGTTTATTTTAATTGAATTATAATACATTTTAGAGGGGATTGCAAGAAAAAAGAAGTACAAGTTATAAATTAATAAAAGGACAAAAAAGGTAGTTTTATCAAAGAGAGATGGAAATAGTTATTATATTTTTATCATTTTTTGGAAATATTTTCAAATTGCTCTTGACATAGAAGAAAAAAAGGAATATAGTTCATATTATGAACAGTTCAAAAAGTGAACGGTTGAGAAAGTGAACAGTTTGTATTTTGAACTTATAATGTTCTGGAAAATTGGGGGTTATATATGGAAAGTTTAAGCGAGCAACTATTGGAATCATGGCTGGATATTTCTGCCATTATTAGAAATGACCGCATTGTAAATGGGCTGACTTTTAATGAAACCTTTATTTGTAATATTTTACTGCGACAGAAAAAAAAGGATGATAAGATTTATTTAACAGCAATGGATTTATGTGCCAGTACAGGAATTTTAAAATCCCAAATGAATCGTTGTTTGACAAGTTTGGAGGAAAAGGGATTAATTGAACGTTTTCGTTCCGAAGAAGATAAACGAAAAGTTTATATAAAATTTCGGGAAGAAAACAGTAGATTATATGAGGAAGAACATCAGCATTCTTTAAAAATTCCAAATAAGTTAATTCAAAGAATGGGAGAAGAAAAAATAGAACAGATTATTGGATTACTAGATGAAATTATTGACACGATTAAGAAAATTAGTATGGAAGGACAATTGAAAAAAGCAGAAGAAATAGAAATATCTTCTGTTAATGAAGAAAATATAAAATAAAATTTTTTTTGAAAGGAGAAGATTTTCATTGAAAAAAAGTGACTTATGGAAATGTAATCATTGTGATAAAAAAAAGATAACAGGACTGATTGCAGGAACTGCGATTATCGCTGCTGCTTCAGAGTTGTTATTATCTTTGTATTTTGTAAAAAGAACTTTGGTGCGAAGTAAGGCGAAAGTTGAGGATACTATGAAAATGGCAGGTACTGACTGGAGTGCTTATGTGTCCGGGATTCGGGAAGATAGAGAATGGCTTTGGCAACATGAACATGAATCAGTAACTATCTTAAGTCGTGATGGATTAAAGCTTTCTGGCACAATGTTTCCAGTAGAAAATTCTCGTGGTACAGTGCTTTGCTTACATGGATATACAAGTAATGCAGAACAAGATTATACAAGTCTAGCAAGATATTATATGGAAAATAATTTTCAAATTTTATTAGTGGATCATAGGGCTCATGGACAAAGTGAAGGAACATATATTGGCTTTGGAATTTTAGATCGTTATGATGCATTAAAATGGATTGAATATCTAAATCATCGCTTTGGTACAGAAAAGAAAATATTAGTACAAGGTACTTCTATGGGTGCTGCAACAGCATTAATGCTTTCTGGATTAAAGCTTCCAAAAAATGTAGCTGGAATTGTTTCTGATTGTGCATTTACATCTCCATGGGATGTTTTTAAATCGGTATTAAAAAATTGGTATCACCTTCCAGCGTTTCCTTTACTTCATATTACAAATTGGATGGCAAAAAAACTTGCTGGTTATGATTACAGATCTTGTACAGCAAAAGAAGAAGTGAAAAAATCAAGTGTGCCAATTCTTTTAATTCATGGAGAAAAGGATACTTTTGTACCAACAAGTATGTGTGAAGAAATTTATAGGAATTGTCCAGATGCCGAAATGCAAATTATTGCAGGAGCAAGTCATGCTGAAAGTTTTTATAAAGATACTGCATTATATAAGAAAAGACTTCAAGAATTTTTTGTAAAATGTGAAATATAAATTTTTATAAATTTGTATGATAGATTGTTATAGTTAGTAAGTGATAAGCCGCTTTTGTGGCAGGAATGGAGGTTATTATGGCAACAAGAGCCAAAACGTATCCGTTAACAGCAGCACAAAAACTGCATTTTTTCTCCTTGGAGCATTGTCCAAGAAAATCTTTAAGTAATATAGGAACGAGTGTAACATTAGATCATGATGTTGATTGGAATGCATTAAAAGCAGCAATTTATAAGGCATATGATCGCTGCGAGTCTATGAGGCTTCGTTTTAAGAAGAACAGTAAAGGGGAAACTGTTCAATATATTGTACCAAAGGAAACAAGAGATATTGAATTTCGTAATTTTGAAAATAATACTATGGAAGAAGCAAAACAGGTTATGATAGAATGGACAAGTACACCATTTGAATTATATGAAAGTCCGTTAAATCGTGTTGTTATGATTAGTATGCCAGATGGATATAAAGGGCTCTATCTTCTTGTTCATCATATGACAATGGATGCACAATCTTTAATTATCTTTTTTGCAGATGTACTTCAAATTTATTGTAATATGAAATTCCCAGAAGCAGCAGAAGCACCCGGACCGCTTTCTTCTTACATTGAACAATTACAAAAGGATTTAAAATATGAAGGATCAAAAGCACAGGAACGTGATAAGAAATATATTTATAATTTATTAGAGAGTTCCGAACCAAGCTATGCTGATATTGATGGTGCAAGGGAAATGAAGGAATTAAGGAAGAAAACAAATAATCCAAAACTGCAGGCTATGCATAGGGAAAATAGAACCATTGAGGCAACCATTGATAAATTTCATTTGGAGGGAGAACCATCTGCACGTTTAATGAATTTCTGTGAAAATTATAGAATACCTATGGTATGTTTATTATTGCTTGGTCTGCGTACCTATTTTCAGAAATTTAATTATATTGATGACATTTCCATTAATACAGCAATTGCAAGACGTGCAACATTAGCAGAGAAAAATAGTGGTGGAACAAGAATTCATTGCTTTTCTTTTCGGACAATTATTCCAAGAGATATGACATTTTTAGAGGCTCTTCATGAAATTCAATATCAGCAAAATCAATTATTCCGTCATGCAAATTTTGATCCTGTAGATGCTATGCGACATCGTGCAGAATATTATGCAGAGAAATCTATGGGTGGAACTTATGAGCCAATGGCACTTACCTATCAACCACTGACATTAAAAGCAGCAAAGGCAACTTATGATGTTCCTTATAAAACAGATTGGTACACAAATGGTGTTGCTGCACAAGAGTTATATTTAACGGTAATGCATCGTGTTGATGATAATGGACTTGATTTTAATTTTGAATATCAAAAAGCTCATGTAACTTATGAAAAATTGGAGAAATTTTATTATTATTTATGTAAGATATTGTTTCTTGGTGTACAAAATCCAGATAAAATGATTGGTGAAATTATTGAAGAAGTATAAGAGTAGTAAAAAGAGAAGATAAAAAATGAAAATTTGATAATTTTACTATTTTTATTAATTATGAAACGGTTATTATTATGAAATAAAGAAAGTGGAGGTTATGATATGTTTGAGAAATTAAAAGAAATAATGTTGCAATATATAGATGTAGAGGAAAGTGAAATTACAGAAGATTCTCGATTTGTGGAAGACCTTGGATTTGATTCTTTTAGTGTTATGACTTTTGTAGGTGATCTTGAAGATGAATATGATATTGAAATTGATGAAAGAGCTATTGCTGAAGTTAGAACGGTAGGAGATATGATAAAATATATTGAGAAGTTGCAAAAGGAATCAAAATAAAAAATAATGGTTAAGAAAAATAGTAGTAGTTGTGGTATAAGCAACAGAAAGTAAAGGTGAAAAAGTGAAAAAATCAAAGTATAGCCCATATTCAAATATGAAGGAAATTATTGATTTTGCAGCAGAAAAATTTGGCGATAGGGATGCATTTCGTTGGAAAAATAAAAAGGAAATTTGCTCTAAGACATATCAGGAATTAAAGACAGATTCTGAAAATTTTGCAAATGTATTGCATGAATTAGGACTTACAGAAAAAACAGTTGCAGTCATTGGACTTACAAGTTATGAATGGATTATTTCTTTCTTTGGAATTGTAAATTCAGCAAGTATCGCAGTACCACTAGATGTACAGCTTCCAGCAGCAGAAGCTTGTGATCTTTTAAATCGTGCCCATGTTTCTTGTCTTGTATATGATTCTATTCGTGCAGATATTCCAGCAGCAGCAAAAAAACTCTGCCCAGATGTGAAATACTATATTTGTATGCAAAAAGAAAAAAGCGATGAAGAAGCACAGTCATGGCATGAATTAATGGAAACATATAAAGGAAGTTATTCTTGTGAAATTGATAATGAAAAGCTTTGCCTTGTTATGTTTACTTCTGGTACAACAGGAAAGAGCAAAGGAGTTATGCTGACACATTTGAACTTTACAGATAATTCTTGTTGTTTTGCAAGTGATATTCAAAATGGAGTTGCACTTAGTGTTCTTCCAATTCATCATGCTTATTGTTTGACTATGGATATTTTAAAAACATTATATGAAGGAGCAACAATTTGTATTAATGATTCTTTAATGCATATTGGTAAAAATCTACAAACATTCCAGCCAACCCATATGCTGCTTGTTCCAATGATTTTAGAGGGATTATATAAAAAAATGCGTGCTTTAGAAGGAAAGATGCCAAAAGAGGAAATTGCAAAAGCTGTTTTTGGACCAAATTTAAGAATTATTTATTCTGGGGGAGCTTATCTTAGCCAAGAATATATTGATAATATGAAAGAATATGGAATTTCTGTACTTCAAGGCTATGGAATGACAGAATGTTCTCCAGTAATTAGTTCTAATTCCCTAGCAGCTTGTAAAGCAAATTCTGTAGGAAAATTGATTCCAAATTGTGAAGGAAAAATTGTGGAAGAAGAAATTTGGGTAAAGGGTTCTAGTGTAATGATGGGATATTTAGATATGCCACAGGAAACAAGTGAGACCTTAACAGAAGATGGATGGCTTCGGACAGGTGATCTTGGCTATATTGATGAAGATGGGTTTGTCTTTATTACAGGGCGTAAGAAAAATCTGATTATTATGGCAAATGGAGAAAATATTTCACCAGAAGAAATTGAAAATGTGCTGGGACTTGAAGATCTTATAAAAGAAATTATTGTTAGTGGAATTGATAATGGACTAGCTGCTGAAATTTTCCCAGATTATGAATATGCTGAGGCAAAAGGAATCGAAGATATTGCTGAAGAATTACAGAAATTAATTGATAACTATAATAAAGATATGCCACAGTTTAGAAAACTAACAAAGCTCGTTGTAAGAAAAGAGGAATTTGAAAAAACACCTTCTAAGAAAATTAAGAGAAAACCAATACAGGTGTAAAGATAAGATTGTAAAGAAAAAAATTTGTAACATCCCTTTGTGGAAGCTTATATTAATTGGGTTTCTACAAGGGGATTTTCTATATTTTGGAATATACATTACCATACTTCCTTTTTTCCTTCTAACTGATTTGATGATATCATTAACATCATTTTCATTATAACCAACAGACATTGCCCATTTTTGTGCTTCGTCCAACGAGGCTTCAAATTCCTCAGCAGAAGGAAGTTTTAATGTCTTAAGCATGATAACATCTCCTGAAGTATATGCTATTAATTTATCACCAGTATTAATAGACAGGAGTTTGCAAATGCTGATTGGTAGAGAAATCTGAACTTTTGAAGAAACTGTTAATATTTGTGTATTCATTTACCTTAGAAAGGGGTGTGCATGATATGGGAAGATTTGTAAATCCTGATAATAGTGCATTTCATTCAGGTTGCATTAAATTCGGAAATTTATGTTGATAAAACAGGATTATTAGAATATACCAATAAAGTATTAAATACAAAACAGGGATTTATTTGTAATAGTCGTCCTAGACGATTTGGGAAATCAATGACAGCAGATATGTTGACAGCGTATTATAGTAAAGGCTGTGATTCAAAAGAAATGTTTTCAAAACTTACAATTAGTAATAGTAAGGACTTTCAAAGACACTTAAATCAATATGATGTGATTCATTTGGATATTCAATGGTTTTTATCCCTTTCAAGTAATAGCAGTGATGTGATATCATTAATTACTCAAAGTATATTAAAGGAATTAAGAGAAAATTATTCTAAAGAATTATCACAAGAAGTTACTACATTACCAGATGCACTTTCTTGTATCAAACAAGAAACAGGGCAAAAATTTATACTGATTATTGATGAATGGGATGTACTGATTCGAGATGAAGCTATGAACCAGAATGTGCAGAAAGAATATATTGATTTTCTTAGAGGAATTTTAAAAGGATCAGAGCCAACAAAATATATTCAACTTGCATATCTTACAGGTATTCTTCCAATTAAGAAAATAAAAACACAGTCGTCATTAAATAATTTTGATGAATTTACAATGATTGATGCAAGTAATTTAGCTCCTTTTATTGGGTTTACACAAGATGAGGTAAAAGATCTTTGTGCAGTATATGATATAGATTTTCAACAGGTGAAACGATGGTATAATGGATATATTTTGGAAGATTATCAAGTTTATAATCCAATTGCTGTTGTAAATGTGATCTTGGCTATGATCAGAATACACAAACAGCGTTTATTCCAAATGAAGAAATTAGACAAGAGCTTACAATTGCAGTAGAACGTACAGAATGGAATGAGATATTTTCTTTTTGGAAGGAATCGGAGCGTTTGCTTTATGCTACGCTTGATATGGATTGTGATATCGTGGCAAAGCAAATGGAGAAAATTCATACAGAATATAAAAGAAAAAACCACCTATAAAGTGGTTGACTTCATAAATATCTATATAAATCTACTTGTAACTAGCCAAATTAACAAGGTAGGCTTATATAGATATTTTTTATTTCATTAAAAATTTTTCACAAAAGTCTTTTGCTGTTATGATTGGAAATTTTCGTATTGAAAGTAAGAAATTTTTATTTACACAACTGCTTCCACTAAAGTCTTATTTCCTATTATAATTTTATGAATGCCAATTTGTTTTTTCTTATTAAAATTAAAGCTCAAGAGATACCCTTTGTTTTGATTTAAATATTCAACAAGTTGTTGTTCCCCACGACTATTATATTCATCTCCATGCCAAATTTTCATCTCAATGATAAATTGTTCTCCCTTATAATCCACAATAATATCTGTTCTGCGAAAATCTCTTGTTCTTGCTTCCACATAGTAATTACCTATACCATTAATAATTGGTTTTAGGTAAAGCAGAAAATAGCGTCTTCCCTCCTCTTCTAAAAAACTTTCGTTACAGTCACCATATAAATCATGAAAATGGATTGTAAATTTTTCTAAAATTAACCGCATATTCAATTTCCCATTTACAAAAAATTGATTTTTATCCAGTAAAGAGGCTTTGTGAATATCACAACCCTGTATTTCAGCAGAAGTAAGATATAAATTATATAACCTTGTTTCAAAAATTCGGTTTGCAATTGCTAAAGACTTATTCTGATTTTTTATAAACCCAAACATAGCTGCAATTTCAATGGAAGGTTCATCTAAATTATAAGCAATATTCTTACCTGTAAAAAGTAAGGATTGAAGCATGGTATTTAATTCTGGAAAGCTTTCTAACTTTTGATTTAAAGAGTCAAATAAGGTATTCTTTTCCTCTAAAAGCATCTTTACAGCTTCGTTAAAGCCTTGTTTCGTCCATGCAGCACTCTTAGAATCTTTTTCAGAACTAATATCCTCATCCATAAGTTTACATAATTTGGACACAAGGAAAGGATAACCTGAAGTATAGTCATAAAGTAATTGTGCCATTTCCTTCATTTGCATTCCTGTATGATAATCATTCTCATATTCCTTCAACGTACCAATAATGTCTTGTGTAGAAAAACTCATTTCTACTTTAAATTCTGTTGCGATATTCCAGAGGCTATTTATTTTATGTTCTTCTTCTGGACGTAATTTTCGCTTTAGATTTTTTATATCATAAACTCCAGCTAAAATTACAGATTGAAACGTTGGTTGTTTTGTACGTCTAATATAATAAGCTCGCAGTTGTGCAAGAAAATCAAGAAATACTTGATTATTTGTAGCACTATCTACTTCGTCAATGAGTAATACTATAGGTTTATCAGCTTCCGTACAAATATCACTTAAATACTCAAAAAGATCTAGTAACAGAAATTTATCTTTTTTTACTTCCATATCTGTATTAAGCTGCTTTATTATTTCAGTTAAATTCTTTGATTGAAAACATTTATTTCTTTTTAATAAACGAAGAAATGTGCGTGCAAAAGCATTTACAAACATATTCTCTGTTTTAAAATATTCTGTACTAAACATTTGAAAATCCATAGAAATCACATAATAATTATTTTGTAAGTAATCTTCTAATGCCATCAATATTGTAGTCTTTCCATATTGTCTGGCTCTGTTAATAGTAAAGTATTTTCCAGCGTCTACTAGAACTTTTATTTTTTTTAATCTTTCATCAATATTTACCATATAATGTTCTTCTGGTCTGCATACTGCTGTTACATTAAATTCCTTACACATAAATAAATATCCCTCCCATACCTTTTTGTGATTTTTAAACAATTTTCAAATAAGAATTTTTACTTGTATTATGCCATAATATAAAAGCATATGCAAGAAAATTTGGAAGGGATTGTTTCATTTTTGCTTCTCTTGTATTTTATAGGAGATTTTGGTATACTTCTATTAAAAGATTTGTATTCTATTATAAAGAAGTAGGTGTGCTTTATGAAAAAAGTAATTCCAATAGGCGATTCAGACGAAAAAAGAACCAGAACGAGATGAAAAGTCCTTACAAGATACGGCAGATGTAGCTCTTGCTCAAATAAAGGAAAAGAAGTTTTTATTGGTAGTGACTAATTTCTTTAGATTTTGTTTTAAAAAAAATCTGTCTTTAGAAAGGGGTGTGCATGATATGGGAAGATTTGTAAATCCTGATAATAGTGCATTTCATTCAGGTTGCATTAAATTCGGAAATTTATGTTGATAAAACAGGATTATTAGAATATACCAATAAAGTATTAAATACAAAACAGGGATTTATTTGTAATAGTCGTCCTAGACGATTTGGGAAATCAATGACAGCAGATATGTTGACAGCGTATTATAGTAAAGGCTGTGATTCAAAAGAAATGTTTTCAAAACTTACAATTAGTAATAGTAAGGACTTTCAAAGACACTTAAATCAATATGATGTGATTCATTTGGATATTCAATGGTGTTTAGTAGTATTAAAAAATACAAAATCTGTAGTAGATTATATTCAACAAAAAGTGATATTAGAACTTCAAAGTTTATATCCTAATATATTAAATCCATTAGTAGAAACTTTAGCAGAAGCATTAGCTCTTATTTCGCAAAATACAGGTGAAAGGTTTATTATTATTATTGATGAATGGGATATATTAATTCGTGAGGAATCAACTAATCTAGCAGTGCAAGAGGAGTATCTTAATTTCCTAAGAAGTCTTTTTAAGGGAACAGAGCCAACAAAATTTTTACATCTTGCTTTTTTAACAGGAATTTTGCCAATAAAAAAGCAAACAACACAGTCTGCATTAAATAATTTTTATGAATTTTCTATGTTAGATGCAAAAACATTAGCATCTTATATTGGATTTACAGAGGAAGAAGTTCAAATTTTATGTAGACAATATGATAGAAATTTTGATGAAGTAAAACGTTGGTATGATGGTTATCTATTAGGAGAATATCATATTTATAATCCAAATGCAGTTGTAAATTTAATACTTTGGGGGACATTTCAGAGCTATTGGTCGCAGACAGGAACTTATGAATCGATACAGCCTTTGATTACTATGAATTTTGATGGTTTAAAGACAGCGATAATTTCTATGTTATCTGGAACGAGTGTAAAAGTAAGAACAACAACATTTAAAAATGATATGGTTGGATTTAAAAATAAGGATGATATATTGACAGTATTAATTCATCTTGGTTATTTGGCTTATAATTTGAAAGAGAAAATAGCATTTATTCCAAATGAAGAAATTCGTGCAGAATTTGAAGAAGCTTTGGAAGAAACAAGATGGAATGAGTGGATAGATTTTCAGAAGCAATCAGATAATCTTTTAGAAGCAACGCTTGCTATGGATCATGATGCTGTAGCAAAGGGGATAGAGCAGATTCATATAGAATTTGTTTCTTCTATTCAATATAATGATGAAAATTCACTTAGTAGTGTGCTTGCAATTGCATATCTTAGTACCATGCAATATTATTTTAAACCAATTCGGGAATTGCCAACAGGCCGAGGTTTTGCAGATTTTGTTTTTATTCCAAAGATGGAATTTATGCAAGATTATCCTGCACTTGTAGTAGAACTTAAATGGAATGAAAGTGCAGAAACTGCAATACAGCAAATAAAAGAAAAAAACTATCCTGCTTCCATAGAATCTTATACAGGAAATATTTTACTAGTTGGTATTAATTATGATAAGAAAAGCAAAAAACATCAGTGTTTGATGGAAAAATACAAAAAATAGTATAGATTCTATACTTTATAGCTATTCGCTTGCTATTTATATCTTTCAATGGTAAAATTATCATAATATGAAATAGAATATCTTAATTATCAAGTAAATATAAAGATGCTTAGTACCTATGGGGGCATATAAATAATGAAATTATATTTTTTTCCTACTTTGAGAAATTACAAAAAAAGCAATTTCTTAAAAGATTTGATTTCGGGACTTGTGATTGCAGCAGTATCCATTCCTATTTCTATGGGGTATGCACAGATAGCAGGGCTTCCAGCCGTTTATGGCTTGTATGGTTCGGTATTTCCCATTTTATTTTTTGCTGTTTTTTCCACATCACCACAGCTTATTTTTGGTGTAGATGCAGCTCCAGCAGCTATGGTTGGTTCTGTACTGGCTTCTTCTGGCATTTTGGCAGAAACAAAAGAAGCAATGGAATTAGTGCCTGTGATTACATTTTATACTGCCTGTTGGCTGTTTTTATTTGCTTGGCTGAAAGCTGGAAGAATGGTTAGTTATATTTCAACGCCTGTTATGGGAGGATTTATTAGTGGAATTGCAACTACGATTATTTTAATGCAGATTCCAAAGCTTATGGGTGCAGGAGCAGGGAATGGAGAATTATTTGAACTTTTAGAACATATTTTGAAAGCGTGTCATAAGATTAGTTTGGTTTCCTTAGGGCTTGGTCTTGGAACACTGGCGATTTTATTAATTAGTAAAAAAATAGTGCCTAAGTTTCCAATGGCAGTACTTGTGATGATATTGGGGGCTTGTCTTACAAAGTTCTTTTCTATAGAGCAATATCATGTTATATTATTATCAAAAGTAGAGAATGGTCTGCCAAAAATCATTCTTCCAAATTTTTTTGTTGTAGGAATGGAAGAAGGGCTTGGCATGAGCCTTACCATAGCGATTGTAATTATGGCAGAAACGTTGCTTGCTTCTAATAATTTTGCTTTAAAAAATGGATATAAGTTAAAAGATAATCAAGAAATCTTTGCCTATTCCATAGGAAATTTTGCAGCTTCTATTACAGGCTGCTGTCCAATCAATGGCAGTGTTTCAAGAACTGTAATGGGAGAGCAATTTGGCGGTAAAACGCAAGGTATGTCGATTGTTGCAGGTCTTGCAATGATGTTTTTATTATTGTTATCGACAGGATTTATTGGTTATTTACCAGTACCAGTATTGACAGCAATTGTAATTTCTGCTTTGCTTCAAGTGATAGAATTTGATTTAGCAAAGCGGTTATGGCGTGTTAGCCGAACAGAGTTTCTTATTTTTATAGCAGCATTTCTTGGTGTATTAATTCTTGGTACTATTTTTGGCGTATTAATTGGTGTTATATTATCATTTCTTGATGTACTGATTCGTGCAACAAATCCGCCAAGAGGATTTTTAGGAGTCATTTCGGGAAGAGATGGATTTTTTCATATGGATAGAAATAGAAATGCAAAACCAATCGATCATGTCTTAATGTATCGTTTTAGTGGCAATTTATTTTTTGCTAATATCAAGGCATTTCAGGAGGATATTGAAAATAATATAAAAGAGGATACAAAAGTCGTCATTATAGATGCTGGAGGGATTAGCAGTATTGATATTACAGCAGCAGATCGATTGGAAATTATTTATCAAAATCTACATAAGCAGGGGATTAAATTTTATTTGACAGAACATATTGGAGCAATTAATGATGAACTTCGTATGTTAGGAAAAGGATATTTAATTGAAAAAGGGGTAGCAAGAAGAACCATTTCCTCTGCATTAAAAGATGCTGAAATTGAACATTCTTTTTCAATAGAGAGTGCTTCTGTGGCTGAAATTAGTACAATAGAGGAAGATCTTTTACATGAATTTGAATGGGCTTTTGGAAAAGATGCAGAAGAACAGATGGAAAAACAGGCAGTTAAAATTTTGGAATATGTGGAGAAAAACAAAAAAGAGGACTTTTTAGAGTCTGCCGAAAATTGGCATGGGCTTAGTCTTGTAGATGAAGACGAAATGTTGGAGCATTTACAATTTCATATGGATGAACTAGCACAAAAATTTGGAGAAAAAGGAGAATATGTAAAGGAACGTATTTTTGAAAGACGACAGTGGATTGCAGAGCGTTTAAAATTAGAAAGTCCAGAAAAATTAGAGGAACTTAGAAATCATCAGAAAAAATTTGAGAAACAGATAAAAAAAGAACATCCAGAAATGTATTTGCGTCTTATGGAATATAAAAAAGAAAGATTAGAAAAAAGAGAAAGGGAGAGATTGAAATATGATATCATGGATGAAAATAACAAATGGAACAGAAAAGTATAAAAAATTTCGGGAGCTATATCAAGAATTTATTTATCAGGGATATAGGGTGGAAAAAAAGGAAGATGGTATTGATGTAACTTATGATTTTTGTATTCCTAACTTGGCAGAGTTTCATCCATTCTGGCATTTTCCAACAATATATAATGAAGAAAATGAAGAAAAAAAGGAAGCATTAGATAAACTTTTCTTTAGTCTTGGTATGGTAGAATTAATTAGTTATTGGAAAGTAACTTGTTCACCAAAAGTTACAATTTCTTGTGGATATCTTTCAAAAGAACAGGCATTATGGTGGAAAAAGCTATATTTTCATGGACTTGGAGAATTTTTTTATGTAAATCATATTGATGCTAAGGAACAAGATTTTATGGAACTTGAATATAAGGAACAAAAAGCAGCCCCTGTTTTTCTTTCAAAGGAAGATGTTAAAGGCTGTCTTGTTCCCATTGGAGGAGGAAAGGATTCCATTGTTTCTTTAGAAATTTTAAAGCATTGTAAGGAGATGGAACTTACAGTATTTAGCGTAAATCGTATCAAGGCAGTACAGGAAGTCATTGATTTATGTGAGGAAAAGGTAGGGGATATTAAAGTAAAAAGGGTTTTAGACAAGAATCTTTTAGAATTAAATAAACAAGGGTATCTCAATGGGCATACTCCTTTTTCTGCGATTGTGGCATTTTCTTCTGTAATTACAGCACTTTTAAATGGAAAGCGTTATATTGCTTTATCAAATGAAACAAGTGCCAATGAATCTACAGTAAAAAATTCAACAGTAAATCATCAATATTCAAAGAGTTTTCAGTTTGAACAAGATTTTTGTTGGTATCTTGATACATTAGTAGATACAAAAATTAAGTATTTTAGTTTATTGCGTCCTTTAACAGAAATTCAAATTGCAAAAATATTTGCAGTACAAGCAAAGAGATATCATCAAGCATTTCGTAGTTGTAATGCAGGAAGTAAGCAGGGAATTTGGTGTTGTAATTGTCCAAAGTGCTTATTTGTTTATATTATTTTATCACCGTTTTTATCAAAAAGGGAACTGCATGCTATTTTTGGGCAGGAGCTTTTAGAAAAAGAAGAAATGGATCGATATTTTCGTGAACTTACTGGAATTGATGAAAATAAACCATTTGAATGTGTTGGAACAAGAAGCGAAGTACTTGCGGCATTAAAATATTTTATAGAACAACAATCGGTTTTGAAACAAGAACTGCCACTTTTAGTAAAACGCTATCAGGATTTTATTTTAGATCAAGGTGGAAATCTAAAACAACTTTTAAAGGAATTTTGTGATGATCATGCAGTACCTGATAGTTTTATAGAGTATGTAAAACAAGCAATCAAATAAAGTAGGTAATGAAATAAAGTAGACAATGAAATAAAGCAGGTAATCAAATAAAATAGACAATAAAATAAAGCAGGTAATCAAATAAAATAGACAATAAATAGATAGTAAAATAAAGAAGGTAATAAAATAAGAAAAATTAAGAAAGATATGGTATGAAATATGAAAATTACAGAAAAATTAAATGGAAAAAGGATATTAATTTGGGGATTTGGAAGGGAAGGAAAAGCAACAAAGGAATTTATTGCTTCACATTGTAAGGATTGTAAAGTGGAGGTTTTAGAAGGCAGTCTTGAAGATATTGATTTTCATGCATTTGATTATGTAATAAAAAGCCCGGGAATAAAATGTGAACTAGAAAATGAAAAGTTAATTTCACAAACAGATTTATTTATGGAAGAATTTCGTGGTCAAATTATTGGAATTACGGGAACAAAAGGAAAAAGTACAACGGCTTCTATGTTATACCATGTTTTAGTAAAATGTGGTATTCGGGCAGTTTTAGTTGGAAATATTGGAATGCCTTGCCTTAATTATTATGATGAAATTGATAAAAAGACAGCGATTGTTTTTGAAATGTCTTGTCACCAGCTTGCACATAGCAAGGAATCACCACATATTGCTGTTATGTTAAATCTTTATGAAGATCATCTGGATTATTATGGAACAATGGAAAATTATTTAAAAGCAAAGCTTCATATTCTTTGTTATCAAAAGGAAGGCGATCTTTGTCTAATTAATAAAGAAGTTCCAGCTCCAATGATAAAAGGAAGATGTATAAAAATAAATCCATTCCATTTACAGCATTCTTTTGATATGAAATTAAAAGGAAGCCATAATCAATATAATGCAGAGATTGTATTTTTAATTGCAACAAAAGAATACCATTTAAAAGAGGAAGACGTTAGAAAAGCAATTGCAGAGTTTGGCGGACTTTCCCATCGTCAGGAATTTATTGGAATTAGGGATGGAATTTCTTATTATGATGATTCCATTTCAACTATTTGTGAATCAGCAATTCAGGCAGCAGAAAGTATTCCAAAGGTGCAAACAATATTGCTTGGTGGTATGGATCGAGGAATTAATTATCAAATTCTTGTAGATTATATAAAGAAAAAGAAAGACTTAAATGTAATTTGTATGTATGCATCAGGGAAACATATTTTTTCTATGCTTTCTGGCAGAGAGAATACATTTTTATGTGATAACTTGGAACAAGCTGTTCGGATTGCAAAAAGGGAAACAAAACAAGGACATGCCTGTGTTCTATCTCCAGCGGCAGCTTCTTATGATCATTTTAAAAATTTTGAGGAACGAGGAGAAATTTTTAGAAAATTTGTAATGGAATAAAGGAGAAAAGAAAAGTTTTTGATTCTTATCATACCCTTTTTTCTTTCGGCATAAACTGGAAGAAAAAGGGGTTTTTTTATGAGTAATTTTAAGCTGATTCCCTCGATTGCTATGCTCTTATTTTTTTCTCTTATTCTTTCTTCTTGCAGTTTTTCTAAAAAAGATAATGAGGCAGGAAAAAAACCAGTTGATTTTACCGTTGTAGAGGAGGAAGATCTTCCACAAGAACTACTTACCATTATTACAGAGAAAAAAGAAATAGGATTTAAACTTACCTATAGTTGTAATGGTTATTTGTATATTGTACAGGGATATGGAATGCAAAATACAGGAGGATATAGTATTTTAGTAGATAATGTTTATGAAACAGAAAATGCTGTTTACTTTGATACTACTTTAATAGGACCAGAAAAAGAAGAAAAAGTGACACAGGCCATTACCTATCCTTATATTGTAATTAAAATAGAAAATAAGGAAAAGAGTGTTGTCTTTTTGTCATAGTTTTTTGGACATTGCATATATATTAAACAAGGAATATTATGGCATTTTTTCTTTTCTTGATAATTTCTAAGATAAGTAAAATACAAATTTTATATAAAATAGGAGGATGTTCATGGAGCTTTTGCAAAAAATGATTCATATGGATAAATTAAAAGCAAAGACAACAATACAATTGACCTTTGACGATGACTTTAATGTACCTGATATGAAACCAGATATTATGAAAATTATTAGAGAACAGGGAAATATTGTGCTTTCAGAAGTAAGGGCAATGAATGGAAAGGTTTTATTAAAGGGAAGTCTTTCTTTTCAATTTCTATACTTATGTGAAAATGATAATCGTCCCATTCATAATATTAATGGGGAAATTCCATTTGAGGAGATTATTCATTTGGATGATGCGGGAACAGAAGATCAGATTAAGGCAAAATGGAATTTAGAAGATTTTACGGTAAATCTAATTAATTCTCGTAAAATCAGTGCAAAGGCAATTGTGACATTTTACATAACGGCAGAAGAAATGTATGATGCCGAAGCAGTCAGTGATATTGAAACAGATGAGAAAATATGCACAAAGACAAGAGAACTTACCATGACAAAGCAGGTGCTTTTTAAAAAAGATACCTTGCGTATTAAAGAAGAATTTCCATTATTGGCAGGAAAGCCAAATATTGGAGAGGTGCTTTATTATAATATTGAAACTTCTAATGTATCCTTGCGGCTTTTAGAAGATAAGCTTGAGGTAAATGGAGATGTAAGTTTATTTGTGATCTATACAGGAGAAGATGGAAAAGGCTTAAGTTTTATGGAAGGGCAAAAGCCATTTCAAGGAATGATTGAAGCAAATAATGCAAAAGAAACGATGATTCCCGATGTAGAAATGGTAGTGCTTCGGCAGGATGTACAAATGAAACCTGATGTTGATGGGGAAGAACGTATTTTTGATATGGAGGCAGTATTAAATCTGGAATTGCGTATTTATGAAAATGAGCAAATTATGCTTTTAGAAGATGCTTATGCAACCGATCGTGAATTGATTCCTATTAAGGGAGAGGCGTGCTATGAAAATATGCTGATGAAAAATAATAGTAGAATGCGTATTCAAGATAGAGTGCAAGTACCAGCGGGAAGTGGAAAGGTATTGGAGCTATGTAATGTTTCTGGAAGTGTAAAATTAGATGAACAACAAATTGTGGAAGATGGTATTTCTGTGGAAGGAATTGCAGAATTACAGCTTTTATATTTAACAGATGATGATTTTACCCCTGTAAGTGCAGCAAAAGGAATGATTCCTTTTCAATATACAATTGAAGCAAGAGGGATTTCGGAAGATAGTGTTTTTGAAGTAAGACCTAGTCTGGAACAACTTTCTGCTGTTATGGCAAATGGAGAAGAAGCAGAGATTAAAGTTGTAGTTAGCTTAGATGCGATTGTATTTGATAAAGTGAGAGAACCTGTGATTACAGATTTTAAAGAAGAAATGATACCAACACAATATTATGAATCCCTGCCCGGCATGATTGGATATATTGTAAGAAATGAAGATAGTTTATGGACAATTGCAAAGAAATTTCATATTCGTATGGATCAGCTTTTGGAAATGAATGAACGTGGGCCAGAGGAAGTAAAAGAAGGAGAAAAGATTTTAATTGTGAAACAAGTACCATCGTATTTATAAAATTTTTTCAGAATTATTTTTTGAGTAAATATGTAAATAGTAAAAAATAAGAAGTTTTGACAAAATAGCCAAAGCTTCTTATTTTTTATCATATTATTTCTTTGTTATGTCTTGTTATGCTGTTGTTTTTTCTGTATTTGCAACATCATCTGTAGAAGAATCTAAGGAATTTTTCCATTCATTTAGTTGTTCTAGGGTAGCATCATAGGTTTCTTTGCAGATACCCGGAAGATCGCCGCCCCAAGACTTTGTAGCCTGCTCATAACCCTTTTTAAAAGCTTCAATCATTTCATCAGCTTTGGAAGGATCACCGCCTGTTAGTGCCTTTGCAAAAGAAACAAGACGTTCTGAGGTCTGTTTTACACCCCAATAACCATCTTCGGAAATATCTTCTTTTGCTTGTGCTGCTGTTGCAGGATCAACATTCACTTTACCTGTACGAAGCAGGTCATAAATATTAGTGCCATTATTGAAAGCAGTTCCCTGCTTTGTCAGCATCTTCTCTACCAGATTACGAAGCTGTGTACTTCTAACTTCTGCATCATTTTTTAATTTCTGTACCATATCCATATCTGGTTTATAAAGTTGTTTGGAAGAATCTGTGTCCTTTTCTGATGTCCTTTCATAAGTAGCAGCATTTGTTTTTTCTGCTTTATCAGATACTTTTGCTTCTGTATCTTCAATAGCAGAAGTATTTGTATTTTCACGAGTTGTCTTTTTAGAAGAACGAGATTCTGCACTATAAGAAATACCAAGGTTTTCTGTAATTCCCATATCCATAATAAATCCTCCTTTATCATTGTATTTTTTCATAAAATTTTCTTTTTTTAATAAGACTAGTAAAGAAAATTATATTCTATAAAAGATATCGGCACTTTTTTTAAAATAATTACTAGATTGTGAAATTTTCTTGTTTTCTAAAAAATCTTTCTATTTAAAATATAAAAGGTACTATTATAAGTGTTGAAAATGTGTTAGGTAAGAAAAGATGTTTAGTTCCTGTTTATGAGAGGAAAACCATGCACTAGCATTTTTACAAGCAGTTTCTTTTGAAAATAAACCAAATACAGTAGGGCCACTGCCACTCATTAAAGCATTATCAGCACCCATTGTCATCATTTGTTCCTTAATTTTTGCAATGATAGGAGTTTTTGAAATTGTAACAAGCTCTAATATATTTTCTAATTTCTGTGTCATTTTAATATAATTATTTTGCTCAATTGCTTGTATCATACCATCAATATCAGGGTGTTTGGGAGCAATCAAAGCATCGAAATGTTCATAAACATATTTAGTAGAAATTGGAATCCTTGGAGTTACTAATAATACAAAGCAATTAGGAGCAGGGGGTAATGCTGTTAGGATTTCGCCAATTCCTTCGGAAAGGGCAGTTCCCCCTAATAAGCAATAGGGAATATCAGCACCAAGTCTTACTCCATAGGAAGCAAGTTCTTTTTGATTCATACCAAGAGAAAATAATTCATTAACTGCATAAAGTGCTGCTGCTGCATCGGTACTTCCACCTGCCATACCAGCAGCAATCGGAATTTCTTTTTTAAGTTCAATAAAAAGTCCATCTTTAATATGAAATTCTTCTTTTAAAAGAACAGCAGCACGAACAGCAAGATTTTCTTGTGGATTTTTTAGTTCTTTTTGTTCTGTAGACAAAGTAATGCCAGTGCCAGAACATTTTTTTATTCTTAAAGTATCATGTAATCCAACAGACTGCATTACCATACGAACATCATGATATCCATTAGGACGTTTACCAATGATATCAAGAGCAAGGTTAATTTTACCATAGGCAGATAGTGTGATTTCATTCATAATAAGTTTTTTTATCCTTTCTATAATTTTATTTAAGAATATTTTGGTATTCTTCTTATCCTATAATCAATTTTTTTGATTGTAAGATAAATATGATAGTAATGATTGATAGTAAATAGTATAAGGAAAAAAATTTTTTATACAAGTGTATAAAGAAAAAATTTTAGGGAAAAGTTTAAATAATAAAGTTTCAGAGTTTAGAAGGGAGAAAGAAAAATGAAGGAATATATTCAATATAATATAAAAAATATTTTTATTACAGTTTTTGTTGTACTTATTTGGACAGCACTTGCGATTCAATGTAAAAAAGCTCAGATGCAAAAAGATATTTCTGATGCAGTAATACGATTTCATGTGATTGCTAATAGTGATTCAAAAGAGGATCAAGCGATAAAATATAAAGTAAGAGATGAAATTTTACAAGATGTACAATCTGCTATGGAAAAGGCAAAAACAAAAAAAGATGCAAAGAAGATACTTTGTTCGCAATTAGATGATTTAACGGAAAAAGCAAATCAGGTGCTTTCTACAGAGGGAATGGACTATAAGGCAAATGTAGTGTTAGAAAAAACAAAATTTCCAGTAAAAACATATGGAGATTTGACATTTCCAGAAGGAGATTATGAAGCTGTTCGTGTACTTCTTGGCAGCGGAGGGGGACATAATTGGTGGTGTGTTATGTTTCCAACACTATGTCTATTAGATGGTGCTTGTGAAAAAGTGCCAACAAAGTCAAAAGAAAAATTACAAGACGCTTTAACAGAGGGAGAGTACAATTCCTTATTGACACAAGAGCATAATGGTATAAAATATGAATATCGCTTCCGGCTTGGGGAGTGGTTTTCAAAAGCGTTTCGTTAATTTTTAGAAATACCTGAAAAGGAAGAAAGGATAGGAGAAAAATGACAGCAGATGTAATGATTGCAATCACAGGACTACAATTTGATAGTGAAGGAGATGCACCAGTGGAAGTAGTTTCTGCCGGAAAATATTATAAAGAAGGAGAAAAGCACTTTATCTTATACGATGAATATATGACAAAAAACAGCTTTGGATATGGGGAAAGTATACCCGGAAATACAATTACAGCAGACTTAACAAAAAATACAGTGATTCTTTCCGAAGGGCTTGTGGAAATTATAAAAAGTGGTGCAAGTAATGTACATATGGTATTTGAAAAAGAAAAGAAAAATGTAACAAGTTATAATACCCCATTTGGAGAACTGATTATTAGTACACATACATCAAAAGTGGAGTTAAAAGAAACGGAAAATGAAATTGTTGCAGAACTTACTTATGGATTGGATATGAATTATAGTTATATTTCAGATTGCCATATTATAATTAAAGTAACTAGTAATCCTTAAAATCTCTAATAATTGTTTTTGTATTCTAAAGGATTTATTTTGATTTCAAAAAAGAAAAATGACAGCTTTGTTAAAAAACTTAAGAAGGCTGTCATTTTTATAGTAAAAATATTTAAAGATAACGTATAATAAATCTTTTATTTTTTCTTTTTTTGTTTATTTTTTGCAGCATCGATTTCTTTTTGTTCTTCTAGGGCAGTTCTTGCTTTATCCTGAAGATTGCGAAAGAATCCTTTTTTTCCTGTTGGTTTTTCAAGACTTGATCTAAGTCCTTTCACTCCCATAATATAAATACCACTTACAGTTGCTTTGACTTCTTTTTTTGTAGGAAGAATTTCAAAAACTTTTTCATCACAAATCATATTAAGAATTTGTGGGCCAACTTTTACTTTTGCAATTGGCACTTTAGAACGTCGCATATATTTTGGTGTTTGATCAATAACAATTTGTGGAAGCCCTGCTTCTTTTAATTTTAGCCGTTTTTTATCAATTACAAGCATAGTGACAACTTGAGAGGCCGCTTCCATTTGTGCTTGATTATCGGCTGCTTTTTTTTGCATCTTATTGCCAAAGTAATAAAGAAGCACAAGAACAGCAATTAATACAAGGATGATAATAAGTAAGACAATTAACCATGGTTTCATAATATTTTTCCTCCGCTTTGTTCTTAACATTCTTTTTTATTTTCAAGATACATTTCCTGAATGATTGCTTTTGTAGTTTCTGGAAGTGCTTTTTTTTGTTCTTTTGTCATTTCTTCTAAATAAAGAGGTTTTCCATATTCAATACAGACTTTTGCTGATTTAATCCATGGAAGTTGATCTTCAAATACAGCATTCGTATTATTAATTGCTACTGGAATAATGGGACAACCGCTTTTGGTAGCGATTTTAAAGCTTCCCTCATGAAAAGGAAGCAGTTCATCTCCTGTATTTCTTGTTCCTTCTGGGGAGATAACAATAGATTGTCCACTTTTCACTAAATCAATAGCAGTTAAAATCGTTTTCATTCCTTCCTTAATATTATCACGATCAAGGAATTGGCAGTCTAGGAGACGCATCCAAGGGGCAATTAAAGGCATATGTTCCATTTCTTTTTTTGCAATATAACTGCATCGCATAGGAATGGTAGTATAGCCAAGCAAGATATCAAAATAACCGCGATGATTTGTAATAAATAAACAAGCACGATCTTTAGGAATATTTTCTATTCCTTTTACTTTTACTTTTACACCAGCAAGAAAAAGAATATGACGCAATGCATTAGAAATATGATATTGTGAATATTCTAATTGTTGTACATGATCTTTTTTTCCAAGTGTTTTTGCTTTTGGCCATAGAAATAGACTTTTAAAATAGTAGTAAATTAAATAGATAGCAATGAAAAATAATCTCATAGTTTGTTACTTAACTTCTCCTTTCTATATATAGTTCTTTTGTATTTTTTTAAATATTCCTTTATTTTTTCTTTTTTGTGTGCTTTGATGTAGATGTTTGTGCTTCATATCCATAATATTCATCTAGGCATAAATTATGTTTATATAAATATTTTGCCAGTTTTTTTCCTACATAGCGGATATGCCATGGTTCATAAGCATATCCAGTAATGGTTACTTTATCTTCTGGATAGCGTAGGATATAACCATATTTCCAGCAATTTTTAGCAAGCCATAATCCTTCTTCCGTTTTACCAAAATTCTCTAAAAGTTGTAAGGAGGCAGAACGGGAAGAAACATCAATAGCAAGTCCAGATTGATGTTCACTAGTACCCGGTTTGGCAGAATATAAATTGGTATGTTCAGAGCCTTTCTTTAAAAGATTCTGATTGTAAATTGTACTTTGGCGTTCATAGGAGCGAAAACCAGATACGCCATATAAAATACAGTCAGATTCTTCTGCAGCAGTAAATAATTCTTCTAATGCAGAAGCTGCCTTTTTACGCAGCTTTCGTTTATCATTAGAACCATAGAAACTAAAACGCACTTCCGGTTCAGTTAAATCGTCTGGCTGATAATCATTTGGTAGTTCATAATCACGATTAATAAGTTGCTGATAGCTTCCAAGTCTTGTATTAACTTTTTTTGGAGTAAAATCATTTTTAGAGGAAGTATTTTTTGGTTTCTTTTTTTCTGGTTCTTTTAATGCATCTAAATCAATTCCAGAAGATGTGACAGGATAAGTGCCTGTACTTGACATAGCAGGTTCTTCCTTATTTAAGGTATCATTATAATAATATTCAAAATTTTCTGTTTCATTAGTGCTTTCGATCGCATCAACATGAAAACCAAGATAGATTTGAATATAAAGAAAGCTTCCAATAATAATAAATAATAGAGTTGAAAAAACAATTAGGATTGTTCGATTCACATTTTTTTCCTTTCTGGCAGCCAATGCCTTTCTATATTGAAAGAATACAATAAGTTTTTATTAGTCAGTATAAATTAGTATAGAGATTATAGCAGAAAATGTCAAGGATGGCAGAAAAAATTTGATCGTGTTCTTAAATTTGGCTTTCATCTGATTTTTTGAATTTTTCAGTCTTGACAGTTCTTTTCTTTTGTAATATGATAAGAGCCATAAAAAAAACGATGACAGAGAAAGTAGTTGCCTTGATTACAATTTATTGTAATTATGAAAATAACAGTGAGTCGGGGAGAGTGGAAACCCGATATGAGTAAACTGGCAGGAAAATCACTCTAGAGTTGCAGGCTGAACGATTTTTATCAACTAAGCCCCGCCGGTATCCACCGTTAGATGGAAATGTATAAATGCGAAAGTAAAATCGCAGAGTACAGTTAAAAATAAAAATAGGTGGTAAAAAGAAAGAGATAGATGCTAATTATTAACAGCAGATTCTTAGCATTGTTTCGTTTTTGTATGCTCTTGCCCTATTTTGGGCAGGGCTTTTTTTATTTTTTAAGGAGGTAGTTTATATGTATAAAAAAGTATCTACAAATATGAATTTTGTAGACAGAGAAAAGAAAACCGTTGCATTTTGGAAAGAGAATAAGATTTTTGAAAAGAGTATGGAATCCAGAAAAGAAGGACCTGTTTATACTTTTTATGATGGTCCGCCAACAGCAAATGGCAAACCACATATTGGTCATGTCTTAACAAGAGTCATTAAAGATATGATTCCACGTTATCGTACAATGAAAGGTTATTTAGTTCCAAGAAAGGCTGGATGGGATACCCATGGACTTCCTGTAGAGCTGGAAGTAGAAAAAATGCTGGGGCTTGATGGGAAAGAACAAATTGAAGAATATGGGCTTGATCCATTTATTGAAAAATGTAAGGAATCTGTATGGAAATATAAAGGAATGTGGGAGGATTTTTCTGGTACTGTTGGTTTTTGGGCAGATATGGAAAATCCTTATGTCACTTATCATGATGATTTTATAGAGTCAGAGTGGTGGGCATTAAAGCAAATCTGGGATAGAAAGCTTTTATATAAAGGATTTAAAATTGTTCCTTATTGCCCACGCTGCGGAACACCGCTTTCTTCTCATGAAGTGGCACAAGGGTATCGAGATATTAAGGAGCGTTCGGCAGTAGCACGTTTTAAAGTAAAAGATGAAGATGCTTATATCTTAGCATGGACAACAACACCATGGACACTTCCATCGAATGTAGCACTTTGTGTAAATCCAGAAGAAATTTATTGTAAAGTAGCAGCCCTTGATGGCAATACTTACTATATGGCAGAGGCATTGTTAGATTCTGTTCTTTCAAAACTTGCGGAAAAAACAGAAGATAAGGCCTATACGATTTTAGAGAAATATACAGGAAAAGAACTGGAATATAAGGAATATGAACCATTATTTCCTTATGCTACTCCTATTTGTGAAAAACAGCATAAGAAAGCATTTTATATTACTTGTGATTCCTATGTTACTATGGGTGATGGCACAGGAGTTGTTCATATTGCACCTGCTTTTGGTGAAGATGATGCAAATGTTGGACGTAAATATGATCTTCCTTTTGTACAACTTGTTGATGGAAAAGGAGAAATGACAGAAGAAACGGATTATGCAGGTATTTTCTGTAAAAAAGCAGATCCTATGATTTTACAAGATCTTGATAAAAAGGGATTGTTATTTTCTGCACCAAAATTTGAGCATAGTTATCCGCATTGCTGGCGATGCGATACACCACTGATTTATTATGCAAGAGAGTCTTGGTTTATTAAGATGACAGAAGTAAAAGACGAATTAGTAGAGAATAATAATACGGTAAATTGGATTCCAGAATCAATTGGAAAGGGTCGCTTTGGTGACTGGCTGGAAAATATTCAAGACTGGGGCGTATCAAGAAATCGTTATTGGGGAACACCATTAAATATCTGGGAATGTTCTTGCGGTCATATGGAAGCGATTGGAAGCCGTCAAGAACTTGCCGAAAAAAGTAAAAATCCGGAGGCTGCAAAGATAGAGCTTCATAGACCATATATTGATACGATAACCATTCCATGTCCTCATTGTGGAAAAGAAATGCATCGAGTGCCAGAAGTTATTGATTGTTGGTTTGATTCAGGAGCAATGCCATTTGCACAACATCATTATCCATTTGAAAATAAAGAATTATTTGAGCAGCAATTTCCAGCAGATTTTATTTCTGAGGCAGTGGATCAAACAAGAGGCTGGTTTTATTCCTTGATGGCAGAGTCAACACTTTTATTTAACAAAGCCCCTTATAAAAATGTGATTGTACTTGGACATGTACAAGATGAAAATGGACAGAAAATGGCCAAATCGAAAGGAAATGCTGTTGATCCATTTGAAGCATTAGAGCAATATGGAGCAGATGCCATTCGTTGGTATTTCTATATTAACAGTGCACCATGGCTGCCAAATCGTTTTCATGGAAAAGTTGTGCTGGAAGGACAGAGAAAGTTTATGGGAACACTTTGGAATACCTATGCTTTTTATGTTCTATATGCAGAGATTGATAAGTTTAATCCAATGGAGCATATATTAGATATTGCAAGTCTTTCTATTATGGACAGATGGCTTCTTTCTAAATTAAATTCTACGGTAAAAGCTGTGGATGAAAATCTGGAAAATTATAAAATTCCAGAAACAGCAAGGGTTTTGCAGGATTTTGTAGATGAGATGAGTAATTGGTATGTTCGCAGGGGCAGAGAACGTTTTTGGGCAAAAGGCATGGAAAAGGATAAGATCAATGCTTATATGACGTTATATACAGCTTTAGTAACGATTAGTAAAGCAGCAGCACCAATGATTCCATTTATGACAGAGGATATTTATCAAAATCTTGTAAGAAGTGTTGATAAAAATGCAAAAGAAAGTATTCATTTATGTGATTTTCCAAAGGTAGAGGAACACTTAATTGATAAAAAATTAGAAGAAGATATGGAATCTATTTTGGAGCTGGTTGTACTTGGACGTGCAGCAAGAAATACAGCAAATATAAAAACACGTCAGCCAATTAATACAATGTATGTAAAGGCAGAGAAAGAACTTTCTGATTTTTATAGGGAAATTGCAAAGGATGAATTAAATGTGAAAAATATTATAATGACAGATGATGTTAGAAACTTTACAGATTATACATTAAAACCACAGTTAAAAACATTAGGTCGCCGTTTTGGAAAGCAAATTAATGAAGTAAAGAGGGTTCTTTCTGAATTAAATGGAAATCAGGCTATGGATGAAATTGAGGCAAAAGGAAGTTTGACAATTGTAATTGAGGGAACAGAACATGTAATTGAAAAAGAAGATTTATTGATTGAAGCAGCACAAAAGGAAGGCTTTGTTAGCGGTTCTGATCATGGAATTACTGTTGTAATAGATACAAATTTAACGAAGGAACTTATCGAAGAAGGGTTTGTTTATGAAATTATTAGCAAACTTCAAACAATGCGAAAAGAAGCAGGATTTGAAGTAATGGATCATATTGTAGTAGCAAGTGAAGGAAATGAAAAAATTGCTGCAATTATGGAAAAAAATCAGGAAATGATTGCTTCTAAGGTTTTAGCTGAGAAAATGTTGGTTGGCAAGGTAAGATATGCAAAAGAATGGGATATTAATGGAGAACTTGTTACACTATCTGTTGAAAAATTATAATATACTAGTGGTTGAAAAACTTGACTCTTAGTATAAATTGATGTAAGTTGTCAGGTTTGTTTTTATAAGATTAGTTAAACTTATAAAAACGAACTTGACTTATAAATTAGTAAAGCCGCAAAAAAATAAAGATTTCTTACTTCCTTTTTTGGAAATAATAGTATATAATAAAATGGTGTATTAATTTTTTTTTGTACTATGAAATTTTAAAATGCTCATGGAAGGAAAGGTGTGTTGATGAAGACAGTTACAGTTGACAAGAAAAAATTTAAAAAAGAAGTCACAGATTATGTTAAGGTTCTTTTTCGGAAATCTGTGAGGGAAGCAAAGCAAAGAGAGCTTTTTCAGGCAGTTGCTTATGCTGTGAAAGATATTGTAGTAGATCAGTGGATGGCTACACATAAAGAATATGAAAAACAGGATGTAAAAACAGTTTATTACTTGTCTATGGAATTTTTGACAGGACGTGCCCTCGGAAATATAATTATTAATATAAAAGCAAATAAGGAAATTAGCGAGGCTTTGGAAGAACTTGGACTTGATTTGAATACAATTGAGGATCAAGAGCCAGATGCTGCTCTTGGAAATGGTGGTTTAGGACGGCTTGCTGCTTGCTTTTTAGATTCTCTTTCTACGCTTGGATACCCTGCTTATGGTTGTGGTATTCGTTATAAATATGGTATGTTTAAGCAAAAGATTGATAATGGTTTTCAGGTAGAAAAACCAGATGATTGGTTAAAGCATGGGAATCCATTTGAGATTCGTAGAGAAGAATATGCTGTAGAAGTAAAATTTGGTGGTTATGTAACCATGCGGAGAGAAAATGGAAGGGATAAGTTTGTTCAGGAAAATTATCAATCTGTGCGTGCCGTACCATATGATCTTCCTATTGTAGGTTATGGAAATAATGTTGTAAATACGCTTCGTATTTGGGATGCAGAAGCAATTGATACCTTTAACTTAGAGCGTTTTGATAAAGGTGATTATCAACGTGCAGTAGAACAGCAAAATCTAGCAAGGACAATTTGTGAAGTTCTTTATCCAAATGATAATCATTATGCAGGAAAGGAACTGCGTTTAAAACAGCAATATTTCTTTGTATCGGCAAGTGTGCAGCGTGCTGTAGCAAAATATATGGAAAAGCATAATGATATCCGCAAGATTTATGAAAAAGTAGTATTCCAATTAAATGATACACATCCAACCGTTACAGTAGCAGAGTTTATGCGGATTCTTATGGATGAATATAACTTAGAGTGGGATGAGGCATGGTCAATTACAACAAAGACTTGTGCTTATACAAATCATACGATTATGTCGGAAGCATTGGAAAAATGGCCATTAGAGTTATTTTCCAGATTATTGCCAAGAATTTATCAGATTGTAGAAGAAATCAACCGTCGTTTTCAGAATGAAATTCGCCGTTTATATCCGGGCGATAACCGTAAAATTGAAAAAATGTCCATTGTCTATGATGGACAAGTAAAAATGGCACATCTTGCCATTGCAGGAAGTTTTTCTGTCAATGGTGTAGCAAGACTTCATACTGAGATTTTGAAAAATCAAGAACTTCGTGATTTCTATGAAATGATGCCAGAGAAATTTAATAATAAAACAAATGGTATTACACAAAGAAGATTTTTATTACATGGAAATCCATTATTAGCCAACTGGGTTACGGATAAAATCGGTGATGATTGGATTACAGATTTATTCCATATGAAGGAATTAGCTGTTTATGTAGATGATGAAAAGAGCCAAAAGGAATTTATGAACATTAAATATCAGAATAAAGTACGTCTTGCAAATTATATTAAGGAACATAATGGAATTGAAGTAGATCCACGTTCTATTTTTGATGTTCAAGTAAAGAGGCTTCATGAATATAAAAGACAATTATTAAATATTCTTCATATTATGCACCTTTACAATGAATTAAAACAAAATCCAGATATGGATTTTTATCCAAGAACGTTTATTTTTGGTGCAAAAGCATCTGCTGGATATCGCAGAGCAAAAGCAATTATTAAGTTAATTAACAGCGTTGGTGATGTAATAAATAATGATAGAAATATTCAAGGAAAAATTAAAGTAGTTTTTATTGAGAATTATCGTGTTAGCAATGCAGAATTGATTTTTGCTGCTGCTGATGTATCAGAGCAAATTTCAACAGCAAGTAAAGAAGCTTCTGGTACAGGTAATATGAAATTTATGTTAAATGGTGCTTTGACTCTTGGTACAATGGATGGTGCTAATGTAGAAATTGTAGAAGAAGTTGGCAAAGAAAATGCATTTATTTTTGGTTTAACTTCAGAAGAAGTCATTAACTATGAGCAAAATGGCGGTTATAATCCAAGAGATATTTATAATAATGATCAAGATATCCGGAATGTGCTAACACAACTTATTAATGGTTTTTATTTACCAAATGATATGGAAATGTTCCGAGAACTTTATAATTCCTTGCTTGATCAAAATGGTTATGAGAGAGCAGATCAATATTTTATTTTGAAAGATTTCCGTTCTTATGAAGAAGCTCAAAAGAAAGTACAAGAGGCATATAGGAATCAGGCAGGATGGGCAAGATCGGCAATGCTTAATGTTGCACATGTTGGAAAGTTTTCTTCTGATAGAACAATTCAAGAATATGTAGATGATATCTGGAAACTTGACAAAGTAACTGTGGAGCTACCAGAAGATTAATTATTTATAAAAGGGTAAAAGCGTATAAGCTCCCACAGGAAAGGCTGTGGGAGTTTTCTATTCATAGTAAAGAGTTTATAGTTATACTGGCGGTCGAAAAACATGACCGCTCAGTATAACATGATGTGCACGACAAGAAATAAGCCACTTCGTGGCTGCGGTCGGCACGATATAGATTGTTGGGAGGTGCTATTTATTGTGAATTTTCTTGGGCATTTAAAAACAATTAATCATCATAAAAAGCTTGTAAAGGAACATTGTTTTCGATTGGGTCTTTATCGACAAGGACTATTGCATGATATTTCTAAATATAATCTAGTAGAATTTTTACCGGGAGTAATATATTATCAAGGAGGAAAGCGAAGTCCAAATAATGCAGAACGTGAAGTAAAAGGGTATAGCGGAGCATGGCTGCATCATAAAGGAAGAAATAAGCATCATTTGGAATATTGGATTGATTATAGTGCAGAACCTGATCATCAAATGTGCGGAATGGAAATGCCAATACGGTATGTTTTAGAAATGTTTTGCGATCGTGTGGCAGCAAGTAAAAATTATTTGGGAGAAAATTATACAAATGCAGAACCCTATGAATATTTTCAAAATTCAAAATCTCATTATATTTTACATCCAAAAACAGAGGAATTATTGGAGAAAATGCTGCGAATGTTAAAAGAGGAGGGAGAAGAAAAAACATTTGATTGGATTCGAGAAGAAATATGGAAGCCAGAAAGAAAAAAACATAGAGAAAAGTTGATAAAGCTAGCAGAGCAGATAGGGATTTTTATGGTAATTGGAGGGGTGATAACAGAGTTTGTAAGGATATTAATAAAAAGTAAATAGAAAGAGCATTTTTGCTTTCTTCATAAAAATTTCATAAAAAAATTAGTAAAAATCAACAAAAATTGTTTACAATCTGTTAAAAATAAGGTATACTTTTAACATGATGATGAAAATTTTAAGAAAGGAAGTTGAAAAATGAATAGTATTCGGCATTTTTTTCAATTAGATATTGTAAAAGAAATTATATGGACGCTTATTATTTTTATAGCTTCTATGGCATGGTCACTTGCTATGATGCTTTGTATTGACTTTATGTTTTTTGCTTATAATGGTATTACATTTTTACAATTTGCAACGGCAGCTCTTATTATTGCCATTATAATTACGGCATATCATATTTATACAACTGCGAAAAAATATAAAAAAGGGGATAAATCAGTTCTTTAATTTTTTTGTAAGAATTGTTTTAACTAATATAGTGCTATAATATTATGAAAGAAAAAGGAGGTATTTTATGACAAACAAAGATAATTTTAAGTACACAGATTATAATGAACCATTTATTGCACAACGTGCTGATCCTTATGTGTACAAGCATACAGATGGTACTTATTATTTTACGGCTTCTGTACCAGCATATGATAAAATTATACTTCGTCATGCCGATACTATTATGGGATTAAAGGACGCAAAAGAAGCGACTCTATGGGTAAAACATGATAGTGGTATTATGAGCTGTAATATCTGGGCACCAGAGATTCATTATTTAGATGGGGCATGGTATATTTATTTTGCAGCAGGGGAAGAAGGAAATATGTTCAATATTCGTCCTTATGTTCTAGAATGCAAGGATGCTGATCCAATGACAGGAACATGGGTAGAAAAAGGTAAAATGCAGTGTGCACCTGAAGATGAATTTTCTTTTCGGGCATTTTCTTTGGATGGAACGGTATTTGAAAATAAAGGGAAATACTATTATGTTTGGGCAGAAAAAGTTAGCGTAGGTAAGCAGATTTCTAATCTTTATATTGCAGAAATGGAAAATCCATGTAAGCTAAAAACAGTTCAGGTACTTTTAACAACACCTGATTATGATTGGGAACGGGTGGATTTTTGGGTAAATGAAGGTCCAGCAGTAATAAAACATAATGGAAAGATTTTCTTAACATTTTCTGCCAGTGCAACAGGTGCTTGCTATTGTGTTGGTATGTTGACAGCAGAGGAGGATTTTGATTTATTAGATCCTCTATCATGGAAAAAGTCTAGAATGCCTGTTTTAACAACAGATTATGAAAAAGGAATTTATGGACCGGGACATAATAGTTTTACAAAATCAGATGATAATACAAAAGATTTGATGATTTACCATGCACGTCCTTATGAGGAAATTATTGGAGATCCTCTTTTTGATCCAAATCGTCATGCAATGATTTTAGAAGTTGCATGGGAGGAAGATGGCACACCAAGATTTGAATATTTAAAACAAAAATAAAAAATAAGAAATCTCTTTTCAATATAACAGTCGGTGATTTTGAAAAAATTGCCGACTATTTCTATTTAATAGGAAATCAATATTGCCAAGTTTTTAGAAATTGTAAAGCTTGGCTGGCCTTTTACTTTTTAGAGCTAGTTTGTTTTTGTGAGTTATATAAGAACAAGAGCAAACTTACTTGTTTTGTTCAGTTTTTTGTGATATTGATGATAGAAAATAATAGAATTTGTATTAGAAATCTATCATTTTATACAGAAAAACTTCTTGATTTTCAGACAAAATCACTGTAAAAATATAGTTTTAATTAATATAAATTTTCTTATCCTAGTGAGTTTTACATTAAAACATAGAAAAACCATCAAAAAAATTGTTTAATATGACGAAAGAAACGTTCTTTTTTATTGACTTTTGTCTCGTATTGTTGTAGAATATTTTTAGAGTTCCGAGGAATTCTCTCTTTTTTTTGTGAAATTCTTTGGAATAGGTGACGGTAGAAACAAACATAGCAGGGAAAAAAAGATAGGAGGTAAAAGCGGATGATACGAAAAGAATTTTCACGCATCGTTGCGTTATTTGTTGCAGCAGCAGTATTTTCTAGCAGCAATACCGCATTGGCAGATAGTTTGTCAGTAGATGATCCGACAGCGGCTAATAGTACAGAAGCATCGGATACAGGCGGAACGAAAGATGCAGCATCCTCAGATTCTTCACAGAGTACCTCTAGCAGTGAGGAATATGAGAATGATATGTTGACAAATAATTATACAAATGTCAGCAAAAATTATAGTGCACCGGCGTACCAAGGCGAAAGGGTAGTAATAAAAGCTGCCGAAAGCTATGATGGACAGGGCGGCGGAACAATTACAACAGATTCTTATGGCAGTTATGGGGATAAGGTAATCGAAGTCGGATTAGGAGATTCAGTCACCTTCAAGGTAGATGTACCACAGACAGCAAGGTATGTTTTTAGCCTTGATTATCTCTCTTATGATGATTCTATCCTGCCAATAGAAGCATCTTTAAAAGTAGATGGAAATTATCCATTTTATGAAGCAAGGCGTTTGATTCTGGAGACAACTTGGGTAGCTCCAGAAGAAAAAAGCTATGATCGTTATGGTAATGAAATCGTTCCTGTACCAGATAAACTGGTAAGATGGGAAAATAAAGCAGTAAAAGATGCTAGCTACCGTTATTCACAGCCATTAGATATGGAACTTACTCAGGGGGAGCATGAATTTACAATTGATATTGCAGAAGGAACTTTTCTTCTTGGTAATCTATATTTAGAACCAGTAGTAGAAGTACCAGAGTATCAAGCATCAGAAAAAGCAGATGGAGGAAAATTAATTACAGTGCAAGGAGAAGATCCACTGTATCGGAATGATTCTTCCATTCGTGCCATTGCAGAATATGATGTTAATTTAGACCCATATAGTAACTCTGAAAAGCTATTAAATACACTTGATCGTGATTCCTTTTCAGAAGCAGGCAATATGGTTACATATGAATTTGAAGTAGAAGAAGCGGGAAATTACAATGTGGCTGCTCATTATGTACAGTCAGAGAAAAATGGATTTCCAGTTTTTGTAGATGTCGCTATTGACGGACAAATTCCAAATACAGCATTTCAAAGTTACCCTATGGCTTATACAACAAAATATGCCAATACAACAATGCAGGATGCAGATGGAAATAATTTGACCGTATATTTAGAGGCAGGAACACATACAATCTCTTTCCAGATTGTAGAAGATAACTTACGAGAAGTTTTAGAAGCAGTTGATGTTATTATGAGTAATGTCAATGATTTATCTCTTGATATTACAAAAGTAGCAGGATCAAATAAAGATAAATATCGTGATTTTAAAATGGAACGCTATATTCCAGATATTTCCGATCGTATGAATAGCTGGGCTGATCAAATGGAAGCATTAGCAGATAGTATGAAAGTTTATACACCAAAGTCAAAAAAAGCAGTTGCAGCATTTGCTTCTATGACAATAGCGATTAATCAGCTTCGTGACTTAGCAGATGAACCAAATAAGATTCCGTATCGTATTTCAGAATTGACGCAAAGCCAAAGTTCTGTGAATCAAAATTTAGCAAATTTAATTGATACCTTAAATGGAAATGAACTTGCATTTGATAGAATTTATATTTATCAAGATGGTGCAAAACTTCCAAAGGCAAAAAATATTGTTACTAATGTAGTGACTACGGTACAGCGGTTTATTTCTTCTTTTGCGGCACAAGCATATTCTACAACAAATACCGATCCAAGTCATTTAAAGGTATGGGTAAACCGTCCACGTGCATATCTTGAGATTATGCAGCAAATTATTGATCAGGAATTTACACCAGAAACAGGAATTACCGTTGACTTATGTTTAATGCCTGATCAGAATAAGCTCGTGCTTGCAAACTCCACAGGAGATGCTCCTGATATTGCAATGGGAATTAACTATACTGTTCCATATGAACTTGCAATTCGTGGTGCTCTAAAGCCACTGACAGAATTTGAAGATTTTAGTGAAGTAACAAAACCATATCCGGCTGGATTATTTATTCCAAGTACGATTGGAGATCAAATTTATTCCTTACCAGAAACAATGAATTTCTGGGTTTTATTCTATCGTACTGATGTACTTAGTAAAATGGGTCTGGAAGTACCAGATACTATCCAAGAAGTACAAGATATGCTTCCTGATTTACAGATGCGTGGACTTAACTTCTATTATCCAACAGCAGGTATGATTACTTTAAGAAACTTCCATGGTACTGCACCACTTTTATTCCAGAATGGTTCTCAGATGTTTGGTGAAAATGGAAGTGATGGTATTACATTAAATAGTGAAGAAGCCGTTAATGGACTGACAACATTGACAGAATTGTTTACTATTTTCAACTGTCCAGTCGATGTACAGCAGTTTTATCAAAGATTCCGTAATGGAAATCTGCCACTTGGTATTGGTGATTTTGGTGTTTACAACTTATTAAGTAATGCAGCTCCAGAAATTGCAAACTCTTGGAAAATTTCTGTTGTACCGGGTGTTAAAAATGAAAATGGAGAAATTGAACGTTATACTTGTGGTGGTGCAGAAAGTAGTGTTGTTTTCCGCAGTAACGAAGATAGAGAGAATATGGCATGGGATTTCTTAAGATGGTGGTCAAGAGATGATGTACAATCAAAATTTGGTCAAACACTTCAAGTTTCTTATGGTAGTTCTTATATTTGGAATACAGCAAACTTAAATGCATTTGATGAACTTCCTTGGGATTCTGAAAATAAGCAGATTATTAAAGAACAAGCAAGCTGGCTGATGGAAGTTGCACGTATTCCGGGAACTTATTTATTAGAGCGTGAACTTAGCAATGCATTTAATGATATTGTTGTAAATGGTAGAACGCTTCGTACAAGAATTGATAAAGCAGTAAAGACCGTTGATCGTGAGATTGACCGCAAACTGGAAGAATTTGGTTATAATACTGGAACAACAAAAGGTTCTAATGGAGAATATAAAGTTCCAACATTGGAAACGGTACAGGCAATTTTAGGAAGAGAATAGGAGGGAGATCATAATGGCAAAAACCAGTATTGCGAAGCGTGAAAATGCGAATAGAGCCGGTTACTTATTTGTGCTTCCTTATGGCCTCGTGTTTGCAATTTTCATCCTGCTTCCTACCATCATTGCGATTGGTCTTTCCTTTACCAATTACAATGCGGTATCGATGCCACCAGATTTTGTAGGATTTTTAAATTACATAAATCTGATTACAAATGATGAAGTTTTTATGCAATACGTTCTGCCAAATACAGTGGCATATGCGATTATCGTTGGTGTCGGCGGCTATGCTCTGTCATTTGTGCTTGCATGGGTATTGGCACAGCTTACAAGGCTGCCAAGAACAATTTATGCATTGATTCTGTATTCACCAACCATGACGGCTGGTGTTGCTATGACAGTATTATGGAAGATTATTTTCACTGGTGATCAAACAGGTTATATCAATAGCTGGATGCAAAAACTTGGAATTATCAATGAACCAATTATTTTCCTTACAAATGTAAACTATCTGCTTCCAATTGTTATTTTAATTGGTTTATGGAGCAGTATGGGTGTTGGCTTCTTGTCGATTTTATCTGGTATTTTAAATGGTGATGAAGAACTTTATGAAGCGGGTGCAATTGATGGTATTAAAAACCGCTTTCAAGAAATGATTTATATTACTGTTCCTACCATGAAGCCTCAGATGTTATTTGCAGCCGTTATGTCAATTGTAAACGCATTTCAAAATGGTACTATTAGTAGTCTTTTGGCAGGTAATCCGACACCGGGCTATGCAGCACAGTTAATTGTAAACCATATTGAGGATTATGGTTTTATTCGTTTCGAGATGGGTTATGCAGCAGCAATTTCCGTTGTATTGTTATTACTTGTTCAGGTATTCTCAACGATTTCAACGAAGCTGTTTGGCGATAATTAGGAGGTGAAAAACAGATGGCATATAAAGGTAATCGAATTGGCCCTGCCAAATTTGAAAAAGGACAGATAAAAATGATGTTAGCGATACTTCCGCTAATATTGTTTATGCTTCTTCCTATTATATTTATTATCTGTCATGCATTTAAACCAATGGAAGAATTGTTTGCTTGTCCGCCAGAGTTTTTCGTACATAGGCCGACAATGCAGAATTTTACATCGTTGATGAAGGCATCTAGAACATCCAATATTCCAATTTCACGTTATGTATTTAACAGCCTTATCATCACGATAGCAACTGTTATTATGTCTGTAATTTTTTCAACTATGGCTGCATTCTCGTTGTCAAAGCTGAAATATAAAGGCAGAGATACTTTGATGCAAATTAACCAAATCGCCTTGATGTTCGTACCAGTAGCTGTTATGATTCCACGTTTTATTGTTGTTACAACATTACATTTAACAGATACTTATTGGGCACATATTCTTCCAATTGTAGCGTATCCAGTCGCATTATTCTTGATTAAACAGTTTGTGGATACTGTTCCAAATGCATTGATCGAAGCTGCTTATATGGATGGTGCTACAGAATTTAGAGTATATGTAAGCGTAATTCTTCCGCTGATTAAGCCTGCAATTGCAACAGGTGGTATTATGATTTTCCAACAGGTTTGGATTAATATGGAAACATCAAATTACTATGTTAATGATGAAGGCTTGAAGAATTTGGCATTTTATATGAATACAATTGCTAACTTAAATAATACGGTAGCTGGTCAAGGTATGGCAGCGGCAGCTTCACTGATTATGTTCCTACCACAGCTTCTTGTATTCATTATTCTTCAGAACAGCGTTATGAACACAATGGCAACATCAGGTATCAAGTAATCGAAGGGGGGATGGAGAACGATGAAAACAAAAAAATGGTTTTCGAAGGGTCTGCTTGTCCTAGGAATGGTATCTGCACTTGTGGGATCATGTCTTACAGAAACAACAGCATCTGCAGATGCACCATATAGAACGTACACATTAGATGGTTATGGTTCTATTAATGAGACACAGACAGCATATATGCCATATTCTTCGATTACAAAAGTAGGAGAAGAAGCATTAAATGCACCAAGTGATATGACAATTAGAAATGATACGCTTTATATTGCTGATACAGGCAATAAGCGGATTTTAGTTTCTACCTTAGATGGGGAATATATTAGAGACTTTGGTAGCGATCTTTTTAAATATCCTTGTGGTGTGTTTGTTTTAGAGGATGGAACAATTTATGTAGCAGACCGCGATGCAAACAGTGTGTTTGTTTTTGATAATGAAGGAAATCTGATTAACACTTATGGAAAGCCAGACAGCATTATGTATGGTGATGATATGGAATTTAAGCCACAGAAGCTTACGGTAAATAGTGCTGGAACAATGTATATTATTTGTGAAGGTAACTCCAATGGTGTTGTACAAATCAGTCCAGCAGAAGGCGGTACATTCCTTGGATACTTTGGTACAAATGAAACCCATGTAACACTTACCCAAGTAATTCAAAGAATGGTATTTTCCGAAGAAATGCTTGCAACAAGACCAAGTAATCGTCCAAATACACCGGGAAACTTATCTATTGATGAAAAAGGTTTAATTTATACTGTTACACAGGGCGAAAAGCAAGGTTCTTTAAAAAGGTTAAATATTGCTGGTACAAATATGATTAATCCAGATGCCTATGATGACTATCCTGTTGCCGTAGTACCGGGCAATTATGATAATGTCTATATGGCAACAGCCAGAGGTTTTATTTACGAATTTAATAATGAAGGTGATATGCTGTTTGTATTTGGTGGTGCAGATGATGGTCGTTCTCGTATTGGACTTTCTACCAATGTTTCTGCAATCACTGTTGACAGTGTCGATCATCTTTATACACTTGATACTGATAAATCACAGATTCAGATTTTTCAACCAACAGAATTTACTAATCTGCTTCATCAGGCACTTTATCTTTATTCCAAGGGACGCTATACAGAAAGTAAAGAGCCTTTGACACAAGTGCTTACAATGAATAGTATGTTTGATTATGCAAATAAGGCAATGGGTCGTGCCCTACAGCAGGAAGAAGATTATAATTCTGCAGTAAGCTATGCAAAACTTGCAAAAGACTATAGTGGTTATTCTGATGCATTTTGGGAAATCCGTAATGTCTGGCTGAAACAAAATCTTGTTCCAGTGATTGTAGTGCTGGTAGTGCTTGCAATACTTTGGAAGTTGATTGGTTATCTAGATAGAAAGAAAAATATTTTAGCACCAGTACATAATCAAATCAAAAAGGTAAAAGAGAAAAAGCTTATACAGCAGTTGACCTATGGACTTTATTTTATGAAGCATCCGATTGATGGCTGCTATGGGGTAAGACGTGAAAAGAAGGCATCTTATCTTGCATCCAATATATTGTTACTTATTTTCATTCTTTACAATATTATCAGTAAATATTTTTGTGGTTTCTTGATGAAGAATGTACGAGAAGGAAGATATGAAATTGTAATGGATGTTGGTATTGTAGTTGTAGTGCTTGCATTTGCAGTTGTCTGCAATTACTTGGTTTGCACAATTAATGATGGCGAGGGTACAGCAAAGCAGATTTATTGTTCTTTTGTTTATAGTTTAACACCATACTTTATCTTGCAGCCAATTGTGTTTGTATTGAGTCATGTCCTTACTTATAATGAATATTTCTTAATTGATTTTGTAAATATTGTTATTTATGTATGGATTGTTGTTTTACTGATACTTTCTGTGAAGGAAATTAATAACTACTCCATGAAAGAAACAGCAAAGGTAATTTTCCTGACATTCTTTACTGCATTAATTGGTGCATTGCTTATCTTCATTATCTATGTATTGTGGATGCAGGTATTCGACTTCATTTCAGCAATCAAAGGAGAGGTGGTGTATCGAATTGGCAAATAAAATATTTAGTGGAAATAAAAGAGCATTTAAGAAAATGCTTTGTGGTGTTGTAGCTGTTGCTATTCTTGGAACGGTTGCTGTACCAAAGCTGACCGGAAGAAAAGATTTGGACGCTTCCGCAGATGCATTAACAGATACAGAAACAGATGCTGCTGGTACTACAGGAACAACCGATACCACTACTGGTACTGCTGGAACTACAGGGACTGATGCTGCTAATACTGCTGGAACAACAGGAACGGATACTGCTGGAACTACAGGAACAAATGCAGCTCCTGTAGAAGTAAATGAGGACTTTGTGCCAGAAGGTGTAGAAACAGAAATTTTTGAGACTGTAGAAGGCGATGAAATTTATGGTCATAAAAGGATAGCAGAAAGTGATACACATGAACTTTATTTTAAGGAGGATACCTTATCTATTCTTGTTCGTGATAAGAAAACAGGAGTCATTATGGAGTCTACTGTTCGGGATGGACTTTATGATGGAGCAAGTAATAAAACTTGGGAAGGTTATATGAGATCGGGTATTGTATTTAATTACCTTGTTGATAGAAATAGCAGAAATCAAGGAGATCTTGTAAATCAAAATCCAAAGAAGAATGTTTCTATGACAGAGAATGGATTTACAGCAGAGGTATTCTATGAAGAAATTGGACTTGGATATACTTTAAAGGTATCTTTGGAAGGGGATCATGTAATTGCAGAAATTCCAGATGATTCTATTCGTGAAGAAGTAGAGGGAACTTATTTCAATGAAATCAGTATTTATCCAATGTTTGGATATACTTATCTGGGAAGCAGAGAAGGCTATATGCTGATTCCAGATGGAAATGGTGCTATTATCAATTTGGATGATAAAGAAGGACGTTTTGGCGGCGGATTTTCTGGTATGATTTATGGAGATGACTCTGGTATTCGTGATTCTTCCGTTCTTTCTCTTCTTTGGGAAGAATATGAAACAGTGACAGATTCCGAATATGTTATGGCACCTATTTTTGGTATGGTTCATACGGATAGTCAGATGGCATTTCTTGGAATTGTAGAACAGGGTGCAGAAAGAGCAAGTATTGAAGGTGTGCCAAATGGTGTTTCCATCAATTATAACCGTATCTTCTCAAAATTTATTAAACGTAGATTGTATTCACAGCCTACCAGCAATGGAAACAGTGGATCGATTGAACAGGCAGAACCTTCTCGTACAAAGACAGATATTAAAGTTCGTTATTGCTTTGCAAGCGGGGATCAGGCAAGTTATGCTGGTCTTGCAAATTTGTATCGTAATTATCTTTTAGATAATGGAGAAATTGAAAAGAAAGATTGCTCTTATAATACAAGAGTGGATGTTCTTGGAAGTGATAGAGAGGATTTCTTAGTTTTCAAAAAAGAAGTTCCAGTAACCACAATAGAAGATGCCAGAGAAATTTATACAGATTTAACCGATAATAGTGTAAATAATATTTTCTCTATGTATAAAGGATGGCAACAGGGTGGTATTTATAATCTTCCTGTAACTTCTTATAAAGCAAGTAAAGATCTTGGTGGTACTTCTGCATTAACAAGTCTTTCCAAAGATTTTGCAGAGAAAGGTGTAAAGTTATACTTATATCAGGATGGACTTCGTATTAATCCATATGATAATAATACAACATTTAATGTAATGAAACGTGTAGATAAAAGAGCATTTGAAGAAAATACATATAAAGAAATTTTCCCAATTATGCAATATATTCTGCCGGGACAAAGTGGAAAAAATCTCAATAGTCTTGCTTCTTCTATGGCGAAGAAAGGACTTAGTAATATGGCATTATCAGGGATTACGCATAATTTGAGCAGTTATACTTACAGTGGAAAATATTATACTCGTTTAGATTCCAAAAATGCTTATGACTCTCAGATGAAAGAGCTTTCAGAAAAAGCAACGCTTGCTTTAGAACAGCCATTTGCTTATCAATGGAAATATATGAGTAGCTTTATTGATATGCCAACAGGAACATCAAGCTATGTTTATGAAGATGAAGAAGTTCCATTCCTTTCTATGACATTACGTGGCGTTGTTCCAATGTACTCTGATTATGTAAACTTTGAAGCAAATAAAGAGGAATTTTTCTTAAATCTTGTAGATATGGGTATTTATCCTTCTTTCTTTATTACAAAAGAAGATTCCTCGAAACTGATTTATACAAATTCTAATGATATTTATAGCTCAAGATATGATACTTATCGTGATACCATTATTCAATATAATGAAGAACTAGAAAAGCTAAATGCAGATATTGGAGAGGGATATATCATTAATCGTGAGTTTAAGGATGATAAACATAAGGTTGTAAAAGTAACTTATGATAATGGAAAAGCTGTATATGTTAATTACAGTGAAGAAAGTGTTACTGTTGATGGGTTTACCCTAGAAGGTTTGTCATATAAGGTAGGTGAAGCGTAGTGGCAGAAAAAGTAGTAGAAACAAAAAAACAAAAAAAGGAAAGGCTCAAAAAGATGAAACCGGGCCGTTTGGCAAAACGAGAAGCACGAATGGGCTATATCTTCATTTTGCCATGGATTATTGGTGCATTAGTATTCCTGATTATACCATTGTGTCAATCCTTCTATTATGCCATGTGTAATGTAAAATTTAATACACGTGGTGGCGTAAATTTTACCTTTATAGGACGAGAAAATTATATGAAAATCTGGGCATCCGATCCTGATTTTCTAACATCGCTTTCAAGCTATGTTGTCACCACCGTTATCTCAGCACCAGTTATTGTAGTGTTTGCTTTAATTATTGCTATGCTGTTAAATGGTAAAATTAAGTGTAGAGGTCTGTTCCGTTTGATTTACTTCCTTCCAGTAATTGTAGTCAGCGGACCAGTTATGAATATGTTAAGCGGAAATGGAGCAACAACAATCTCTGCGATTGATGCATCCTTGATTGAAAGCTTTTTGCAAAATTATTTGCCAACAGCAATGGCAACAACGATTGCAACAACCTTTGGTAATATGACACAAACATTGTGGTATTCTGGTGTACAGATTTTGATATTCCTTTCTGCATTGCAAAAAATTAACCCATCATTATATGAAGCAGCAAAAATTGATGGTGGTAGCAGTTGGGAGTGTTTCTGGAAAATCACACTTCCTACAATTAAGCCAATGATTCTTTTAAATGTGGTTTATTCCATTGTATATCTGTCAAATAATGAACAAAATGTAATTATTACTTCCATTCAGAGTACCATGTTTGCAGCTTCTAAGGGCTATGGTTATGCATCTTCTATGGCATGGTTATATTCTGTTGTAGAAACTTTAATTGTTGTTATCTTTGCAGTTGTTCTGATGACACGTAAAGATGTTTACCAGAAACAAGTAAAGAAAGCAAAGAAAGAGGCAAAGAAACAAGCAAAACTTTTGAAAAAAGTGCAAAGGAGGGAAATGAAGCATGAAGCAAAAACAATCAAAGCCACCAAAGCGTAATTTTATTCAGGAATTTAAAAACAGCCCTCCAGATGTTAGGAAAGAAAAAGTAAGGAAATTTTTCATGGGTTCAAAAGAGTCCGATGGTTTCTGCAAATTATTTGTAATTTATGCCTTGCTCATTTGTATTGGTTTTGTCTATCTATATCCTTTACTTTATATGATTAGTAATAGCTTTATGGATATGGAAGATCTTTTGGATACATCTGTTAACTGGATTCCAAGTAAGTTAAATCTTGAGAATTATAGAAATGCTGCTAAGAGTATGCAGTTTTGGAATTCCTTTTTAAAGAGTGTTGTTATCGCAGGAGTTCCTACGGTAATCAATGTAATTGTATGTGCTTGTGTAGGATATGGTTTTGCAAGATTTGAATTTAGAGGAAAATATTTATGTATGGGAATTTTAATTTTCTCCTATATTCTGCCAAGTGTTGTTACTATGATGCCTACTTATGTACTTTATTCAAAGTTTGGCCTTATTGGGCATCTGACTAGTTTTGTTCTGCCCTCCATATTTGGGCAGGGTCTGAATTGCCAGCTTTTTATCCTAATTTTCTGGCAGTTTTTCCGACAAGTGCCAAAAGTATTAATTGAAGCAGGGCAGGTAGATGGTGCTGGTTATTTAAAATCGTTTGTGCGGATTTCCCTGCCGTCTGCTGCACCAGCAATTTTGACAGTATTTTTGTTCTCAATTGTATGGTATTGGAATGAGTCTTATTTAACACAGATGTATGTTGTTGGTTATTTCCAAAAACAGGATTTATGGACATCATTAATGGTAGAATTAAAGAGCTTTAATGATAACTATGGTTCTGCTATGGCTGCATCATCGACTTCGGGTGTAACACAAAGTAATAATGAATCTATAAGATTTGCAGCTACAATGTTAAGTATTTTGCCAGTAATGATTATGTACTTTGTACTTCAAAGACAATTTGTAGAAAGTATTGATAATGCTGGTATTACAGGTGAATAATCTAAAATAAAATCATCAGTGATAGAAACGGGGTACAAAAAAAAGTACCTCGTTTCTTATTATATTTGCGAAGCAAGTATAATCCTTGTTATGCCTGTGAAACAGGGATAACCCTTATTATGTTTGCGAAGCAAGTATAATCCTTGTTATGCCTATAAAGCAGGGATAACCCTTATTATGTTTGCGAAGCAGATATAATCCTTGTTATGCCTGTGAAACAGGGATAACAAGAGTCAGATCTACAAAGTAAATATCATTTGCTTGTTAAAATTTCATAAAAAATATAAAAATTTCTCTTGTCATTTTGGTGAAAATATGATAATATTAAATAAACTTTTTGTCTATTTTGTCTTAGCAAAATAAAGAACTAAGATAGAATGCTTAAAAAGTGGGGTCTGCCAATAGGCAGGGAGAAATAAAATTCCAAAAATAAAAAAAGGAGGATGTAACTATGAAGAAGATGAGAGCATTAAGTTTATTGCTTGCAGCTTCCATGACAACAGCTTTATTTACAGGTTGCGGCGGTGGTGATGATAATACTACACCAACAAACAACAATGATAGTAAAGAGCAAGATAGCCAAGGATCAAGCGATGACAATGCAGAAGTAGGGGAAGACGGTCTTCCGCCAATGACAACGGAGAATATTACCTTGACCTATCTGAATTTTGATGATCAGGTAGTAACAGAGGAACTGGCAAAGAAATTTACAGAAAAGTATCCAAATATTGAGGTTATTCCTCAATATGTAGAAGCAGGGGAGTCTAATGATACATTGACAAACCTCATTAGTGCACAGCAAGCACCAGACTGCTTTATGTATACACACTGTGATTTTGCAATTGCTAATGATTTCTTATATGATATTACAGAGTATTGGGAAGCAGATCCAGAAAATAAAGACTTGCTTCCTACAATTAATGAATTAAAACTTGGATATTATTTCTCTGATAAAAAATGGGGAACTCCAATGAAATTCTTCCCGGGTATTGTTTATGTTGACATGAACGAATTAGAGACATTAAATATTGAAATGCCTCCAAAGGATTGGACATGGAGCGAAATGATCGATCTGATTAAAAATGCTACAGATTTGGATCAATCTCCAGCTTATTACGGACTTGGCTATTATAACAGACTAGATTCTCTGTATGGTATTGCAGCAGGTCAAGATGTTATTGGTGAATTTGGATTTAATGGTAAGACATTTGACCTTTCTATCTGGGCTGTTGGTGAGCAAGAATTTGCTGACCTGAAAACAAGCAATTATGTAGCACCTCCACAAAACTCTGTAGGTATGGAACAGTGGATGGGTGACTATGGCTTCTGGCATGGACAAAGTGGACGTGTTGCTGTTGAGACTGAAGCATATTGGACATTTATGAATATTTGGGATACACAAGATTTCCGTGATATGGGTCTTAAGTATGTTCCATATGTTATTCCTTCCGTTGAGGAAACAGAAGGTGTTCATAATTCCATTGCTACTATGGACTTTGGTGGTGTTTGCTCTGGTACGGATCATCCAAGAGAAGCATATGAACTGCTGAAATTCATGGGTTGGGGTGTTGATGGCTGGAAAGAAAGAATTAAATTGTATGCTGATGAGAGCATTACAAATACGGCTGGTACAGCATTAAAGAGAGCAAGTATGCCAGCACCTATTACAATGAATCAGGAAGTTTGGGACGAATATAGAAAACTTTACCCAACAGATGAAGTAGAAGGACCATACTGGGATACTTATTTTGAATCCTGTACAAGACCAATTCCATTTGGTTGGACAGAAATTCCGGGTTATTGGACATTCTGTGATGAATACTTTAATACAATTGGTATCCATGATCTTGTTGATAATGGTACAAATAAAGCAATTGACTTTGCAGATGAAGCTACAGAGCAGGCAAATTATTACTTTGCAAAAGCTATGGAAGATTACTTTGGTATTGATGTAACATCAGATAGCTATACTTTTGAAAGAGATACTTCAGGAAATTCTAATGCAAAACTTAGCTTTGGTGCATAGTTTATTATGATATAATAGGCAGGCAACAGTCCCGTATTGGCATTTCTTTGCTGATGCGGGACTTGTCAGGTTTGCCTGCAAACGTGACCCTTGTCAGGTTTGCCTTTCAAACGTGACCCTTGCTAAGTCTACAAAGTTTTTTATATTTGTAAGATAAACAAAGAATATTATTTATTTTAGGAGGAGTAAAAATGGCAAAATTATATATTAATGCTGGGAAAAAAGAAGGGCATATTAATAAAGAAATTCAGGGACATTTTTCAGAACATCTTGGAAGATGTATTTATGAAGGAATTTATGTAGGAGAAAATTCACCAATAAAAAATACAAATGGTATGAGAGATGATGTTGTTGCAGCATTAAAAGAGCTTGAAATACCAGTACTTCGTTGGCCGGGTGGTTGTTTTGCAGATGAATATCATTGGAAAGATGGTATTGGTCCAAAAGAAACAAGAAAGAGAATGGTGAATACACACTGGGGTGGTGTTGTAGAAGATAATAGCTTTGGTACACATGAATATATGGAACTTTGCCGTCAGCTTGGTTGCAAAACATATATTAATGGAAATGTTGGAAGTGGTACAGTACAAGAAATGTCAGAATGGGTAGAATATATGACATTTAAAGGAATTTCTCCTATGGCAGATTTACGAGCAAAAAATGGACATCCTGATCCTTGGAAAATTGACTATTTTGGTGTTGGAAATGAAAATTGGGGCTGTGGTGGAAATATGACACCAGAGTTTTATGCAAATGAATATAGAAGATATCAGACTTATGTAAGAAATTATGGAAAGAAAAAGAAAAATGCACATAAGATTCAAAAAATTTGTTGTGGTGCAAATGTAGATGATTATTATTGGACAAAGGGTGTATTAAAAACAGCATTTTATCATTGTCCAAAGGGAACGCATGGTTTTATGGATGGATTATCACTGCATTATTATGTACATCCACTAGGGTGGAAAAAGAAAGGTAGTGCAACAGATTTTGATGATAAAGTATGGTATATGACAATGTGGAAAGCATTATATATTGAAGAATTAATTAAACGTCATGGTGCTATTATGGATCAATATGATCCAAAGAAAAAAGTTGGTATGATTATTGATGAGTGGGGCAGTTGGTATACAGTAGAGCCGGGAACAAATCCGGGATTTTTATATCAACAAAATACAATGAGAGATGCATTAATTGCAGGTGTTAGTCTTAATATCTTTAATAAACATTGTGATCGTGTAAAAATGGCAAATATTGCTCAAATAGTTAATGTATTGCAAGCAGTAATTTTAACAGAAGGGGAAAAAATGCTGCTTACACCGACATATCATGTATTTCATATGTATAAATGTCATCAGGACGCAGAACTTGTGGAAAGCAGTATTGTAACAGAAGAAATTGGATTAGAGAAGAAATATATGATTCCAAACTTAAATGAATCTGCTTCTATTGGAACAGATGGAAAGCTACATATTACATTAAATAATTTATCTATTACAGAAGATTATCCAATTGATGCGGAAATTATAGATTTTGATACAACTAAAGTTTCCGCAGAAATTCTTACAAATGAAATGCATGCTATGAATACATTTGATGCTCCAGAAACAGTAAAACCATCCGTATTTGATAAAATAGAAACTGGAAATGGCAGATTGAAATTTACGATTCCTGCTTGTTCTGTTATGAGCATTACGGTTGGATAAAGTAATGGGCATGGAAGAAAAAAACCAGCGTTATTGCAGAAAATGTTTGCTTCGAGAAATGGATGAGGAAGAATATTTTGAAAATCTATATGATTATATGGAGCGATTGGATGAGGATTTAAAGGTAAATAATGAGGAATATGAGCGAAGACTTTCTATTTGTAAAGATTGTGAAAAGCTTCTAAATGGAATGTGTACTATCTGTGGATGCTATGTGGAACTAAGGGCATTAATGAAAAAAAATTCTTGTCCAAATGTAGAAAAGAAATGGTAAAAAAAAGAGTAAAAAAGTAGAAGACAGAAAAGAGCCAATTTGCTTGGGAGGAAATCATCATGGTCTATTTATATTTAGTTCTTGGTTTTGTTTTACTAATTAAAGGTGCAGATTTTTTTGTAGAAGGAAGTTCTTTTGTAGCAAGAAAATTAAAAGTTCCATCTACAGTCATTGGGCTAACCATTGTAGCACTTGGAACAAGTGCACCAGAGGCAGCAGTAAGTATTACAGCAGGAATTACAGGAAATAATGATATTGCACTAAGTAATGTAATTGGTTCTAATGTCTTTAATATTTTAATGGTAATTGGTGTTTGTGCATTACTTATGCCATTTCCAGCAGAACTTGCCATTTTAAAACGAGATCTTCCTATTAATGTTGCAGCAACGCTTGTACTATTATTTTTTGTAATAGGAAATAGAAAAATAGATCAATATGAGGGATTCTTGCTTTTACTAGGGCTTGTGATTTATTTAGTTGTAATTGTAAGAAGTGCCTTAAAAGAACGAACAGAACAAAAAGAGGAAAAAGAAATATTGCAAGTACCAATTTGGAAAACAGTAATTTATATTTTTGGTGGTATTTTGGCAATTATTTATGGTGGTGATCTTGTGGTGGACAGTGCAAGTGAAATTGCAGTAACCTTTGGCATGAGTCAAACTTTAGTAGGATTAACGATTGTGGCAGTTGGAACTTCCCTACCAGAGTTAGTGACTTCCATTGTAGCATCCCGTAAGGGGGAAAGCGGAATGGCACTTGGAAATGCCGTAGGTTCTTGCATTTTTAATATTTTATTTATTCTTGGAATGTCCGCCAGTTTATCACCAATTACAGCAAAAGTAATGAATATAATCGATCTTATTGTAATGCTCTTTGTTGCAGTTTTAATTTTATTTTTTGTATTTACAGGAAAAAAAGTAACAAGAGCAGAAGGAATCTTTTGTGTAGCCTGCTATAGTATTTATATTATCTATGCTGCTATTCGATAATTTTCTATATTCCTTCAAAACGTCCACTTGCTCCACAAGGTAATATCAGCCCATTGCTTTTTACAGGAAGTCCAATTTCTTCTGCGGTAATCTTGCCATGATAAGTTCCATCAAGTAGGGAATGCAACATATAAGCTAAAACAGCAGGCTGAAGTCCTGTTGTATAGGAATTAATTAAAAAAAACAGAGGTTTTTCTGATAATAAATTTACACAGAGTTTAAGAAAAGGAAAAATATTTTCTTCTATTTTCCAAATCTCGCCTTTTGGTCCACGTCCATAAGAAGGCGGATCCATAATAATGGCATCATAGGTATTGCCTCGCCGAATTTCACGTTCTACAAATTTTACGCAGTCATCTACAATCCAGCGAATCGGGGCTTCGGAAAGATGGCTTGTTTTTGCATTTTCTTTTGCCCAAGTGACCATACCTTTGGAAGCATCTACATGAGTGACGTAAGCTCCTGCTTTTGCAGCAGATAAGGTTGCTCCGCCTGTATAAGCAAATAAATTTAAGACTTTTATTTTTCGTTCTGCTTTCTTAATTTTCTCTGCACACCAATCCCAGTTGACTGCCTGTTCTGGAAAAACACCAGTATGTTTAAATTTAAATGGTTTTAAGTGAAATGTGAGATCCTTATAATGAATGTCCCATTGTTCTGGTAAGTTAAAAAATTCCCAATCTCCGCCGCCTCGGTTGCTGCGGTGATAATGTGCATTGCATTTTTTCCAATTTGGATGTATTTGTTCTGTATTCCAAATGACTTGCGGATCAGGACGGATTAATAAATATTTTCCCCATCGTTCTAATTTTTCCCCATGAGAAGTGTCAATGACTTCATAATCATTCCATTTATTTGCAATCCACATAAAAAAATCCTCATTTCTGTATTTTAAATATTTTTTAATAGTTGAGAGAACTATTTTTTTCATTATAGCATTTTTTTGAAATCTTGCAATTCTTTTTAAGATATCGTTACATTTTTCTTGACGTTTTCTTGAAAAAAAGATAAGATAACAGTGGCATAGGATAAAAGATTATGTTGAGATTTAAGATTTTATATTATTATAGAATGGAGGAAAAACGATGGGTATATTAACAAGATTTAAAGACATTATGGCAAGTAATATCAATGCATTGCTTGACAAGGCAGAAGATCCAGAAAAGATGATTAATCAAACATTAAGAAATCTAAATAGTGATCTTGGAAAAGTAAAATCAGAAACAGCAGCAGTTATGGCAGAGGAAACACGTGCGAAACGAGCATTAGATGAATGTATTGCTGAAATTGAAAAAATGCAAAATTATGCTGTAAAGGCTGTACAGGCAGGAAATGATGAAGATGCAAAACAGTTTCTTACAAAAAAGAAGGAACTGACGATGAAACAGGAACAGCTTCAGTCTGCTTATGATATGGCAGCAAGGAATGCAATGCAGATGCGGCAGCTTCATGATAAATTAGTAAATGATATTGGTGAATTAGAATCTCGGCAAAGTGTAATTAAATCAAAGCTTGCGGCAGCACATGCACAGGAACGTATCAATAAAATTGGTTCTTCGATAGGAGATGCGGCAAATTCTATTTCTGCATTTGAACGTATGGAAGCAAAGGCAAATAAAGCACTTGATGAAGCAAATGCTATGGCGGAATTAAATAGCTCTAACAAACAGAAAGATTTAAAGGAATTGGAGCAAAAATATGGTTCTGTTTCTAGTTCTACAAATCCTGTAGAAGATGAACTAGCGGCATTAAAGGCAAGTCTTTTAAAATAGGGAAAGCAGAGTAAATGTATGGTAATTCAGTATAAATGCCCTTCCTGTGGGGCTGATATGGAATTTGATGCAGAAACAGGAAAAATGAAATGTAAAAGTTGCGGCCATGCAGAAAAAGCAGAAGATATGGTAACAACATCAGGAGAAGATCCCGATGCTTTTCTTAATGATTACGAGGAGTTTGAGGAAGAAACAAGTTATGATACTTATGGAGAAGATGCTGTTAATCAGTATTTATGTAATCATTGTGGTGCTGTTATTATTGCGGGAAAAGATACAGCAGCAACACGTTGTGAATTTTGTGGATCTCCTGTGGTGCTGGGGGATCGATTGCAAGGAGAACTTGCTCCTACCAATGTAATCCCTTTTAAAATTACAAAAGAGGAAGCCGAGGAAGCATTTCGTAAATGGTGCAGGCATGGTCTGCTTTTAAAATCAGATTTTAAACAGGCAAATCGCATTAAATCTCTAACAGGAATGTATGTTCCTTTTTGGTTGTTTGATGTAAAGTCACAAGGAGAAGTCAATGCTCATTGTATTAGACAGCGTACTTTTGAGCAGGGAGATTATATTATTACAGAAACAAAGCATTATGATGTTTTTCGTAAAGTAGATATTGATTATCAAAAAATTCCAGCCGATGCTTCTGAAAAAATGAATGATGTTATGATGGATAAATTAGAACCATTTCAGTATGAGGATATGAAAAAATTTCAAACGCCTTATCTTGCAGGATATTTAGCAGAAAAATATAATTATACAGATAAAGAACTTTTTCCAAGAGTGCAGCAGAGAGTAAAAAGATATACAGAATCTTATATTCGTTCTACGATTATTGGATATAAATCGGTTCAATTTATGCGAAAGGATTTATGGGAATATCAAAAAAATGCAGAATATACCTTACTTCCTGTATGGATGTTTTGTTATGATTATAAACAAGCAGAACATAATTTTTATATGAATGGACAGACAGGAAAAATTGTTGGAAAACCACCAATTGATGCTAAAAAAGTAGCTCTTTGTTTTCTGATTGCCTCTGTAATAAGTTATGGTATTCTTGCATTACTTATACTATTATGGATAAATTTATTTTAGTATTTTATAGATTTTATTATAAATTTAAGGAAGGATCTACATAAATGGAAAAATTAGAGAAAAAACAGCGTTCATCTAAAAGAAGGAGTGTCTTTTCTTTCCTTTGCTTTTTTGTTATCTTTTTTAACTTAGCCTGTTCCCTCGTTCTTTTTCCATCTTTTTGTAAAGCTAAAGAGCAAGTTTCTAAACATGTCTATGATCATGCAAATTATTTTTCAGATAAAAAAAGAGAGAAATTAGAATCGCTTTGTTTTGATTATGGAGAACAAACAGATGCCAATATTATTTTATTAATTGAAGATGGCATTGAACAGGGCGGTTGGAAATCTTTTATGGAAGATTTTTATGATAAAAATGATACAGAACTTGGAGACTGTGCCATGCTTCTTTTGGATGTCAATGAAGAAGAACGAAGAATTGAGATTCAGGGATATGGTGAGATGGAATATATTATTACAGATGCAAGAATTGAAGATATTATTGATGAAATTTTTGATGATTTAAAAGCAGGGAAATATTATAAGGCATTAGCTTCCTTTCCAGTACTTGTTGCACAATATAAGGATATGGGATATGGACAGGATGCAAGAAAACATACACAACAAGATAATGAAACTTATGATCCCTATTATTATGAAAAGAAAAATTCTTCTATTTATTTTCTTTGCTGTATTCCCATAGCACTTATTATTGGAGGAATTGTAACAGCAGTTCTTGTAATACGATCTGGAGGAGCGACAACAACGACATTTCATAATTATATAAATGAAAATAGAAGAAGTTTGATTGGAAGATATGATCGTTATACACATACAACAACATCAAAGCGAAGGAAGCCAAGAGATACAACAAATCATAGTGGCGGCGGTGGTGTTAGCAGCGGCGGTCATTCTCATAGTGGCGGTGGACGCAGTTTTTAATTTTTGCAAAGGAGTGTTTTTTCTTTTGTAGAGAAAAATATTATCTATATTTACAGAAAAAAAGAAAAAGAAAGGAGATTTGTTATGGGACTTTTTGGAAAACAGCTTGCGAATGTAGTAGAATGGGAGGAATTTCGAGAAGATAGTATTTTCTTTAAATGGGCAAATAATGAGATTAAAAAAGGAAGCCGTTTAATTCTTCGTCCGGGGCAAGATGCTATCTTTTTATCAAATGGAAAAATAGAGGGGATTTTTAAAGAAGATGGCGAGTATGATATCGAAACACAGATTATCCCATTTTTATCAACATTAAAAGGGTTTAAGTTTGGATTTAACAGTGGTATGCGTGCAGAAGTTCTATTTGTAAATACAAAGCAATTTCAATGTAAATGGGGAACAAAAAATCCAATTAATCTTCCAACGAATCAATTGCCGGGAGGTATGCCAATTCGTGCAAATGGAGCATTTTCTTTTAAAGTAAATGATTATATTGCATTAATTGATCAAGTAGCAGGAGTAAAAAGCAATTATGTTGTTGAAGATGTAAAAGGCAGAATTATGGCAAGCCTTGATCAACTTCTTATGAAATGGATTTCAAAAGAAGCCAAAGATTATTTTAATTTAATGGCAAATGCAGCCGATATTTCAAAAGGCATTCAAAATGATTTGGATATGGAAGTGCAAAAGCTTGGTATGACAATTACAGATTTTAGCATTATGAGCGTATCCTATCCTGATTCTGTTCAAAAGATGCTAGAAAAGAATGCAGCACAAAGTATGGTTGGAGATATGGATCGTTATCAAAGAGTTGCTATGACAGATGCTATGGCTTCTGGTAGGCTTTCTGGCGGTGGTGCAGCTACTGATATGGCTGGTATGATGTTTGGAATGCAGATGGCAAATCAGATGATGAATACCATGGGAGGTAATGGGCAAAATAATAGTCAGCAAAATGGAAATGCTATAAATAGTAATTCTGCTGGTTCTGTTCCAAATTTTTGCCCAAATTGTGGTACAAAAACAAATGGAGCGAATTTCTGTGCAAATTGTTAAAATGAAAATGGAATTAGAAAAAGAGATAAAGAGATAGGATAGATATGTTAATGAAAGATATTACTTGTCCACAAGGAGAAATAGTAAAAGATTTTTTGCAAAAAAAAGGCTATGGAATTTTTGATTGCGGTGGAAGGGGTACTTGTGGAAAATGTAAGGCACAAGTATTAGAAGGAAATGCAGGAGAGCTGACAGAGATAGAAAAAAAGATGTTGACATCAAAAGAATTGTCAGAACAAATACGACTTTTATGCCAAATACAAGCAGTTACCGATGTTAAGCTTTCTATAAAATGTATAGAAAAGAAAGAGGAAGGTATTTCTTTTTCAGCTAAAATGCCTGTTATGGATAATCAAAAACAAGAAAAAAAACAAAAAGAAATAAGTGTGGCAGAATCTTTTGGTGTGGCATTTGATATTGGAACAACAACTGTAGTGGGAAGATTGTTTGATTTAACGACAAAACAAATGATAAAAGAAATGACAGCATGGAATCCGCAGCAATGCTTTGGAGCAGATGTTATCACAAGAATGCAATATTGCCTGAAATCCAATGGAAAATTTAATGGAAGAAAAGAGATGCAAAGGCAAATAGCAGATTGCTTGGATAAAATGCTGGAATTTTTTATGGAAGTAGAGAGCCGAACAGACAATCAAAAAGAAAAGGAAAGAAAAGTAGAAAAAGAATTAGAGATAAGAAAAGAATCCGAATTGGAAAAAGAAATAAAAATTGATAAGATTGTAGTGGCAGGTAATTCTGCTATGACGCATTTTTTTCTTGAACAGAATATAGATTCCTTAGCAAAAGCACCCTTTTGTCCGTTTTTTACAAAGGGACAGGAAAGAAAAGGAAAAGAATGTCATTTAAAAAATGCAGAAAATGCAGCAGTATTTACTTTGCCACTATTAGAAGGACAGATCGGTGGAGATATTACCGCAGGCTTATTATCCATAGATATTTTTTCAAAGCCAGAAAATACCATGTTCGTTGATATTGGTACAAATGGAGAGATTGCATTTTTTCGTAATGGAAAGATTTATCTTTGTTCTACGGCAGCAGGGCCTGCTTTGGAGGGAGCAGGGATTTCTTGCGGAATGAGGGCAAGTCTTGGTGCAATTGAGCGTATTTGGCTTTCTGGTGGTGAAGTTTATACAAAAGTAATTGGAAATACAATGGCACAGGGAATTTGTGGTTCTGCATTAATAGATGCAATTGCAGTTTTTTTAGATCTTGGAAAAATAGAAAAAAGCGGATATTTGGATTCTGGTAGTATTATATTAACAAAACCGGAAAGAGAAGATATAAAAATAAGCATTACACAAGAAGATATTCGGCAGTATCAAATGGTAAAAGGAGCAATTCGTGCGGGAATGGAAGTATTAATGAATACAGCAAATGCAAAACTGGAAGAAATCGAACATATTTATATTGCTGGATCTTTTGGCAGCAATATTAGAAAGCAAAATGCAATGAAAACAGGACTTTTGCCAAAAATTTCACCTGAAAAAATTACAATGATTGGAAATGCATCTTTACAGGGAGCTTCTATGGTATTGCTTTCTGAAAAGTCAAAACAATATGCAGAAACAATGAGAGAGAAAACTGTCTTTGTAAATTTGGCAGAGAAAAAAGAATTTCAAGAATTATATATAAAATATCTTGATTTTTAATGTTTATTGTGGGTTATACATATTTTAAATTATTTTATAATAGAATAGTAGTAATAATTAAACACATAGGGGCAATTTATGCAGTTTCTTCTTTATCTTTCTGACTTTATGATTCCTATGGTGATGTTTCTTATTGTTGGTTATGGTATTTTAATGAAAGTTGATATCTTTGATGCTTTTATTTGTGGGGCAAGAGATGGAATTAAAATGGTATTTGAATTAATGCCAACATTAATTGGACTTTTAATGGCAATCGGAATTATGCGTGCTTCTGGTGCATTGGAACTGATAGCACAACTGCTTGCTCCTTTTACATCTTATTTGCATTTTCCATCAGAATTGATGCCACTTTCTCTTATTAAAATGTTTTCTTCTTCGGCATCTACAGGGCTTTTATTAGATATTTTTAAAACATATGGACCAGATTCTTATTTAGGAATTTTAGCTTCTTTATTATTATCATCTAGTGAAACCATTTTTTACACGCTTTCTGTTTATTTTGGACCAATTGGAATTAAAAATATGCGATATACCCTTGCCGGCTGTTTGTTTGCAACTCTGGCAGGTATGGCAGCATCTACAGTAATTGCAGGTTTTATGATAAAATAGGGGATGTTAATAGCTTGTTGGTAGATTAGTAGTTATCAGATTATTTATGTAAGAATAGTTACCTCAAATTAATACAGAAATTTCACTTTTTTTTTATTGAAAAATTCCGAAATAATTTATAGAATGTATTTAAAGTGAAACTAAGAACGTTGATTAACTGCAAGATAGCAAGGGATGTTTTTATGAAAGGAAACATTTGCTTGCATATGGAAAGGGGAAGATGCGATATGAAAAAAAGAATATTTATGATTGCTATGGCATTATTTGTATCAACAGGATCGATGCCATTACAAGTAGGTGCTGCTGGAGTTTATCATCATTGCGGTTCTCATTGGAATTATGATGATTACAATTGGTATGATAATTCTTATTGGTATGATGATAATGATGACGATGATGACTGGTACTATGATGATGATGGGGATTGGTATTACAATGATGATACTTATGATGACAATTGGTATGACGAGGATGAGGATGACGATTTTTATGATGACTGGTATGATGATGAGATGACAGTGGATGATCTTGCTGTAAATCCATCACAAAAGAAAATTCGAATAGGAGAAAATTTCTATATTAATGTTGTTCCTTCTGCTGACAGTGGATGGGAAGATCTTTCTGAAGAAGAATGGGATGAAATCTGCGAGGAGAATATTGAAAGTATTGAATATCATTCTATGAGAAGTCGAGTTGCTTCTGTTAATAAGTTTACTGGAAAAGTAAAGGCAAAAAAGAAGGGAAGTGCAGTGATTAAAACAAAAATTACTTTAGTGAATGATGATTCCATTATATTCAAAACAAAAGTAGAAGTAAGTAAATGAGTAAATAAAAAAGTTCAAGGTTGAAAGATGGATAAAGAATAGAAAGGAATATTTATGCAGAAAAATCATAAAAAGCAAAAAAAAATTCTTCTAGTTAGCTGTATATTGCTTCTTTTCTTAAGTCTAGGGACTGGCAATCGTTATTCTGTTTTTTGGAAAACTGGAAAGAGTGCAAAGGCAGCAACAGCAATTACTGTTACCAGTCATAAAAAGTTTATTAAGGCAATCTACAAAATGGCATTAAAAAGGGAGATTTCTGGTACATTTTATTATGAAGGCGATAGTAATGATATCTTTGATGGAGATATTGATCAGTTATTACAGGAAGTTTGTGCAATTGATAAGAAAACATCAAGTGATGCAGACTATTTAGCAAACAGTATTTCTACAATTAATGTAAGAACAAGCTATCAGTATATTGGAGATACTATCATTGATTCTACACTTACCGTTCAAATTCGCTATTTGGAAACGATGGCACAACTGGAAGCAGTCAATGCAGGAGTAGAACAAGTGCTTGCAGAACTTGGTGTAGAAGGAAAATCAGATTATAAAAAAGTAAAATTGATTCATGATTATATTGTAAATAATACAAGATATCAATTTGGCTCTAACTGCTATACAGCATATGGAGCATTATTGGAAGGAAGAGCCGTTTGTCAGGGATATGCACAACTTACTTATAAAATGTTAAGAGAAGCAGGACTTTCTTGTTATGTTATTACTGGTCAGGCAAATAATGGTAGTAGAACAGAAGATCATGCATGGAATATTGTAAAAGTAGGAAAAAAATGGTATTATTTAGATACAACTTGGGATGATCCTGCAGGAGGAGAAGATGTTCTACGATATGATTATTTTCTGATAGGAAGCGATAAAATGGATCAGGATCATGCAGCATTTCTTGGTCAGGAAGAAAAAATAGTCAATGTAAGCAGAACAAATCATAAAAAATGGGAAAGCTTACAGGAACAAGAAGATGATTTATACTTGTATGGTTTTGGTTTGTAAAATGCGATAAGAATAAGATTAATATAATAAAAGCATCTAGTCAGTGAACTAGGTGCTTTTATTTTTTTGGGAAAAATGCATCATACTTTTGTGATACTTTTGGGAAAAATATTAAATAGTTTCTAATTTCTATGATATGATTGGTATAAATTAAAACTATATTTATAAAATCCTAGAATCTTTAGTTAAAATGTATAATTTAGAATTGACAAAAGTAGAAGAATTATCTATTATGTTGATGTTATAAGAAATATATTATTTTTTTTTAGATGTATTGCACAAAGAAAGGAGATGTATAGTATGAGGAAACAATGGCAAAAGAAAATTATTACTTGTGTGACAGCACTTGCAATGACAGTAACAATATTTCCACAAAGCTGGCTTTTAAGGAGTGAAAAGGCAAAGGCAGCAACTAGAGAACCTGATATAACTACTGATTTAATTGGGTATTATACGTTTGATGGTTCACTAGCGAATAAAGCATCGGTGACAGGTGGAAAGGCAATATTACATGGTGGAGCAGGCGATACATGGAATCAATCTGCTACAGGAACTGCAAATTATGGAAATAGTAAAAATGGATTTGGAAAGGCATATCATTTTTTAGGAGATGGAAATACAAGAGGTGAAGGCTTACAGCTTGATGCAAAAGTCACAGGTACAGATTTTACGATATCTTTTTGGGTAAATCCAGAAGATTATGGTGTTGCAACAACATCCTTAGTTTTTGCAAACCATGATGATTCTTGCTTTACAATAAATTCATTAAATGATTTTCGCTGTTCTGCACTGTTAGGGAAATTATGGGACTGGGATAATAGAGGCAATAATTTTGTATGTTTAGATGGAGATAATACAGAAAATGGAAAGGCTTCTGTTGGTAATTGGACGATGGTTACAATTACAAATAAAAATGGAGAACAGAAACTTTATTTTGATGGAGTTGAAAAAACACAAGGAAATAATAATTCACAAAATGCTCTTGTAACAGAAGTATTAAAAAATCAGGAAATTTTTCTTGGAATAAATTATTGGGATGCTTCTTTTAAAGGCTTGATGGATGAAGTTCGTATTTATCTAAATCTCGGCAGAATACTCCCACTTCTAATCGAACGAAGTGAGTGAAAGTGGGAGATGAATGCCAACCTTTCACAGAAAACTATTGGAAATTAGTAAACTATAGGATACAATAAATACACAGGAACTATCCTGAATCATAAAGAAAGGAGGAAACCTATGTATCTTACGGTAAAACAAAAAGTAAAACATCTGTCAAAGGAAGAATACAATATTTTGAGAGAATTGTGTCATACAGCGAAAAATCTTGCCAATGAAGCCATTTACAATATTCGTCAGTATTATTTTGCCGAGGGAAACTATTTGAAATATGAAAAGAATTATGCTCTGCTGAAAGA
>CAJTJZ010000001.1:149168-149460 GCA_910576895.1 uncultured Lachnospiraceae bacterium | reverse complement strand
GAATATTGTAAGAAGTGGTAATGAATTTACTATAAAAGATACAATTGTATCGGCAGATGGAAAAACATTTACTTCTACTACAAAGTTTACAACAGCAGCAGATAAAACAATGAATATTTTCCTTACAACAGATACAGCTTCTATGACAATTAATTCCTATTCTGGAAATACATCAAGTGGAAACAATACTCCTAACAATCCATCTGGCGGTAATACAAACCAAGGTGGTAGCAGTTCAGGCGGCAGCAGTAGTAATACAAATACTTCTGTTAAGCCAGATGACAAGAAACCA
>CAJTJZ010000001.1:23207-149049 GCA_910576895.1 uncultured Lachnospiraceae bacterium | reverse complement strand
ATGACAGCAGTTCTAAGGCATCTTATAAGGTAACAACGGGAGGAAATTCTAGTAAAGCTACTGTTGAGTATGAAAAACCAACTGGAAAGGCTGCTAAGGCTAATACAATTGTAATTCCAAACACTATAAAAGTAAATGGTGTTACTTGCAAAGTAACATCTATTAAGGCAAATGCTTTTAAGAATAATAAGAGCCTTAAGAAACTTACAATTAGTAAAAATATCAAAAAAATTGGAAAACAAGCATTCTATAACTGCAAGAGCATAAAGACAATTACAATTAAAACAAAAAAATTGACTGCTAAGAATATAGGTAAGAATGCATTTAAAGGTATTAGTTTCAAAGCAACAATTAAAGTACCAAAGGGAAAAATAAAGGCTTATAAGAAGTTATTTGAACAAAAAGGTTTAAGTTCTAATGTAAAAGTTGTGGCATTATAGAAATAATGAGTAAATGAAGTCTTATCTAATAATAAGGAGGTCTTTCGAATATTCGAGAGGTCTCCTATTTAGATGGCTATTAAATTTAAAAACGGCGAAATTAGTTATCATTGTATCCACAGGGGCAAAAAACTTAGAATAAAATCGCAAGCGATTCCACTGTTTGTTATAAGGTATAAACTAATTTTTTATGCTAATTTTATAAAATAATTAGCATAATTTATTTATCAGCATAAATTGTCAATAGTATAGAAAAAATATATTTAAAATTATTATCTTTACTTATAGACATTTTGTAGATAAGGCTTTATAATAAGGATTAGTATTGTGTATCGTTTTATCAATGAAAGGAACGATTTTTTTGGAAAGGAAGGTAATATTTTATTATGAAAAGATTAATAAAAAGTATTATGACAATGGCGGCTTTTGTAGCTGCTGCTGGTGGGGTTTATTATTTTTGGAAGCAAAAGTCAGAGAATAACAAGGAAGCTGATGACTTTGACGATTTTTCTGATTTAGAGGATGATGTAGAGGAAGAAGAAAAGACAGAGAGCGAGGATACAGAAAGTACAGAGGATGAAAGAGGCTATGTTACATTAAAGCTTCATAAAGATAAAGGGGATAAGGAGGAAGAACAGAAAACAGAAAAAGCAGTAGAAGAAGTAACGACAACAGAAACAGTGGAGGAAACAACACAACCAGAAACAACGGTAGCAAAAGCAGAACCAGATAAGGCAGTACAAGAGGCAGAAGTTGTGGAAGCAAAATCAGAAGCTACAGAAAATGAAGCAGAAACAACAGAAGAAATAGCAAAATAATAGATTACAGGTTTTGCTAACAAACCTATTATCATAAATAAAAATAACAAATGGGATTACTATAAAAAGGGGCTGAAAGAACCAGTCCCCTTTTCTATCGCTGGAATTATTTGAAAAACTCATGGCAGCCATAAGAAGTGATTCTTGTTAAAGAAGAATCAAACCATTTTATATTCTTTTTAGAAGAACCGGAACGTGACATAAAATATAATGCTCCATCCGTAAGATCAGAAGATTCAAAGGCTTTGGCAACAGCTTTTTTTGTTTTTTTCGATATTTTTACATCATAGTAACGCCCATCTTTAATAGGAGAAAATTGATAGGTAGTCTTATTTTTTTGAAATACTACTTTTTTAATAGTATCAGGAAATTCATCGGATGCAACACGATTTAATACAACATGTGCTACCATCATTCTTCCCTTTAATGTTTGATCGCCAGCTTCTGCTTCTACAATTCGTTCTAATATTTCCAGTTCTTTTTTAGAATAGTCAGAAATACGATAGGGTTTTGTATTCTTTTCCCTGTTTTTAGAAGATTTGTAGGAATTTTCCTCTTTTTTGTTAGAGTCTTTGTCTTTTGCAGCCGTAGCTGCAGTAGATTCTTGTGCATCTTTTTGAGAATCCTTGGCAGAATCAGGAAATGCTTCTTTTCCAGATTCTGGGGTATTTCCCGTTAAACTATAGGAAGTTGTATGGGATTTGATTTTATCAAGGACATCTTGAATACTTTGGTTTTTAGAAGCAGTCGCTTCGGTTGCAATTGTTTCTGGTTCTTTTTCTTGACTATCTTGTTCTTTATCAGTAGTATGATGAAAAGTTACATCTTCATCTAAAAAAGAGGAAGTGCCAAGGATAAGTCCTGTTCCAAGTAAGCTGTAACAGAAGAAAACAAAAGCAATTTTTCGATAATCATAATAAATGCCAAAACATTCTTCCTTTAATTTCTTTAAGAGAGATTTATGATAATGCATAGATTATCACTCCTTTCTATGGAAATATTATCAGGAATGTAAAACAATTTGTAATCGTTCAGCGGATAGGGTTGTCTGAATTGTTACAACATTACTTGCAAGTAAAAAAAATTATTACATTTTCTGGTAATTAGTTTGTAGGCATATTATAACAGTTTAAAGAAAGGAATACAATTATATTTTAACAAGATATTACGAAAATATTAAATAAATGGACGACATTAGCATCTATTTTTCGACATTTTAGTTTTAAAAAACACGAAAATAAGCATTTCTTGTCTGAAAATGGAGAAAAAAATAGGGAAGACAAAGAAAGCATGAGAGGGGGCTTTATGGCAGCAGGAGTCTATATTGCAAGGAAAAAAAATGGAGAAATCTATTTTCGTTCTTCTATTACTTATAGAAACAGACATATTAGTCTTGGAAGTTTTCAGACAGAACAAAAGGCACATAAGGCATATAAAGAAGCAGAGCAGATTGTAAGAGAAGGAAAGGAAAAGATAGAAGATTACGATAAAGATAAATTTGCTCTATCCTTTGAAAAATTTGTGGTACTAATTAATGTTAGAGATAATGGTATATATATTAAAAATCCAATTTATTTAAAAAAAGGTTTTTTTTTATATTATCTAACAGAAGAAGAAATATTAAAATTTGATGTAGATGATTTATTTTATTATTCAGAACATAAAATTATGCGGCGTGGCAATCATTTCTTTGTATCTGATTTTGGAATGCAGGTAACATTAATGTCAAGATATGGTATTAAAAATTATGCGGTATCAGGAAGGGATTTTCGATTTGTAAATGGGGATTCTTTAGATTTTCGTTATGAAAATATTGAAATTTTTAGTCATTATCATGGAGTAATACGAAAATATAAAAAAAATCAGGAATTATTTGAAGCAAAAATTCATAGAAATGGAGATTGGATTTTAGGAAGATATCAAACAGAGTTAGAAGCAGCTATGGCATATAATAAAGCAGCCAAACTTCTAAAACAGCATGGAGAGAAAAAAAATTTTCCTTTAAATTATATAGAGGAATTGGAAGGAGAAGATTATAAAAAATTTATGGAAAAGGTAACTATTTCCAAGAGATTTCGAGAAAGTATAGATAAATAGTGAAGAATAAATACATAATAGAGAAAGAAGTGGAAAATCACTAAATTTCCTTAGAAAAATAGTGGATTTTTTGTAAAAATGTGATATAATAAAGTTAAATTTTTCTTCTTCCGTTTTCATAGTTCCAGAGCCGCATTATTAGCGGCTCTTTTATAGTTTAGGAATCGTTATATTATTTCTGATTTTTTTGTTTTTTAGAAGAAAGCAGCATACTAGTATCTAGTAATTCAGATGTTATTTTCTTTTTTTTCTGTTTTTTAGAAGATTTATTTTTTGATAGTTTAATTTTTTCTTTTGCTTCTTCTTTTCTTTCCTCTTTTGTTTCTTTTTCCTTTTCTTTTTTTATCCATTGACTTCCTTTCTTTCTTTTTTTATAAGAAATATTTTTTAAAAAGTTTGGAATACCAAAACGCCGCATATAAATATCTAGCATAAATAAAAGTAATGTAAATAATAGAAGATATGGTGTAAGGGTACGTTTTTTTGTATAATGAATTAATTTTCCTGTATAAAAGTCTTCAGCACTAGAAATCCGTTCTGCATTTGTTAAAGAAATAAGATGATCTAATGTACTATTATCATTATAAAGTTGATATTCCATAGAATACGTGTTGGCAAAGATACAGGAAGCAAAGTTGGAAAAAGGAGTTTCTCCAATAGGAACTTCTTCTCCTTCTTTTGTTTTAATAGAAGAGGGTGCATACGTACCTTTGTCTTGTACTGTAAGACTGTAAACATTAATAGATTCTAATGGAATGTCGGCTTCATAGTTTTGAGCAGTTTCTGGATCTTTTGATTGGGAAAGCGGTATTTCTATGGAATTTCCATCTTCATCTGTGCAGGTTGCGATAATTTCACGTTCTATTATATTACTGTAGTAATTCCAATCAGTATAAGTAATATGAGCAACATTATTTTCTGTATCTATAGATAGACTTTCATCATTGGAATTAAAATCCATTTCTAAAATACAAAGATTGATTAGGTTTTTCCAAAATTGTGAATATGTGGCAAGACCAGCATAATCCTTTGTCCATTCATTTGTTACATCGCAGGTAAATGCTGCTGTTGTTCCAAGACCAAATGGTCTTGTGGCAAGAATAGGATCATAAGAATCCGATTCTATAAGTACAGAGCTGTCGATATTTACAGAGGTTCGAATATAGCCGTAAAGAAATTTTATAAATGTTTCCGCTATTTTTACATCTTCACCCGGATAATAAGAGGAAGAAAATATAGAGGGAACAAATGGTTTAAACTTTTTATTGACAAGATAGGTATCTGAGGATAGAAAAACTTCTTGTGCAAAAATACGTGGAATATCCGTAGAAATATCAGTATAGTAATAACGTCCTCCCCCTGCCTTTGCCATAGATTCTAAAAGTTTTGTATCTGCACCCTCAGAAACAGCAACCGTAGAAAGCGTAATCTTTTCTTTTTTTATGGTTTTATAAAGATCGTTATAATCTTTAAAACTATCTTCACCGTCTGTTAAAAGAATGATATGTTTTTGTTTTGCATCATAAGAAGACAGTTGTTTTACAGCTTCGTTAATAGCAGGATAAATACTTGTGCCACCTTCTTGTTCAATATTAAGGATAGCAGAGGAAATTTTTTCTGTAGAATCAGAAATTTTTGTAAGTGGAACAACCCAGTCATAAGTATCATCAAATGCTAATACACCAATGGAGTCTGTTTTCCGAAGAGAGGACAGGGCAGAAATGGCAGCTTCTTTTGCAAGTTCTAAACGAGAGATGGATTTATTTCCATAGCCCATACTGCCGGAATGATCTATCACTAATGCCATAGCCATTTCTGGAACTTCTTGTTTCGCAGGCAAAAGGCTCTTTACGGGAAGAATATCATCCAAAGGACTATTTTGATAATTGCCTAAGGCAAAGCTATTATCGCCGCCAATGGCAATCAGGCCTCCGCCTTCACTTACATAACCTTCAAGAAGTTTTTGAAAGGATTCTGGTAAATCATCTGCATGGACATTTTGTAAAATTACAACGGCATATTTTTTTAAGGATAATAGTTTTTGAGGAGCAGAACTTGGCAGAACTTTTTTATAAGAAAAATTTCCTGCTTTTAAGATTTTTTCAAATTCTGCACTTTCTCCTTTTCTGCCCTCAATAAGTAATAGTGTTTTCCTTTTTTTTGCCTGTGTAAAGGTGACATATTCATTATTTAATGTTTCTGTATCCTGATCTGCTTCTATCATGGCACGATAGCTATTAATGCCATCTTTTGTTAGTGTGTCTTGAAATAAAAAGCGGTTTGTACCAGTTGTGAAAGAAACTTGTTTTGTACCTTGTAAAGTATCGCCAGAATATAGGGAAATTAGACCAGTAGTGTCTACATTACTTAAAACAGTTACTTCTACTTCAAATTTATCGCCAACAGAAAGTTTTTTTGGAATACGAAGATTAGAAATCAGCACTTCTTTATGTTCTTTTGGAAAAGTAAGTACTTTTAAAGAAATTCCATTTTCTGTTAAGGTAGATGCCGCAGCTTCTGCTTTTCCTACATTTTCCTGTCCATCGGTTAAAAGGACAATGCGTTTCGAATCTTCATCAGAAAACATATAACTTGCTGTACGCAATGCATTTTCTAAATCAGTAGAGCTTGTAACAGGTGTTGTTTCTAGTCCAGTAAAAGGGAGATTATCATTGATAAATTGCTCCACACGAGTATCTGTACCAAAAGCGATAATCCCTGCCTTAGAGCCTGAAGGCAGATTATGTGCTGCTTGCTTTAAAAGCGTTTGTACAGAAGATAAGTCTTTTTTCATACTATCCGATACATCAACAAGAAATAACGTAGTTTCTGTAGATTTACCAAGCGTTATCTGAACATCAAGAAGTGATAGGCAAAGGAGTAACACAAGGAGAAATCGTAATGCAAAGAAAAAGGAATGACGAAAACGATTCCATTGACGGCGTATCCAAACAATAAATTCTACAATCAAAAGGAAAAGGGAAAGAAGAATCAATAATTTTTGCATTGGAATTGTAAGGGAATCGTTTGTTTTAGCAATGGAAGTCCCTTTTTCTATGTCAGAAGAAAATTCAGGTTTTGCTAAAATATTGGATTCTTCGTAAATTGGAAAACGTACATAAAGATAAGCATGATAATCTTCCGATTTTGTATAAAAATCATAAAGACCACTCTTTTCTAAGGTAGTTGTTGTATAAACAGAAGAAGATGGTGTGAGGGACTTTATTTCTTTTCCTTTTTCATTACGTATAGAAATTTTCTTTTGTGTATCCAATGGGGTAATGGTAATGGGAGTTTCCGGAGTAATATAATAATTGTATTCAGGAAAAAATCCCGGATAGATGGAACATTTTTCAAAAATTTGATACATGATAATAGGAAACTCCATTTTTAAAGGAAGGGTACTATCATGCAGATCAAAGCCAAAAACAGTAAAAAAGCGTTGGTTTCTTTGTTCTATATAACCGCAGGAACTGCCATCGTCAAGAGAAAAAATTGTTTCTGCACCTTGTGGTGTTTCCATAGAAAGTGTTTTTGATACAGGAAAGATGGTTTTTTCTAAATCTTTGCTAACAGTACAGTCCATCAGGTTTATATATTGATTTTTTACAATCTTATGATAGGAGAATGTTGGTAAAAGTTTTTCAAATGTTTTTGCAGAGGCTTTTTCATGTTTAGAATCTGGCAGCAAAAGAACCGAACCAGTTTCTGGCAGTTTTTCTGGAAAGATTCCATCAAAAATAAAAAGATCATAGTCATTTGTTGGATTGTAATCTTCTATGGAATTAATTTTATAAATAGTTGCAGATCGGAATTTATAAGGAGTTTCACTATAGGTAGATAATATTCTTTCTAAAAAGCTATTTTGTTTTGTGGCAAGTAAAATACGAGTATCCATAAGAAGGTCTTCTTCTGAATTTTCGTCTACAATATCATAAGAGATATTGTCAGCAGCAAGAGCATCTTGTTCTTGAAGTTCTGCTTTTATAATCATTGGATAAGATACATCTTCTGGAATTGGAATTTTTTTTGATGTTATCGTAAATGTAATACCACCAATCTGTTTACTTGCATATCTTTGAACATCGACTAAAGTATCATTAAGATAAAAATTAATATCAGAGGAAGGAACAGTAGAGCCATAATTTCCCACCTGTGCATCAATTGTAAGGTAATTTTTTTCTTTATTGATTGTAGTATTAAGATAGGAAATAAAAAGATTGCTGCAAAGCAGGGGATCTTCTTTTTCTATAGCTTCACTTGTGCTAAGATTATAAATTTGTGCTGGAATGTTACCTGTATAAAGAGAAGAATCGGTAAAAAACATACAAGTTCCCGTTTCCCATTGGGAATAAATAGATTCACATAAAGAGATAGAGGAATTTAAGTTTCCATCACAGTCTTTTTGTTCTATATGATCAAGAACAGAAAAAATTTTTTTGCGATCCATACTGCTATTTAATAATACTTGCGGTTGATTGGAACAAGAAATAATCGTAAGTTCAAAAGGAGTTTTCATTGCATTTATTTGTTTTATTGCTTCTTTTTTTGCTTGCTCCAGACGTGTCGTACCATCAATGGAATACAGGGTTTGCATACTGGCACTTGTATCAAATACCATCATAATTTGTTCTTTTTTCTTTGCACTATGAAGAATAGGAGCACAAAGGGAAAAAATTAAAAAAAGTACTGCTAAGATTTGCAAATACATCAGTAAATCTTTGCGTAATTTTTCCCATGGTTTTTTTGCATGTTGTTGTTTGTAAAGAGACTGCCAGTAAGAGAGAGAGGATACTATTTTTTCCTTGGCAGGCTGTTTTAATAGATAAAAAATAATAATAACAAAAATAAACGGCAAAAGCCATAAAGGCCATAATGCAGATATCGTCATAAAAGTACCTCCAAGCAAATGTAATCATTAAGTTAAATAAATGAATATTATAGTAATAAAAAGCATTTATTTTTAAAGGAAAAACTATTTCCAAATTCCTTTTTTTAAGCCAGATTCCAAAAGTTTTTCTAATGGTTCATCAGAAATTGTCTTTAAATAAGAAGATTGGCATTGTATTGTTGTAGCATAAAGTTGATTTTCTAACATTGTTTTTGTCATATGATAGTTTTTTAGTAATTCTTTTGAGGGAGTGATTTTTATTTCCTTTCCTGTTTCGCTGTCAGTAAGAGTAAAAAGTTGTTCACTGCTTGTTTGGGTAAAAAGAATTTCTGGAGACTCTTCTTGTCTGGAAACAATCTGGATAAGTACCGAGGATTGCTTTTTATTACGTAGCATACGGAGGATATACGCCATATCTTTATGAGCATTTTCTGTTATTTCTGCAAGGGAATGATTGGTAGTTTCTTCTGTTTTTGTATGAATCCAAGGATAAAGAAAATCAGAAAGAAGAAATACCGTTCCACTTCCATGAAATGATAAGGAATGAATTTTTTCTTTTATGTGACAGATTCCAGAAAATTCAGCTTGTTCTAATTCTGTTAATAGATGATAAAAACAGGCAGTACCAGAATATGTTTTTGTTGTATAACTTCCTTGTTCTTTTAAAAATGTAATATCAATACGATCACCGTTTTTTAAAGCAAGCCATGCAAGCATAGCAGCAATTAGACGAGTATGGTTTGACTTTTCTTTGGGAATATCCATGGAACGGCTCATATCAATAAGAATATGATAATGCATATCTCGCTCGTCCATATATAATTTTACAAAAAGTTTTTCTGTACGGGCATAGGCATTCCAGTCAATACGGCGGATATCATCGCCCGGAAGATATTCTCTAATATCAGAAAATTCAATACTGTTTCCCTTTCTTTTTGATTTATAATGACCAGAAAATCCAGATAAGGGATGAATACGAGCAGAAAGCGAAAGTCTTGCCAAACGATGAAAAAAGGATGTGTCAAATAATTTTTCAGAAGCCATAAAATATCCTTTCTATGTTTCTAATGTTTATTATATATTTATAGAATCATGTGTTACCTGTATTAATTTTATTAAAATATCATCAGCAGATAACTCATCTTGGATTGCTTCAAAATTAAGGGAAATCCTATGACGTAGTGCTGGAAGAGCAACATAGTCAATATCATCAAAAGAAACATTAAAACGATGCTCTAACATAGCACGTGCTTTTGCAGTACGGATAATTGCTTGAGCACCACGAGGACTTGCTCCAAGCGTTACATAGTTGCGAGTAATTTCTGGTGCATTTGGAAGCTCTGGATGTGTATTTAATACAAGCTGCATAGCATAGTCCATAACAATATCAGAAACAGGAAGTTCCATAATAAGAGAACGAATATCAAAAATATCTTCTGCAGATAATATAGTTGTTGGTTTTGTTAAATCATCTTGAAAAGATAAGGTTAAGTTTACAATATCTTTTAATTCTTTTTTATTAGGAAATGGAACTAAAAGTTTAAATATAAAACGATCAAGTTGTGCTTCTGGAAGAGGATAAGTACCTTCACTTTCAATCGGGTTTTGTGTGGCAAGTACCATAAAAGGCAAAGGAAGCTGATAGGTTGTATGCGTGCTTGTCACTGTTTTTTCCTGCATTGCTTCTAAAAGTGCTGCTTGTGTTTTTGGAGTTGCACGATTAATTTCATCGGCAAGTACAAGATTGGCAAAAATAGGACCTTTTTCAAAAGAAAAATGATTTTCTCCGTCTTTTTTCACAATCATTGTTGTGCCAGTAATATCAGAAGGCATTAAATCAGGTGTAAATTGAATCCTAGAAAAAGAAAGTTTAAGGACATGAGAGATTGTTTTTGCAAGTTCTGTTTTGCCAAGACCGGGAACACTCTCTAATAATACATTTCCATCGCAAAGAATAGCAAGCAGTACCTGTTCTACTATTTCCCTTTGTCCAATAATTGCTTTACCAATTTCTCGTCTACACTGTTGTACCTTTGTAACGGCTGTTTGATATTCATTTGATAAATCGTTCATAATTATAATACTACACTCCTTCTTTTTATTTTCACTCTCAAAGATTTAATCTATATGACTAAAATAAGATTGTACAATATCTTTCATTTGAGAGGGAATGGAATTATTATTATTAATTGTAGTTAGTGCATCTTCTGCATATTCTTTTGCTACTTTTTCCAGATTTTCTTTTTTGCCAAAGGAAAGCTGTTGATTGGAAGATTCTTGATAAGAATTACCATTATCAGAAATAGCTCCTGTTAAATTTTCATCCTGAGAGGTAGCATCCGCAATTACCATAACTTTTTCTTTTGTTTTCTTTTTTTTGCTTTTGCGTTCAATTCCTTTTTTACTTCCATGATTTTTTCCAGCATTACCACTAGAGCCTTTTCCCTTATAATTACCTGATTGATTATTGGAGGCATTATTTTCTGCTTTATTTTTATTTGATTCTTGATTTCCTGACGAACTGTTTGATTCTTGATTTTTTGATTGATTGGAAGTAGAATCAGAATTATTTAGTTGACTATTGGTATTGTCATCATTCTTATTAGTATTCTTCTTACTGTTATTACTACTATTCTTATTAGTATTGTTATTACTGCTATTACTAGTATCATTACTATCGTTAGAACCATAATTCTTATTTGCATTGGAATTAGTTTCATTTTGATTTTCTGTTTTATTTAGGGCAGAAGTATTTTCTGAAAGCAATGTAGTTTCACTTTCATTAGAATTATTTAAGTTATGATAAGCAGAAAAGCCCAGTTCTTCCATAAGATCAGATATTGTGGTTTGTTTTTCTAAAGAGGTTTCTTTTTCTGCCATATTTTCTAATTTAACTCTTAGACGCTCTTTTGCCTTTTGTAATTCTTGTTTTGAATCAACAGAAGAATATTCTTTTTTTGTTTGTTCTAAAAGTTCTTTTATAGTGTCAAGCTTGTCATCCTTATCTAATTTTTTACCAATTGTTTCCAAGGCAGAGGGTGTTTGTTTTTCAGAAATCTTCTCTTGTGTGATTTCCTTTTCTACATCATCTACCAATATAAGTTCTTCTTTTATATCTTGTTTTAGGGCATGGAGCTTTTCTGCTTCTAGTTTTGCTTTTGATGGTAAATATAAAAATAGAAAAAATAAAGAAGCCATAAAAATACAAAGAAGAAGTTGTCTGAAATGCAGTTGATAGGGAAACGATTCTTTTATATTACATACTGCAATATAGGAAATAGCATCTTTTTTTTGCAGACAGGAAATTGGTTCATTTTTTCCACGTAGTTCTAGTGCTGTTAATAAGCGTTCTTGTCCAATAATAGCATCTCCCATATGTGCAGCTTCTTGTTCTTTAGGAAAATGGAAAAAAAAGTAAATGACTCCAAAAAGAACACTTGCTAATATCCAAAAACTTGCTATTATACTTGCATAATAAAATGGGTGAAAATATCCAAATAATATATGCAAAAAGCCAAGAAAGAAACCAATCGATAATACAAAAGGAAAAATATTCATGGCTTTTTGTATTCCAAGCCGTCTACGTAGTTTATAAATAAAAATACGAATTTCTTTATCCATAAAAAGAGCCTTCTTTCCATTCTTATATTGAGCAGTCAGTTTTTTCATTACCAGTATAATTATAACTGATTTTTTTATAAATAGTTCTTACATTTTTCTTAAATTTTGTCTTTTGGTGGATTCTTTTTTTTGTTTTTTTCTTTTTTATTAAGCGGATCAAGTTTTTTTGATGCAAAATATAAAATCATCGTTCCAAGCAAAATCTGAATAAAAAGACTAATCCAGAACCAATGTGAAATAATAAAGGTATAGTGATCAAAGCCACACCATTCAAAAAAATAATTAAGTGTAGAAATACTTCCATAAGTATCTGATAACATATAAAACATAGTAAAAGCAGGATTAATTAAAAGAATCATTGGTAAAATGCTTAAATTAGTATCAGGATAAGTTCCTGTTTGCTGATAAATTTCTTCTGCATGAAGAAGAAATAGCCAAGTTGCAAGAAGAATAATAATCATCGTTCCAACAATAATAAAAAATAATGCTACATAGGAGAGAATGGTAGCTACTGCTGTTCGTTTTAAGGCAGCAGAAAAGAAGATTCCAAGGCTTCCAATAAAAAACATACTAATTAAAATAAAAAGGAAAAGCTGTGCAATATCTTGTAAATGGATTCCACCAACAGCAAAAGTAATTCCAAGGACAGGAAGACTTAGAAATGTTAAAAAAAACAAAGAACTTAGGGAAGATAATAATTTTCCTATCACAATTTGAATTGGTTTTAAACTTGTAGTCAGTAAAATATCAAGTGTTTGGCGTTCTCGCTCTCCTGCAATGGCATCTGCGGTAAAAGCAGGAATTTCAAACATAATCATAGCAAATTCTGCTACACAAAGACAATTAAAAATATTGATAACAGCAGCATATTGACTTTCGGAATAGGAATAGCCATTAAAATAAGCAGCACAAGCAACACAGGCAATCACAGTTAAAATAATAATATATGCTGTAAAAAAAATAGGAAGCTTTAAGGAGCGAGTACTAAGTTTTAATTCTTTGCGGTAAATAGGATTAATATACATAAAAAATCTCCTTTCTAATTTTCTTCGGAAGCCGTTATTTGCATAAATAAAGATTCCAGATTTCCTTCCTCTTGATAAAAAGAGCAAACAGGAACATGGGCAACAACAAGACAGGAAAGCAGTGCGGCTAATATATTTGTATTATCCATGCCCTCTTTTAGTACAAGAGATATGGTATTATCTTGTACAGAAAGGTTTTTTACACTTGGATTTTCTTTCATTAGTTTTAGTGCTGTTTCCATATAAGAATTATCTGCAATATGAATGATAACAGGCTTTGTTGTTTTTAGAGTATCCTGAATTTCATCTACTGTGCCATAGGCCATCATAGAACCATGTTCAATAATACCAATAGAAGAACACATTTCCGCTAGTTCTGGCAGAATATGGGAGCTGATAATAATAGTTTTTCCCATACTGCACAGATTTCTTAAAATTTCTTTCATCTCAAAACGTGCACGAGGATCAAGACCAGATGCTGGTTCATCTAATATCAATAATTCTGGATTGTGTACAAGACTACGTGCTAGGCAAAGTCGTTGTTTCATACCTCGTGATAAGCTATCAACATAGGAATCTGCTTTATCAGTTAAATTAACTAAATCCAATAAATCATTGCAAAGCTTTCTTGCATCGTTTCCAAGAATACCATAAACACTAGCATAAAATTCCATATATTCATATGCTTTTAAATTATCATAGACACCAAAAAAATCTGGCATATATCCAATTTTTTCTTTTAATTTTCGGCTGTTATGAAGAGCGTCAATACCATCAATTGTAACAAAACCGCCATCTGCCCGCATCAGTCCCGAGATAATTTTCATTGTTGTGGTTTTTCCTGCACCATTTGGCCCTACAAAGCCAAATAATTCTCCTTTTGCAATTTCCAAATTCAAATGATTTAATGCTTGGAAACTGCCGAAATTTTTTTGTAAATCAACAATTTTTAACATAGCAAACCTCTCTTTTTATATTTCTCTTAAAAGATATAATATTGGAATTATTTCGGAGGAATCACCATTCGTGCTATCTGGATGAAAACGAAGGGTAAGTTCTCCATCAGCAGTAAGGTAAGGGGATAAGTTTTCACATTTTCCAGCAGTTCCACCTGTAAATAAAATATCATATTCTCCTGTGAGCAGATTATATCCTGTAATTGTTCCATGAAAAGTAGAAGAATTTGAAGTGGATTCAGAATCTTCTTCATAAATAAGAGAGAGAACATTTTCAGGGTTTTTAATTTGATACGACATGGTTTGTGTGTTAAATAAATAGCGATAATTTGGGTAATCTTGTTCTCCTTCAATCACAGAAACAAAACTTTGATCAAGTGGTTCTACCCGCATAGATCCAAGACTTGCAGGACTTACGGAAATATCAAGAACACTGAGTCCACTTGTAGAAAGTCCTGTATCGGTAAGGAAATCAACAGGCATAGCTTGTGTTATGGCAATAATGCGTCCACTTGATGAATATAGGGAACTATCGGAAGTTAAATAGTATTGATAGGCATAATAAATTTGTCGGACAAGAGGATCACTATCGGAATACCAGCCATTCCCACCTGCAAGTTGCTCTAAAGTGCTTTCGCCAGAAGCATTTGAAAATTCTAAATTGTCATAAGAAAGAAAAGGAAAGCTTTCACAATCTTCTATAGAAACCGTTGTATTATTTTCCATAGCTCCTAAAATATAAAGTTTTCCATTACAAAGGTAAGCTGTTTGATAAAGGTCAATTCCTAGCTGATTTGTTAAAGTGCCCGTTAGTGTAAGATCCTCGTTTGTTTTTAAATCTGTATCAAAAGTTCCCGGTAAATAAGTATCTTTTTTTACTTGGTTATGATTACAGCGAAAACAAGCTGCCTGAAAAGAGGCATAATCATTCATAATTAAGGTAGTATCCTGATTGTTTTTGTAAATTGCCGTTTTATAGTAAGAAGATTCTTTTGGCTCATCTGTATAAGAATAGGACATTCCATAATCATTATCTCCACGAATTTCTACATTGGAAACATTCGGAAGAGCAACGCTGTATTTTTTATTATAAGGTGCTGCGATATTAAAATAAACTTCTTGTGAAATAGTATCCTCTTTTGCAGAGAAATCCATTTTTGTAAAATTTAAGTAGTGAATATAAGGTTCTGTAATTCTTGTAGAGCTTCCTGCGATATAAATAATAATCGTACAAACAAAACAGGAAACAGGCATCAGTATCCATAAAAGATGACGGCTATCAAGTTTTTTTAAAATAAAATAGAGTACAGGTCCTGCAAGAATGGCATACAATAATAAAATAAAAAAGTATAGCTGTAAATGTGGATAAGAAGATAAATTATTAACACCAAGAGCACGTGACAGGGTATAATTACCCTCAAACTCGGAATCATTAAGACGTGCCTGTGCTGTTTCACTAAAATTATCAGTAATAATATGATAAAGCTGTGTACCCATGCTAGTGCGATAGCGTCCTGCGATACCAAGTTCAAAGGCAGCAGCTAGAATCACTCCTTTGCCATAATTATTTTTCAAGATAAGATGAAATCCATCATTTTCAGAAAGAACAGGAGTAAAATTTTCAAAGTCCATGGAAATCATATCTTTTGGCATTTTCTTTAAAGTAAGAGCATCAATATCCTTTTTGGAAAGACGATTTTCAATATAAATATGGACGTCTGCATCCTCAGTATCTTCTTGATTTTCAACCGTTACTTCTGCTGTTTCTGTCTGATCTTCTTTTTCTTCTTGTTCAGAAGCAGTAAGTTCATCATAATCTAAGGCTTGATTAATAGAGCTATATAATTCTTCTTTTATGGTAAGAAATTCCTGATGACTCATACCAAGAAGCGTAGTACGTCTTTTTGCATCGCCAATCGTTCCATTAAAAACTGTTTCTTGAAAAGCAGATAATGTTTTAGCCGCAGTGCTTCCTGTACCAAAAACAAGCATACCTCCCTGTTTTGTCCATTCTAAAATAGCAGTTATCTGATCACTGCTTAGACGATTTGTATTAAAATTGCTAATCATTAAAATATCCAAAGAATCTAATCCATCTATTGTAGAAGGAAGTGTCTGCTCATCCAAAAAGAATACTTTGGCAAGGCCAGCAGAACTGATATAGTCCATCATTTCTGGCTCATCTGTAAGAATACCAGTAAAGACAATATCTGTTTGTGTTGTCATAGTAACATGAAAGCTTTTTTGCAGCATAATATGTTCTTGTTCATCTTTAATTAAAAGGCTTGGCCAATTACTATAGGCAACCGTAGCACTAAGTTCAAATTTTTTTGTTTCTCCACTGGCAATTGTACAAGGATTTTCATATAAGATTTCTTTACTATTGCTTGTTGGAATCGTTAAAATTCCAATTGTTCCGCTGAAATCTTTGCCATTATTTGTAACATAGGCAAGAACATTCATTTTTCTTCCATATTTAGAAGCTTTCTGAAACCCATAAGAGAAGGAAACCGATAAATTATTATCAGAAGCTGTCAATGTGGATGGAATCGCTTGCGATTCCACTGGTATGGAAGAATCAAGAAGATTTGATTGCTTTTCCTGTTCTGTTGTATTTGCCTTTGCAGCTAGAGCATAGCTTGTCTGTTTGTTTTTCTGTTTTTGTATAGCAGAATCTATTTTGCAAGAGCCTTCCATAGAAAGAGAAAGGGCAAAAATGCTAAAAAAACAGAAAAATAAAAAACGGTGATTTTTTTTTGAATGTAAAAAAGTATGAAAATACATAAATCCTCATTTCTGCACTTGTTTTTGTAATTGTAGTGCGTGGTTTGATTCACTATTTAGTGGCAAAGTGACAATAAAGCTAGTTCCATCTTTTCCGCTGATAGCACGAATAGTTCCATTATGAAGTCGGATTACACGCTGTGCAATGGAAAGTCCTAATCCGCTGCCGCCAGTATCTAGGGAACGGGAATTTTCCACACGATAAAATCGATCAAAAATATGTGTGAGTGCATTATCTGGAATAATCATTCCATAATTTGTAATTTTAATAATAGCGGAATCTGCAAGAATATCCGCTGTAATTAGCAGTTCCTTTCCATCCTTTCCATATTTTACGGCATTGCTTAAAAGATTGGAAAAGGCACGAGCCAGCATAGAACTATCACCTCGAAAAGGAATAGAATTTATGGAATGCGTAAATTGACAGTCTAAGCCATTTTCTATAAAAGAAGGATAAAATTCTTCCATCATCTGCTCTAAAAACATAATAAGGTCAAGAGATTGTTTCTGTATTTTCAATTCTCCAAAAGAAACCTTTGTGTAAGTAAATAAATCTTCTGTCAATGTCATAAGACGAAGTGATTTATCATAGGCAATTCGAAGGTACTCTTGACTTTGTGTAGAGAAAAGCTCTTTTTCTTCCGATTTATGAAGTAAAAGTTCCAAATAACCTAAAATAGAGGTTAGTGGTGTGCGAATATCATGTGCTACACTTGTAATTAACTGATTTTTCTCTTGTTCTGTTTTTCGTTCCAGTTCTATCGTTTCTTCAATTTGTTCTGACATTTCATTAATACATCCAGCAATCATTCCAAGTTCATCTTTTGTACGAACAGGAATTTGATGATCAAAATCACCTTCTGCAATTTTATTAATTCCGGAAGTGATTTCAACAAGATAACTAGAAAAATGACGAGTCAGTAAAAGAAAATAGAAAATAAACAATGCAAGAGAACAGATTACCATAAAGAAAAGAAGTAAAAGGAGCTTTTGAAGTTGTTGTTTTCTAATCAGTTTTTTTGCAGAAGGGAAATGCTCCTCTAAAGGTTCTTTCTTTGCTAGATAATTTTTTATAGCATCGGTATAGTCATAACTATTATTATCTTCTATTTTATTTTCTTCTATTCCAGAAAATGAATACTCCTCATTGGAAGGGAGACGTTTTTCTTCAGAAAAATTTCTGGAAGCAAAAAGAACAAGGAAAACAAGCAGAATCAAACTAATATCTGTCAATACTGTTAAAAGAAGACTTAACATAGTGGATTTAATTAGCTGAAACTGAAAACTGTGAATAAAACGGATATCCCCATTTTGGTTTTTAATGTCAGGACATTCCTGTTTAGAACTTGTTTTAGGTGATAGTACATTTTTTACAGATTTTTTATGCTTCAACTTTATATCCTACTCCCCATACTGTTTTTAATATTTGAGCATTTCTGGAATCCAGTTCAATCTTTTCACGGATACGCCGAATATGCACCATAACGGTATTGTTTGCCTCATAAAATTTTTCTTGCCATACAGCTTCAAATATTTGATCGGTACTAAATACTTCTCCAGCATTACTTGCCAGAAAATATAAGATTTTAAATTCGGTTGGTGTTAATGTTACTTCTTTTCCATAAGAAGTAACTTCATGTGTTTGCAGATTGATAGTAAGTTGATTTCGCTGTAAAAACTCTTGTTCTTTTGTAGTATTATCTGCATTCTCAGGAGAAGTATTTAAAACCATAAATCGGCGAAGTTGTGATTTTACACGTGCTTTTAATTCCAATGGGCTAAATGGTTTTACTACATAATCATCAGCACCACTAGAAAGTCCTTCTACTTTATCGTCATCATTACTGCGTGCACTTAGCATAATAATAGGAATGTTGCTTTTTTGTCGAATATAGCGGCAAACTTCAAATCCATCCATGCCAGGCATCATAATATCAAGGATAGCAAGGTGAATTTCTTGTGTTTGCATTAAGGTTAATGCCTCTTTTCCACTATAAGCAGTGAAAACTTCATAGCCATCCTCTTTTAAATAAATGGCAGCAAGTTTAGCAATTTCTTTATCATCATCAACAACAAGAAGCTTAATATTTTTTATTTCCATAATATTCACACCTCCTTAAGCTTTGCAGCATTTTTTAGTAGAAATATAAAAAGCATTTTGGTTATCATAACATAATTATAAACAGAAGTCCTTACGGAATTCTTAAAGTTTACTATAGATAAAAATTTTTTAAAATGTTTGTCGTTGCAATGGAAGTGTAATAAAAATGTGGCAGTTCTTATAGGCAGCTTATGGAAATAAAAAGTGATGTCGATATAAGAAACAGATAATCAGAATTGTTGTTGGATTGTCTATTTTTAAAAATAATTTTGGGTTTTATGTAATTATGGAGGTGTATGGTAATGAAAAATTTTTGGAGAAAGTATAAGGAGATTTTATGTAAAAGCATTGCATTTGCAGCATTTTATATAGTCCTTGTAGGATTTGGAATGGCGGTATTTGATGGAACACAGGCTTCTGGTGCTGGAAATGAAACCCCAACAATTTCCACTCCTACTCGCAGTGGAAATTATATTTTGGCGGCAAAGAGTACGGATGGAAAATTTACAGTATCGATCGACTGGGAAAAGCAGGATATGAAATTGGAATCAACAGATAAAGATGAATATTTCTATATTTCAGATGCTAGACAAAAAACATGGGATGAAGTTGATGCAAGTAATGGAATTGCTTATACAGATTTATCATGGATAACAAAAGAATATGAATTAAATATTAGAAGAGATAAAGATTTAACAAATATTCTTAAAATTAAAGTCGAAGCACCAAGAACATTAAAAGCAAAATTTGCAATTGTAAATGAAAAACCAACGATCAATATGACAGTTACAACAACTGTTGATAAAAAGAAAACAACGGCTGATTTACCAGAAACAGAAAAAAATAAAGTAGAATGGAGAAAAGGAACAGCAGGTTCTTGGCAGCCATATAACACCTTAAATATGGAAGATTTTATGACAAAGGGTGCTACTTTAAATCTTCGTTTAAAGGGTGAATGTAATACAAATTCTAACTGCCATATGCCAAGTAAGATAGGCTCTGTAAAGATAGCAAAGAAAACAAATGCTCCATCTGTTAAGGTAGATACATCAAAGTTTACATTAGGAGTAAAGAAAGGACAAGAATATATTGTATCTGTACAGCAAGATACTACAACAGGAACTGCTCCAATCACAACTCCAGTGATTAGTGTAAAAGATAATTCTGCTGCAAAACCAGAGTTATCACAACTTGGAAATACAGGAAGTACTGATGGCACAAATACAGGCAATAATCCAAGTACAGGCAATCCTTCCACAGGTGGAAATACTACTACAAATATTTTAGGTGGAGATGGTTATGAAAAGCCATTTAACGCATTTACGGTTAAAGTAAGAACAGCAGCTACAGAGAAAAAAGCAGCATCAAAATGGACAATTGTTTCTTATCCAAAGCAAAGAACCATTTCAAAAGAAGCATTAGTTGTAAAGATGGAAGCAGGAAAGGGAGCAACATTACAAAATACAACTGCTTATGATATTGAATATGTAATTGCAGAAACAGATTTAATTCAATCTGTTAGTATGGCGAAATTCAATGAAAAAACAAGATGGTCAAAAGTAAAAGCAGGAAAGACAGCAAAAGCTAGAGAATCTACAATAACAGCAAATACAGCAGTGTTTATTCGCTATGCAGCAGAGAAAGAAGATGCGAAAAAGGGACAGAAAGCAGAACTTGCTTCCGCTGTTGGAATAACAAGGGCAGATCAAGCAGCACAACCAACGCAATCAACGTAATAAATATATATAATAAATACTTTTAGAAAAAAGACTGTATTTACTACAGTCTTTTTTTCATCAATATAAAAAATAAAGGATGTATTATTATGGAAAATAAGAGTTTTGTATTACAGAAAAAATGGTATTTGTATCTAACAGAATTTTTTTCAGGTATGGCTGTTATGGCTGTAGAACTTGGGGCGAGCAGATTACTAGCCCCATATTTTAGTTCTTCTCAGATTGTATGGACAATTATTATTGGTACAATTATGATTGCTATGGCACTTGGAAATGTTTATGGAGGGCGAAGTGCAGATAAAAACCCAAATCCAGACAAGCTTTATGGAAGAATTTGTATTGCAGCCATTTGGATTGCAGCTATTCCAGTTGTAGGAAAATATTTAATTCTTGGAATTTCTGCTATTCTTATTTTTTCTATTAATGAAAATTTTCTTATATGGGCAGCGTTTGCTGCTTGTATGGTGATTTTTGTATTTCCATTGTTTTTATTAGGTACTGTAACACCTTCTTTAGTAAAATATAGTACCGATAGTTTAGAGGATAATGGAAAAACGGTAGGTACACTTACAGCAAGTAATACAATAGGAAGTATTCTTGGTACATTTCTTCCAACATTTGTTACAATTCCATCGGTTGGAACTTCGATTACTTTTTTTATCTTTGCTGGTATTTTACTTTTATTATCGTTACTTTATTTTATTAGCAGTCATTCCGGTAAGAAAAAAATGATTTTTTGTATTCTTTTCTTTTTGGTTTGTTGTATTTTTGGACATAATCCTAGTTTTGCATTTTGGGAAAAAGAGTTAGCTTATGAAGGAGAATCTGTTTATAATTATTTACAAGTAAAAGAAAGTGAAGAGGATGTAATTCTTTCTACCAATGTTTTATTTGGTGTGCAGTCTATTTTAAAAAAAGAAGAAGGACTAACAGGGATGTATTATGATTATGCTATGTTTGCTCCGTTTATGGCAGATATAATGCAAAAGGATACTAGGGATATTTTAGTGCTTGGTATGGGAACAGGTACGTTTGCCAGACAATGTTCTCATTATTTTGAAGATGTGACAATTCATGGTGTAGAAATTGATAAGAAAATTACCGATCTTGCTTCCAAGTATTTTGCATTGCCAGAAGATATTAAAGTAACTGCTTATGATGGCAGAGCTTATTTACAAGCGGATAAGAAGCAGTATGATGTTATTATGGTAGATGCTTATCAAGATATTACCATTCCATTTCAGATGTCCTCAATAGAATTTTTTACATTAGTAAAGGAACATTTAAAAGATACTGGTGTTATGGTAGTGAATATGAATATGCGTGGACAAAAAGAGGGGAATATAAATCAATATCTTTCTGATACTGTTGCGAATGTATTTGATTTTGTGTATACTGTGGATGTGGAAAAAAGTACAAATAGAGAATTATTTGCTTGTTCTTTTGAAAATGCATTGGAAATAGCAGAACAAAATATAGAATTATTGCAGCAAAAAGATTTTTTAGAATCTAGTTCTGAGGAAAAGGAGATGGTAGAATCCGATTTAAAATCAAAAAGATTAGAACTTGCAGAGATGATGATACAAGTAAAGGAAAATCTTTTGCCATATCAGAAAGGGACTTATTTATTAACAGATGATATAGCACCTGTGGAGCTTTTGGGAATGCAGGTGATTGATGATATTATTCGGGATGAAGTATTATATTATAAAGATATGTATAAAAAAGAGGGATGGAAAGGACTTTTAAACAATTTAACCAACTAATTTTATGCAATTGTAAAAAGATAGGAGAAAATGATATGAAAATAATAGAACCAAGTTTTGAATTTATGGAAGATGTAAATGGAGAGAATATCCTTAGAAAAATAGAGAAAGCAGGACGGATTTGTTATAAGAGCGAAAGCAATATTTCTGAACATTCTGCGGAGAAATTTATTCAAAATATTATAAAACGCCGTCATGAATCTGTATTAGAACATGGAAATATAAGTGTGAAATTAATTTGTGATCGTGGAGTTACCCATGAAATTGTACGTCATAGAATTGCAAGTTACAGCCAAGAGAGTACCCGTTATTGTAATTATAGTGCAGATAAATTTGGGCAAGAAATTACAGTGATAAAACCATGTTTTTGGGAAGAAGGAAGTAAGGAATATGCTATCTGGAAAGAGAGTATGGAACAAATAGAGAAAAACTATCTGGCACTGTTATCTTTAGGTGCAAAGCCAGAACAGGCAAGAAGTATTCTTCCTAATAGTCTAAAAACAGAAATTGCAATTACCATGAATCTTAGAGAATGGCGGCACTTTTTTAAATTGCGTACAGAACTTACAGCACATCCGCAGATGCGAGAAATTGCTTGTAAAATGTTACTAGAATTTAAACAAAGGATTCCAATTGTATTTGATGATATAGAATAAAATAGGAAATAATTGAGAAATCTAATAAAGTAAGGATATTGACTTTTTTTACAAAAGCACTATAATAAGACATGATATATAAGATTTATAGGAAAAGGGGTTTTATCATGGGTAAATTTATTTATTTGGATAATGCTGCTACAACAGCCGTACATCTTGATGTATATAAGAGTATGGAGCCGTATTTTACAGAATTTTACGGTAATCCTTCCAGTATTTATAGTTTTGCTGCAAAAAGTAAAAAAGCGATAGAAGATGCAAGACATGAAATTGCTTCTTTTCTTGGAGCAAAGGATAATGAGATTTATTTTACTGGTGGTGGAAGTGAGTCAGATAACTGGGCAATTAAATCAGCAGCATTTGCATTAAAAGAGAAAGGAAAGCATATTATTACTTCTAAAATAGAACATCATGCTGTTCTTCATACTTGTCAGTATTTGGAAAAAGAGGGTTTTGAAGTCAGCTATATTGATGTTGATGAAAACGGTATTTTAAAGTTAGAAGAATTAAAACAAGCCATTCGGGAAGATACCATTTTAATTACTATTATGTTTGCCAATAATGAAATTGGGACAATTGAGCCAATTAGAGAAATTGGAAAAATTGCAGAGGAGCATAAAATTTTATTCCATACAGATGCCGTACAAGCTTATGGGCATTTGCCAATCAATGTAGATGATCTTCATATTGATATGTTAAGTGCCAGTGCTCATAAGTTAAATGGACCAAAAGGGATTGGCTGTATGTATTTAAGAAATGGCGTAAAATTAGGACCATTATTGCATGGGGGTGCACAGGAGAGAAATCGCCGAGCTGGTACGCATAATGTTCCGGGAATTGTTGGATTTGGTGAAGCAACAAAAATAGCTGCAAAAACAATGGAAAAACGTACAGAATATGAAAGGGAGCTTCGTGATTATTTGATTGATAGAGTTATGAAAGAAATTCCTTATACACGCTTAAATGGTCATAGAACAAAAAGGCTTTCCAATAATGCAAATTTCAGTTTTCGCTTTATTGAGGGGGAATCTTTACTCATTATGCTTGATCAAAAAGGAATTTGTGCTTCCAGTGGATCAGCATGTACCTCTGGTTCGCTTGATCCATCTCATGTACTTCTTGCAATTGGACTTCCGCATGAGATTGCACATGGTTCACTAAGACTTACCTTAGCGGAAAATATTACAAAGCAGGATATTGATTATGTAGTGGAAGAAACGAAAAAAATTGTGGAAAGATTAAGAAGTATGTCTCCTTTATATGAAGATTTTATAAAGGAACAGAAAGAAGAAGTGTAGATGGAAATGGAGGAAAACGAAGTATGTATAGCGAAAAAGTAATGGATCACTTTAGTAATCCAAGAAATGTAGGAGAGATTGAAAATGCCAGTGGTGTTGGTACAGTTGGCAATGCAAAATGCGGAGATATTATGCGAATTTATCTTGATGTAGATGAAAATCAGGTAATTCGTGACTGTAAATTTAAAACATTTGGTTGTGGAGCTGCAGTGGCTACTAGTAGTATGGCAACGGAAATGGTAATTGGAAAAACAATTGAAGAAGCAATGAAAGTAACGAATAAAGCAGTTATGGAAGCATTAGACGGATTGCCACCAGTAAAAGTACATTGTTCCTTACTTGCTGAGGAAGCCATTCATGCAGCACTTTGGGATTATGCAGAGAAAAATCATATTGTTATTGAAGGATTAAAAAAACCAAAAGCGGATATTCATGAGGATGAGCCAGAGGAAGAATAAAAAGTAATTTCTGCACATTCTGGGCATTTTTGCATAACATAAAATTAATGTAAGATTGTTTTAGGAAAAGAAGATATGAGTTGTAGGGATTATGTATATTCAGAAGATTATGTGGAATATATTCTTCCTTGTTATGGGAATTTAGAAAAATTTCAGGAGAGTTATCGGCCAGACTGCTTTCAAAGTATTGGAGGTGGTTTGGCTGTTTTATTCCGAAAAGGAAATTATGAAGATGAAATACCAATTAATGGGAAAATTCCGCAATGTTATGGCTTATTAGATACTTCTAATATTGAATCAACGGGTGTGGGACAAATTAGAAGACAGCCCTATCTTGGATTTCGTGGAAATGGTGTATTAGTAGGTGTTTTGGATACAGGAATTGATTATACTCATCCAGCATTTCTGAATGGGGATGGAACAACAAGAATTGCAGCAATTTGGGATCAAACAGCACAGCAGCAGGGTGTGAGAGATACTTCTACTATCCAAGTAGGTGATTTGGAATTAGATCCATTTACTTGTGTGAATGATTCTTCCATGCCTTATTTTTATGGAACAGAATATACAAGAGAACAAATAAATGAAGCATTACGAAGTGATAATCCTTATGATATCGTACCACAAAGAGATGAAAATGGTCATGGTACAGCTATGACAGGGATTATTGCAGGAAATGAAATACGCAGGGATAATTTTTCTGGTGTAGCACCACTTGCTACTTTAGTTATTGTAAAATTAAAGCAGGCAAAAAAGAATTTACAGGAATATTATGGAATACGAGAGGAAACCCCATGTTTTCAGGAGACTGATATTTTTTTTGGTATTTATTATCTTCTTTCTAAAGCAAGAAAATTAAATATGCCTATGGTAATTTATTTTGGAGTAGGCACAAACCAGGGAAGTCATACAGGAGATTCTCTTTTATGTAATTATTTAGAATATTTTTCTGGGATTCAAGGGATTAATTTTGTTACAGCAGCCGGAAATGAAACAAATCGGGGACATCATACCTATTATTCTTTTGAAGAAGGGGTAAGTTATAAAGAAATAGAATTAAGAATTGCAGAAGGAGAACAAAGGTTTAGTTTTGAAATATGGGTGAATAGTACCAATTTATTTTCTTTGGGAATCATATCACCAGCAGGAGAATTTACTGGAAAAATTCCAATGACAGCAAATGGAACTTGTTATGAGTCTAATCTTGTTTTAGAAAGGGTTAAAATTTGCACAAGATATCATATTTTTGGATTATATAGTTCTCGTCAGTTGATTTTTGTACGATTTTCTAATATAGTACCAGGAACTTGGAGACTGCGTATTTATAATGAAGGAAGTCCGGGAAGCTTTCATATTTGGCTTCCTATGCATGGGTTTATTGAAGAAGATACAAGATTTTTAGCACCTGTTCCGGAAACAGTCATTTGCGATCCCGGAAATGGAGAAGCTGTTTTGACTATTGGTGCTTATAATCATAATAATCTGGGAATTTATTTATATTCCAGTCGGGGATATACAGCGAATGGGCAGATAAAACCAGATTTAGTGTCTGCGGGAGTGGATATCACAGCACCAGACATTATGGGGGGCTATACAAGTGTAACGGGTACAAGTGTAGCAGCAGCACATGTGGCAGGCATGTCAGCAATTTTATGGGAATGGGGAATTGTAGAAGGTTTTGCACCAAGACTTACTGGCGGAGATATCAAACGATTGTTAATTATGGGAGCGGATCGCAGTGGTTTTTCTTATCCAAATAGACAATCTGGATATGGAATTGCCAATATTGCAAGAGCTTTTGATCTTATGAGGAAACCGTTGGAATAGAGAAATAAAGATTGACATTCTTATGGAAAAGTGTTATTTTATTATCGGAAGAATTTATAAATTATAAGAGAAAATAGGGAAAGGAACAAAGAAAAACAGAAAGGGATCGATATGGAAAAACAACAGATATTAATTGTGGATGATGAAGAAATTAATCGTGCTGTCCTTATGGAGATGTTTCAAAATCAATATGATACCATAGAAGCAGAAAATGGGGAAGATGCTATTTCAAAAATTGAGAAGTATCCCGGGATTGTATTGATTTTGCTTGATATTATTATGCCTGTAATGGATGGTTTTGCCGTTTTAGAATATTTACAAGAAAAAAATTTGCTTGATGAGATTCCTGTAATCTTGATTACAAGTGAAGCGATTCGAGACAGTGAAGATAGAGCTTATGCTTATGGGGCGGCCGATGTGATTCATAAGCCATTTTATCCACATATTGTAAAGAGAAGAAGTAAGAATATTATTGAGCTTTATAAGAGTAAGCATAATATGAAAATGCGGTTAGAACAACAGGAGAGAACGATTAGGGCACAAGAGAGAAAAATTCGTGAAAATAATGAATTTATGATTGATGCACTTAGTTCTGTTGTAGAATTTCGTAGCTTAGAAACAGGAGAACATATTCGGCGAATTAAATATTTTACAAGAATTATGTTAAAATATCTTATGAAATATTTTCCAAAATATGGCTTAACACAAGCAAAAGCAGATGAAATTGTTAGAGCATCGGCATTACATGATATTGGTAAAATTGGGATTCCTGATGCGATTCTTTTAAAACCGGGCAAGCTTACACAAGAAGAATTTGAAATTATGAAAGGTCATACAACGATTGGCTGTGAAATTTTAGAAAAATTCCGTAAAGATCAATGGGATGAATTTTATCAATATTGTTATGATATCTGTCGTCATCATCATGAAAGGTGGGACGGTAAGGGATATCCAGATCATTTGATTGGAGATGCCATTCCAATTAGTGCACAAATTGTTGCGATTGCTGATGTTTATGATGCACTTGTTAGTAAAAGGGTCTATAAAGATGCCTATAGCAATCATGCAGCTTATGATATGATTATGGATGGAGAATGTGGACAGTTTTCACCTGATGTTTTGGAATGTTTTTCACTTGCAAAAGAAGATTTTTTTAATATTGTGGAAGTAATTCAAATGTTTAGTTTTACATAAATATATCAAAAAAATAGAAAAAATAAGGGGAGAAAAGCTTTAGTTTTTTGTAGCTTTTTCTAAGGAGTGATGTCATTATGGAACAAAGTGAGAGCTGTCTCTTTCCTGTAGAAGATGCATTAGAGATGGTTTTGATATTTGATAAAACAGGAAAAATAACCTATGTAAATGCAGAAGCAGAAAAAAAATTAGAATATAAAGGGGATTTATGCGGAAAAAGTATTTGTGATGTGTTTCCAAATGATTTTAAAGAAACAAAGGAAAAGGATGGTTTTATTACAGAATATCCTTTTGCTTCTAAGGAGTTACAAAATCTTGTAGCTTATCGTAAAAATCTTACCTGCTTTCCTGTGGAAATAAAAATAATGCAAAGTAATAAGCGATACATATGTATGGCAAATGATACATTAGAAAAAGAATATCTGGCAAAACAGAATATTCAAGTAAAACAGGAAGCAGAACAGGCAATGAAAGTAAAGTCTGAATTTGTTGCAAATGTAACACATGAACTGCGTACTCCGGTCAATGGTGTGCTTGGCAATGTTAGAGAATTGCTGGAAATGGAATCAGAAGAAAAAAAATTAAGACCAATGCGGACAATTGAACGCTGTTGTGTAGATATGCATAAGATTATTGATAATATCTTAGACTTTTCTAAATTGGAGGCAGGCAAGTTTACTCTTGAGCCACGTAAATTCCATGTAAGAGATATGCTTGATTATGTAAAAGCAAATCATATTAATAAAATTACAGAAAAAGGGCTGGAATTTTTTATGACAGTATCGCCTCAAGTACCAGAATATGTGATTGGGGACGAACTGCGAATAAAACAGATATTAAATAATCTTTTATCTAATGCTTTAAAATTTACTTCTATTGGCAAGGTGACAGTAGAAGTATTAAAGACAGCACAAGTAAATGATACCATAGAATTGTTTTTTATTGTAATAGATTCAGGAATTGGTATTGATAAAGCAGATAAAGATAAATTATTTCAGAGTTTTTCTCAAGTGGATGCATCGATTTCTAGAAAGTATGGCGGTACTGGTCTAGGTTTAAATATTTCTAAACAGCTTGTAGAGCTTATGGGCGGAAGAATTGGTGTAGAGAGTGAAAAAGGTAAGGGAAGTACCTTTTCTTTTTCCGTATGGGTAGGTTCTTGCGGAGAAGGAGATTCATCACAAACAGATATTGTTCATTTATCACCAACGCCATCTTTTATGGAGGATGGCTATAAAGAGCAAGAAGATAGCAAACAATTTGGCACAACAGAGAATTTAGAAGCATTAAAGAAAAACTTATCAAAACTGCTTCTTTGCGTGGAAATGGAAAACTGGGAAAAGGCGGAAATGTTTATGGATACAATTAGACAGTTGACAGAAAATGCACCAAGAGAAATAGCACGTGTGATTCTTCGGCTAAAAATGGCAGTCCAAAAAGAAAACTATGATAAAATCACTGCCGGATGTGAGGAACTAAAGAATTTGCTCCAGCTAAAGGAGGTGTAACTTTTATGGTTTCCAAAGAAGGAATTGCAGGGGGAGAGCGAGTCCTTATTGTAGATGATATGGAAGTCAACCGACTTGTTTTAGAGGAAATTATTCAAAATATGGGCTGCTGTCCGATACTGGCAGAAAGCGGAGAAATGGCAATTGAAAAGGTAAACGAGGAATTACCACAATTGATATTGCTTGATATTTCTATGCCGGGAATGAACGGCTATGATTTATGCAGAATTTTAAAAGCAAATGAAAAGACAAGAGAAATTCCGATTGTTTTTATTTCTGCTTATGATAGTTCCAAAGATATTGTAGAAGGATTTTCTTGTGGAGGCGAAGATTATATTACAAAGCCTTTTATTCCAGAAGAAGTAGAAGTTCGAGTATGTGTTCATCTTCGTGTTTATCGTATGAGCCGAGAATTGACAGAAATGAATAGACGGCTTCAAGTTTCTGTTAGTGAACAGTTAAAACAGATGGAGCAGGAGAAAAAAAATATTTTATATGCTCTTGCTGATATTGCAGCACAAAATAGTTTATATGGAAAAGAATTTATGGAGAGGTTAAAGAAAAATTGTAAAACACTCGCACAGGGAATGCAGCTTTCACCATTATTTGAAGAAAAGATATCCGATACTTATATTGATACGATTGCATTAGCAGTACCACTTTGGGATATTGGAAATATTGGAGTTCCAAAAGAACTTTTACAAAGGAAAACAAAGTTGACAAAAGAGGAAACAATGACAGTGCAAAGCCATACAGAGATAGGGGCAAAGCTTTTACAAGATCTCTATGGCAGCAGTGATTATAATGATTTTGTTAGTATGTCTACGGAAATTGCTCATTATCATCATGAAAATTGGGATGGCAGTGGATATCCAGAAGGAAGAAAACAAGATGAAATTCCTTTAGCAGCACAGATTGTTTCTTTGATTAGTAGATTTTGTTCTTTGACAGAAGGGGGGAACTATAGTAGGGAGGATGCATTAGAGTTAATGCGTAGTGAATCAGGTATAAAATTTAATCCTGATATTTTTAAGATATGTTGTAAAATATCACGTCAATTATGTTAAAAAGGAGTTTGCTATTTTTGACAAAAGGATGGGGATGGAATTGTGATAACAGATGAGGAATTTTTGAGAGTTTCCACTTTTATGAAGCAGCGTTATGGTATTGATTTAAGTCAGAAAAAAGTGATTGTAAATGGAAGATTAGAAAATTATATTAAAAAGGGAAACTGGAAAAACTTACATGAATTTATGAATGACGTGGAGCATGATAAGACAGGTACGCAAGAAAAAATGCTTGTAAATTTCTTAACAACAAATCATACATATTTTATGAGAGAATTTGAGCATTTTAATTTTTTAAAAAGCGTTGTCCTGCCTTGGGCGAAGAAAAAAGAAAGTGTTAGAAAAGATTTGCGGATCTGGTCTGGTGCAGCTTCTACAGGCGAGGAACCTTATATGATTGCTATGGTAATTGCGGATTTTTTTGGTGTAGAATACAGTCAATGGGATACAAAAGTCCTTGCAACTGATATTTCAACAAAGGTATTACAGCAGGCACTGACAGGTGTTTACAGGGCAGATCAGATTAAAAATGTTCCTGAACAGTGGAAACGGCATTTTTTTAAGTTTTTACCAGAAAGCAATGAGTATCTTGTAAAGGAAGAATTAAAGAGAGAAGTGCTTTTTCGTCAGTTCAATTTAATGAATCCATTTCCTTTCCGAAGGAAAATGCATGCTATATTTTTACGTAATGTTATGATATACTTTGATGAGAAAACAAAACAGGAACTAGTGCAAAAGGTATATAATACTTTAGAACCTGGAGGCTATTTTTTCATTGGAACAACAGAAACCTTAGATAGAGGGAGTACACCGTTTCAAATTATCCAGCCGTCAATATTTAGAAAATAATAAGGATATCAAAAGAAATAGTGAGCTTACTTATTTACTTATTGTTTTTCGGGGAGGAAAAGAGAAAATATGCGACCAATTAGGGTTTTAGTAGTAGATGATTCTAGGTTATTTCAAACTCTGCTTGTGCAGAATTTAAATAAAGATCCTGTAATTGAGGTAGTAGCAACAGCAAAAGATCCTTTTGAAGCAAGAGATGCCATTCTTGCATATAAGCCAGATGTAATGACATTGGATGTGGAACTTCCAAGAATGAATGGGATTGAGTTTTTGCGGAAATTAATGCCACAATATCCGCTTCCAGTTGTTGTAATTAGTGCATTAAGTGATAAAGTATTTGATGCCTTAAATGCAGGAGCTGTGGATTTTGTTGCAAAACCTGTAGTATCTAGTCAGGCACAGCTTGAAAATTTTATAAAAAAAGAACTTTTAGTAAAGGTTAAAATTGCTTCTACAGTAAAAATCGGCAATATAAAAAATACAGTATTAGCACAGGGACAACAGCATTACTACCGAAAAGGAAATGAGGAACTCATTGTAGCAATTGGTGCATCTACTGGTGGAACAGAAGCAATTTTTGCTGTAGCAAAGGATTTTGGAACAGATATTCCGGGAATTGTAGTTGTACAGCATATGCCGCCAGGTTTTACACAAATGTATGCAAAAAGACTTGATAATCAATGCAGAATCCGAGTAAAAGAAGCAAAAACAGGCGATAGGGTATTGCCCGGACAAATGTTAATTGCTCCCGGTGGTGATCAGCATCTACGACTTGTAAAAGTCAATGGTTCTTATCAAGTAGAATGCAAAAAAGGATCAAAAGTAAATGGTCATTGTCCATCTGTTGATGTCTTATTTGAATCTGTTGCAAAAGCAGCCGGTAAAAGTGCTTTGGGCATTATTTTAACTGGAATGGGTGGAGATGGTGCAAAAGGGCTTTTAGAAATGAGAAAGGCAGGTGCTAAAACAATCGGGCAGGATGAATCTACTTGTGTTGTTTATGGTATGCCAAAAGTTGCTTATGATCTAGGTGCGGTACAATATCAGGAGAAATTATCCGATATTGTAGGAAGGACCTATGCATTATTAAATAAAATGTAAAGGAGAGAGAGATAATATGAAAATTCTATTGGCAGAAGATGATTTTGTAACAAGAAAATTTATGGTGAATTTCTTGTCAAAGTATGGAGAATGCGATGTAACAGTGGATGGCATGGAAGCAGTTGATGCTTTTATGATGGCACTGGAGGATGGAGAACCATATGATCTAATTTGTCTTGATATTATGATGCCAGTTATGGATGGCTATCAAACACTTGTTGGTATTCGCAATCTGGAAAAAGAAAGGAATGTGCCACAGGATAAGGCAGTAAAAGTAATTATGACAACAGCATTAAATGAAGAAAGAAATGTAAAAATGGCATTTGAACTTGGATGTACTGTTTATTCTGGGAAACCAATTGATCAAGATAGATTTGAACAAGCATTAAAGAAGTTAAATTTAGTATAATGAGGTTTTGGGTCATATTCATGTTAAAGTGAATATGGCTCAACAAGAAACAAGAAAGGAGAAGGATATGGCTGAAGAATTTAGCACAGAGGGTATGCTTGATATGTATCTGTTTGAGAACGAACAGCTTTTAGAACAACTTCAGGATATGGTTCTGGAACAGAAAGATGCAGAATGCTTTGATGAGGATAGTATTAATGAAATCTTCCGAACCATGCATACCATTAAAGGCTCATCAGGTATTATGATGTTTGATAATATAACGGCTGTGTCGCATAAGCTGGAAGATATCTTTTATTACCTGAGAGAATCCCATCCCGATAATGTACCTCATCTGGAACTGGTGGAACACGTCTTAGAAGTGCAAGATTTTATTTCTAATGAGATGGATAAAATTCGGAATGGCGATTCAGCGGATGGCGATTCCAGTGAAATTATAGCAAGGCTTGATGCGTTTTTAGAGAAGATTAAAGGGGAAGATGGAGAAAAGAAAAAGAAAGAACAGCCTGCTCCTAATAAACACGTAGAACCAAGTCAGTTTTATATAGCACCGGTAGCTTCCAGTGCCAGTCGGTTTTATCGGATTTATATTACTTTTTTCAAAGAAACGGAAATGGTAAATATACACGCTTATCAAACAGTGTATGCTTTAAAAGAAGTTGCAGAGGATTTATTATATTCCCCAGAAGATCTTATTTCTGATGAAAGTAGTGTAGAAACTATTTTTAAAGATGGCTTTAAGCTTCTTTTACAGGCACAATGCAGCGAAGCTGAAGTTCGGGAATTGATTGGTGTTGGTTATGATATTGAAAAAGTAGATGTTTATGAATGTAGTGCAGAAGAATTTTTACAAGGGTTTGATTTTGGTGCAGATAAGCCAGTGATAGAATCTAATGTGAAGAAAGATGAAGAAGGGGCACAAGCAGGCAAAACAGAACAGGCAACACCAAAGCCGGGCGATTTTGTTGTCAAATCAAAAGAACCGGGTAAAAGAAAAACTTTGGCAAAAGATAAACCAAAAGCAGAAAAATCTTCTTTTATTAGTGTGAATGTAAGTAAGATGGATCAGCTTATGGATTTGATTGGGGAATTAGTTATTTCTGAATCGGTAGTATTACAGAATCCAGATTTAAAAGTACCGGGGCTTAATTTAAATAGTTTTAATAAAGCAGCAGCTCAAATGACAAAAATTTCGACAGATTTACAAAATGTGATTATGTCCATGCGAATGGTTCCGCTTACAAATACATTCCAGAAAATGAATCGTATTGTCTTTGATGTATCGAGAAAACTTGGAAAAGACATTGAATTTGTTATGGTTGGAGAACAAACAGAAGTAGATAAAAATATTATTGAGCATATTTCCGATCCTTTGATGCATATGGTTAGAAATGCAGTAGATCATGGAATTGAAACAAATGAAGAACGTAAAAAAAGTGGTAAAAGGGAAAAAGGAAAGGTAACATTATCTGCTAGAACAGAGGCGGGTAAGGTATGGATTAGCGTCATTGATAATGGAGCTGGTCTTGATAGGGAGAAAATACTTGCAAAAGCAAGAAAACAGGGCATCTTAGATGAAAATAGGCCAGATTCCGCTTATACAGATAAAGAAGTTTATCAATTTATTACAATGCCGGGCTTTTCTACGAATGAACAAATTACGGAATATTCAGGACGTGGTGTTGGAATGGATGTTGTTATCCAGAATATTCAAGCGATTGGCGGTGTACTAGATATTGATAGTTCTCCGGGAGAAGGAAGTACCATGAGTCTTAAAATTCCTTTAACGCTTGCGATTATTGATGGCATTGTAATGGAAACAGGAAATTCTTCCTTTGTATTGGAAACAGGTGTTATTGAACAGTTTGTTCATGTAACAGAGGATATGATGATTCATGAACCAGATGGGGAAGAATATGTGATGATACGTGGAGAGTGTTTTCCAGTACTTCGTCTTGGGAAATGGTATGGTTTAAAGGAATATGAAAACTCTGTGGAAAATGGTATGATGCTAATTGTTGATGTAGAGGATAAAAAGATTTGCCTTTTTGTTGACAGATTAGTAAATGAGCAGGAAATTGTAGTAAAACCAATTCCTTCCTATATAAAAAAGGTAAAAGGTCTATCAGGCTGTACACAACTTGGAGATGGAAGCATTGCTCTTATTTTAGATCCCGGTGGGTTATTAGAATAAATTTTAATAGAAAGGACTTATTTCCATATGGATGAAAAAAAGGAAGAAAAAGATCAGGCAGTAGAAAATAACGCTGTTTCTGATGGGTATGATGAGCAAAAAGGTAAATATATGACTTTTTTATCTGGAAATGAATATTTTGGATTGAAAATTCAGTATGTTAGTGAAATTATTCAATTTCAGGCAATTACAGAAATACCAAAAACAGAGGATTATATTAAAGGTCTTATCAATTTAAGAGGAAAAGTAATTCCTGTGATTGATGTGCGGCTGCGATTTAAACAAGAACCATTTGAATATAATGATAGAACTTGTATTATTGTGATTGATGTAAAATCTACAATTGTAGGGTTAATTGTAGAGAGAATTGCAGAAGTTGTTGAAATTAAAGAGGAAAATATTTTGCCGCCGCCTTCTATTGGACGGGTAGATAAGTCATGTCATAAATATATTTATGGTATTGGTAAAGTGGGGGATGATGTTAAATTATTATTAGATCCAGAAAAGCTGTTAAATGATGATTTATCATCACTAGAACAGGCAAGTGAAGTAAAAAATGAAGAAGAATGAAATGAGAGGAGAGACAACACATGAATAACATGAAGATGAAAACAAAACTTATGATAGGCTTCTTTATTCCTATTTTTTTAACGATTATTAATGCACTTGTTGGTATTTTATCAATTAATAAAATAGTAAGTCTGCCACCAGAAAGAGAGGAGGCATATGGACGGGGTGCGAATGTCTTTGCCATGGCCACGGTAATTTTATCTATTATTATTACCTTGATTGTTGCAGTTATGTTAATCAAAATCATTGAAAAATCAATTAAACAACTTTCCGATGTAGCAAAGGAAATTGCGTTAGGACATGTAACGAATATTCAGATGGTAAAATTCCATAATGATGAATTTGGTGATTTGGTTGATGAATATGGGAAAGTAATTGATAATATTAAATATCAGGCAAGTATTGCAGAAGAAGTATCGAATGGTAATTTAACAGTGACAGTAAAGCCAAGTTCTGCAGAAGATATGCTTGGTAATTCTCTAAAAAAATTAGTAGAAGACAATCTTCGTGTCTTATCCAATATTAGTGATGTAGGTTCTCAAGTGACAATTAGTTCTTCTCAAGTAGCAAGTGCAAGTCAGGCATTAGCACAAGGTTCTACAGAACAAGCAAGTGCAATTCAAGAAATCACAGCTTCTATTGATGAGATTGCAGGGAAAACAAAACAAAATGCAGAGCAGGCAAATGATGCTGCTAGTTTAGTAGCAAAAGCAATTGAAGATGTAAAACGTGGTAATCAACAAATGCAGGATATGGTAACTGCTATGCAAGATATTAATAAAGCATCAGAAAGTATTTCTAAGATCATTAAAGTTATTGGAGATATTTCTTTTCAAACAAATATTCTTGCTTTAAATGCAGCCGTAGAAGCAGCACGTGCAGGAGAGGCAGGAAAAGGATTTGCTGTTGTAGCAGAAGAAGTCCGTAGTCTTGCAGCAAAAAGTGCAGCAGCAGCAAGTGAAACAGAGGAGCTTATTGAAAATTCCATTGAGAAGGTAAGTTCTGGTTCACAGATTGTTGGAGATACAGCAAAAGCATTAGAAGCAATTACAGAGGTAGTAAAGCAAAGTGAAATTATTATTAATGGAATTGCAGATTCCTCTAATTATCAAGCAACAGCAGTAGCACAAATTGAACAAGCGATTTCTCAGGTGTCACAAGTAGTCCAAACAAATTCTGCTACAAGTGAAGAATGTGCAGCAGCAAGTGAGGAATTATCAAATCAGGCAACAAAGATGCGGGATATGCTTTCTATTTACAATTTAGGAACAGGAAGAACGGCTTCTATGTCTTCATTCCGTAATGTTTCTTCTATTTCTGATAGAAATGAACAAGTTATTTCCCTTGAGGATAATTTTGGTAAATATTAAAAAAAGGAGGTGTTATTTATGGCTTTATTAGAGGAATTAAATGATTTGGGTGTGAATGTTGAAGAAGGATTAAAAAGGTTAAATAAAAATGAAAAGCTTTATATTCGATTGCTTGGTTCTTTTACAAAAACAATTACAGAACGTTATGTAGATCCAAATTTTGACAGTTCAGATTATGAAGAAGTAAAAGAAAATGCACATGCAATTAAAGGTACGGCTGGAAATCTATCCATTACTCCTATTTATGAAGCATATTCGGAAATTATGGATTTATTGCGTGCTGGAAAACCAGAGGAAGCAAAGCCTCTTCTTGAAAAGATATTGCCTGTACAAAATAAAATTGTTGAGTGTATTGAAAAATATAAATAACAAAAAGCTTGGCATTGATTGCTGGAGAAAAAGAAGTATGGATAAAAAAACATTAAATTTTTTCAAATTCAGTGTTATAGGAATTGTCATTGTATGTATTCTAGTGTTTACTTGGTTGACATCTTATATGTCAATAAGAACAAAACAATCCATTCAGGAAGTTAGTGATGCCTATATGGATGAGATGAGTAAACAACTTCAACAAAAGTTTCAAGGAATTATTGGAGTACGTTTAGAACAAGTTGATGCGATTATAAAAAGTGTTTCGGAAAATAAAGAATATAATGCTCAAATGATGGAAATGCTGCAAGAAAATGCCAAAATTAGAGATTATACTTATATGGGATTTTATACAGAAGAAAACGAATTTGTGAAAATTTATGGAGAGGATTTAACCTATATTGATGATTACGATTTAAGAGAAACTTTAGATAAAAATGGAAGTATTGTAACTTATGCAGATAATAAAGAAGGAGTAAAAATTCTGATTGTAGGAAAAAAAGTAAGTTTGCCAATGTCAGATGGAAGAAAGAGTATTGCATTAGTTATTGGAAAAACAATGGATTATCTTGTTGCAAATCTTTTTGGATATGAAGGAAATGCATCCATACATTCTTATATTATTGATATGGACGGAAAGTTTATTATTCGAGATTCTGTAAAAGGTACGGTCAATTATTTTGAATATAGTAAGGATGATAAGGATAGTATTGGAAATAATGATATAGAACTAAAAAATGCAATGCATTCCAATCAAGATTATAGAGCAAATCTTTTGTTAGATGGAGAATCTGTTAATGTTCGTGGTGTGCCATTAAATGAGAATGCTTCTTGGTATCTTATTTCCTATATGTCCGATGATTTTTTAATAAAGTCTATTTCAAAGCTAGATGAGGCACGTATGTGGATTATGATTCTTTCAGCAGCATCTATTTTAACAGCGATGTCTGTTATTTTTATTCTATATTATCGACTGTCACAACAGCATATGAAGATGTTAGAAGCTGCAAAGGAAGAAGCGGTTCGTGCAGATATGGCAAAGAGTGAGTTCCTTTCTAGTATGAGCCATGATATTCGTACTCCAATGAATGCAATTATAGGAATGACAGAAATTGCAATAAAGAATTTAGAAGATTCTGTTAAAGTCAAGGATTGTTTGGGAAAAGTACGAATGTCAAGCCATCATCTTCTTGGATTAATCAATGATGTACTTGATATGTCAAAGATTGAAAGTGGAAAGATGACATTAAATGTTATTCCAATGTCTTTACGTGATATTTTAGATGATATTGTGAATATTATACAACCACAGGTAAAGGAAAAAACACAATACTTTGATATTTTTATCCAAAAAATTTCTTCTGAAAATGTATATTGTGATAATGTGCGGTTAAATCAAGTATTGCTTAATTTTCTGTCAAATGCAGTAAAGTTTACACCACCAGAAGGTAGAATTGATGTTCGGATGTATCAAGAAGAATCTCCAAAAGGAGAAGAGTATGTACGAACCCATTTTGAAGTACAAGATACGGGAATGGGCATGTCAGAAGAATTTCAAAAAAAGATTTGGGATACCTTTTCTAGAGAAGAAAATGATCAAGTACGTCATACCGTTGGAAGTGGACTTGGTACTTCGATTTCTAAAAAGATTATTGATCTAATGGGTGGTAGTGTAGAACTGCATAGTCAACAAGGAAAAGGAACTACATTTCATGTAATTCTTGATTTGAAGAAAGCAGATATTACTGTAGATGAAATGAGATTACCATCGGAATGGAAAATCTTAGTTGTAGATGATAATGAAGAACTTTGTCTGAGTGCTACAGAGAATTTAAAAGAGCTTGGTGTTCAGGCAGAATGGACACAGACCGGCAAGGAGGCAGTAGAGCTTGTAAAGGAACGGGATAGTAAAAATGAACCATACCAGTTTGTTCTTGTAGACTGGAGAATGCCAGAAATGGATGGAGTGCAGACAATTCACGCAATTCGTGAATGTGTTGGAAAAAAACTTCCTGTATTTTTAGTTTCTGCTTATGATTGGAGCGATATTGAGGAAGATGCAAAAGAACTTGCGGTAGAAGGATTTATTTTCAAACCTTTATTTAAATCAACTTTATATGAGCATTTAAGGCAATATGTAGATGGATTTAATAAAGAAGAGGAACAAGAAGAAGATGAAATTGACTTTACTGGAAAGAAAATTCTTTTAGCAGAAGATATGGATATTAATTGGGAGATTGCAAATGAGATCTTTTCTGCAGTTGGATTGGAGCTGACATGGGCGATTAATGGTAAGGTTTGTGTAGAATTATTTGAAAAGTCGGAGATTGGATATTATGATGCAATTCTTATGGATATTCGTATGCCTGTAATGAATGGATATGATGCTACAAAAACAATTCGTTCCTTAGATCGACCTGATAAGGATTTACCAATTATTGCTATGACAGCCGATGCCTTTTCTGATGATGCAAAGCGTTGTTTAGCAAGCGGTATGGATGCACATATTCCAAAACCATTAGATGTTGGAGAGTGTATGCGTGTCCTAGAAAAGTTCTTAAAATAATAGAAAAAAGAAGACAGTTTTGTATATTACAAGGCTGTTTTTTTATGTTAAAAAATAAAATTCTTTATCTAAAAAATTGTTCTTCGCAAAAATTTGATTATTATGACAATATTTTATAAAAACAGAGAAAAAAAGAAATGATATGTTAAAATATTGTCGTTTTTTTTGGATGGAAAAATTTGACAGGAAACCTTGTAAAATGTATGCTAAGTGTGACAGAAAATAAAAGAGGCAGGAGAAAAAAGGAAAATTTACTGGAGGGGAGGAATTATTTATGTGGAACTGGAGAGAATTTTATCAACTGATAGAACAAATTAAAAAATATGCAAAAGTGCTTTATAGTGGGGAAAGTCTTGTACAAATACCAAAGGAGGAAAGTATAGGAGAACCCTTTTTACTTCATACAGTTTCTGGTGTATATCGTAAAACTTGGGCAGAAAGTTCCTTTTGTGGTTATCATGCTTCCAAGGTATTTGCAGGCAGATTAGTATGGCTTTATTTAAAGAAAATGCCTGAAACAGGGGATGTTATATTTAATACTGTTTTTTTACGATACGGAGGGAAAAAACAAGAAGTACAACGAGAAAAACATGGGATAAGAATGGTATATCGAAAAATGGCAGAAGATGATATGATAAGAGGAAAACAAAATAGAAAAACAGAATTTTTTTCCATGGAAATGAGATTTCAGAAATTGATTATCATTGGACGAAAAGAAACAGAAATTCGTAAAACGACAATAGCAAAGCTATTAGATATTTTTGGAAGAGCAGTAGATGAAAAAGGAATGCTCTTATTAGTAGAACAAAATGCAAGGATTTTATGCCAAGGAATTGAAGAAAAAGAAAATGTACAAAATGCCATAACAAAAATGATATAAAAAAGGAGCTGTTTATACAGAACGGTCAGTGAATCGCCAGTATAACAGCTCTTTAAAATAGTTTGTATGTATTTATTCTTTTAATACAAATTTTCCAACAAGCTCATCTAAAATATTTGCCTGTGCAGATAATTCTTCGCTAGTTGCAGAAGCTTCTTCTGCAGTTGCTGCATTGCTTTGTATTACTTCTGAAATTTGATTAATTCCTGTTTCTGCCTCACGCATAGCAGTTGTTTGATTTTCCATCATAACTTTTAGATTCTTGGAGAAATCTGCAATTTGTTTAATACCATCCACTACAGAAGTAATTGCATTTGATGCACGTTCTGCAGCATTATTTCCTTCTGAAATTTCTTTAATAGAGCTGCCAATTAATTCTCTTGTATCAATGGCTGCTTTTGCACTTTGATCTGCAAGTTCTCGAATTTGATCAGCAACAACAGCAAAACCACGTCCAGATTCTCCTGCTCTTGCAGCCTCTATGGATGCATTTAAAGACAAAAGATTTGTCTGAGCAGCAATCGATTCAATTTCAGAAATAATATTTCCAATTTTTGTAGAAGCATCATTAATTCGTTCCATAGCTGCCATCATAGTATTCATTTCTTCTAAACTATTATCTGCTTCATTTGCATAACGTTGTGCCTTATTATAAGATTCATCAGCACTTTCAGCACTTTTTCCCATAGTTTCTGTAATACCAGAAAATGTTTCTTGAAGTTTTTGTACAGCAAGTGCCTGTTCTGTTGCACCTTCAGCAAGAGATTGTGATGCATCTGCTAAGTGATTAGAACCAGAAGATACTTGATTGGAGGTTTCACCAATAGATAATAGCGTATCTGTCATCTGATATTTTAGTCCACGCATAGATTCATATAATTTCTGAAAATCTTCCGTATATCTTTCTTTTATGGAAGAACTAACAGTATAATTACCTTCTGCCATTGCACCTAACACCTGATCAATATCATGAATAATAATGTTTAAGTTGTTTGCCATTTCTTTTGCATCATTTTCCATATATTCTACTTCATCCCCTGTTTCTACAAAAGGAAATGGGGAGGAAAGATCTCCATTTGCAAATGTTTTTAGGCGAGCACCCAATTTTATTAAAGGCTCTGCAATATTTTTTGCAATTTTCTGTCCTATCTTTGTAGATAATACCATAGCAGCTATTATAATAATTACAATAAAAGCAGTTAAAATCCATCCTATAATATTAAGAGAACTAGAAAGGCTGTTTCCTTGTTCTACTTTAACATTTAAAAGTTCTTCTAATTTAGTATAAATACTATTATAGATACTTGCTAATTGATTGATTGCAATATCTTGTGCCTGCTTACAAAGTTCTCTGTCTGTTGTTGCTCCAAGCTCCATAATTTGCGTATCTAATGCCCAGTAGTCTTCTAATTCTGCTTCAATTGCATCATAAGTAGTTCTACCGTCTTTTGATACAATCGTTTTTTCAATGGCAGAAAAATATTCTTCAAATTTAGCTTTAGAATCTTTATGCTGTTCTATAACAGTAGCAATTACTTCCTCTTCATCATAACCAATTGCTGCCCGCAAAGATGAACGAACATCAGCAAATTCAAACATAGCTTTTCCAATGTCACCTTGTGCAAAACCAAAATTAGTTAAGGCATAAGAATACCGATTGGATATGACAATTAATGAAATTAGACATATTATTGCAACCGCTGCTGTAATTGCTGCCACCCTAAAAAAGGAATAAACGAGCTTTTTTTCAATGTTGTTCTTTTGGTTCATTATAATAGCAACTCTCCTCTCTGTTGTTTAAAAATTTTCCACTTAATATAATTGTGGAATCCCCATTTGTTGCTGTTAATGTTAAGCATATCTTAAGATTTAAAAGCTATTTTTGAATCTTAAGACAATACTTATATTATAATCCATTTTAATAAATATTCAATATATAAATGCTAAAAATCCTGAAAAAAATAGGAAAATTATTTTTTTTGGAACATAAATATATATTTATAGATTTTGTTGCTAAATTGCTATGAAAAGTAGACTTAAATAATCTTTTTTTTACTTGCATTTTTAGCATAGTAATGTTAGAATTGGCATATTGCATATTACAATAAAAAATTACAAGGAGATCTATTATGAAAGAAATTTTTACAAAACGCCTTTTTCTCTATATGTTGGTGGCATTTCTTTTTACAATTACTGCCATTTTTATATTGCAAACATTTATTAGCAACAGTAATAATAAAATAGATAGTAAGGAAAAATTAGAAGAAGTAAAAGAAAAAATTATAAATAATGAAAAAAATATAGAAAGTTTAACAGAAAATCTTAGTCAAAATAACCTTGCAAAAACAAAAGCATTGGCTAATATATTAGCATTGGATAATACAATTGAAGATAATATAGATAGATTAAATGAAATTAAAGATGAGCTAATGGTAACAGAATTACATATTATTGATGAAAATGGAATTATTACAGGCAGTACAAGTAGTGATTATATTGGATTTGATATGAAAAGCGGTGAACAGTCCAATGCATTTATGGTGATTGTAGAAGATCCTTCGATTGAAATTGTGCAAGAGCCACAATTAAATGCATCCAAAGGAATTATGATGCAATATATTGGTGTAGCAAGAAAAGATGCAAAGGGATTTGTACAGGTGGGAGTACGACCAGAAATACTGGAAGACATGCTTGCTAGTACAGCTATGGATGTTGTTTTAAGTGATATTGATTTTGGAAGTAAGGGGTATGTTTATGCCATTGATGCAGATGGAAAGATAATTGCACATCAGGATACTTCTTTGATTGGAGTGGATGCTGTAGAAGCAGGATTTCCAGAAAAATTTATAGGAAATGGCAAAGCAGTAATTGGGGGAGTTAAGGGTTATTATATGGCAGAAGAATATCAGAATCAAATTATTGGAACTTTTATGCCATCGAGTGAATATTATGAGGCACGCCGTAATCAAACAGTTGTAGTATCTCTTAGTATGCTGCTTATTTTTGTAGTATTATTATTTATGATTAATCAAATGGTAGATCATAAGATTGTGAGAGGAATCCATAATATTAGCGATTCTATGAAAAAAATAGCAGAAGGAAATTTTGGAATTATAGTTAAGGAAGAAGGAAATCCTGAATTTGAATTGCTTTCTCAAAGTATTAATAAAATGGTAACAAGTATTAGTGGAAGTATCAAAGAAAATGAAAGGCTTTTAGAACAGCAAAAAGAAGATATGGAAAAAAATCATATCTTAATTAAAAATGTAAAAAATGCTTGTATGGATTTGAATCATGTATCAGGAGAAACCTTGGAGAATGCAGATGCTATTTATAATGGAACAGGAGAACAAGAAAAAGCAGTAGAGGATCTAAAACAGACAATGGAGCAATTAACACAGGAATTGAATCAAAGTGCAAGTGATTCTGCAAATATTACTGTTGCAACAAATAATTCTGTAGAAAAGATTATGCAAACACAAAAACAGATGGAAGCTTTAAAAGATTCTATGCAAAAGATTAGTGAAATGTCAATAGCAATTGAAAAAATTATTGGGGAAATTAATTCTATTGCACAAAAAACAAATATGCTTTCTTTAAATGCTTCCGTAGAAGCGGCTAGAGCTGGTGATATGGGAAAGGGATTTTCTGTTGTTGCAGTACAAATTGGAGAGCTTGCTGCTAGAAGTGCACAAGCAGCAAAAGAAACAAATATTTTAATTACAAATTCTATGCATGCAGTAGAAGATGGAAGAAAAATTACCGATCAAACAGCAGAAGCATTTAATATTGCTGTAGAAAATATTGAACAGGCAAATCAGGATGTGGAAAAAATAACGGAGCTTGTAAAGGAGAATGCAGGTATTGTAGGTCATGCTGTTGAGCAAGTAGAAAGAATTTCTGGTGTTGTAGAAAGAAATGTACAAATTTCTCATAATACAAAGCAGGTATCTTCTAATATGGCAGATATTACAGAAAAATTAATGGAAATGGTAGAAAATTAATAAGAAAAAACTTGACAGATAAAGATCTTGGTGTTAAAATCCATACCATAATAAAATGATGAAAATCTATGAACAAAAAAAGTACTTTTCTATGAAATGTTACAGAGAGCCGTCAGTGCTGAGAAACGGTACAGGACAGGAAAAGGAATGGTTTTGGGAGATGCAGGGTGAAAATAGCGAGAAAGATTTGATTTTCTTGCAGTAGCCTGAGCCGTAATCCTACGTTACAGGGAGAGAATATCGAATCAGGTCTGGTTCTGTATTTTTTTAAGATATGAATTGGTGGCAGGTTATTTCCGATTTGGAAATAGCCTGTTTTTTATTTCATAATCAAAAGGAAAAAAGAGGCTATCCCTGACAAGATTCAGGGATTTTTTTAGATTTATGGCAGGCATTGGGAAGTGATTTTATCAGTACTACTCTTATATACTGCAAGAATGCTTTGATGTATATTATAAAAAGAAGAAAGGAAGAAAAAAATGAGACAGTTGCGTGCTTATAAAAAGACAGTTAGTATTGTGAAAGAAACCTCGGTTGGGCTTTATGAAAATTTTGTTGGAAAAAAGAAGGGGTTTTTATTAGAAAGTTTTGATAAAAATAATGGACGTTATACAATTTTTGGAAAAGAGCCAAAAGAAATTATTACTTCTAAGGGAAATAGTCTTGTGATTTTAAAATCAGACGGCAGTAAAGAAATTAGAGAAGGGAATCCTGTAGAAAGACTTAAGGAATATTATAATGAATTTAAAGTAACAAAAGATGATGGAGAACTTGCATTTCTTGGAGGACTTGTAGGAAGTCTTGGATATGATTTTATACGATATACAGAAAAGCTGCCAGATCAGAGAGAAGATGAAATTGGAATTGAAACCATACAGCTTATGCTTGCAGAGGAATTTATTGTTATTGATCATATGGCAGAAACATTGACAGGAGTTGTTCTTCAAGAAGATTCTATGGAAGGAAGAAAAAAAGGAGAGGCTTTTTGTCAGGAATTAGTAGAACAGGTACTTTCCTTATATCAGCCAGAACAGGAAATTTCTTATAAACATGATGGAACAATTATAAAAAAATCAGATACTTTAGAAGAATATGGAGAAAAAGTAGAAAAGATTCGCCATTATATTAAAGAAGGTGATATTTTTCAAACGGTACTATCGCAAAGATGGACAGTAAAGACAACACGAGATGGCTATGATTTATATAAAGAACTTCGTATTTTAAATCCATCTCCTTATTTATATTATTTTAATTTTGGATCTTTTGAAATTATTGGAAGTTCACCAGAGATGATTGTAAAACAGGAAGGAAATAGAGTATTTACCTGTCCAATTGCAGGAACAAGACCTCGTGGAAAAGATGCAAAGGAAGATAAACGTTTAAAAGAAGAATTATTAAATGATACAAAAGAATGTGCAGAACATGTAATGCTTGTTGATCTTGCAAGAAATGATATGGGTCGTATTTCTGAATTTGGTACAGTTAAGGTAAAGCAGTTTATGGAAGTGCAAAAATATTCTCATGTTATGCATATTGTTTCTATGGTAGAAGGAAAAAAGAAAGAAATGTTTCATCCATTTGATTTAATTTCATCCTTTCTTCCAGCAGGAACATTAAGCGGTGCACCAAAAATACGGGCAATGGAAATTATTGATGAATTAGAAACTGTACGGCGTGGTCTTTATGGCGGTGCGACAGGATATATTGCTTTTAATGGAGCAATGGATTTCTGTATTACCATTCGTACTATGATAAAAAAAGGAACAAAAGTTTATTTACAGGCAGGTGCAGGCATTGTTTTAGATTCTGTCAAAGAAAATGAATATAAGGAATGTTGTAATAAAGTAATGGCACTTGCAAAAACGTTAGTAAAAACGGGGGAGCTTATATGATATTATTAATTGATAATTATGATTCTTTTACTTATAACTTGTATCAATATCTTGGTACATTTTCGCCAGATATTTCTGTTGTAAGAAATGATAAAGTCACAATCGAAGAAATCAAAGAAATAATGCCAGAAAGAATTGTATTATCTCCCGGGCCAAAAACACCAAAAGAAGCAGGAATTTGTATGGAAGTTGTAAAACAGTTTTATGATAAACTGCCAATTCTTGGTGTTTGCCTTGGTCATCAATGTATTGGAGCGGCCTTTCACGCAAAAGTTTCTTATGCAAAAAAGATTTTTCATGGAAAGCAGTCGGTAATAGAACATGATGGCAGCAGTATTTTTTATGGAATAGATTCTCCGATTAAAATTGCAAGATATCATTCTTTAGCAGTAAAAGGAGTTGGTTTCCCAGAATGTCTGAAAGTACTAGCATGGACAAGAGATGGAGAGATTATGGCTATGCGGCATAAGGAATTTCCAGTGATAGGACTTCAATTTCATCCAGAATCTATTTATACAGAACATGGAAAGAAATTAATTGAAAATTTTGTAAATGATCATATTTGATTTATAATAGATATAGTAGAATTTTGCAAATAACAATAAAAAAAGGATGCAAATAATAAAAATATAGATATAAATTATAAAATAAGGAGGAAAAGAGAATGAATAGTAAATATTATGGTAAATTTGGTGGACAGTATGTAGCAGAATCTTTAATGAATACATTAGATGAGCTTGATAGGGCTTATGAGGAAGCAATCCATGATGAAAGTTTTTGGAGGGAATTTCATTATTATATGAAAGAATATGTAGGAAGGGAAACCCCTTTATATTTTGCAGAAAGGCTATCGGAGAAATATGGAACAAAGATTTATTTAAAAAGGGAAGATTTAAATCATACAGGTGCTCATAAAATTAATAATGTAATTGGACAGATTCTTCTTGCAAAACGTATGGGAAAGAAAAAGGTGATTGCCGAAACAGGAGCAGGACAGCATGGAGTAGCAACAGCAACAGGAGCAGCATTATTTGGAATGGAATGTAGCGTTTATATGGGAAGGGAAGATATAAAAAGACAAGAATTAAATGTACTTCGTATGGAAATGCTTGGTGCAAAAGTAATTCCTGTGGATTCTGGAAACTGTACATTAAAGGACGCAACAAATGAGGCGATTCGCATTTGGGCAAAAGAAGCAGAAGATACTTTTTATATTATTGGTTCTGCTGTAGGACCTTATCCTTATCCTAAAATAGTAAAACAATTTCAAAGTATTATTAGTAAAGAAGCAAGAAAGCAAATATTAGAAAAGGAAGGACGATTGCCAGATATTGTTATGGCATGTGTTGGAGGTGGTTCTAATTCTATTGGGACGTTTGCAGAATTTATAGAGGATAAAGAAGTGGAATTAATTGGTGTAGAGGCAGCAGGGCTTGGAATTGAAACAGGAAAACATGCAAGTTCTATGGCAATGGGACAAATCGGTACTTTGCATGGGATGCGTTCTTATCTTTTACAAGATGAAAATGGAAATATACAGATTGCTCATTCTGTTTCTGCTGGACTTGATTATCCCGGTGTTGGACCAGAACATTGTTATTTAAAAGACAGCGGTAGAGCAAGCTATGTTTCTATTACAGATGATGAAGCAATGCAGGCTTTATTGGAGCTTTGCAAAATGGAAGGGATTATCCCTGCAATAGAAAGTGCACATGCTCTTGCTTATGCATTTAAAAAGTCAAAAGAGATGACAAGAGATCAAATTTTAGTTTTATGCCTTTCAGGGCGAGGAGATAAAGATTGTCGTACAATTGCAGAATATTTAAATGGAAAATCATTAGAAGCATTAAATAAATAAAGAATAGAAAAATTTTGGGAATGATGAAAATAATAAAAATTGTGATTGGATAAATAAAGTTTTCAAAGTTTAAGAGCTTATTTGTGGGTAATAGAAACCCAGAGAGGAGATGCCATGAATCGTATTGAAAAAAGATTAGCAAAGCTTCAGGAAAAAGGAGAGAAAGCGTTTATTACTTATATGACAGCAGGACTTCCCGATATGGAAGGAACAAAAGAGATTGTAAAGGCACAACAAGAGGCAGGAACAGATATTTTAGAACTTGGGATTCCATTTTCTGATCCTATTGCAGATGGACCAGTGATTCAGCAGGCAAGCTATGAAGCAATTTTAAAAGGAAGTAATATTTACCGTATTTTTGAAATGATGTTAGAAATACGCAAAGACTGTGAAATACCAATTGTTTTTATGATGTATTATAATACAATACTTCATTATGGTTTGGAAAAATTTGTAGGTAGATGTATAGAAACAGGTGTGGATGGTCTGATTATTCCTGATCTTCCAAAAGAAGAACAAGGAGAACTTGCAGCACTTCTTTTAAAGGAAAATGCCCCTATTCTAATTCAACTTGTTTCTCCTGTATCAAGACAGCGGATTCCAAAAATTTTAGAAAATGCAAGAGGATTTGTATATTGTGTATCGTCTATGGGAGTGACTGGACAGGACGGTGGCTTTCATCGAAATGTAGTGTCCTATTTAGAGGAAGTAAAAAGACAGTCAAAGATTCCTGTTATGATGGGATTTGGTATTAAGGAAGCATCCAATTTAAAAGAAGTACGTACAATCATTGATGGAGCAATTGTAGGTTCACATTTTATAAAATTAATGAAAGAGAGTAATTATAATTTAGATATTATTACAAATTATATTAGAAAATTTAAAGCAGAATTTTGAAAAACAGAAATTTTTTGTATTTCTTTTATTTCACAAAGTTATCACACATCTGTGTTAGAATTAAATAAAAAGCTTAAAAATCCCCCAATGCTCGGGGATTTTTAAGTGTAAAGAAAAGTGTAGAGGAGGATTTTTTCATTGATTGAAGTGAGAAATTTGACAAAAAAGTATGGGGATCACAAGGCAGTAGATTCTTTAAGTTTTACTGTCAAACAAGGTGAGATTCTTGGGTTTTTAGGACCAAATGGTGCAGGAAAATCTACCACCATGAACATGATTACAGGCTATATTTCTGCAACGGAAGGAACGGCTGAAATTGATGGACATGATATCTTTGAAGAACCAGAAGAAGCAAAAAAATGCATTGGATACTTACCAGAAATTCCACCGCTTTATGGTGATATGCGGCTTTTGGAATATTTAAAATTTGTTGCGGAATTAAAAAAGGTTAAAAAATCAAAACAAAAGGAAATGCTAGATTATGTGATGAAAATGACTTCTACAACAGAAATGAAGAATCGCTTAATTAAAAATCTTTCTAAAGGTTTTAAACAACGTGTTGGTTTGGCAGCAGCACTGATTGGAAATCCAGAAGTTTTGATTTTAGATGAACCAACAGTTGGACTTGATCCAAAACAGATTATTGAAATTAGGGATTTAATTAGAGAACTTGCAAAAAATCATACAATTATTCTAAGTTCTCATATTCTTTCTGAAGTAGCGGCTGTTTGTGATAAGGTACTTATTATAAATAAGGGAAAGAAATTAGTCATTGATACACCAGATAATTTATCAAAGCGTATGGGCGGCTCTAGTGGTGTGGAAATGAAACTGCAAGGCGAAGAAGGAATGATAAAAAAAGCATTGCTTAGTATTGAGAATGTAACGGATGTTTCTATTAATAAGGGAAAACGAGAAGAAGGAAAGGTATATCTTACTGTTTACAGTAGTAGTACTGATGAAGATGCCTTAAGCGAAGCAATTTTTTATACCATGGCAGATAAGAATTGCCCAATTTTGCAAATGAGACCAGCGGCAATGTCATTAGAAGAAGTATTCCTTGAAGTTACAAAGGAAGATACAAATTATATGTCAAGAAAAAAGAAGCGTTTATTAGAGAAAGAAAAAGAAAAGGAGGAAGTATAAATGCTTGCGATTTATAAAAGAGAACTGAAAGCATATTTTACATCTATGGTGGGGTACTTTTTTCTTGCTTTCTTTTTGGTATTTTTAGGAATTTATTTTGTAGTTGCAAATTTAATTCAGGCATTAGCTAATTTTGAATATGTTCCAGCACAAATGTGTTATCTATTTATTTTTATTGTTCCAATTATAACAATGCGGATTCTTGCAGAAGAAAAGAAACAAAAAACAGATCAGCTATTATTTACATCACCAGTCTCTATTACAGGAATTGTTCTTGGAAAATATTTTGCAATTGTAACAGTTTTTCTTTCTGCAATTACTATTATGCTCTTTTATCCATTAATTTTATCACAATTTGGAACAATTAGTATGGGAATGGCTTATAGTGCAATTCTTGGCTTTTTCTTAATGGGTTGTGCTTATCTTGCCATTGGTATGTTTCTTTCTGCTGTATCAGAAAATCAGATTATTGCTGCTGTATTATCAGTACTTGTAATTTTAATTACAAATTTAATTATGGGAATTGCAAGTGTATTGCCAACAGATAGTTTATCTGTATGGCTTATGTTGTCTTTTATTGTTTTAGTGATTTTTGGTATTCTTTATTGGAATACAAGAAATTTAACAGTAACGCTTGCTTTAGCAGCAATTGTAGAAGCTATTATGGCATTTCTTTATGTTTCTAAAGCAAGCTTTTATGAAGGATTAATTGAAAAAATTTGTAGTTGGATTGCCATTGCCAGTAAATATGATAATTTTTCATCTGGTATTTTGGATTTGCAGTCTTGTATTTATTTTATCTCTGTTGCAGTCGTTTTTCTAGTAATTACAGTTCAAACATTAAATAGAAGAAGATGGAATTAGAGAGAATATTTTTGTTTGAATTTAGAATGGAGGTATAAAATGTCAGAGGAAAAAAAGGATTTGGAGCAGAAAGAGATGGAAAAAGCAGAAGAAAAGAATTTAGAATTAGAGGAAATAGAACAAGAAGAAGAAAAGGAAATAGAACAAGAGAAAAGAGAACAAAAAGAAAAAAAGCAAGAATTAGAGGATTTTAATCAGGAAGAAGAAATAGAAGGAAAGTCAAAAAAGAAAGCAAACAAAGAAAAGACAAGTTCTATGGGTGGAAAAATTAAGGCATCTTTCCAAAGCCGTATGTTTCGTAATGGCGGATACAGTATGGTTATTGTTCTTGCTGTTATTATTCTTGCTGTTTTTATAAATTTATTTACAGCAAAGCTTGATTTAAAGGTAGATATGAGTTCTGAGGGTTTATATACCTTAACAGAAGAAACAGAAAAAATTGTAGAAGGAATGAAAGATGATATTGAGATTTATTATGTCGTTCAAGAGGGAAGTGAAGATACAGTAATACAAGAAATATTAGAACGCTATGATAAACTCTCTGATAAAATTACAGTGTCCAATCGAGATCCTGTAAAATATCCGAAATTTGTAGGAAATTATACATCCGAAGAAAGTAATCGCTGTGTAATTGTAGAGAATAAGACAACAGGAGCAAGCAAATTTATTAATTATACAGATTTAATTAATGCTCAAATGGATTATCAAACCTATCAAACCTATGTAACAGATATTGATGTAGAAGGGCAGGTTTCTTCTGCTATTCAGCTTGTGTCTTCTGAAGATACTCCAGTAATTTATCAAGTTACTGGACATGGAGAAGGAGAATTAAATTCAGCATTAACGAAAAGTATTGCAAAATTAAATGTAGATTTTCAAACAATGGAAAGTATTACATTAGAAGAAATACCAGAAGATTGTGATATGTTAATTATCAATGGCCCAACAATGGATTTTACAGAAGAAGAAACAACAATGATAGAGAATTATTTAAAAAATGGTGGAAATGCAGCAATTTTTCTGGAATATACCGATAATGATATGACAAATTTTAATTCTTTACTTGCTTATTATGGTATTACACAGGCAGATGGAATTGTTGTAGAAACAAGCGGACATTATATGGGAAATTATCAAACATATTTGCTTCCTGATATTAAAACAGGGCATGAGATTGTAACAAGTGTGAATAATGGAAATAAAAATGTCATTATGCCGCTTGCAAAAGGACTTTCGGAAGAAAAAGTGCGTGATACTATTGAGTTTACAAATTTCCTGCTTAGTTCTAACGATGCTTACTCAAAAGTTGATATATCCTCAAATACAGTAGCAAAAGAAAAAGGGGATATTGATGGACCATTTTATTTAGGAATTGCTGCGGAAGAAAATTATAATGATAAAAAAACAAAGCTTGCAGTTTTTGCTTCTTCTGTTATGTTAGAGCAGACATTTGTTGCAACAAATCAATTTGGAAATCAAGATCTTTTATTAGATTCTATTAATTGGATGGTAGATCATGAGGCAGGTTTAAATATTCCTACAAGAAATATTGAACAGCAATATGTATCAGTACAACCAGCACAGATTGGCTTTTGGGCAGTTCTATTAATTGGTATTTTACCAATTATTATCCTAGTGGTTGGTATTGTGATATGGATGAGAAGGAGGAAAGCTTAATGGCATCAAAAGGCAAGAAGAAAAAACGAAATACATTAGTCTTCCTTTTTATCTGCATTCTTGTCTTTGCAGGTGGTTATTCCTTATTATCTGTTTATGGATCAAAAAATGAAGAAGACGAGGAAGAACAAACAGAGGAAATAGAACTTTTATCAATAGAAGAAGATAGTATTTCTAGTATAGAATTTGAAAATTCCTTTTGTTCTATGAAACTTCTAAATAGAGGGGAAGAATGGTTTTGGGAAAAAGATAAAAAATTTCCATTAAATCAGGAATACGCAAATGATATGGCAGAAATCATTTCCAATTTAAAAGCAATTCGGAAAATAGTAGAAGATCCTGATGATATGGAACAATTTGGATTAAAAGATCCTGCAATCACCATATCATTTCAAGGAGCTTCCGAAGAAAATAAGCTTTATCTTGGAGATGAAAGTCCTTCTAGTGATAATGGCTATTATTGCCGTTTAAATGATGATAATACCATATATGAAGTAGATGCCTCTGTTTTTACATCCTTTAATTATTCTAATCATCAAATGATGGTATTAGAAGATACACCAGAAATTACAACAACACAGATAACAAAGTTAAAGATAAAAAATCCAAAGGAATTTGATTTTACCGCAGTCAATAAAGCAATTGGTGATAGTTCTTCATGGAGTATTAAAGATTCGTATTCTCAACCAGTTGTAGGAGATGAATCTGAAATTTCCACATTTTTAGGAAGTTATGGTTCTCTTTCCTATAAAGAAGCTGTAGAATATAATTGTAAAGATTTTGCAAGTTATGGATTAGAGGAAAAGAAACCTACAACAGCATTCATTCAGTTGGACTATTATGAATTAGTTGATGTAGAAAACGATAAGGATAAAGAAGAAGATAAAGAAACAGAGAAGGAAGAAACAAAACAAAAAAGAATTGATCATCAAGCAAACATAGTTATTGGAAATCAAAATGAAGATGGAGATTATTTTGTTAGAATCAATGATTCTAGTTATGTATATCTTATGGATGAAGAAAGTGTTGATAAATTGCTTCCTGATAAAGCTTATCTTTATGTGGAAAAAACAATTTCCAGAATTAGTGTAGATAATATGACAAAAATGACATTTACAGTAGATGGAAAAGATTATATAATTACACGCAAAGAAAAAACGACTGTAAATGATGATGGAGAGGAAGAAACCCAGACGGATCATTTCTTTAATAATAAAACAATGGATACTTCCGCATTTAATGCACTTACTGTATCATGGTCTACATTAGAAACAGCACAAGAACTAACAAAAAAAGAGAAAAAACAAGTAGAGAAAGAGGAAGAAACTATTGTATTATCTGTTGATATAGAAGGTACAGGAATACATCAAAATGTGCAATTTCTTGCATTTAATAAAAGCTATTATGCTGTAAAAGATGGAGAAGATATGTTCTTTTTAGCAGATAAAAGAGATGTAGATGCTTTTATTCAAAAGCTTAAAGATCAAGAGGAAGAATGAAGAAAGAATAAATAGTTTTAAGAAAGAATACTTGAGAAAGATGAAGTTTCTATCCAACGTTCCTTTTTTAAAGTATTAATTAAAAAATAGTAGAAAATTAAATCCCTTTGTGGAAGCTTACATTGATTTGGCTTCTACAAGGGGATTTTATATTTAAAAAAAATTTTATTTAAGATTGAGATTATGATAGTTTTGGAAATAATTTTTGCCGAAATCTATTATATATTATCAATAAAAGAAAGAGTAGTCTATTTTTATGATTTTTAAACAATTATCTTATTATTTTCGATAAAATTCTTTCATTTTTTGTAAATCTATGTTATAGTCATAAAAGTAAAAATGAAGAAGATTATGAGAAAATATCTAAAAGCAGTCAATGTAATGGAATGTTAGAAGGAGAGAGTGTGTTATGGGTAAATATTTGAATATTGGCAATGCAGGGTTTGCAGCAGTCAGAAAGGGAAAGTATGTTGATAAAACAGGTATGATTGCATTTATCAATAACACGTTAGGTACAACGGATAAATTGACATGTGTAAGTAGACCAAGACGTTTTGGAAAATCATTTGCTGCAAAAATGTTGTGTGCATATTATGATAAAAGTTGTGATTCGCACGAATTGTTTGAGGGACTTAAAATTTCAAAAATATCTTCTTTTAAAAAATATTTGAATAAGTATAATGTCATTTATTTAGATGTTACTCTATTTATATCACGAGCTATAAATATAAAAGATGTTGTCAAAAACATTAATTATGAGGTTAAGACAGAGATTGCCAAAGCATTTCCTCAAGTGGAAATAGGAATTGATTTGGCAGAAACTTTGATTCATATTACAGAAGCGACAAATGAGAAGTTTATTATGATCATTGATGAGTGGGATGCATTATTTCGAGAGATGAAAGAGGATACAAAGATTCAAAAAGAATATATTGATTTCTTAAGAGGTTTATTTAAGAGTAGTTGGACAGATATTATTTTTGAAGCAGCCTATATGACTGGAATTCTTCCAATAAAAAAATATGGGAATCAATCTGCTGTGAGTGATTTTAGGGAATATACAATGATTACACCTAAAAAATTGGCAGAATTTGTTGGATTCACAGAGGAAGAAGTTCAGCGACTTTGCAAGGAATATAGTGTTGATTTTGAAGAAATGAAAAGATGGTATGATGGATATTCATTTAGCAAAATAAAATCTATATATAGTCCAAATTCTGTGATAGAGGCAGTTACAAATGAGGAATTTGGAAATTATTGGACACAATCGGAAACTTATGAATCACTTAGGATTTATATTGAAATGAATCAAGATGGGTTGAAAGAGTCCATTGTTCAAATGCTAGGAGGGGCATATGTAAAGGTTGATGTTGCCGCATTCCAAAATGATATGACAACAATTAAAAATAAAGATGATGTGCTTACTTTACTGATTCATCTTGGCTATTTAGCATATGATTTTGATAGCAAATCTGTATATATTCCTAATGAGGAAGTTCGAGAAGAATTTGTTCGGGCAGTAACTACAGGAAAGCATACAGAACTTGCAAAACTTATTAGAAATTCGGTTCATCTTTTAGAAGCAACATTAAATATGGATGGAGAAATTGTGGCAAAAGCAGTAGAAAAAGCTCATCAGGCAGGAACTGCTCCTACTTTTTATAACAATGAACAAGCTCTCCGTAGTGTGATTCGATTTGCTTACCTTAGTTGTGTAGATGAATATTTTAGAATTGATGAGTTGCCATCAGGTCATGGATATGCAGATGTAGTGTTTTTTCCAGAAAAATCTTCTTCTATGCCATTGCTTTTAATTGAATTAAAATGGAATAAAACAGAGAAAGGAGCAATCAAGCAAATTAAAAATAGGGATTATCCACAGGCATTAAAGGATTATGGGGGAGATATTTTAATTGTTGGAATTAATTATGATGCAAAGAGTAAAAAACATACTTGCAAGATAGAAGAATATAGAAAATAAAAGGAGAACCCCATTATGAATAAAAAACTTGCATTACTTACAGGAGCTTCTAGGGGGATTGGAAAGGAAACCGCTAGAAAATTTGCAGAAAATCATTATGATTTAGTGCTTACTTGTAGGGAAAGAAAAGATTTATTAGAGGATTTAATCTATCAATTAGAAACAGAGTTTGGGAATAAAATATTTGGATTTATCGGGGATTTGGGAGAATATTCTGAGGTAGAACGATTGCAACAAGAATTAAAAGAAATCACAAACCGTCCTTTTGATGTTATTGTAAATAATGCAGGGATTTCTCATATTGGGTTATTAACTGATATGAAAAAAGAGGAGTGGAATCAAGTAATTTCTTCTAATCTTACATCAGTATTTCATATTTGTCGTTTTTTTGTTCCGGGAATGATTTCTGTACAGGCAGGCAGAATTATTAATGTTTCCTCTGTTTGGGGAAATGTTGGAGCATCGCTTGAAGTTGCCTATTCCGCTTCTAAAGGTGGAATCAATGCATTTACAAAAGCATTAGCAAAGGAACTTGCTCCTAGTCATATTTGTGTGAATGCCATTGCATTTGGGGCAGTTGATACAGAAATGAATCAGTTTTTATCAAAGCAAGAAAAAGAAGCACTTTTAGAAGAAATCCCTGCCTGCCGTATGGCAACTGTCAAGGAAGCAGCAGAAATGATTTATGCTCTTGCTACTTCACCAGAATACCTTACGGGGCAGGTGATTACGATGGACGGAGGCTGGACGTAAAGACATTTTAAAGTAAGTCTGAATAGTCTTTTATTTGTTTTGCTGTAAGAGTGTTTACTTTTTTAATCGTTCCCTTTTTAGTTTTTCTTATCTTTACACTAACCGTTCCTTTTTTATCATAATAGAGATTTTGTAAAACATGGTTTCCTTTTAATTCTACTAAAATATATACTCTTTCTTTATTATAATAAAAATTTCCTTGCTCATCTCTTGTAATACCCCATTTTTTATATTCTTCTTGTTTTGTATCTAGATCTTCGATTCTTCCATTATTTTCCTTTAATCGAACGGCAAGTCCAATGGCAAGTTTTGCTTGTTTTTCTGTAATATCTTTTGATGCAAACCATGATTCACAAGATTCTGTAGTATCTATTACTATGGTGTCTAAACTATCAGGGCTAATACTAGCATAACCAGATTTTGTTACAATGGTAATATCAATACCATCAGTAGTGCCAGATGGACAATCTTTTTTTGTTGCACCATTACATAAAATATAATAAATATTGTCTTCAAGAATAACTTTATGATCTGCAATCCATTGATCAATAAGAGTTAAATCACTATCTTCAAATAGAGCTGTTTTTTCTTTCTTATTTGATTGTTCTTCTTTTTCTGCTTCCTCTTTTTTTGTAACTGCAAAAACATCTTCTTTTAAAAGAGCATTACCAAGGCTTATAGAGGTAATACATAATAGAAAACCTAGTGTCAAGGAAATAACAGAATGCAGCTTTGTTTTTTGTTTAAATTTCATAATAAAATCCATCCTTTCTTTTAATAATTTTTTTCCTTCATTTAGAGTAACAGAAGCAAGAGAGCTTTTTAAGGTACTACCTGTCCCAACCATATGTAGTAAGGTATCACCATATTCTTTTCGTTCTTTTTTATCAAGCTTTTTCATTCGTATTTCATCACAAGATAATTCACAAAGTCGATTGATTTCAAAACTCATAAGATAAACAAAAGGATTGAACCAATAGAAACAGATTACCATTTGAATTAACCATTTGTAAAATAAATCTTTTCTGCGAAAATGAATGAGTTCATGGCAAAAAATATGTTGTAAATCTTTCTTAGAAAGATTTGTTGATGGAAGTATAATACAGGGATGAAAAAAACCAATCAATAAAGGGGAAGAAATTAAATTATTTTCATAACATGTTATGGTACTTTTTATATTTAACTGTTCTATCTCTTGTCCTAGCAGTTCTAAAAGTTCAAAAGATGTAATTTCTTTTTTGCCAGCTTTTACATAATTTATAAAATTTTGGTATTGGGTTATTTTTCGTATAAATAATATCATAGCTATTGTAAGCCATACAAAAAAGAAGTATTGTTGGAAATAGTGTGTTATTTTGTTCTTTAAAGATAAAAGGGTATCGTAAAAATTTCTATGCTTTTCTTGTTCTTTATTTTCCTTGGAAAGAAAGTCATTATTTTTTAAATCATTTTTTTGATCGGATGAAAATAAGAAGGTTTTTACGTTCTTTTCTAATTGGATAGGGATTTCTTTCTGTGGAAAAAAATGGTCTATTGTGATAAATCTTATTGTAAATGGAAATAGCAAACGAATTACAACAATAAGATAAATATAATACTGCCATGTTTGGCTTAGCTTATTTTTATAGAAAGGTTTGCATAAAAATAGAAGCAGAATTAATATTGTGCCAGAAAGAGATAATCCAAAAAGAGTATGAATAATATCCATTAATTTTTGTTGCCCTCCTCCCAATATTTTTTCAATTCCTCATAATCCTCTGGATAAATTAAGTTATTTTGAATCAAGGTAGCTACTAATCCTTTCACATTGCCCTCATAGATTTTATCAATCAAATTTGTGGTTTGCACTGTTTGGTATTGTGCAGCAGAAACAAGGGCTGTATATTGATTACGTCTTCCAATTTTATTTGTTTTAAGATATCCTTTTTCAACAAGGCGGGATAATAAGGAAATAATAGTATTTTTTGTAGCCATAAGATTTTTTTTTTCTAGTGCGGCTGTAATTTCTGCATAAAGTGCAGTTCCCCCATTTTCCCAAATAATTTTCATAAGTTCTAGTTCAAAATCAGATATTTGCTGTTTCATGTTTCCTCCTTACGATTGGGTATTTTTTCCTATGTTCTAAATAATAAGAGTGATTTTATTTTTAGATTGCAATCTGCACTCTTAACTTTAAGATAACACAATGCACTCTAATTGTCAATAGAGAATTACACTTTTTTATTATTAAGAAATACTGGAATTTTTTTATGGGATATGTTACACTATCTGCGGTTAAAGAAAGCAAAAATAGCAAAAGATATTTTGAGGAGGCGATGGATTTACTATGTCAAAAAAGAAAGCAACTCCATTTCATGTTTTTATCCAAGTGTTTTTCCGAACAATGGGAATTTTGCTCTTAATGTTATTGGTAGGGTTTGTTAGTTATTATATTACATTAAGTTATTATCGGGCAAATGAAATCCCTGTAGATGATAATGTAAAAGAAAAGGTACTAGATATTGTCAGTGATGCAAAAGTAACTGAAGTTGCGAAGAATCTAATCTGTATTACGGACAAGCAGGGAAAGGAGATTAAACATATGTTTTTGGAAGTTTTTAATACAAATACTTCCAACCTTGATTATATTACACTTCCAATTGATAATGATATTACGTTGTCTAATGATTTATATCAAAGGCTTTATGCTGCAAATGAAGAAGTTCCGCAAGTAATTAAATTATCCCACTTAAATAAGTATTTTGAAAAAAGTACTGTTTTTGAATATGCAGAAATTATTGTTGGAGAATTGCTTGATACAGAAATTAGTTTTTATACGATTATGCCACAATCGCAGTTTAAAGATATTTTTAGGATAAAAAAAGGATTGACAGATGGCAGTACCTGTGAAATTATTTCTTATCAAAAGAAGTTTTGGAAAATATGTCGTTCTCTTTCTACTACAGAGGAGATTTCTGATTATATTGAAAAAGTATATGAAGAAGGAATGGCATCGAATCTTTCTCTAAAAAATAGAAAAAAATATGCAGATGATTATATGAAATTGCAAAAAAGTAAAGTACATTTTTATCCTGCTTTTATAAAAAAAGATGATAGAGGTACATTTTTTGATGATGAAGCAACAGCAAATATGCTTGCAGGAATATTGAAAGGCTCTGATAGATATTATAAGAAATGGAATCGTGATGCAAAACTTGCAAATGCAGAACCATCGTTTGATAAGAATATTTATATTGCAAATGGAGCAAATATTACAGGACTTGCTTCTACTTATCGAGAGATTTTAACAAATGCTGGTTATAATATAACAGGAATTGGAAATTATGATGGAGATATATTGACAAATACGAAAATTTTAGTGAAAGAAGAAGCAACGGGATATGATTTACTTTCTTATTTTCAGGATGCAGAAATTGAAATAGCGGAGCTTTCGGAAGAGATGGATATTGAAATTATTCTTGGAACAAAGGATGCCGCCGGCTAAGAAAGGAGAAATTATGACAAAGGCAGATATCATGGGTTTATCTGTAGATATTGTAGAATTAGAAGAATTATATGGAGAATTAAAACAGTATCTTCAAAATGAATATCTGAATGTAATTTTCTTTGTAACAATGCAAATGATAGAGAAAAGTGCAGTGGATGTACAATATAAGGAATTGCTGGAAAGTTCTGATTATTTATTGCCGGGAGAAGAACTTGTGCTAACAGCCTATTTATCAGAAGAACGAAAGCAATTAGATATTTTTAAAAATTATCAATGTTTTTCAAAACTTTCAAAATGGCTTGATGCAGAAGAAGGGCATATTGTTAGAAATGTTTATTATATAGGAAAAACAAGAAAAGAAACGCAACAATTAGTTGATTATAGTTCAGAAAAATATCCATGGCTGAAAGCACAGGGAATGTATTGTGAAGGTATGGAGGAACGAGATGATCTTTTAGTGAATGAAATTAATGCAGTAGCACCAGATATTTTGATTATTGCATTAGAATCACCATTTCAGGAAGAATGGGTATTGAAAAACAGTACAAAGTTAAATGCAAGGCTTTGTATTGGTATCGGCAGTATTTTAGAAGAACTTTTAGGAGAACAGGAGAAAAAAACAGGAATTGCATGGCTTGCTAAAAAATGGAAATTGTTCACAAAAAAGATACATTTTAATTTATTTCAAAAAAAAGTAGAAAAATATAAAGAAAAACAACAGGGAAAATTATGAGATTTTGCTGGATTAAATTATTATCTAAATATTTTGTAAACATTTTTGTAAATATTTAGTAAAAAAAACGCTTAATTATTCCTAAATAGTAAAAAAAGGCTTTTAATTATGCAAAATAGACAAATACAAATTTTTGATTTTGTGTAAATAATGTATGGTAATTTTGTGTCAAATGTTGTATAGTTATAAACATGAAATCGGAACGGGGCAGCAAAAACATAAGGGGCTATCCTTTGTCCGGCCAAATTGAACAAAAACAACACGATTAGGGAGGATTTACATCATGGCAAGCTTAACATTAAAAAACATTAACAAAACATATCCAAATGGATTTGTTGCAGTAAAAAGTTTCAATTTAGATATTAAAGATAAAGAGTTCATTATCTTTGTAGGGCCATCTGGCTGTGGTAAATCTACAACGCTTCGTATGGTTGCAGGTTTGGAAGAAATTTCATCCGGGGAGCTTTGGATTGGAGATAAACTCGTAAATGACGTAGAGCCAAAAGACAGGGATATTGCAATGGTATTCCAGAACTATGCTTTGTATCCTCATATGTCTGTATATGATAATATGGCTTTTGGTTTGAAACTAAGAAAAACACCAAAAGATCAAATTGACAAATTAGTACATGAAGCAGCAAGAATTCTTGATATTGAACATTTATTAGATCGTAAACCAAAGGCTTTATCAGGTGGTCAGAGACAGCGTGTTGCGATGGGGCGTGCTATTGTTCGTAATCCAAAGGTATTCCTTATGGATGAGCCGCTTTCCAACTTGGATGCAAAATTGCGTGTACAAATGCGTATTGAAATTTCTAAACTTCATCAAAGATTGGAAACAACAATTATTTATGTAACACATGATCAGACAGAGGCTATGACACTTGGTACAAGAATCGTTGTTATGAAAGACGGTTTAATTCAGCAGGTAGATACACCTCAAAATCTTTATGATAGACCACAAAATCTGTTTGTTGCAGGATTTATGGGTTCACCTCAAATGAATTTTATTGAAGCAAAAGCAGTTCAATCAGGAAATGATGTTGTACTTGCCTTTGGTTCTCATTCTATTAAACTTCCAGAAGCAAAAGCAAAGAAAGTAATTGATGGCGGTTATATTGATAAAACTGTAATTCTTGGTATTCGTCCTGAAGATGTAAAGGATACAGAAGAATTTATTGCATCTTCTCCTGATAGTGTATTGGAAGCAACTGTGCGTGTATACGAATTGCTAGGTGCAGAAGTATTCTTGTATTTTACTGTAGATCAATTTGAGGTAACAGCAAGAGTAAATCCTCGTACAACAGCAAGGCCGGGTGATACTATCAAGATTGCACTTGACTTGTCAAAAGTACATGTCTTTGATAAAGAAACAGAAAAGATTATTACAAATTAATTTTATTATTTAAATTGATTATTTGGCATACATTTCTTAGAGTGTATGCCTTTTTTGCTTAATAAGAAATTTCTTAGAATTTGCTATAATAAATTTTGTATAAATACTATTTGAAATTTATAAATTAAAATTAGATTCTGTGATAATATACCAAAAAATTCAGAAAATCTTAAGAATTTTTAATTTACTTTTTACAAAAAATGTGCTATCATAATAATTGATTTGGAATAAATAGGATATTGATATTTTAGAGAAAGTAGTTTTTGTTACTATTGTGCAGGTATTGTTGCAGTTATCCAAGCCAGAGGGAAGGAGACTGTAAGGAAAGGATAGCGTATGATATCAAATCAGGTATTACAGAGTACGGTTGAAGGGTTGAAGGGGATTACTAGAGTTGATATTTGTGTCATGGACACAGAAGGAAAACCACTTGCTACAACAATTGCAAATCCAGAAGAATATGAATCAGCTGTTCTTGCATTTGTAGAATCCCCGGCAGATAGTCAGGTATTGAATGGCTTTCAGTTTTTTAAAGTATTTGATGATAGCCAGCCAGAATATATCTTGTTAGCAAAAGGTGAAAGTGAAGATGTTTACATGATTGGAAAGATTGCAGCTTTCCAGATTCAAAATCTTTTAGTTGCATATAAAGAGCGATATGATAAAGATAATTTTATTAAAAATTTGCTCTTAGATAATTTACTTCTTGTAGATATTTATAATCGTGCAAAAAAGCTGCATATTGAAACAGATGTACGCCGGGTTGTATTTTTGATTGAAACAAAAGTAGAGAAAGATAATAGTGCTTTAGAAACAGTACGCAGTTTATTTTCTGCAAAAACAAAAGATTTTATTACAGCAGTCGATGAGAAAAATATTATTCTTGTAAAAGAATTAAAATCAAATGAAACATATGAAGATTTAGGAAAGACAGCAAAAATTTTATTGGATATGTTAAATACAGAAGCAATGACACAAGTGCATATTGCTTTTGGTACGATTGTAAATGAATTAAAAGATGTTTCTCGCTCTTATAAAGAAGCAAAAATGGCATTAGATGTAGGAAAGATTTTTTATAGTACAAGAAATGTAGTTGCATATAGTAATCTTGGGATTGGACGATTGATTTATCAGCTTCCATTGCCTTTATGTAAAATGTTTATTAGAGAAATTTTTGATGGAAAATCACCAGATGATTTTGATGATGAAACATTAGCAACAATTAATAAATTTTTTGAGAATAGTCTTAATGTATCGGAAACATCAAGACAACTTTACATCCATAGAAATACATTAGTATATCGTTTGGACAAGCTGCAAAAGAGTACAAATCTTGATTTAAGAATATTTGAAGATGCCATTACCTTTAAGATTGCATTAATGGTCGTTAAATATATGAAATATATGGAAAGTTTGGAATATTAAAGGAAAATATTTGTGAAAAAAATAAGAAGTCATATGACGAAGGTTGTCATATGGCTTTTTTCGGTGTATAATGTGGAAGCGAGTCAGCGATATAGTTAGTAAGCAAGCTAATATGATTTTAGTAACTTAAAATAAATTATATTTATAAATTAATTAATATATGAATTGAATATTATAAAAATAGAAAAGGAGAGACAGACAGTTTAAGCCTTTATATTTATGTCTGCAATAGAAAAAGTGATGGAAGGAAAGGATTATAAACAAAAATTATCTCTAGATAAAGAAAAAACAGTGATTGTTAGAGAACTGGTACATAATCATGAAGGTGGTGTAAGGCCAGCTCTTGTAATGGATCGTGTCAGTAAAACTTATAAAAGCAATGCAAGCCCTGCGATTACAGATATTTCTTTTAAGGTGCAGCGTGGAGAATTTGTATTTATTGTAGGACCAAGCGGTTCAGGAAAATCAACGATCTTACGTCTTTTAATGAAAGAAATTGAGCCAAGTTCTGGTAATATTTTAGTAGATGGAAAAGATATTACAAAATTAAAGCATTATCAAGTGCCTTATTTAAGAAGAAAATTAGGTATTGTTTTTCAGGATTTCCGCCTTTTAAAAAATCAGAATGTATTTGATAATGTAGCCTTTGCACAACGTGTTATTGGTGCAGATACAAAGACGATTAAAAGGCGAGTGCCATCGGTGCTTTCTATTGTTGGCATTTTAGAGAAACATCAAAAATTTCCAAGGCAGCTTTCAGGAGGAGAACAGCAAAGAGTTGCCCTAGCACGAGCCATTGTAAATGATCCAATGATTTTATTATGCGATGAGCCAACGGGAAATCTTGATCCAAAAAATTCTTGGGAGATTATGGCATTATTAGATGAAATTAATCAAAAAGGGACAACGGTGATTGTAGTAACGCATAATATGGATGTTGTAAATGCTATGCATAAGCGTGTTATAACATTAAATAAAGGTATCATTGTAGAAGATGAAAAAGAAGGGGAATATCATGAATAGTTTTCGTAATAATTTATTTTATAGCATGAAACAGGGAATTTTAAGCATTAAAAGAAATAGCCGCTTTTCCCTTGCTTCTATTGGCACGATGATGGCAAGCTTGTTTTTATTTGGTATTTTCTATTGTGTATTAACAAATTTTGACTATATTGTAAAAAATGCAGAAACTAATGTTGGTATTACTGTTTTTTTTGAAGAAGGATTAAGTCAAACAAGGATTGATGCAATTGGAGAAAAAATTCGGGCGAGACCAGAAGTGGAATCTTGTACCTTTATTTCAGCAGAAGAAGCTTGGGAATCATTTCGAGAAGAAGTATTTGATGGAGACTTATCAGAGACTTTTGGTGATGATAATCCTCTGGAAAAATCGTCTTCCTTTGAAATTTTTCTTGCAGATGTAACAAAACAGAAGGAATTAGTTTCTTATATTGATAGTTTAGATGGGGTAAGACAGATTAATAGTTCGGAAAGTCTTGCCGATGGGTTGACAAGCTTTAATAAATTATTAAGTTATATTTCAGCAGCAATTATTATTATTTTAATTGGCGTATCTATTTTCTTAATTAGTACAACGGTAAATATGGGAATTTCTGTACGAAAAGAAGAAATTGCGATTATGAAGCTTATTGGAGCAACAGATTTTTTTATTCGAGCACCATTTATTGTAGAAGGTATGATCATTGGACTGATTGGTTCTCTTTTGCCGCTTGGAATTGTTTTTGTGATATATAAAAAAGTGGTAACATATATTATATCAAAGTTTACAATTTTAACGGATTATCTTGTATTTCTTGATGTAAAAGAGGTGTTTGCAGTTCTTGTACCATTATCTATGCTGATTGGACTTGGCATTGGCTTTGCTGGAAGTTTTTTTACCGTAAAGAAACATTTAAAGGTGTAATTATTTTGAAATATCCTGTCAAAAAGGTAACAGTCTTTTGACAGGATATTTACATATAGAAGTGGCATAGGAAAATAGTGGATAAATTGGCAGATAGTAAGTGTTTTTGAATTATTTTTAAAAGTGCATAAAAACAGAAAGGTGTGAAACATTGCGATGAGAAGGAGAAGAAGTAGGTCATGGAGAAAAGAAAAGAAAGGACATGAGTTTTTATCTGGTTTTTTTGTTGGATTTGCCTTTTTTGTTATGGTGGCTGCAATTATATTGGATATTGCTATTTGGAAATATGGGGATACAGTAGAAAGTATTTATGTACTTGCGAGAAATGCAGTAACAGCATCTTTTAAAAAAGAAGAAGTGAAAGAGAAAAAGGAATTTTCTAGTACAAAAGTAGCAGCAAAGCTTACGATGTTAAATGCGTATATTGAACAATATTATCTTCGAGAAAACGATGTAGAGGCAGAGGAGGAAGCGGTTTATAAAGCATTGCTTGGGGCACTTAACGATCCCTATTCTGTTTATTATACAAAAGAAGAATATGAAGAAATGAATGAACGATTTGAAGGAAGCTATGTTGGAATTGGTGTTACTGCTGCCTATCATAAAAAAACAGGAAAAATATCAATTGATGAAATTACAGAGGGAAGCGGTGCTAGTGAGGTAGGACTAAAAGTAGGCGATATTTTTAGTAAAATTGAAGGACAATCAATAGATGGAATGGACTTACAAACACTTGCTTCTTTATTAAAAGGGGAAGAAGGCAGTAGTATATTAGTTTCTGTAATAAGAAAAGGAGAGAAAGAAGAACTGGATTTTGAAGTAGAACGAAAAGAAGTATCCTTACAGACAGTGGAATATAAAATGTTAGAAGAAAATATTGGATATGTGTTAATTACAGGATTTTCCAATACAACGCCAAAACAATTTAATCAAGCATTACAGGAACTGCTTATAAAAGGAGCGAAGGGATTTGTAATTGATTTGCGTAATAATGGTGGTGGTAGTTTTTCAGCGGCTGTAGATATGCTTGATCGTCTATTACCGAAAGGATTGTTAGTTTATACAAAAACAAAGGATGGAGAAAAAAAGGAATATAATGCAACAGATAAGGAAGTAGTAGAACAGCCATTTACTGTATTAATTAATGAAAAAAGTGCTAGTGCATCGGAAATTTTTGCTGGAGCGATTAAAGATAGAAAAGCGGGAACAATTGTTGGAACAACAAGTTTTGGGAAAGGGATTGTACAAAAAATTTATCCATTAGATGATGGTTCTGCTATCAAACTAACAAATTCAGAATATTTTACACCAAATGGAAACAATATTCATGGAATAGGAATTGAACCAGATATTAAAGTAGAAATGGATCAAAGTGATCAAAAAGAAGAACAAGACTTACAGTTAAAAAAGGCAATTGAGATTGTAAAGCAAGAATAGAAATGGAGAAAAAATTTAGAAAAAATTGACGTGATGTAAGAAATATGATAAAATAAATTATAATAAAAATGGAATGGTTAAAAAAATTAATAGATTCTAATAATGGAGAAGGGGGGAAAAAATACTTTATGATTCAAGAAAGAAGTATTCCATTATATGTGATTTTGCATATTGTGACTTGTGGGCTTTTTGGACTTTTTTGGATGGCATGTTTGACAGATGATACAAGTATTGTTTCTGGTGAACAGGGAACGTCTGGCGTAATGTCAGTCATTTTAACAATATGTACATGTGGTATTTATGGACTTTATTGGGCATATAAATGTGGTGAGAAGTTAGATAGGGCAAAACAGCAAAAAGGGCAGCCGGCAAGTAATGGTGGTGTTTTATACTTGCTTGTTTATATTTTTGGCGGTTTTATTGCCTATGCTTTAATTCAAAATGAGTTAAATAATTTATTAAAATATTAAGCTAGTAAAAATGAAATAAAAAGCTGTCAATAATTCTATCTATGCAATTGGGATTTCTTTAAAGAAATTAAAAAAAGAGAGGAGTTGTTATTATGAATAAAGTAATTACTATTAGTAGACAGTTTGCAAGTGGTGGACGTGAAATAGGGGAAAAAGTAGCAAAAGTTTTTGATATTCCATATTATGATAATGAGTTGATTACGCAGGCAGCCAAAGCAAGTGGATTTGCAGAATCTATTTTTGAAAGAGCAGAGGAAAAAGCAACCAACAGTCTTTTATATTCTATTGCAATGGGAATGAATGCTTATAATAGTCAGGAATTTGGCTTTCTTGGCTATAATAATATGTCATTAGATGATCGTATTTTTATTGCACAGTCTGATATTATTCGTAAAGTGGCAAAGGAAGGACCATGTGTGATTATTGGACGATGTGCTGATTATATCCTTAGAGATAAACCAAATGTAGTAAATATTTTTGTTCATGCTGGTATGGATTTTCGCATTCAGCGTGCTACAACAAAATATGGGCTTGCTGTGGAAAAGGCGGCAGAAAATATTATGAAACGAGATAAGAGACGTGCCAATTACCACAATTATCATTCTGATGAAAAGTGGGGAAGTATTAATAATTATGATCTTGCTATAAAAACGGATTTTGGTGGTATTGACCATGCAGTACAATGTATTAAATCATTTTTAGAAATTAATTCGTAAAATAAGCAGCAATACCATAAATAATTGCCTGAGAAAGTGTATCTTGATAGTCATTGCTACAAAGCCTTTCTGCCTCTACAGAATTACTTAAAAATCCACATTCCACAATCACAAGGGGACAGGTGGATTTTTTTAATAAGTAATAAGAATCATTTGATTTGGCAGCTCTATGATTTTCTGGATCGGCATAAGTAATCAATGCTTCTTGTAGTTTTTCAGCAAGAATATGTCCTTGTTCAGAAGAAACATGATAAAATACTTGTGCACCTTTGGAACTTTCTTGTTGAAAACTATTTTGATGAATACTAATCGCAATATCAGCATTGGATTGATTAATAATTTCTATTCGTTTTAACATATCAGCTCGTTTTTGATTAGAAGCGTTTTCTTCTCCAAGACTTTGATCTTTGGTACGGGTAATTGTAACAGTAACACCATACTGTTCTAATAATTCTTTTATTTTTAGAGAAACAGAAAGATTAATTTCTTTTTCCAATGATTGATTAATTCCAACTTTGCCGGGATCAGGACCGCCATGTCCGGGATCAATGACAATTGTTTTTCCAGATAAGACAGCAAATTCTTCTGGTATTTTTGGTTCTGAGGATATACTAGATTCTGTTACAGGAGAACTAGACTTCTGTTTAGAAATAGTATGATTTTTTTGTATGGAAAAAAGTAAAGGAATGGAAAAAACAGATAGTATTGTAAATAGGCAAAGGATAATAGGAATATATTTTTTCATAGATAATACCATAAGGAAATGCATCATTAGTAAAATATATGCATAGAAATCATTGCTATGATAAAAAGTTTATTGCTACTTACTAGAGAGATTGCCTATAGCTGATTTTTTAAAAATTTACTAAAACATTAACGATTTGTTAAATATGCATAGATTTTTTGACAATAGAAGATAACAGTGGTATACTCTCTACAAAGTCTGGTTACATTATGATAGGAAATATGGGATATAATATAAGAATCAATATGGAATATCAGAAAAAAACGGAGAAATAGAATGGAAACAATTATAAAGAAAATAGATATTCATAGTAAAAAGCCAGAGGATTTTTCTAAGGCAGCTTATATTTTGCAGCAAGGAGGATTAGTAGCATTTCCAACAGAGACAGTATATGGACTTGGAGCAGATGGTTTAAATAAAGAGGCAGCAAAAAAAATTTATTATGCAAAAGGTCGTCCTTCTGATAATCCATTGATTTTACATATTGCAGATAAAGATGCACTTGATGTTTTGGCAATCGATGTTCCTAAAAATGCAAAAAAGCTTGCAGAAAAATTTTGGCCCGGTCCTTTGACAATTATTTTAAAAAAAAGTATACAAGTACCAAAGGAAACAACAGGTGGACTAAATACTGTAGCAATTCGTATGCCAGCACATCCCTTAGCACTAGAATTAATTAGAAGAAGTCATGTTTTTATTGCTGCACCAAGTGCGAATACTTCTGGTCGTCCAAGTCCTACTTGTGCCAGTCATGTATTTGAGGATTTAAATGGAAAAATTGATATGATTTTGGATGGTGGAAGCGTGGAAATAGGAATTGAATCTACAATTATTGATATGACATCAGAAATTCCTATGATTTTGCGTCCGGGATTTATTACAAGGGAAATGATAGAAAAGGAGATTGGAACGGTAAGTTATGATCGAGTAGTGCTTTTAGAAAAGCCAGATACTCATATTTTGCCAAAAGCTCCGGGCATGAAATATCGGCATTATGCTCCCAAAGGGAATTTATGTATTATTGAAGGGAAAATGGAACAAGTGATAGATTATATTTCTTGTAATGTTCATAAAAAGATATTACAAGGAAATCGTGTTGGAATTATTGCAACGGAGGAAACAAAAGAACAATATAAGGAAGGAATTGTAAAGACAATTGGCAGTCGAAAGGATGAGAAAACAATTCTTCAAGGGCTTTATAGTGTATTAAGGGAGTTTGACAGCCTTAAAGTAGAATACATTTATTCTGAAAGTTTTTCTGAGGGAGAACATGGACAGGCAATTATGAATCGTCTGCTCAAAGCGGCGGGTTATCAAAAAGAGAAAATATAGAAAGCAGGTGAATACCTGATGCAATTTGAAAAACTAATATTTTTATCCATGGATAATACTTGCAGTAGTCCTTTGGCAGCAGCAATTTATCAAAATCTTGTTCCAGAAGGAAAATTAGAGATTGTTTCTAGAGGATTAGTTGTACTTTTTGAAGAACCAATTAATCCTAAAATAGTGTTAGTAGCTAAAAATCATCATCTTTTATTGGAAAGTTATCGTTCCATAGCACTTTCTCATGAAGAAATTACAAAAGAAACAATTATTCTCACTATGTCAAAAAAGCAAAAAGAAACGGTATTAGAGGATTTTTTAGAAGCGGAGTATGTATATACATTAAATGAATTTGTAGGAGAAGAAAAGGAATTATTAGCTCCCTATGGGGAAGGATTATTAGAGTATGAGGAATTTTATCTTTCCTTAATGCAAATGGTGAAAAAAGTAGTATTAAGATTGCATGGAATAGAAGTATAAAATAAATGTGGGAATGTTTTATCATTCTTGCAAATAATAATAGAAAATGCAAAAAAAGGAGGAAAACTATGATAGCAATTGGATGTGACCAAGCAGGTTATGAACTAAAACAAAAGATTATGAAGCATTTGGAGGAAAGAAAACTAGAATATAAGGATTATGGAACATATTCAACCGATCCTTGTGATTATCCTGAATTTGGGCATAAAGTAGCCCATGCCGTAGCAGATGGAGAATGCGAAAGAGGAATTTTAATTTGCGGTACAGGAATTGGTATTTCTATTTCTGCCAATAAAGTAAAAGGTATTCGTGCAGCTCTTTGCCATGATTGTTTTAGTGCAGAAGCAACAAGACTTCATAATGATGCAAATATTCTTGCTATGGGTGCAAGAGTCATTGGAGAAGGCCATGCAATAAAGATTGTAGATACTTTCTTAGATACACCTTTTTCCAATGAAGAACGTCATATAAGAAGAATTGGTCAAATAGAAGAATAAAAAATTATAATACAAAGGGGAAAAGACCGATAGATAAAGTTCGGTCTTTTCTAATCTTGATAAGAAGTAAGTATATCTTGATATTGTTTAAAATTCCCATTTGTAATTTCTATAAGAAGATCATTTGCTGCATGGAGTGCAAGACAGGCCATATCTTTATCAATCGTTCCATTTTTAATATAGTCACCTAATTCATCCATATCAACAACATGAACAATACCATCTGGATCAATAATAATATCAAGCAATAAATCAGTAAAAATATAAGCAGTTTCTTCTTTTTTATATTCTGTTGAAATAATATCACAATACCAATGGACAAAATTTTTATTAGCATCAAAAATCTTGCTTATTTTAATATTTTTATCAATAATATAAGCAGAAATTCCTTCTGCAATATCTGTTCTTGGTTTTAAAGTCGTCCATTTGGATACAATCAAATTTTCATCTGCATAAAGCACAATATCATCTTTTAAGCAGATAAGTTCTTCAGGAAAATAGCGTTTGCGATAAAGTATTGGCTGTTTTTTTGTATTCATAGCAGAACTCCTTTCTATATCAATAAAATAATTCTAAAAAATATTGGATATTTTCAGTAAATTTTTTGTGAGTTCTCTCTATTATAAGAATCGTTTTGAAACCTGTCAAGGAATTGTTTTCCTTTTCTTTCGGAATGTAGAAAAATTGCCAAATTTTGATAGACATTTTATGAAAATATGGGTATAATAATATAATGATATTTACCATAATCATAGCGAAGGGGGAATCAGAATGCATGGAAATAAAGTTGGAAAAGCATTTGTTATGTTTTTCCAGATTAGCATTAGTATGATAGTCCCTATGATTATATGTGGAATCGCAGGTTATTATTTAGATAAAAAATTGAGTACAAGCTTTCTATTTATTTTACTTCTGATTCTTGGCATTTTTGCTGCGTTCCGAAATGTATATCTTTTGACAAAAAATTTTTATCAAAAAGATATGGAAGAAGAACATGCAAAACTTGCTTATTTTGAGAATTTAAAAAAAGAGGGCAGGGAAGTATTAAAACAAAAGAAAGAAAAGAAACAATAAAAATGAAAAGGAACTGATATGAGACTACGTTCAAAAGTAATTTTTAATCGGGAAGAACAAGATTGTGCCAAAAAGACATTAAAAAATTTATTACTTGGAATTGTAATATTTGGAATGATAGAGGAGTGTTTGCTTTTATTTATATGTAAAAATCGTCTAGCGGTTACGCTTGGACTTTTGCTTGGGGTATGGACTGCTATGGTAAATTCTGTTTATATTTATCGTTCTCTTTTGCGTGTTTTGGAGATGGATGAAAAAAATTCTGTAAAGGCAATGCGGATTCCTGTTATGATTCGCTATTGTTTTATGGGCATTGTTATTACAATTGCATTACAATATCCTCAGATTTTTTCACCAATCGGAGTGATTCTTGGGCTTCTTTCTATGAAATTATCGGCATATATTCAGCCGTTTTTTATGGAATATTCCATGGATGCACCATCTTCTTTATCTGATGAGAGTGAGGAACATGAGGAGCAAAGTCCGTGGGGATTTGGCATTTTTCATCATCAGTCCGAAGATGAACAGTGAATAATACCTGTAAAAGAAAAGAAAGACAGGTTTTATATTATTCTATAAAAAATTTAAGAAAGGGGAGGTGAGTATGTGAATACAGGAATAGCTTTCATCTCAAATGGTATGACGGTACTTGATCAGGAGTTTAGCTTTACAATTCGAGGTTATCTGCATTATAAGCTTTTTGGAATGGATTTGAATTTGACAACAACCCATATTGCGATTATTCTTGTTATGGCAACCTTGATTGTTTTTGCATTGTTTGCAAATCGTGCAATTAAAAGAGCCGATCCTGAAAAAGCACCTGGCACGTTTTTAAACATGATTGAATTAATGGTAGAATCTGTAGATAATTTGACACATGCGAACATGGGGGAACGTGGGCAAGCGTTTTCTAATTACATTGGAACATTGTTTGCATTTATTCTAATTTCAAATATCTCAGGATTATTTGGGCTAAGACCGCCAACGGCAGATTACAGTACAACCTTTGCTTTGGCAATTATTACCTTTGTTTTAATTCATTACAATGGATTTAAGTATCAAAAGATGAAGCATATTACAAATCTGTTTAAACCGGTGATTTTATCACCAATTAATATTATTGGTGAGATTGCAACACCAATTTCTATGTCTTTGCGTCTTTTTGGTAATATTATGGCAGGTACTACTATGATGGGGCTGTTATATGGATTGATTCCATGGTTTTTAACTTTGGCATGGCCGGGTGTTCTTCATGCCTATTTGGATGTTTTTTCCGGATGTATCCAGACCTATGTATTCTGTATGCTGACCATGGTATTTATCTCAAATACGTTTGAAGAATAAAAGGCAGCAAAAGCAATTCTTATTTTATTTATTTAAAGGAGGACTTTATTATGAACATTACAGATCAGGGTTTAATTTTAGCATTTTCAGCACTTGGAGCAGGAACAGCAATGATTGCCGGTGTAGGTCCTGGTATTGGACAGGGTGTTGCAGCAGGACAGGGTGCTGCTGCTGTTGGACGTAATCCGGGAGCAAAAGGTGATATTATGTCTACTATGCTTTTAGGACAGGCAGTTGCTGAGACAACAGGTCTTTATGGTCTTGTTATTGCACTGATTTTGTTATTTGCCAATCCATTATATGGCAAGATCTGATCGGCAGAACTTATTTTGCCTGTAGTTTACAGGCAAAACGTTATCATTCCTTTTAAGGAAAACTTCTGATAAATGATAGGAAGGAGGCCGAAAGGTGAGCAGTTTAGCAACATTATTTTTAACAACAGATGAGAATGGATTGATTCATGATTATATTTTTGGACTGAATGCACAATTTCTGGTAGATGCCATTATTCTTGCATTAGCTGTTTTTGTGCTATTTGTATTGCTTTCTTACCTTGTATTTAATCCAGCAAGAGATTTATTACGCCGCCGTCAAGAGAAGATTCAAGGCAATTTAGACTCTGCAGAAAAGGAAAAGGAAGATGCGAAAAAATTAAAAATTGAGTATGATAGTAAGCTCCATAATGTAGAAAAGGAATCAGAGCAGATTTTAAGCGAATCCAGAAAAAAAGCATTAAAAAAAGAAACAGAAATTGTAGAAGAAGCCAAAAAGGAAGCTGCACGTATTCTTAAGAGAGCAGAAAGAGAAGTAGAACTTGAAAAAAATAAAGTTCGTGATGATGTTAAGAATGAAATGGTTCAAGTAGCGGCTGCTATGGCAGGAAAGATTGTTTCTGTAAATCTTGATGATGCAAAACAGGATCAATTGATTGCAGATACATTAAAAGAGATGGAAATGGATACTTGGCTTTTATCGGGAACTGCTGATAGCGATCATGGAAACAGTTTAAGTAAGGGGTGACAGCATATGGCAAAATTAGTGTCTAGTACTTACGGAAGTGCATTATTTGACCTAGCAAAAGAAGAAGATTGCATTGACCTTATGCTGGAAGAAGTAAAAACAGTTCGTCAGATCTTTGCACAAAATGCAGAGCTTACAAAGCTTTTTCATCATCCAAAGATTGCAAAGGAAGAAAAAATAAGCGTTATGGAAGCTATTTTTAAGGGACGCATTTCTGATCATTTGACAGGGTTTTTAGTGTTGATTGTAGAAAAAGATCGTTACAATGAGATAGATTCTATTTTTCAATATTTCATTGATGCAGTTTATGAGTATAAAAATATTGGTGTGGCTTATGTGACTTCAGCAAAGGAGCTTTCCAGAGAGCAGCAAAAAGCAGTATTTGAACGGTTATTACAGGTAACAAAATATGTAAATTTTGATATGCATTTTAATGTTGATCATTCTCTGATTGGAGGTATGGTGATCCGCATTGGTGACAGAGTTGTAGATAGCAGTATCCGCACAAAACTTGGCGAACTGCAAAAAGAGCTTTTAAAGATTCAACTCGCTTAGAAGGAAGGTGCGAAAATTCATGAATTTAAGACCGGAAGAAATTAGTTCCGTCATCAAAGAACAGATAAAGAATTACAGCACGAAGCTTGAGATTTCAGATGTTGGTACAGTCATTCAGGTAGCTGACGGTATTGCAAGAGTTCATGGGCTTGCAAATGCAATGCAGGGAGAACTTTTGGAATTCCCAAATGAAATCTTTGGAATGGCACTCAATTTAGAAGAAGATAATGTGGGTGTTGTTTTACTTGGTGATGCAAAAAATATTAATGAAGGTGATATTGTAAAAACAACAGGGCGTGTGGTAGAAGTACCTGTTGGAGATGCAATGCTTGGACGTGTTGTGAATGCACTTGGACAGCCAATTGATGGCAAAGGACCAATTGATTCTAAAAAATATCGTCAGATTGAGCGTGTGGCATCAGGTGTTATTTCCCGTAAATCAGTAGATACGCCATTGCAAACAGGAATTAAGGCGATTGATGCGATGGTTCCAATTGGACGTGGACAGCGTGAGCTTATTATTGGTGATCGTCAGACAGGAAAGACAGCGATTGCAATGGATACGATTATTAATCAAAAAGGACAAGGGGTAAAATGTATCTATGTTGCCATTGGACAAAAGGCATCCACAGTGGCTGCACTTGTAAAGACATTGGAAGAACATGGTGCTATGGATTATACAACAATTGTTGCAAGTACTGCGAGTGAATTAGCACCATTACAATATATTGCTCCTTATTCTGGATGTGCAATTGGCGAAGAATGGATGGAACAAGGACAGGATGTTTTAATTATTTATGATGATTTAAGTAAACATGCTACTGCCTATCGTACCCTATCACTATTATTAAAGCGTCCGCCGGGACGAGAAGCTTATCCCGGAGATGTATTTTATTTACATTCTAGGCTTTTGGAGCGTGCAGCAAGACTTTCTGATGCACTTGGTGGTGGTTCACTAACGGCACTTCCTATTATTGAAACACAAGCAGGTGATGTTTCCGCTTATATCCCTACGAATGTAATTTCTATTACCGATGGACAAATTTATTTGGAAACAGAAATGTTTAATTCTGGTTTCCGTCCTGCAATTAATGCTGGACTTTCGGTATCTCGTGTAGGTGGTTCGGCACAAATTAAGGCAATGAAAAAAATTGCGGGATCGATTCGTATTGATTTAGCACAATACAGAGAACTTGCGGCATTTGCACAATTTGGTTCTGATTTAGATGCTGATACAAAGGAAAAGCTTGATCAAGGTGCAAGAATTAAGGAAGTATTAAAACAGCCGCAGTATCATCCAATGCCAGTAGAATATCAAGTAATGATTATTTATGCAGCAACAAAGAAATATCTTTTGGATATTGCAGTAGAAGATGTGCTTTCTTTTGAAAAGGGATTGTTTGAATTTATCGATACAAAATATCCAGAAATACCATCTTATATTCGTGAAAATAAAGTCATGGATGAGGCTACGGAAAATAAGTTAGTTCAAGCGATCAAAGAATATAAAACGCAGTTTATTCATGAGTAAAGAAAGTCATGGTTTATTTCGTTTATTTCCCTGTATCATTAAAAAATGATACAGAGGAAGAATGGAAACGGAGGTAACACATATATGGCATCAATGCGTGATATTAAACGCCGTAAGGAGAGTATACAAAGTACAGGACAGATTACAAAAGCCATGAAGTTAGTTTCTACAGTAAAGCTTCAAAAGGCAAAAGGGCGAGCAGAAAATGCAAAGCCATATTTTAATCATATGTATGAGGCAGTTACCTCTATGCTTGCAAAGTCTGGCAGTATATCTCACCCTTATCTGAAACCCGGAACTTCAAAACAAAAAGCAGTGATTGTAATTACGTCTAATAGAGGACTGGCAGGTGGATATAATTCTAATATTATTAAGCTTGTTACAGATGGTTCAGGGATTTTGAAGGAAGATGCTGTTATTTATGCACTTGGACGAAAAGGCAGAGATGCCTTGCAACGCCGAGGCTATAAAATTAAGGCAGATTATTCAGAAGTAATGAATGAACCTCTCTATGCAGATGCAGCAAGGTTAGGTGCACAGGTTTTAGAGGCGTTTGCAAAAAATGAAGTAGGTGAGATTTATCTTGCTTATACAATTTTTAAAAATACAGTAACACAGATTCCAAAGCTAGTAAAGCTTTTGCCAGTTGATCCTACGATGGGACAACAAGAAAAAGAGCAAGAGAGTAAACATACAGTGGACGATCTGACATTGATGAATTATGAACCAGAAGCAGAGGAAGCACTGGATGTCATTATTCCTAAATATATGAATAGTATTATCTATGGTGCTTTGATGGAAGCAGTTGCAAGTGAAAATGGTGCTCGTATGCAGGCTATGGATTCAGCAACAAGTAATGCAGAGGAGATGATAGCAGATCTTTCTCTTAGTTATAATAGAGCCCGTCAGGGTGCAATTACGCAGGAATTGACAGAAATTGTTGCTGGTGCATCTGCAATTAATTAATATATTGACGGTCAAGAAACAGATCGCTCAATATAAAATCAATGGATTTTAGAAAAAAGATAAGTATTTCCAAAAGTAAGAGAAATGGAGGAATAAATAGATGGCAAACATCGGTAAGATCACACAGATCGTTGGTGCGGTACTTGACATCAAGTTTAGCGAAGGAAAACTCCCAGAAATTTATGATGCAATTCGCATTCCTATGGGAGAGGGAAAAAAACTAGTTGTTGAAGTAGCACAGCACCTCGGTGATGATACGGTGCGTTGTATCGCTATGGGATCAACAGATGGGCTTGTTCGTGGTATGGATGCAGAAGCAACGAATGCACCGATTACAGTGCCAGTGGGAGAGGCTACACTTGGACGTATGTTTAATGTCCTAGGTGAACCAATTGATGGAAAAGAACCACCAGAAAATGTAGAATATGTCCCAATTCATAGAAAAGCACCTGCATTTTCAGAACAATCCACAGAAACGGAAATGTTGGAAACAGGAATTAAAGTTGTTGATCTTCTTTGCCCATATCAAAAGGGTGGAAAGATTGGTTTATTTGGTGGTGCAGGTGTTGGAAAGACCGTTTTAATTCAGGAACTGATTACAAATATTGCAACAGAACATGGTGGTTATTCTGTATTCACAGGTGTAGGGGAACGTACCAGAGAGGGAAATGATTTATATTATGAAATGATTGAGTCGGGTGTTATTGATAAAACGACAATGGTCTTTGGACAGATGAATGAGCCGCCGGGAGCAAGAATGCGGGTTGGTCTTACAGGACTTAGTATGGCAGAGAATTTTCGTGATAAAGCGGGAAAAGATGTGCTTTTATTTATTGATAATATTTTCCGTTTTACACAGGCAGGTTCAGAAGTTTCCGCATTACTTGGACGTATGCCAAGTGCTGTAGGGTATCAACCAACATTACAGACAGAAATGGGTGCACTTCAAGAGAGAATTACTTCTACAAAAAATGGTTCTATTACATCTGTACAGGCTGTTTATGTGCCTGCGGATGACCTTACAGACCCAGCTCCTGCAACAACATTTGCCCATCTTGATGCAACAACAGTATTATCTCGTTCTATTGTAGAACTTGGTATTTATCCAGCAGTAGATCCTTTGGAGTCTACTTCTCGTATTTTAAGTCCTATGGTTGTTGGAGAGGAACATTATAAGGTTGCTCGTGGTGTGCAGGAGATTCTTCAAAAATATAAAGAATTACAAGATATTATTGCAATTCTTGGTATGGACGAGCTTTCAGAAGATGAAAAATTAATTGTAAATCGTGCAAGAAAGATACAACGTTTTCTTTCTCAGCCATTTAATGTTGCAGAGCAATTTACTGGTTTAGAAGGAAAATATGTTCCAATTGCAGAAACAATTCAAGGTTTTAAAGAAATTTTGGAAGGAAAACATGATAATATTCCAGAAAGTTATTTTTTAAATGCAGGTAATATTGATGATGTACTTGCAAGATGCAAATAATATCTGGCAAAGGAAGAAATAGGAAGTGAGGTATTAATTTTCATGGCAGACGAAAGCAAATCTTTTCGTCTGGAAGTGATTTCACCAGATCGTATTTTTTTTGAAGATATGGTTGATATGGTAGAGCTTCGGACGACAGAAGGGGATATTGGTATTTTAAAAGGGCATATTCCTCTGACGGCAATCGTTGCACCCGGCATTATGAAAATAAAAATGGCTGGTGGAGAAAAGGAAGCAGCACTCCATGACGGATTTATAGAAATTTTAAAAGATAAAGTAACAGTAATGGCAGAATCTTGCGAATGGCCTGAGGAAATTGACATTAATCGAGCCAATGAAGCAAAAATTCGTGCAGAACGAAGATTAAAGGGAGCTGACGGGGAAATTAATGAGTCAAGAGCAGAGCTATCGCTTCGGAGAGCTTTGACAAGACTGGAACTTAGCTCTAAATATGGAAAATAAAAAGTTTTTTAAAAAAATTCTGGCAGAGTATTGTTTTTTTTAAACAATACTCTGTTTTTTTGGACTTCTTTTCTATCTAGTTTCTTCATATAATAGGATAAGCAATAGGACAGGAAATAAAAATGAGAGGTGCTTTTTTATGAAGGATCAGTATTTATTATATTTTGCAGGAATTTGTGTAGTTGTTTTTTTTATTTCTTTTATTAAAGATAAAAAAGGGGCTTGTATGAATTTTGCCTTGCGAGCAATTTTTGGAATTTTAAGTATTTATTTTTTAAATAAATTATTTTATCATTATGGAATTATGGTAAATGGAAAAGTGCTTCGTGCAGGAATTAATTTTTATACAATTACAATTAGTGGAATTTTAGGAATCCCCGGAATTGGTTTTATTTATCTTTTATTATATTTATTGTAATATTATTTCTAATTGTAAAAAAATACAATAAAGAAGTGTTAGACAAAAAATCTATTCTATGTTAAGATAAGTTTATTAAGAAATAGAAAGAGGTGAATTGCATCAGTGAAATCAATACAATTACATGGTATTTTTTATTATCTTTGCTAATCTTTGCTGTTTGCTATGATTGGAAAGATTATTGTATTCCTAATTGGCTTATATACGCAGGTTATGGAATTGGTTTTATTTATCAAAGTATTTTTTTTGGGCTTATTGGAAGTATTTTTTGGTTACAGGGTATTTTATTCCCGATAATATTACTTTTTCTTCTTTTTTATTGTAGAATGATCGGGGCAGGAGACATAAAATTATTTTCAATGATAGGCGGAGTAAGTGGAGTTTATTCTATTATAGACATCATGACAGTGTCACTGTTCTTTGGTGCTCTATTATCTGTAATGTTCATACTCAGATATCGAAATCTGAGAAGCCGTTTGCAATATGTCTTGGCATATTTTTCAAATATAGTAAAACAAAAAAGGATATTACCATATGTTCAGCAGATGAGGGGAAAATGGAATAGAAAAAAGCATATTAAAGAGGGGCATATTCATTATTCTATGGCAATACTTTGTGCTGTTATTTATTGTCAATGGGGAAATCTTGGAAACAGCATTCTTAAAATTTTAATAAAATTTCTAAATTTCTAATATATCCTTGTGATGATAGATAAGAATGATGGGGCTGGAAAAGAAGGAGAGGGAGAAAAATACAGGTGAAAAATGTAGTTTTAGCAATTTATGATGAAGAACTGGATTATGCAGCACATCTTGCAGATTATCTTGGAAGAAAGGAGGGAAGATTTTCAGAAACAAGGATATTTACAAATGAAAAAAGTTTAAAGGATTTTTTAGAACATCATAGCATTGATCTTTTATTAGTTGCAGAAGTTTTATTTCAAAAAAATCGGGAGTGGAATAATGTAAAACAGCTTGTACTTTTATCAGAGGGGACTATGGTAGCAGAGGAATTGATAGAACAAACATCGATTTATAAATTTCAGTCTGCGGAAAATATTAGAAAAGAATTAAACGAAATTTATGCATTAAATGAAAGACCACAGGGAAGAAACAAAAAAGAGGGAGAACAAGTAAGAGTTATTGGAACATTTTCTCCTTGTGGTGGTAGTAGAAAGACAGTTTTTTCGATTCGTCTTGGAGAAATCTTAGCAAAAAAGAAAAAAGTTCTATATCTAAATCTGGAATGTTTTTCAGGGTTAAGCAGGCAGCTTTATGAAAATAGCATGGAGGGAATTTCAGAACTTCTTTATTATATTCGAGAAAAAAATATAGCATTATTGCAAAAAATAGAATCTATGATTTGTAAAATGGGAGCAGTAAATACAATTCCTCCTGTCAATCATTTTCGAGATTTAATGGAGATTACAGATGATGATGTTGATGCCATTATGGGAGAATTAAAGGGAAGTGCTATTTATGATTATATTATTCTTGATCTTGGATATTTTCATATTAGTACGTTTCGATGGCTTTCTTGGTGTGATATTTTATTTCTTGCAGGAGGCGAAGATAAGCTTAGTGTAGAAAAAAAGAAAACTTTGCGTCATTATATGCAAATGGAGGGAAGAGAGGATTTATGGGAACGCTTTTATGATATTAGGATTCCAAATATAAAAAATATGACAGAAGAAAAAATATTAGAAATAGAACATGAAAAACCAATGAATCAACTTGCAGAGGAGATACAAAGACAGGTGGTAAATTTATAATGGAAGAAAAGGAAATAGGGCAAACGCTTTCTGTAAAAATTCGGGAAAATGTTTTATCAAAGCTTGATATGACAAGAGATTTGGAAGATGAAGAAGTAAAACATGTGATTGAACATGAAATATGGCTTGCTGCAAAAAAACATTATATTAGTCTTGAGGAACGAAATTCTATAAAAAGGGGGATTTTTAATAGTTTACGCCGTTTAGATATTTTACAAGAACTTTTAGAAGATAGGGAAATTACGGAAATTATGGTGAATGGGGCAAAAGATATTTTTGTAGAAAAACATGGAAAATTGTTTCGATGGGATGCTTCTTTTTCTGCAAAGGAACGATTGGAAGATGTAATACAGCAGATTGTATCTGGCTGTAATCGTATGGTCAATGAAACAAATCCAATTGTAGATGCCAGATTAGAAGATGGTTCTCGTGTTAATATTGTACTTGCCCCAGTAGCCTTAAATGGGCCTATTCTTACAATAAGAAAGTTTTCAAAAGAACCTTATACAATGGAAACGCTTGTAGGGCTTGGCTCTCTTTCGGAAGAAACGGCATATATATTAAAAAAATTGGTACAGAGTAAGTACAATATTTTTATTAGCGGCGGAACAGGATCTGGAAAGACTACCTTTTTAAATGCATTATCCTCTTGTATTCCAGAAGATGAAAGAATTATTACCATTGAAGATTCTGCGGAGTTAAGGTTATCCAATATTCAAAATCTTGTTAGCTTAGAAGCAAGAAATGCAAATATTGAAGGAAAGAATGAAATTACCATACGAGAACTAATAAAAACAGCATTGCGTATGAGACCTGACAGAATAATATTAGGAGAAGTAAGAGATGGTGCAGCAGTAGATTTAATTTCAGCGTTTGATACAGGACATGATGGTTCACTTTCTACAGGGCATGGAAATAGTTCCAAAGATATGTTAGGAAGATTGGAAACGCTATTTTTAATGGGACTGGAACTGCCACTGTTAGCAGTAAGAAAACAAATTGCTTCTGCGATTGATATTATGGTGCATCTTGGAAGACTTCGGGATAAATCAAGACGTGTTCTTGAGATATCGGAGGTAATTGAAACAGAAACAGGACCAGATATCTCAGTTTTATATAAATTTCGAGAAGTAGGAGAAAAGCAGGGAGTGATTTTAGGAGAACTTTTTCGTACAGAAAATAGATTAAAAAATAGGGGAAAATTGGAAAGGGCGGGGCTTGTATTAAATGAAATATAAAAAAGATATTGATTATAATTCCTGTGATATGAAGTTACTAGAACGATTCTTTACTTATGTAAAGGGAGTATTTATTTGTGCCGTATTTGCAGTTTTATTTTATAAAAGTATTATTGCGTTTTTCTTACTTCTTCCATTTTCGTATTTTTATGTAAGTTTAAAGAAAAAACAAAAGATAAAAGAGCGAAAGCAAAAACTAGCGTTAGAATTTTTAGAGGGAATGAAAAGTATTGCTGGAGCATTAAATGCAGGATATTCTGCTGAAAATTCTTTTGAAGAAGCATATCGTGATTTAAGTCTTATCTATACAAGGGATGCAGATATTATGCGAGAATTTTATTCTATTATTCATAAAATACAGATGAATTGTACGGTAGAACATGCATTAGAGGATTTTGCAATGCGAAGCGATGTTGAGGAAATTATGGATTTTGCAGAAGTATTTGCTACAGCAAAAAGAACAGGGGGAGATATGATAAAGATTATTAAAAATACCTGCAAAGTAATAGAAGGAAAACTTGAAATGCAAAGAGAAATTGATATTTCTATTGCTGGAAAGCGATATGAAGCAAATATTATGAATCTTGTACCGCTTGGGATTATTGCATATATGTGGTTTTTTTCTTCTGATTTTATGAAACCAATGTATCATAACATAACAGGAATTATGATTATGACAATAGCATTACTTGTATATCTTATTGCATATTTTTTATCACAGAAAATAGTGAATTTTGAATAAAAAATGATAAAAAGGAAAAGAAGGGAGGGAAAAAAGATAGGGATAATCGTAATTTCTTTTTTATTAGTAATACTTGTTGGCTTTCTTATTTTTACAAAGAGTTATAAAAAGGAATTATTTAAAAAACAAGAATATTTTTATTCTTCTGCTTGTTTTCTTTTAGAAAAATGTCATTTTCATCGTTTCTTTTCTGATAAACAAAAAAAACGTATTTATGATATTTTTATTGGAGAAGACTTTAAAATGGCAGTATTGAAATATCAATGCCAGAGAATTAGCTATGGAATTTATGGATCTTTACTTGTTTTATGTTTGCTATTGTTATTTTCTATTAACACTTTAACAGAACAAGAGAGAGAAGAAACAAAAAAGATTATGCGTCCCTTATATGGAGAAGGGGAAAAAGAAATATCGGAGGATATTACTTTAAAAGCAGTAAAAGAGAATGAGTCTGATGAAAGACAAGTTCTAAATTTTAAAGTAAAAGAAAAACAGTATACAAAAAAGGAATGGGATCTTGTTTTAAAGAAAGTAGAGAAAAATCTTGAGGGATTTATTTTAGCAGAGAATGTATCTATAGAAGAAGTAAGAAAACCATTAAAGCTTTTAGAGCGATATCCCAATACTTCCATAAAAATAAAATGGAAAACAGATGGAGAAATAGTAAAAACAGATGGAACATTAAAAAATACATGGACAGATGAAACACTTCCGAAAGATGGTGTACTTACAGAACTTATTGCAGTAATATCCAGTTCAGGTTTTCAGGCGGAATATAGTTTTTTTCTTAAAGTACTTCCAGAAGAATATACTGCTATGGAACGTGCATGGCAAGGGCTGAAAACTATAATATCAAAGCAAGAGGAAAGAACAAGAAAAAAGGAATTTTTTGAACTTCCAAAAGAGATTGGAGATTATCAGGTAATTATTAATAAAGAAAAAAATTCTATGTTTCCTATGGTATGTCTTGGTATTACTTTTATTATTTTATTTACGATAGTTCCTGTAGGAAAGATAAAGGAAGAAGAAAAAAAGAGAGAAAAACAGCTTATGGAGGATTATCCAAAAATAGTAAATAAATTTGTTTTATTAATCAATGCAGGACTTACAATACGAGGTGTTTTTGAAAGATTAGTACAAGAGTATAGAAGAAATAAAAAGAAAAGCAAAGAAAAAAGATATGTTTATGAAGAAATGGCAGCCGTTGTTAGAGCAATAGAAAATGGAGCTTCTGAAATAGATGCTATGGAGTTATTTGGAAAGAGAACAAAGTTAATGCCATATTTAAAATTTACTTCATTATTAATTCAAAATAGTAAAAAAGGTTCTGGAGATTTGCTGCTTTTATTAGAAAATGAATCTGTTCTTGCAATGGAACAGAATAAGGAAAGAATTCGTGTTATGGGAGAAGAAGCAGGAACAAAGCTATTGTTTCCTATGCTTATTATGCTTTGTATTGTATTTGCAATTATTATGATTCCGGCATTTATGTCGTTTTGATAAATAAAAAGAGATAAAGAATGTTTTAGTAATATTTTAAATAGAAAGAGAATGGAGGAGTTTTATTTTATGAAAGACTACTATGGAAATGATTTTTGGACAGAGGAACAGGGAATTGGAATTATTGAAATTATTTTAATTCTTGTTGTTTTAGTAGCATTAGTGCTCTTATTTAAAAATAATATTGTAGAGCTTGTAACAAATGCCTTTTCAAAAATAAATTCTGATACAGAAGGCATTCAGAGTGAAATAGAATGAGAAAGGGAAGTATTACTGTTTTTTTATCGCTATTACTGCCATTATTATTAGCACTTGTTGGCACATTGCTTGAGGCAGCAAGATATGAGTCAGCAAAACCATTTTTAACAGAAAATACATCAAGAGCCATGCAAATGATGTTTGCCGATTATAATAAGGAATTATGGGAAGATTATCATTTATTTGCATTTACTGGAGAGGATGAGGAGGCAGAATCAGAAATAAAAAGAGCAATTCTTGCTTCTTTATCCCCTAATCGTGATCAAGAAAAGGGGATATTAGGAAAATTGGAAATAATGCCAGTACTTGATTTTTGGCATATAAAATTAAATAATCTTTCCATAGAAACAAAGGAAATGATAGTAGATGAAGATGGAGATATTTTAAAACATGAAGCGGCTGAATTTATGAAATATCAAGTGGCAGAAGAATTTGTAGAAGAATTGTTAAAGTTATTTAAAATTGTAAAGCAAACAAAATCGGCAGCAAGGGTTTCTGAGCAGAAGTTAGAAACAGAGCAAAAATTATATCAATATAGTAAAGAAATGTTAGAATTAATGGAACTGATTGATGGAATTGATTTTGGAAAAAATGGTGTTCAATATTGGGGAAATAAATTAAAAGTAAAAAATCATTTTGTAAAACAATTTTTATATGGAGGAGCAAAACATGGTGTTCCGGGAATTGAAGATGGGATTGTTTTCGAATCTCTAAAAGATAAATATTATAATCCGCAGGAATGCTTAGAAACACTTCAGGGTTTAATAGAAGAAACACAAAAAGCATGTCTTGATTTGGAACAATGTAAAAAGCGATTACTAGAATTGCAATTAGAACAAGAAACATTGGATAATGAAAGTAAAAATTTAGAGCTAGGACTTCAGGCAGCACTTCTTGCATTACAGCAGGAAACGCAAAGGAAAGCACAAAAGAAAGCAGAAAAAGGCAAAGATACAGAAGATAATAGCTCTAGTGGAATAGAAAGCACTGTAAGAGAATATGAAAGACAGCTTTCTAATCAAAATAGAAAAAAAGAACAGATAAAAAAGGAAGAAAAGGAGCTTAATAAGAAGATAGAAAAGGCAGAGAAAGTAAAAACATCCTTTTCTTCTGAATGGAAAAAAAAGAGCAAAAAATTAAAGGAGAAGGTTAGTAATATTAAACCCTGTATAGAAAAGGCGTTGGAATTAATTCCTAAACTAAAAGTATTGCAAGAACAGGCAAGAGAGTTTGCACAAAAATATCAAAATGTGTTAGATCAGGAAAAAGGAGGATTATCTCAAGAAATGTATCACTCTTTTGAGGAAGATTGCAAGGAAGTATCTTTATCCCTTGGAATAGAGAGAGAAGGAGAAAAAAAGGAAATTTGCGATTTGAATGCATTTTCTCAATATTTACAGGAAAATGGTCAAATATTATCATCTATTGAAATTTTTTTATCTTTAAATATAGGAGAAGTCACTGTAGAGGCATTACAGGAAAAAGCTAGGGAATTACAAATGGCAAAACAGGAAGCAAAGAGCTATCATATTTCAGAATTTACTTTTTCTTATAAAATGGTAGGAAAAAAACAAAAACAGCAAAATCCTATGGATACTTTAAAAAAACTAAAAAATACAACATTATTATCGCTTGTTGTGAAAGATGAAAAGAAAATTTCAAAAAATAATGCAATAGGGCAGGAAAAAGTATTTTCTTCTGTAGGAGAATCCAATTTTTTAGATACTATTAGCGATACAATAACAGAGATATCAGCAGAAGGAAGCGGTTTTTCTTCTCTATTTGGAGAATTTTCTTCTAGTATTCCAGAAAAAATTTTAAATTTATCTTCTTTAAGTGCAGTCGGACAGGCAGTTTTACAAGAGTTTTTGCTAAATGGATATGTACAAAATGCATTTTATTCTTATATTTCAGAGGAAAAAAATGAAAAGGAATCTGTTTTAAGATATGAACAGGAATATATTTTGTCAGGAAAGGAATCGGATAAAGATAATTTAGCATCTTCTGTAAAAAAGATTACTGCTGTAAGAACAATTTGCAACTATATATCGTTATTAGCGGATTCTAGTCGTCAAAAAGAAGCATATACAGCAGCCATTGCAATTGCGGGTTTTACTGGCTTAGAACCATTAGTTGAAGTATTAAAGAGTGTTATTTTACTTGTATGGGCTTATGAGGAAGGAGTCGTTGATACTGCTGTATTATTGCAGGGAAAAAAACTACCAGTAATAAAACAACCTTCTGAACTTACCTTATCTTTTGAGGAGTTACTTCTCTTTAAAAAAACATTAGTACAGAAAAAAGCAGCAGAGCTTTCTAATCAGGAAAAAACAGGAATTGGATATTTAGAATATTTATATTTATTTTTCTGTATACAAAAGCAGAAACAAATACTATATAGAATGGCAGATATTATACAATTTAATATGAAGAAACGCTATCATGAGAGTTTTTTGTTAAAAGAAGCTGTGTTTGGATGTAAAGTCAAAGGAGATTATTTCATACCAACTGTATTTTTTCGATTACCATTTGTAACTGCTGTTAATAAACAACAAATGGATGGATGGGAGATGGAAGTTATTTCAGAATATGCATATTAATCAATATAAGTAATGATTACTTATTTTATATGGAAGCAGATCGGAAAGCGTTTTCCTGTTATATTTTGTAACTATTAACAAATCTTTATAATAACAGACAAATCTCAAAGCAGTAAAAGCAGTCGTGTGCCATAATTGTTTCAAGCTTCATCGAGAAAATGCTGCAAGGAAATTCGATGGAAATGGGAAACGGTTAAAAGCTAAAAATAAATACTCCCAATATTTATTTTGTAATGGGTTTTTGATAATAAATACTACGCATAATAAAAAACTCTCTTTAGCAGGAAAACGCTTTCTGATCTGTTTCCTTATATAAAGAAGAAAGGAATTGATTTTTTTAGATGGAAAATAAAAAGCAGAAAAAAGAAAGGGCATCTCTTACAGTGGAAGCAGCTTTTGTATTTCCTATTTTCTTTTTTGCAGTTTTGGTATTTCTTTCCTTTTTTCAATTGATGTTAATTCAAGCTGAAGTACAAAGGGCAATATTTGATACAGCTTCTTTTTCATCACAGTATGTTTATTTTTCGGAGGAATTTTTAAAAAACAGAGAAAACAAAGAATCTATGGAATCAAGTCAATCAATGCAAAAGGAAAGTTATGGATATCAAGGAACATTATTAGAATTTTCAGAGGGTCTATTAAATAAAGCTTTAGTAAAAGCAAAGTTTCTTTCTTTTGTAGATAAGAGATTTTTAAATCATTCCTGTATTAAAAATAATGTAGCAAAAATATCATTTTCATCATCAAAGTTTCTTGAAAACGGGAATGACATTGATATTATTGCAATTTATAAAGTTAAGTTACCAAATCCATTTATAAAACTTTCTTATACAATTATTCAACAAGTAAAAACAAAAGCTTTTCTTGGAAAATCTATGGTAAATCTGAAAGAAACAGATAGTGATATAAAAGATTTAGATACAAAAATTGTATATATTGCAGAAACTGGTAAGGTATATCATATATCCCGATCATGTACTTATCTAAATCCATCGATTAAACAGACTTCATTTAAAAGTTTGGAAATTATAAGAAATGAGGGAGGACATAAATATTATCGATGTAATTCTTGCTGTAAAAAGGGAGAAATTTACGAAAAAGTCTATATTACAACTTGGGGAGAGGGATATCATAGTCAATTAGATTGTTCTGGTTTAAAAAGAACCATTAGAGAGGAAAAGCTGACAAAAGCACAGGAGCAGGGATATTATGCTTGTTCTAAATGTGGCTTGGAGGAAGATTAAAATGAATATTATTAAGTTTATAGTAGTGACAGTTGTTCTTTTGTGGAATAGTATTTATGATTTAAACTATAAAAAAATTTCTATTCCAGTTACTTTTCTTGGGATGATAATGGGAGTCTTTTTTATAATAATAACTTTGATAAAAAATAATGGCTACTATATTATAATAGAAGCATTAGGAGGCGTAAGTGTTGGAATTTTTTTAATTCTATGTTCTTTTTTTACAAGGGGACAAATAGGAATTGGCGATGGAATTATTTGTTGTTTTACAGGACTATTTTATGGATTTTTTGAAAATTTAAGTATGCTTTTTATAGGGCTTCTTTTATCGGCACTAGTTTCTTTTCTTTTATTATTAAGCAAAAAAGCAGGAAGGAAAACAGAAATTCCTTTTGTTCCATTTTTGTTTCTTGGTTATTGTTGTATACAAATATGTAAGATCTAAGATGAAAAAAAGAAAGAAGAAAAAAGAAATGAAGGAAAAAGAGAAATTTTTAACAGCTAGTATAACAGTAGAAGCATCTTATATTGTACCAATGATACTTAGCATTATATTTGCTATTATGGTAGCTTCTTTTTATTTTCATGATGTTGTTATAGCAAGGGCAGTTTTAGAGAAAAATATTGAAAAATTAGAAAATGCTTTCATTCATCCTTTAGAAAAAGATGATTATTATTATGATTATAAAGCAATTAATGAGAGATTTTTATATTCTTTTTCAGGTGATTATAAAGTACAAGAAAGTATGGGGATAAGACAAATAGAAAAAGAATTAAATGCTTCTTTAATACTTTTACATCCAGAAAATATTAAAGTAAAAATGAAAAAGAAAAAACTGATAGCTTCTGTCGAACTTTTTTGTGGTATTGCCTTGCCGGGAACACAATATCTTCGATTTTTTGGAAAAATTAGAAAAGTAACCGTAACAATATCTGTATATAACCAAGCTGATTTTATACGGATATTGACAATAATAGATAATAAGACATAAAGGAGAGAGTTTTGATGGAATTGACACCAGAATTTAAGAAGGATTTAAGTAATACTTATATGGTTCTTTGTCCATTAGAGGAGGAAGAAGATTCTTTTTTAATAAAAATGCTTACAAGAAATCATATTGATGGATTATTAAAAATAGAAGTAAAAATGATTGATAACCAGAAATATTATTATTATGATATTACAGGAAAGCAGACACTTAGCGATATCGTTCAAATAGGTCCGATTTCTTTTTTGCAGCTTCAAAAAATTTATGAAAGATTGTTAAAATTGCCAGAGATATGTAAAGAATTTCTTATTTATGAAAATGGTATTTTTATGGAATCGAATTTTATCTATATGGATGCATCTTGGGATATTATCGAATTTTGTTATTATCCCGGAATAAAAAAAGAATTACAAGAACAAATTGGAAAGATTACAGAGTATTTATTAAATAAAGTGGATTATAAAGACGAACGGGCGGTTTTAGCAGTTTATGCTTTTTATCAAGTAAGCCATGATAAAAATTGTACTTTAGAGAAATTAAAGGAAGTTTTTGAAAGTCAGTGTGGAAAGATAGCTATAGATAAAAAAGAGTTAAATAAAAAAGAATGTGAAAAAATAGAACAAAGTAAAATACAAGATATGAAAAGAGAAAAAAATTATGATCAAGGTAAGGAGTTTTTTACACAGCATTTAGAAAGAGAATCTGGAAACGAGAATAGAAATGAAAAAAAACAATTGAAAGAAGATTTAGTAGAGAAAAAAATAAACGATGAAGATATAAAGCTGCGTATTAAAAAAATTTCGACAGATATGGAATTTAATAAAAAAGAACAAGAAATAGAAAGAGAAGAGGAAAGAAAAAAGGAGAGAAAAGAAGATGTAGAGAAAAAACAAAGGAGAAAGACAGAAAAGAGGGAAAAAGAAAATAAAAAGCAGTTACAAAATAAAAAGGAAAATAGAGAAAAAGAGAAAGTACAAGAAAAAGAAATAAAAAATAGTAAATATGATTTTCCATATATGGAAGAACGAATAGAAAATCAAAGGGAAGTATTAAAGTATCCCAAAAAAGTATATCTTCAGGCAGTAGTTGTTTTATTACTAGGTCTTTTTGCTCTTTTTATATTAATGAAAGGTGGAATTTTAAGTGTTAATGGAAAGCCGGATAGTATACGTTGTATAATAGCAATTTTATGTTATATTTTTCTTCTTTTTGGTGCATTTTTAATTATTTTCAGAAAAGAAAACCAATGTGCAGAAATAGAGGAAAATGTTGATTATATTGATTGGGAAGAAGATTATGACAGTTTGCCAATGCCAGAAATTTATGGATTAACAGTAAGTGAACCAATAGAAGAAAATTACTATCAAAACGCCTTTTTAAAAGAAACAGGAAATTCTTCTTTTAAAAGGAAAAAAAGAGAGAACGATGATAAAAGAATGGAAGAAGATAAGGGAAATGAGGAAGATGAGGAGGAAAATACAGAAACAGAACTTTTAGTTGATTTTTCTGATCATAGTGTCGCTTATTTGGAGTCAGAATTTTCTGGTGAGAGAATTTATTTAAAGAAATTTCCATTTTTAATTGGAAAATTAAAGAAGGGAACAGATTATGTATTAGAAAATAATAAAATTAGTCGTATCCATGCGAAATTTGATTATGATGAAAGCCATCATTATATAGAAGATATGAATTCTACCAATGGTACAAGCTTAAATGGTTTCGCACTTTTAGCACATGATAGAAAGCAGCTTTCTAATGGTGATAAGATTTGTTTTGCTGATAAAAATTTTATTTTTCATTGTTAGCATAGTTGCATAATAAGATATTTAATGGTAAGATAGATAATCATGGCAAGGGGTGATTTTTATGAAAGTAAATATTTACTATGGAGGGAGAGGCCTGTTGGAAGATCCATCGTTATATGTAATGGACAAGCTGACAGAAGTTTTGGAAGAACTGCGGATAGAGGTCACTCGTTATAATTTGTATGAAGAAAAAAATGGAATTACAATGTTGCCCAATACATTAAAAGAGGCAGATGGAATTATTTTAGTAACTACTGTGGAGTGGTTTGGAATTGGTGGTTATATGAGTCAATTTCTGGATGCTTGTTGGCTATATGGAGATAAAGAAAAGATTTCTACTTTATATATGCTGCCAGTTGTTATGGCAACGACTTATGGAGAAAAAGATGGAGAATTATCACTTTGTAAGGCATGGGAAATGCTTGGTGGTATTCCAATGAATGGATTGGCGGCTTATGTGGAAGAACATATTGAGTTTGAAAATAATCCTATTTATAGGGATATTATAGAAAAGAAAGCAGAAATGTTATACCGCTATATTCGTCAGAAGATAAAAAATCTTCCATCTAGTACAAATGCAGTGATTCAAACGGTTCAAAGAGGAACAGGGATTGCATTAACACCACAAGAGAGCGAACAGCTTTCTATTTATGTTTCTGATGATACTTATGTGAAAAAACAGAAAGAGGATATTGAAGAATTAGCACAATTATTTAAAAATAGACTAGGAGAAGCAGGAGCAGAAAAAAAAGAAGGGGAATTTATTTCTTCTTTTAAAAAGCATTTTCATCCAAAAGAGGGATTTCATGCTATATTTTCTATACAAATTAGTGATACTGGAAAAACACTTATTATAGAAATCAATGGAACAGAGTTAAAATGCTCCTATGGACAACATCCAAAGCCAGATGTAGTTGCACGTACAAAACATGATATTTTGGAAGCAATTATTAATGGGCGTATGACATATCAACGTGCTTTTATGGAAGGAAGTTTAAGTGCAAAAGGAGATTTTGAACTTTCCAGAAATTTTGATACTATTTTTCAATTTAACTAGTATTTTAATTATTAAAATAAATAGATATGGTATAAAATAGTATTATTCTATAAAATTAAAATTTACATAAAAATAATAAAAAGGAGAAAAAATTATGGTTAAAGAAGATTGTATTTTTTGTAAAATAGCAGCAGGAGAAATTCCTTCTCGTACAATTTATGAGGATGAAAGTTTTCGTACAATTCTTGATATTTCGCCTGCGTCAAAAGGTCATGCAATTATTCTTCCAAAGAATCATGCCGCAAATATTTATGAATTGCCAGAAGAAGATGCTTCTAAAATTTTTGTAGTTGCAAAAAAGATAGCTTGTGCTATGAAACAAACATTACAATGTGAAGGACTTAATATTTTACAAAATAATGGAGAATTAGCAGGACAAACAGTATTCCATTTGCATCTTCATGTACTTCCAAGATATCAAGATGATAAAGTATCCTTTTCTTGGGAACATGGAAAACCTTCAGAAGAGGAATTGGATGCGATTGCAGAAATACTATTTGCTTTTTTGGATTTTTGAATTCTTTTATCTAACTTGTGATAAAAATTGTAGTGAGTTTAAAAAAAGTAAAAAAAAGTCTTGCAAAATGAAATTGTATAGTATATAATATCATCTGTGCTCAGCAAAAAGAGTAAAAAACCAGAAGCTGATTACAGATTTAGGGCTATAGCCAAATGGTAAGGCAGCGGATTCTGATTCCGTCATTTCAAGGTTCGAGTCCTTGTAGCCCTGTAATATAGAAAATGATAAGCGGATGTGAAAGCATCCGCTTTTTATATTGGAATTATAAATAAAAATGAGATTGAAAGAACTTTGGATAGATGATATAATTGGTTCTGTTTTAAGAATAGAAGTATTTTATTAATTTTTTTAAAAGATAGAAGGATATGATAATGATCATTAATGAAATAACAGATATGGATATAGTAGAAGTTTCAGATGTTTTAGTATCTGCATATAAAGATGAGCCTTGGAATGAAAATTGGACAAGGGAAAGAGCAATGATAAGAATAAAAGCAATATTATACAACTATCAAGCAATTGGATTAAAGGCTAATGATGAAGAAGGTATTGTTGGAGCAATTCTTGGATTTGTTGATCCTTATTCAAATGAAGACTTTTTCTATGTTTCAGAATTGTTTGTAAAGTCTGAAAGAAAAGGACAAGGAATTGGTACAGCGTTGCTTAATGCATTGGATAAGTATCTTAAAGTTAGCAATATTCAGGTAATGCAATTAACATCTATTCAAGATAATTTAAAATTTTACAAACAAAATGGTCTGAAAAAGGACATAGTTGATGTATTGTATAAGAAGATTAATTAAAATAATAAATTTTTAAGAAACAAAGGAAAATAGATGGAAAAATATAAAGAAATCAAGTATATCTGAATTATGTTTTTGATCCTTTAAATTTTTAAAAAAGTGATAATGGTCAATAATGACATTTATGAGTATAATTAAGACTGAAGTTAAAGGGAATTTTTTATGACAACATTAAGGAAGAATATTATTGCAGAGATTCAATTAATAAAAATAAGAGAAAATAAAAGTATAGCGAAGCAAGCGGCAAATTGGTTTCATCAAAAATGGGGGATTCCATTGAAGGCATATCAGGAAAGTATTTGTGACTGCTTAAAAAATAAAAATGTTGTACCACAATGGTATTTGGCAATGGACAATGATATCATTGTTGGGGGATTGGGTGTGATTGAAAATGATTTTCATAATAGAAAAGATTTAACACCAAATGTGTGTGCTGTTTGTGTTGAAGAAGATTATCGCTGTCAGGGTATTGCTGGAAAATTACTGCAATATGTATGTACTGATATGAAAGAACAAGGCATTTACACACTTTATCTTGTTACCGATCATACTTCTTTTTATGAAAAATATGGATGGGAATTTTTATGTATGGTACAAGGAGATGGAGAATCTGATATGACAAGAATGTATATTCACCAGTATAAGTAAGTTTATTTTTTACAAGGAGGAAAAATGAATGTTTGCATATCATGTTATTACAGATAGACCAATTGAAATAGGGCAGCAAATTATCTTTGATGAAATACATCATAATGGAGTGTATCAAAGAGTATACGAAAAAATAGAAATTGTAAATGATATTTATAATAATCCAAATAAATATAGTTCTGATTCTTTAGAATATCCTGTTATGGTTGCTTTGCGGGAATTGGCACTGGAAGAAGTTAGATTAAAAAAGTATCCTACGCATCCATCTAGGATGAGCTGTTTATATGTATCTGAAACTTTGAAAGAAGCAGAGGATTGGGAAAAGTATTTTATAGAAATAGGTCGCCCGACTTATAGTATTGCGAAATTAGAGATCAAGGGGAATTGTTTTACTGGTGATGCTATCAAATGTTTTGATGGGGGATTAGATAAACAAGAAAACCTAAGACTTGCTGAATTATATTGGGAAAATAAGAATACTGATATAGAAAATCCGCCTATTTGCGAAATGTTAGTAGATGGTATTATAATTATTACTGAAATAGTAAAAGAAATAAATGCTAATATTGAATAATTATGTTTATGGTTTTAAAAAACTATTAGTTTTTTCGTCTTTTGTCAAAAATAGTTAGAATAATATTCCAAGATTCGGAAAAAATATAAAAGAAACTTAATTTGTAACTTTACATTTTTTCCAAAAAGTGATAAAATATTTCCAACAATTAACGGCAAGGATTTCCCTTTTTCTTAGATAAGGAAGAAATTGTCCAAAACAATTGTAATAGCAGTAGTGGGTGGAGCAGAAGCGGTATCCCCTATTGCCATAAGGCGATCCACATAACTGTCTTGCTCCTAACTGCCGCAAGTGGATTGAAACAAGTGTTCTGTCGATTATTACCGTAGTTTTTTTTGGTACTTACAGACATTATGTATTTAGTAAAATATTGCAGTTGTTTTTCAACAATTAGCAAGTGGATTGAAATAAATAACTGTAAATAAAAATATTTAAGGAGGAAAAAAACAAATGGCAAGAAAAATGAAAACCATGGATGGTAACACCGCTGCAGCTCATGTGTCTTATGCATTTACAGATGTAGCAGCTATCTATCCTATTACACCATCATCTCCAATGGCAGATTCCACAGATCAGTGGGCAGCACAGGGAAGAAAAAATATCTTTGGTCATGAGGTTGTAATGTCCGAAATGCAATCAGAAGGAGGTGCAGCAGGTGCTGTACATGGTTCTTTACAAGCAGGTGCATTAACAACTACGTATACAGCATCACAAGGACTTCTTCTGATGATTCCAAATATGTATAAGATGGCAGGTGAATTACTTCCAAGTGTTATTCATGTAAGTGCCCGTACACTTGCAACACACGCATTAAACATTTTTGGTGATCATTCCGATGTTTATGCCTGCATTCAGACAGGCTATGCTATGCTTTGTGCAAGCAGCGTTCAGGAAGTTATGGATTTAGGTGCAGTAGCCCATTTGACAGCAATTAAGGGACGTGTACCATTCCTTCACTTCTTTGATGGTTTCCGTACAAGCCATGAAATTCAAAAAATTGAAATTTGGGATTATGAAGATTTAAAAGAAATGTGCGATATGGATGCAGTAGCAGAGTTCCGTAAGAGAGCTTTAAATCCAGAGCATCCAGTTCAAAGAGGTACGGCACAAAATCCTGATATCTTCTTCCAAGCAACAGAAGCATGTAATAAGTATTATGATGCTGTTCCTGCTCTTACACAGGAATATATGGACAAAGTAAATGAAAAGATTGGAACAAACTATAAATTATTTAATTATTATGGTGCAGAAGATGCTGAAAAAGTAATTATTGCTATGGGTTCTGTTTGTGAAACAATTGAAGAAACAATTGATTATTTGGCAGCAAAGGGTGAAAAAGTTGGTCTTGTTAAAGTTCGCCTCTTTAGACCATTTAGTCAGAAACACTTATTAGAAGCAATTCCAAAGAGTGTAAAACAGATTTATGTTCTTGATCGTGCAAAATCTAAGGGTGATATTGCAGAACCACTTTGTCTTGATGTATTAGCTGCTATTAAGGATACAGAATTTAAAGATGTACCTGTATTCAATGGACGTTATGGTTTAGGATCTAAAGACGTTGTTCCAGCCGATATTATTGCTACTTATCATAATACAGATAAAAAAGTATTTACACTTAGTATTAAAGATGATGTTACCAATCTTTCTCTTGACAGAGGAGAAAACCCTGTAACAGCTCCAGAATCTATTACAAGCTGTAAGTTCTGGGGACTTGGTGCAGATGGTACTGTAGGTGCTAATAAAAACTCTATTAAGATTATCGGTGATCATACAGATAAGTATGCACAGGCTTATTTTGATTATGATTCCAAAAAATCTGGTGGTGTTACGATTTCTCATCTACGTTTTGGTGATGATCCAATTAAGTCCACATATCTTATTAATAAGGCTGACTTTGTAGCATGTCATATGCCAGCTTATATTCGTAAATATAATATGGTTCAAGACTTAAAAGATGGTGGTTCTTTCTTATTAAATTGTGCATGGACAAAAGAAGAATTAGAAAAACATCTGCCGGGACAAGTAAAGAAGTATATGTATGATCATAAGATTAACTTCTATACAATTGATGGTTTTAAATTAGGAAAAGAGATTGGACTTGGTGGACGTATTAATACAATCCTTCAATCTGCATTCTTCTCGATTTCCAAGATTATTCCAGAAGAAGATGCAATTAAATATATGAAGGATGCTGCAACGGCTTCTTACTCTAAGAAGGGTGATGACGTTGTAAAGATGAATCATGATGCAATTGATGCTGGTGCAAAGAGTTATGTTAAGATTGATATTCCAGAGTCATGGGCAAATGCAGAAACAGAAAGTCTTGAGATTACTGTTTCTGGTGATAGAAAAGAAACCGTTGATTATGTCAACAGTATTCAAAATTCTATTAATTCACAGACAGGAAATAATTTGCCAGTATCTGCATTATTTGAATATGTAGATGGTACATTGCCAATGGGTTCTGCTGCATATGAAAAACGTGGTGTTGCTGTTGATGTTCCAGAATGGAATCCAGAAGCTTGTATTCAATGTAATTTATGTTCTTATGTATGTCCTCATGCCGTTATTCGTCCGCTTGCTATGGATGCAGAGCAGGCAGCAAATGCTCCAGAAGGTTCTAAGATGGTAGATATGAATATGGTAGAAGGCAAGAAGTTTGCAATTTCTATCTCTGTACTTGACTGTACAGGATGTGGTTCTTGTGCAAATGTTTGTCCGGGAAAGAAGGGCGAGAAGGCTCTTATTATGAAGGGTCTCGAAACACAATTAGATGCACAGAAACTATTTGATTATGGCGTTTCTAAAGAAACACCAGAAGATGTATTAGCTAAGTTTGCTGAAAATACACCAAAGGGCAGTCAGTTCCGTCAGCCATTACTTGAGTTCTCTGGTGCTTGCGGCGGTTGTGGTGAAACACCATATGCAAAACTGATTACACAGTTATTTGGTGATAGAATGTATATTGCAAATGCAACAGGATGTTCTAGTATTTGGGGTGGTTCTTCACCAGCTTCTCCATATACAGTTAATAAAGAAGGAAAAGGTCCTGCTTGGGCAAATTCCTTATTTGAGGATAATGCAGAATTTGGCTTTGGTATGAGTCTTGGACAAGAAGCATTAAGAAAGAGAGTTCTTGACGCAGCAAATGCATTACTTGCAAAAGCAGAAAAGGAAGATGTAAAGAAGGCGTTAGAAGAATATCTTGCTACACAGAATAACAGTGGTGCAAATGCAGCAGCTACAAAGAAATTAATTGCAGCATTAGAGAGCTGTGGATGTGATGATTGTGAGGAAAGAAATTATATCCTTGCAAATAAGGATTTTGCATCCAAGAAATCTCAATGGATCTTCGGTGGTGACGGCTGGGCTTATGATATTGGTTACGGCGGTGTTGACCATGTACTTGCAAGTGGAAAAGATGTTAATGTGATGGTATTTGATACAGAAGTTTATTCCAATACAGGTGGACAATCCTCCAAAGCTACACCAACAGGTGCAATTGCACAGTTTGCAGCAGCAGGAAAAGAAGTTAAAAAGAAGGATTTAGCTGCAATTGCTATGAGTTATGGTTATATTTATGTTGCACAGATTGCACAAGGTGCTGATTATAATCAGTGCGTAAAGGCAATTGCTGAAGCAGAAGCTTATAATGGTCCATCTCTTATTATTGCATATGCTCCATGTATTAATCATGGTATTAAAGGTGGTATGAAGAATGCACAGGCAGAAGAAAAGAAAGCTGTACAAGCTGGCTACTGGCATTTATTCCGCTATAATCCTGCTTTAGCTGAGGAAGGAAAGAATCCATTCCAGTTAGATTCTAAAGAGCCTACAACAGATTATCAGGAATTTATTAAGAGTGAAGTACGTTACAACAGACTTTCTAGAACAAATCCTGAGAGAGCTGAAAAGCTGTTTGCAAAAGCTGCAAGTGATGCAAAAGCTAAATATGAAGCACTAGCAGAAAGAGCAGCAAAATAAATAGGTTTTCATAGATATAAATAAAAGAAAAAAAGAAGAAAATAGATGCTTTTATAAGTAATCTATTTTCTTCTTTTTTATTTATTGTAAAAGTTTTTCATACCTAATAGAGAGTTTCACAAATATTTTACAATCTTATTCTTGTTTTGTATGATTTGTATGTTTATAATTATTTTAGAAAGTTAAGAAATTTAAAATATAGTTATATTTTATACAAAATTTTGTAGTGAAAATAAAAGTTAGAATTAAAAGAAATAAAAATTTAATATATTATTTATAGAAAGGATAAGGTAGTATGAAGAAAAAATTAATAACCGTTTTTGTTGTACTGACTTTATTTATTTTTTTGTATCGTATTGCAGGAAATGTTCAGGCAGTTAGAAAAGTACAGTTAAGTCAAACAAATTTAACACTAAAAGAGGGAGAAAAGAAAAAATTAAACGTAACAGGAACGAAGAAAAAAGTAATATGGACAGTAAATAAAAAATCTGTGGCAAGTGTTACAAAAAAGGGAGTTGTAAAGGCAAAAAAGAAAGGAAATGCAGTCATTACTGCTAAAGTTGGGAAAAGAAGTTATCAATGTAAAGTAGATGTTATAGAAAATACTTCTTTAAAGGAAGAACAAAAAGAAGAGGATACGCAGACTTCTAAACAGCCAGATTCTGTTTCAATGCAGGACAAGGATAAAGATACATCTTCTAAACCGGCGGTGAGTGATGATTCTATTGTTTATATGACAAGTGAGATTAGTCCAGAGAGTTTATTAAAAGTTTATGAGTCGCTTGCTTGGTCGCCTACTGGTAAAGTAGCCGTGAAATTATCTACAGGAGAGCCACCAGCCAGTAATTATTTAAAACCAGAATTAATTAAGGATTTAGTGCAGTCATTAGATGGCACGATTGTAGAATGTAATACTGCCTATGGTGGTTCTCGTTCAGAAACAGCTATGCATTATCAAGTAGCAAAAGATCATGGCTTTACGGAAATTGCAGATGTAAAGATTTTAGATGAAGATGGTTCTATAAGTATTCCTGTAGAGAATGGAACACAATTATCAGAAAATTATGTAGGAAAAGCGTTTACAGATTATGATTCTTATTTAGTATTGTCCCATTTTAAGGGTCATGCTATGGCAGGGTTTGGAGGTGCAATTAAAAATATTTCCATTGGTCTTGGATCAAGTGAAGGAAAAAGTTGGATACATTCTGGCGGAAATAGCAAAACAAATCCATGGGGAGGCGATCAGGATGAATTTTTGGAAGCTATGGGGGATGCTGGAAAATCAGTTTCTGATTACCTTAAAAATGGAGAACGGATTATATATATTAATGTTATGAATCGTTTGTCTGTTGACTGTGATTGTGATGGAAATCCAGCCGAGCCAGATATGCATGATATTGGAATTTTAGCATCAACAGATCCTGTTGCATTAGATCAGGCTTGTATTGATCTTATTTATGAACAAAAAGATGGTGATGGTGCATCTCTTGTTCGCCGTATTGAATCTCGCAATGGACTTCATACATTGGAACATGCAGAAGAAATTGGACTTGGCAGTAGAACATATCAGTTGGTGAAGTTAGATGATTGATATATTACATCGGGAAACGATTTATATTTTATATTATTTTGAGTTACAATTTCGCCAGATTTTTGGATATTGGATACTAGGAATTGTACTTGGTTCTTGTATTTCTGTCTTTTTAAAGGACAAGATATGTCATGTATTTCGCTCTATGGGAAAAACTCGTTTGGGAATGTTAGGCATTATTCCTGCAAGTATTCTTGGAATTGCTTCTCCACTTTGTATGTATGGGACAATTCCGCTTGCAGCATCTTTTTCCAAAAGTGGTATTCGGGATGAATGGTTGGCATCTTTTATGATGTGTTCCATTCTTTTAAATCCTCAATTAATTATTTATAGTACAGCATTAGGGATAGAAGCATTGATAGTGCGAATCTTGTCCTGCTTTCTTTGTGGGATTACGGCTGGCCTTTTGATTCGATTGCTCGGAAAAGGAAAGAATTTTTTTAATTTTGAAGGATTTGAAGAACCAAAAAGTCATGATATTGATCCAAATCTATTTCTTAGGCTTATAAAAAATATTGGAAGAAATATTCATGCCACTGGTTTTTACTTTTTTATTGGAATTTTGCTTTCAGCATTATTTCAGCGGTATGTACCAGAAGATTTTATGAAAGTAGTTTTTCATGGAAATGAGGCATTCTCTGTACTGATGGCAGCAACGATTGGTGTACCACTTTATGCTTGTGGTGGTGGAACAATTCCGCTTTTGCAGGCATGGCTTATAGATGGAATGAGTATGGGGAGTGCGGCTGCTTTTATGATTACAGGACCTTCTACAAAAATTACAAATCTTGGTGCATTAAAAATTGTACTTGGTATAAAAAACTTTCTGATATATCTTATCTTTGTTCTGATATTTTCTCTATTAACAGGTCTTATTGTAAATTTATTTCGATGATTATCCTGTAATTTTAGAAAATTAGGGATACAATTGGTATGAAAATAGGAGATACTTAATGGCATTATCAAAATTAAATAGTTATACAATAGAAGATATTTATTCTTTACCAGAAGGTCAGAGAGCAGAATTAATTGATGGTCAAATTTATGATATGGTCTTACTCAATTTTTTGCATTAAAAATTAGTTCATCAATTTGATAAAATTATTGGAAATTATATAGATGCAAATGGTAGAGACTGTGAAGTTATGCTTGCTCCTTTTGCTGTTTTTTTAAATGACGATAATAAAAATGATGTTGAACTAGATATTTCTGTTATTTGTGATAGAAAGAAACTAGATGATTATAGCTGTAATGGTGCACCGGATTAGATTATTGAAATTATTTCGCCTAGTACTCAGCGGATGGATTATGGAATGAAACTATTTAAGTATCGTACTGCTGGTGTAAGAGAATATTGGATTGTAAATCCAATAAAGAAAACAGTTCAAGTATATTTTTTTGAAGATGAAGAATATTGAGAACAGTTTTCTTTTGATGAAGATATTTCTGTGCATATATATGATAATTTTAAAATCAATTTATCGGAGTTAATAAAATAATCATTATATGGACATGAAAAAAATAAAAGAAATATATAGTATAAAGTGGGTGTTTAAAATGAAAAAAATTTTGTCTATGATAGTTTTATTTGTATTTATTATGTATTCCGTTTCTTGTGTATCAAGTGCTTCTAAAGAAGATGAAAACTCTGTTTATCCCTCACATAAGCCTTATGGAGTCGGGATTGGAGTAAAACCGGGACGAGTTGTATGGAATTATAATCCAAAGTCTGTAAATTGGAATGGTAAGGGATATTGGTGGAGAACAAAGCATTTTGATAAAAAAGTTATTTTAAAAATGATAAGGGAAAGTATTGCATGTCTTGGAGATACAAAAAAAGCGGATAAAAGCTGGAAAAAACTTTTTATAGCATATAATAAAAGAAATGAAATTGAAAATAGAGGTTATCAAAAAGGGGAAAAGATTGCAATTAAAGCAAATATTAATGGTTCTGGAGTTTTTGATGATGATGAAAGTGGCAAAACAAAGATGAGCTATACAAATCCCGTATTATTACAGTGCCTTTTATTGTCTTTAGTAAGAGACGCTGGTGTTGAACCATCTGATATTACAGTATATGATGTATCAAGAATTTTTCCAACCTATATGATAGGTCTTTGTACCAAAGGAGAATTAGAAGGGGTTCAATTTGTAGGAAGAAAAAATGCAATCGCTGATAAGGATAAACCGATTGAATGGTCGTATTCCTTTCGAGGAGCTGTAAATTATCTTCCTGTTTGTGTGACAGAGGCAAATTATATCATTAATCTTGCCAATTTAAAAGGACATAGTTATGGAATTACCCTTTGTGGAAAAAATCATTTTGGTTCTTTTCTTAATGGAAATGAAATGCGTCCACCAGAGGGAGCAAATCTTCATCAATTTTTAACAATGGATGAAATGGGAGTTTATAGTCCATTAGTAGATTTAATGGCTAATTATGAATTAGGAAATAAAACGGTTTTATATATGTTAGATGCCTTGATTTGTGCACCATCGGAGGGTGATAATATTACAGGAAAAAATTCAAAATGGCAGCAGAGTCCTTTTGATGGAAATTATACAAGTAGTATCTTTGTTTCACAAGATCCTGTGGCAATTGATTCTGTTGGTGCTGATTTTCTTATGAATGAGCCAGCAGTAGTGAATCGTAATGATAGTTTAAAAGGGAATGCAACGGTAGAAAATTATTTGCATGAAGCAGGATTAGTAGAAAATCCTCCATCGAATAATCAATATCAAAATGGAAATGGAGAAAAGGTTATAAATCTTGGTGTACATGAGCATTGGGATCATGTTAGTAGTAAAAGGTATAGTCGTAATTTAGGAAAAAAGGAGGGAATTGAACTAATTCAAATTGTGGAAAAGGAAGAAAGATAGAAAATAAATCTACCTTGTACTTAATGGTTTAGGTAGATTTGCTTGTTTTTGGTATTGCCCTTGCTTCTTTTCAGTATTATGATATAATACGTTTTAATCATTCTAAAGAAAAAATAGAAGTAGTATTAAGAAGAAAAGAAAATATTAGAAATTAATTTATTATCAAAAATATAAAGAAGAAAACTAGGAAAAATGAGGTGATGATAATGCCATTAACAAGAATTGATGCAGAAAATTTTACAGTGTTTGGAAAAATATCGATTTCACTTTGTACAGGTTTGAATATATTAATAGGGGAAAATGGAGGAGGAAACTATTCGGTTGTATTGTAGGATTTTTTTGTTAATGTGTCAGAATTTTAATAGTCAGCGTAGAGAAGAGATTATTGCGAAACGGATAGAACGAGATAGTAGTTTAGCACTGTTAAAAAAAGGACAAACAGTATCGTTTTTTTCTGCTTCTAAAAGAGGTTATCAACAAGAGTTTGCAAAAAAAGATGGTATTGTCTTACTAGAAGTTCATATTATGCCAAATGTTCCTTATATAGATTTTGAAAAAGTATTGGGAGTAGAATATCAGTCTATAGAAGAACAGGAAATTTTACTTCCTCCTTTTGTATCTGTTATTGTTCAAGAAAAAACTTTGTTGCCAGTGGAACAGAGAAAAATTCAAGATATAAAAAAAGAAATTCCAAGGGGAAAATATCGAATTAATATGGTTAAATTTCCTAATTTTATAGAGAAGCTAGATGAGTACTATCTAGTTATACTCACGAGCGAAAAATCTTTCCTCTTTTCGCTCGTGAGTTCGTGCCGACCGCAGCCACGAAGTGGCTTATTTCCTTGTGCGGTCGTGCACATCACTTTATACTGAGCGGTCATATTTTTCGACCGCCAGTATAGTCAGATGGAAAAGGATATTTTGGCAGAAAGAAAAACTGCGATAGATGCTATAAATGTCATGAATCAAAGAAAATGGGATCAGGATTTTTCAGCGTATTGTTTGTGGAAAAAAAAGTTGCAGATTTATTTAAAATATCGGTTTGTGGAATTTTATAATGAATTTTTATCTTAATATAATTTTAAATGTAATTATCTATAATCATATTAAAAAAATAATAAATCTAATAAACTAGAAATAAGATTATTTATTTTATATTATTTCAATGAAATATCAAGGTGTTTTAATTGAAAATAGACGTATACATTTGTATAGTATGATATTTTGATGTTTTTTTCTTATATTTAGGAAAAATTTTTTATTTCCAATTGATATAAACAGGTATTGCATTTATACATTTTTAAAATATATTACTTGAAGTACATGGAAATTTTTTGTATAATAATTTATAATTGAATGTAGAAATTTATCAGGATGTTGAACTCCCAAAAGAAAGATGACTTTATAAATGATAGAATAGCTGATGAAATTTGTACAAGATAAAAGTTTGTTTTTGGCAAAAGCAAGATATGTTAAGGAGAATATTTATGGCTGTTTTAGAAAGTATTAAAAATGTTTTAAAAGGTGTAACACATTATACGGGAGAAATTGGTAATTTTACTTATGATCCAGATCAGTTTAAGATAAGAAAAGATGGAGAGAAGGAGTATTTACAATATATTGGAAAGAGAGTACATGATATCAATATTCCTTTTGGCGTTGTAGAATTATATAAGACATTTGATAGTAATGTAGAGATAGAATCTGTAATTGTACCAAATTCTGTTAAAAGATTGGGATTTCAGGCTTTTCAAGGATGTTTGAGTTTAAAAAATTTAAAATTATCAGATTCTGTAATAGAAATTGGGGATTATTGTTTTCAGGGCTGTAAAGGATTAAGTCATGTAGCAATTCCAAATTCGGTAAAAGTATTAGGTGTTGGCTCTTTTCAAGAGTGTTCTAATTTAAAAGATGTTGAGATTCCAGATTCTGTTAAAGTTGTAAAAGATTTTGGCTTTTATGATTGTAAGAAATTAAAAAAGGTATTAATGCATAAAAATATTAGTATAGGAAAGTCATGCTTTGAACATTGTCCTGCTATATTTGAATATAGATTTGATGGTGTCATTGGAAAATTTCAATATGATATCAATAATTTCATTGTAGAGAGAAATGAGGGAAATGAGTATCTGCAATATATTGGTATTGATAAAAATGTTGAGATTCCAACAGGGCTTACAAAGATGTATATGACTTTTTCTGATGTTGATGTTGCGTCAGTTCGTATTCCAGATACGGTAGTATCTGTTTCTGATTATAGTTTTAGTAATTGCCGTAGTATTCAAACAATTAAAATTCCTAGTTCTGTAAAGGAGTTAGGAAAGTTTTGTTTTAGTTCCTGTTCTAATTTAAAGAGTATTGAAATGTCAGATTCTGTTTTGGCTGTTCGTTATCATTGCTTTGAAGGATGTACAAGTTTGCAGACAATTTCTTTATCGGAAAGTATTGAACGATTAGAGGAGGGATGTTTTTATTATTGTATTAATTTAAGGGAGATAGAGCTACCAAAACGTTTAAGGGAACTAAGTGATTTTTGTTTTTCTGATTGTGAAAAATTGGAATATGTGAAAATTCCAATGTTAGTGCGTGTTCTTGGAAAGGCTTGTTTTGCAAATTGCATCAATTTAAAGAAAGTTTTATTGCCAAGAGGAATTTCTATAGGGGAAGAATGTTTTAAAGATTGCCCAGCGGAGCTTGTGTATTATTAATAATAAAAATGTTTGTTTATATTGAATCCTTTCTGAACAATTTTCTATTTTTAATAACAATTATCCATAGTGAAAACTGTTGATAACGGTTTTAAAATCTTAAGGAAATCGTAAGAAAAATGACACAAATAAAAAGGAAATTTTTGGTATGATAGTAAATAATAGCTAAGAAGCAGGAATATTATACCAAAATGTTCAGGGGAGGGATTGTATGACAGAAAAGGTAAAAAGAATTTTGTCAATTTGTTATGTAGTTTTTTTTGCACCATTTTGTGTCAATTTCTTATTTCCATTAGTACAGCTTTATTTTTTAGGAAAGGATAGAAATTATTACTTAATGTCGGCTGTATCTGCAAGTAATATTGCATTAGTTGTATTGTCTATTGCTTTATCTTTACTTGTTGCACTTGTGGGAAGTACAGGGCGAACTTATGAGATCTTCTATTATTTTTTAGGACTTTTGATAGGGATTCTTTGTAAAAATGAATATCAGGAAGCATTTGGAATGGTTTTTTTATATGAAAATTTATTGTATGGAATTTTTGCAGCAGGATATTTATTTGTGATTTTATGTATTGCTATAGAGGCTATTTGGGGGAGAAGATCAAGAACAGCAGCAAAAGTCTAAAAAAGAAAAAAGAGTAAGACTTTTTATTGTCTTATTCTTTTTCTTTTTGTTAAGCTTTCTTATTGATTATGATTTGATTTTTCCACAATTTCATCAATTAGATCGGTAATTGTTTTAATAGAGTCATTTAATTTACTTTTTTCCATAGTATGAATATAAGCGGCACGATTTTCATATACATTCATAACAGCTTTTAATAAAGTTTCGCCAGTTAAATCTTCTTCTTTTATTACTTTGCTAAAACCTTGTCGTTCAAAAGATGCTGCATTTAAAATCTGATCACCGCGACTAGCTCCTGCTGACAGAGGAATTAAAACATTTGGCTTTCGCAATGCTAAAATTTCACAAATGGCATTTGCACCTGCCCGCGAGATAATAAGATCAGAAGCATCTAAAAGATCACTTAATTCTTTTTTTATATATTCATATTGTACATAACCAACAGTACCATTTAAAGATGGATCCATTTTATCTTTTCCACATAAGTGAATGATTTGAAATTTTTCTAAAAGTTTTGGTAAAATTTTACGAACAGCTTCATTGACAACAACAGAGCCAAGGCTTCCTCCAATAATTAAAATAACAGGTTTATTTAGATGAAAACCACAAAATTGAAGCCCTGCCATTTTATTGCCAGAGAATAGTTCTTTTCTAATAGGAGAGCCAGTTAATACGGCTTTTCCTTCTGGTAGTTCTTTTACTGTTTCTGGAAAGTTTGCACAAATTTTTGTAGCAGCAGGAATGCAGATTTTATTTGCTAGTCCCGGAGTCATATCAGATTCATGAATGATGGAAGGAATTTTTCTGCGTTTTGCTGCTAAAATAACAGGAACAGAAACAAAGCCGCCTTTGGAAAAAATAATATCTGGTTGCAATTTTTTTAAAAGAGAAGAAGCTTCTCCAAAGCCTTTAATTACACGAAATGGATCAGTAAAATTTTTTATATCAAAATAACGGCGTAGTTTTCCAGTGGCAATTCCATGATATGGAATATGAAATTCGCTGATTAATTTTTTTTCAATTCCATCATAAGAGCCAATATAATGAACTTCATATCCACGGTTTTTTAATTCCGGTAAAAGTGCAATATTGGGAGTGACATGACCGGCTGTACCTCCGCCAGTTAATACAATTTTTTTCATATCATTACCTCGCAAAAAATTATACCATTGATTTTTTTAATTCTTTTAATGCTTTTGCTAGTTGATCAGGGCATGAGGTTGGCTTTGGACCGCAAGTAGTTCCTTCTAAACGCTCAATGACTTCATCAATTTTCATTCCTTGTACAAGCTTTGCAATGCCACTTGTATTTCCAGCACAGCCACCAATAAAGCGAACAGATAATATGGTGTCGGTATCATTGTCTGTTTCAATTTCAATAGCACGAGAACAAGTGCCTTTTGTTGTATATAACATAATGTATTCCTTTCTTTTTCTTTTCATTCCTAACAGTTTTCTTATCTGTTAGGTTTATGAATAGTTATTGTTTTTAGATAAAAGTTAAAAAGCATAATAATGGATAAAAGTACCTTTTCTATATATCATACAGCGATTAGGAAAGGATTGCAAGAAAAACTTATTATAAAGCTTTATTTTGGAACATTTTTTCTTTTTTAAGAAAGTGATTGTAGATTTTAGAATAGTACGTTATAATAAATTATTAAGAAAAAACAGTTATACTGGCGGTCGAAAAACATGACCGCTCAGTATAACATGATGTGTACGACCGCACAAGGCAGGTCATACCCGAATGGGCACGACAAAAAACAAGCCACTTCGTGGCTGCGGTCGGCACAAACTCACGAACGAAAAAAAGAAAAATTTTTCGTTCGTGAGTATAAAATAAAATTTGGAGGGAAATCAATGAGGAAAATAGGAATTATTGGTGCAATGGATGAAGAAGTTAGTCGTCTAAAAGAAATGATGAAAAATGTTTCTGTAATAGAAAAAGCAGGGATGGATTTTTATATTGGACAACTTAAGGAAAAGGAAGTTGTTATAGTAAAGAGTGGAATTGGAAAAGTCAATGCAGGAATTTGTACACAAATTCTTATCGATCAGTATCAAATAGAGGCTGTAATTAATACAGGTGTTGCAGGTTCTCTAAAAAATGAAATTAATATTGGAGATATTGTATTATCTACAGATACATTATATCATGATATGGATGCAACAGGTTTTGGCTATAAACTTGGAGTCATTCCAAGAATGGAAACATCTATTTTTCAGGCAGATACTATATTGCTTGAACTTGCAAAGAAAGTATGTAAAGAGGTAAATAAAGATATTCAAGTATTTTGCGGACGTGTTCTTAGTGGTGATCAATTTATTTCTAATCAGAATGTAAAGGAGCGTCTTATAAAGAATTTTAGTGGATATTGTACAGAAATGGAAGGGGCAGCAATTGCACATACAGCTTATTTAAACAAAATTCCATTTTTAATTATTCGAGCAATTTCTGATAAGGCAGATTCTAGTGCAACTATGGATTATGGAATTTTTGAGGAAAAGGCAATTGAACATACTGTTAATCTTTTGCTTGGTATGATAGAGAAGTTATAGGAAAATAAAAAAAGATAGATAAGAGAGATGGAAAAATAGTAAGAAAGGAGAAGCTGCAAATTATAAATTTTAAAGTTTCAAAGAAATTTGCAGCAAAAAAATAATATGAACTTAGAAGAAGTAAAAGAACTTTTAGAAGAAAATCATCAGGAACAATTATTACATTTTTATGAAGAATTGGGAGAACAAGAAAAGGAAGATTTATTAAAACAGATAAAAGAACTTGATTTTTCTTTATTAAAGAATTTATCAAAAAAGGAAAAAGCAGAGGAGCGTGGAAAATTAGAGCCTTTACAAGCAGTGGAGATTGCAGAAATTGAAGAAAAGAAAAAAGAATTTCAAGAAATAGGGTTAGAAGCAATTCGTAATAAAAAGGTAGGAGCTGTTCTTTTAGCAGGTGGACAAGGAACACGTTTGGGACTTGATAAGCCAAAGGGAGTATTAAATGTTGGAATTACAAGAAAGCTATATTTATTTGAATGTTTAATAAAAAATTTAATGGAAGTAACAAAACTGGCACAAACAACGGTTCCATTGTATGTTATGACAAGTGAAAAGAATCATGAAGATACTATTAATTTTTTTAAGGAACATGAGTTTTTTGGTTATCCTTCTAAGGATATTTTATTTTTTAAGCAACAGATGGCACCTTCGGTTGATTATGAGGGCAAGATTTATTTAGAAGCAAAAGGAAAAATTTCCTTATCGCCAAATGGTAATGGTGGCTGGTTTTCTTCTATGGCAAATCATGGTATTTTAGAGGATATTCATAAACGGGGAATTGAATGGCTTAATGTTTTTGCTGTAGATAATGTTTTACAAAGAATTGCTGATCCATGTTTCCTTGGTGCAACGATTCAGTCAGGTTGTGTAAGTGGTGCAAAAGTTGTTAGCAAAGCAGATCCGGAAGAACGTGTTGGTGTTTTATGTTTAGAAGATGGAAAACCTTCGATTGTAGAGTATTATGAAATGACAGAGGAAATGGTACATTCTTATACAGAAGAAGGAGAACTTTCTTATCGTTTTGGTGTTATTTTAAATTACTTATTTCGTGTAGATAAATTAGAGCATATTATGAATAAACATATGCCAGTGCATATTGTAGAAAAGAAAATTCCATATATTGATGATAAGGGAAATTTAGTAAATCCACAGAAGCCAAATGGTTATAAATTTGAAACCTTAGTACTTGATATGATTCATGAGTTAGAAAATTGTCTGCCATATGAGGTAGTAAGAAATTATGAGTTTGCACCAATTAAAAATAGAATCGGGGTAGATTCTTTAGAGAGTGCAAGAGAGCTTATGAAGGAAAATGGAATTATCCTTTAAGAAAAATAGGAGAAATTATTATCATTTGTTTTACAAATAGAAAAACGGTGTTTTTTTCTTGCAGGTAAGGAGTGAGAAAGTAACAAATGGCAGTTATTTTATATCTTGTAATTCCTTGTTATAATGAACAGGAGGTTTTAAGGGAAACAACAAAACGCCTGCACGATAAGCTTGGACGAATGAAAACGGCAGGGCTGATTACAGAAGAAAGTCGTGTTGTCTATGTAAATGATGGATCAAGAGATGCGACATGGCAGTTGATTGAAGAAATTCATAGAGAAAATCCATTATTTACTGGAATTTCTTTAGCACATAATAGAGGACATCAATCGGCACTTTTAGCAGGACTTTTAACCGTAAAGGATTATGCGGATGTTGTAATTTCTATGGACGCAGATTTACAGGATGATATTGAAGTATTAGATAAAATGGTAGAAGAATATAATCATGGAAATGAAATTGTCTATGGTGTTCGTTCTTCTAGAAAAAAAGATTCTATATTTAAGAAATTTACAGCAGAAGCTTTTTATCATATTATGAATGTTATGGGTGTGGAAATTGTATTTAATCATGCTGATTATCGCTTGACAAGTAAAAAAGTATTAGAAAGTCTTTCTGGTTTTCGAGAAGTGAATCTATTCCTGCGAGGCATTTTTCCCTCGATTGGTTATAAACATACTACAGTACTTTATGAAAGAAATGAGCGATTTGCTGGAGAGTCAAAGTATCCTTTAAAGAAAATGCTTTCTTTTGCATGGGAAGGAATTACTTCCTTTACGGTTAGTCCACTTAGACTCATTGCTGGACTTGGTATCTTGATTTCTTTTGTAAGCTTATGTGCTTTTATTTGGAGTATTGTAGAAAAATTAATTGGATATACAGTAGCTGGTTGGACAAGTATTTTATGTTCTATTTGGCTTCTTGGAGGTTTACAGTTATTTTGTCTTGGAATTATTGGGGCATATATTGGGAAAATTTATGAAGAAGTAAAGCAAAGACCACGATTTATTTTAGAAAAAAATCTTTTGGAAGAAGAAAAGGAAGAGGACAAATAGAAATGGGAAAGGATAAGAGCGATAAAAAGAAAGGGCAACATTTATGATGAAAACAAAACAAGATTTTTTAAATAGCCTTCATGCAATGGATCATAAAAGTTATGGAGCTTATAAAGCATTAAAAGGAGTTTATGATTTTGGAGAATTTCTTTTAAAAATTGATCATGTACAAGGCGATCCATTTGCTTCGCCTTCAAGAATCCGTTTATGTGTAAAAAATACAAATAATTTTCCATTAGAGTTATTTGCAGAAAAATGGGAAAAAATTGCTTTAGAAGATATGATTTTGCGGCAAGTACATCAATGTATAAAAAAAATGCAGTCTTATCGAGCTGGTTCTGGAAAAAGTGGAATCATTACTGCCTGTCGTGTTGGACAAGAAATCATGGAACGGATTGCAGTACAGATTTCAGAAAAGGAATTGGAAGTACGTTTAGAGATAGGATTTCCGGCATATGGGCGTTCAATTGCGGCAAAGGAGATGGAGAAAATAGTAATAACCCTATTGCCGCAAATTGTAAAAAATGCCTTGCTTTATAAGAATCAAAAAAAAGAAATCTTCAAAGCTGTTAAGGAATTAGCAGATGATCAGCAATTTATTCGTAAACAGCTTGTGAGGCTTGATCTTTGTGCTTTTGTGGCAGATGGTTCGATTCTTCCAAGACAAAGTGGCGTTTCTGAATATCCTATGAAATCGGCACAGGTATTTATATCACCAGAAAGTGTAGCAGTAGAATTAGAGCTTCCTTATCATGGAAAATTGCGAGGTATGGGAGTAAAACGTGGTGTTACTTTAATTGTTGGTGGTGGTTATCATGGAAAATCTACATTATTAAAAGCAATGGAAGCAGGTGTTTATAATCATATTGCAGGAGATGGCAGAGAATATGTGATTACAGATGATACTGCAGTAAAATTACGTGCAGAAGAAGGACGTTGTGTACATCTTGTAGATATTTCTATGTTTATTAATCATTTGCCAAACCACGCAGATACAACAAATTTTATAACAGAAAATGCCAGTGGCAGTACTTCGCAGGCAGCCAATACGGTAGAAGGACTTGCAGGAAATACAGGTGTTTTTTTAATTGATGAAGACACTTCAGCAACAAATTTTATGGTAAGAGATGAAACAATGGCAAAGCTTGTTTCTGATGAGAAAGAACCAATTACACCATTTTTAAAGTGTGTTCGTAGTCTTTGGGAAGATCATCAGGTTTCTTCTGTTTTAGTAGTCGGAAGCTCTGGTGCTTATTTATCAGTTGCTGATATTGTATTGCAAATGGATCAGTATTGTTTAAAAGATGTAACAGAAAATGCAAAGAAATTAGCACAAGAAATAGAAAGTTTTCGAGTGAAAAAGACGGATTTTGTAAAAAAACAGATTCCATCTATGCGAATAGAAAAAGTAAAAGTGCATGGCTTGGATACGATTTCTCTTGATCATACGGATTTGGATTTGCGTTATTTGGAACAGCTTATAGATGAAGGGCAAACAGCAGCTTTGGCTTATTTCCTACAATATATCCTTACAAAATTAGCAGATGGAAAAAAGACGGCAGTACAGCTTATAGAGCTTCTTTATCAGAAAATAGAAAATGATGGAATGCTGCCTTTGATACCACCAAATTATAGTGCAGGTTCTCCAGTGATGCCAAGAAAACAAGAAATGCTTGCTTGTATGCAAAGATTTCGTAAGATTTAAAAAAGGTAAGAAAGATAAGAAGTAAAATAAAGGTGGAACATGCTTGACTTATTAGAATTTGCTAAAAAAATGGATATAATAATTTATGCCTCCATATAATAAAATAAGAAAAGGAAGAAAGACTTGATAGAATGTAGGGAGGTTTTTTATGTGTGGCATTGCCGGATTTTGTGATTTTAACCAAAATTTACTTTTAAATGCAGAAGAAAATCGTATGCTTGCGGCACGTATGGGAAAAGTGCTTACGCATCGTGGACCAGATGATGCAGGAGTTTTGATTGATGAACATATTGCATTTGCACATACAAGACTTGCAGTTATTGATCCAGAACGTGGAAGACAGCCAATGAGAAAGCATTGGGATGGTGTAGATTATATTATTGTCTATAATGGAGAATTATATAATACAGAAGAATTAAGAGAGGAACTAAAACTTGCTGGATTTACTTTTGAAACATCAGCAGATACCGAAGTTTTGCTAACAGCTTATATTGCCTATGGAAAAAGTTGTGTGGAAAAACTAAATGGTATTTTTAGTTTTGCAATTTGGAATAATCGGGAAAAAAGTGTATTTCTTGCAAGAGATAGGGCAGGAGTAAAACCATTTTTTTATATGGAAAAAGATCAAAGATTTTTATTTGGTTCTGAAATAAAGTCATTATTTGCTTATCCAGAAGTAAAGGCAGTACTTGGAAGATATGGACTATGTGAAATTTTTGGTCTTGGACCAGCACGTTCTCTGGGATGTGGTGTTTTTCTTGGAGTTCATGAAATTCCGCCAGCGTATTGTGGTATTTTAGATTATAGCGGATTAAAACTTTGGCGTTATTGGGATATGGAAGCAAAGGAACATAAGGAAAATTATGAGGAAACGGTCGATCATGCAAGGGAACTTTTATTTGATGCTATTCGGCGGCAGCTTGTTTCTGATGTACCAATTTGTACGCTGCTTTCTGGAGGGCTTGATTCTAGTGTCGTTTCGGCAGTAGCGGCAGATTATTTTAAAAAACAGGGAAAGCAGTTAGATACCTATTCTTTTGACTATGTTGATAATGATATTAATTTTAAAGCATCAAAGTTTCAGCCAACACAAGATCGCCCCTTTGTTGATAAGATGGTGGAGCATATTCATTCCAATCATCATTACCTGTCTTGTAATTATGATGAATTATATGAAAAACTATTTTCAGCAGTACGAGCCAAAGATTTACCGGGAATGGCAGATGTAGATTCTTCTTTACTGTTTTTTGCTGAAAAGATAAAAAAACATCATACCGTTTGTTTATCGGGAGAATGTGCAGATGAAATTTTTGGAGGATATCCTTGGTTTCGTGATGAAGAAGCACTTCGTATGCCAATCTTTCCATGGTCAAAAGATTTAAAACTGCGACAGCTTGTACTGCGTCCGGAAATTGCAGGAAAACTATTTTTGGAAGAATATGTTATGGCACAATATGAAAAAACAATGCAAAGAACAAAATGTCTTTTCGAAGAAAAAGAATCCTTTGGAACAATAGGGATTTCTTCTAAGGATTATTGGAATTATTTACAGGAAACAGAAGTTTCTAAATTTAGTCAAAAAGCAGAGCGTTTGCGGAGACGACAGATAAGTCGATTAAATCTTGATTGGTTTATGGAAACATTACTAGAACGTAAAGATCGTATGACAATGGCAAGCGGACTGGAAGTGCGTGTTCCATTTGCTGATCATAGAGTGATGGAATATGTTTATAATATTCCTTGGGAATATAAATATAAAGATGGCAGAGTAAAAGGGTTATTACTTGATATTGCAAAACCTGTACTTCCAAGGGAAGTGATTGAAAGGAAAAAGTGCCCATATCCAAAAACATACGATCCAAAGTATGAGAATTTATTAAAGAAAAAATTATCGGAAATTATAGAAGATAAAGAAGAACCATTAAATGCTTTATTAAATGGTCGTATTTTAAAACAAATGATTCAAAGTCCATCTGATTATGGCCGTCCATGGTTTGGGCAGCTTATGGCACAGCCGCAGATGTTTGCTTATTTTATTGAAATTAATTATTGGCTAAAAGAATATCAGGTAGAGATTAGAATATAAATAATGGTTCAGCCAGTTAATAGAAATAATAGAAAAAGCAGAACTTACTTGACAATTTTACAGATTCCATATATGATGTTTTCTATCAAACAGTTCGTTAGAAAACAGAATGGAAGTGACAAATAAAATGAAGCATAAAGAAACGATTGGTTTTGCTATTCGTTCTCTTGATAATCTCATTACACGAAAGATGTTTGCATATGCTGCTCAAAATGGTGTGGATAAATTAACCGTGATGCATGGCTGGATTATTGGATATTTATATGACAATTTAGAAAAAGAAATTTTTCAGAAAGATATTGAAACTCAATTTTCCATTGGACGTTCTACGGTGACAGGAATTTTAAAATTGATGGAGAAAAAAGGTTATATTATAAGAGAATCGGTTTCTTATGATGCACGTTTAAAAAAGTTAGTGTTGACAGAACTTGGAAAAGAGATTAATAAAAAGACAAGAGATAGCATTGATACTATGGATAAAGAGATTACTTCTTGTTTTACAAAAGAAGAAACAGAAGAATTTCTTTGCTTGGCAAAAAAATTAAAGCAAAGTCTTTGCAAGGATACTTTGCCTTCTAATTTTGGTAGTGAAAAAGGCTGCTGCAAATAATAAATGCAGCAGCTAAAGATAGGAAATAATATATTTCTATATATACAATTAATCAACTACTGTAATGGAAGTGATTTTTGGTTGATTTTTTGGATCTACTGTACCATTATCATCTTTTACAGGAGTATCCTCACAGATTTTATCTACAATATCCATGCCGTCAGTTACATGACCAAAGCCTGCATAATTTCCATCCAGATAATCAGCGTCTTCATGCATAATAAAGAATTGAGAACTTGCACTATCAGGATCATTAGAACGTGCCATAGAGATTGTTCCTCTTGTATGAGTAATCTCATTTTCAACACCATTGGCGGAAAACTCTCCTTTAATAGTTTGCTTAGAACCACCAGTACCATTGCCAAGCGGATCACCGCCTTGAATCATAAAACCAGAGATGATACGATGGAAGGTTAGTCCATCATAAAATTTATCGTTTGCTAGTTTTATAAAGTTTGTAACAGTAATGGGAGCAGTATCTGCATCAAGTTCTACGCTGATAGTTCCATACTTCTTTACTTTAATTTCGATATGATGTGTACCAGAAAGTAATTCGTCACTTTCCTCATCCGATTTTTTATTATCTTTTGCATCTGTTTTAGAATCGTTTTCCTTTGATGTTGATTCATTGCCAGAATTATCTCCACAGCTTGTCAATACAAATACACTAAAGCAAAGAATAAATGCAGTTAAAATTGTGAATAACTTTTTCATTTCAAATTCGCTGTAATTTTACAGCATCTCCTTTCATATTGGGTTTTTAATTATCATATCCTCTTAGAAGTTTGGCACGACTTGGATGACGCAATTTTCGTAATGCCTTTGCTTCAATTTGACGAATACGTTCTCTTGTAACATTAAATTCTTTACCAACTTCTTCTAAAGTTCGAGTTTTACCATCTTTTAGTCCAAAGCGAAGTATTAGAACACGGCGTTCCCGATCAGTAAGGGTATCTAATAGTCGGGAAATTTGATCACGAAGTACAGCATAAGCAGCAGCTTCTTCTGGACCAATAATGGTTTCATCTTTAATAAAATCGCCTAAATGGCTGTCATCTTCCTCTCCAATAGGCGTGTCCAAAGAAATCGGATCGGCAGAAACCTTTAAGATCTCACGTACTTTTTCAATAGGGAATCCAAGCTCATTTGCAAGTTCTTGTTCCGTTGGTTCTCGTCCAAGTTCTTGTGTTAAGCTACGAGAAACACGATAAGTACGATTGATTACTTCAGACATATGTACTGGAATACGAATAGTTCTCGATTGATCAGCAATTGATCTTGTAATAGCTTGTCGAATCCACCAAGTAGCATAGGTACTAAACTTAAATCCCTTTTCAAAGTCAAATTTATCAACAGCTTTAATTAGGCCAAGATTTCCTTCTTGAATTAAGTCAAGAAAAGATAAACCTCTGCCAACATAACGCTTTGCAATACTAACAACAAGACGTAGATTTGATTCTGCAAGATTCTTTTTTGCCTCTTCATCACCATTTTTGATACGTTTTGCAAGAGTGACTTCTTCTTCGGTAGAAAGAAGTGGATAAGTACCAATTTCTTTTAGATAAAGCTTTACTGGATCATCGGAAATTGCAAGATCAGCCGCTTTTAAATCATCAGTATAAGAGGCTTCTTCTTCCCGGTCAATTTCCAGAAGGGCATCATCATCTGGTTCATCATCTACCGTAGTTGGGTCAATGACAACAATATTCTGGTTTTCAATATACTCTCTGATTTTTCCAAGCCTTGCAGCGTCTAAGTGAAATTCTTTAAAGTATTCATGGATTTGACTTAATTCGATCATGCTGCTGTTTTTTTGTGCAATCTCGACAAGCTGGCGAAGATGTTTCAGCATTTCCTCAGAATTGATGGTTGATTCGCTCATTTGTATGCCTCCACTGTTTGTAACATATTAAAAAGTGTCATTGTGCCCATAAAATAGGACAAAGAAAAAGATACGGAAATAATCCGCTGAATATTCCACATAAGGAAGTTCCTTTAGGTACACAATAGAATTGAAAAACAGAGTTTTCCTAAAGAAAAAAATAAGGAAAACACGCCAAGTTTAAATATATCAAATTTATTTGTAAAATTCAAGGGTAGAGAAAGATTTTTTTTCAAAAAGACAGCCTTTACTAGGCAAAATTGTGGCATATGAGTATATTTTAAAAGCTAGTTCGTTGACTTGTAAAAGCAATAATGCTATAATGCGATTTATTAATGAAACATCAGAAAGGTATGGTTAAAAACATGAACATTAGTGTCATAATTCCATTTCATGAAGGCATTCCCTATTTAACGGATTGTTTAGATAGTTTAAAGGAACAGCCATATCGAGATATGGAAGTGCTTCTTGTACGCGATCATGCGGCAGAGCCAATTGACGATTTGTTAGCTGGCTATCAAAAGGAACTAACAATAAAAGTATATACAACTGGGGAAAAAACAGGGGTGGCAGCAGCGAGAAATCTAGGATTAGAACATGCAAAAGGAACATATATTTATTTTCTAGATAGTGATGACTACTTATATGAAGATGTATTGGAAAAATTGGCGGTACTTGCAGAAGAAAAAAATTTAGATATTGCCTATGGAAAAAAAGTGGGGACTTGGTTTAAACGGGAGCTTTTTATTCATACATTTGTTCCGTCTTATATGGAAAATAATGAAGATGGTGATATGAGTATGCCAGAAGAAGGAGCAGCAGAAGGAAATGATTCTACGCAACAAGCTTCGGATGAACAGACAGAGGAAACGCCAAATGATGAGGAAAAGGAAGATTTTTCTAATGGTGATCAAGAAGGAGAACAAATAGAAGAAGGGCTTACCGAGGAGGAATTATTAGAAAAACAGGAAGTAGAAAAACTATTTAAAACAGATTTTGAGGAACGTCTTGCATGGCTGGAAGCACAATATGAAAAGCAGTTGCAGCAGGAAAATCAAAAAGGTAGTTTTGCTGCAGAATCAAATGGAATGGTATCTAATGAAATTCCACTAGAACTAGTAAGATTACGCAAAGCTTCCCATATGATAGCAAGAAAGCGTTCGGCTGCGGAAAGTTATCTCTTAACATCAAAAAAAGAAACAAAAAATGTTTCTGTATTAAATATTTTATTCCGAAGGGAATTATTGGAGAAATTTAAGATTCGCTTTGATGAAAAATTCTTATTATATGCTGATTTGACTTTTGTGGTACAGGCACTTTATTATGGGAAACGTTTTGATCGAGATTTAAAGGCTTTTTATGTAAAAAGAAAACATAATGATCCAATTCATCAGCCTTCGATTTCTCAAATAAAAATGCCAACAAGATTTGAAGAACATTTGGAAGCTTATGAAGAAGCAACAGGTCTTGTACCAATGGATAGCACACTTAGAAAAATTCTTGATAGAAAGATGATTTATTATTTTACTGGTGATTTTGCTCGTAGAATGAAACGAAGTAAAGATGATTCTTATCGAACAGAACGCTTTCAGGCAATGAGAGAACTTGTAAATAAAATGAATCCAGATGTACTAAAGGCACAAAAGGGATATAAAAAGAAATTTTTACATCATGTTAGAAATGGAAATGTAAAAGGGGCGGTAGCAACAGTAAAACGCCGGCTTGCATGGAAAAAATTTAAAAGTATTACATCAAATCGAAAGAATTTTGCGAAATTTTTATATATTCATGTATTTGTAAAAATGAAAGTAAAAGAAAATGTAGTTTTATTTGAAAGCTTTTTTGGAAAAAATTATTCGGATAGCCCAAAATATATTTATGAATATCTTGCAAAAAATTATGGTAAGAATTATAAACTTGTTTGGGTAATTGATAAGGAAGGGACAAAAATCCCATATAAACATAAAGAAATTAAGCGGTATGGTATTTTATATTCTTATTATATGGCAAGAGCAAGTTATTTTGTCTTGAATACAAGGCAGCCAAGTTGGTATATTAAAAGAAAGAAAACAACTTTTTTAGAGACATGGCATGGCACACCACTAAAAAAGCTTGTATTTGATCAAGAGGAGGTGACAGCAGCTTCGCCACTTTATAAAGAGCAGTTTTATCGCCAAGATAAGAAATGGGATTACTTGATAGCAGCAAATCAATTTTCCAGTGAAACATTTCGCCGTTGTTTTATGTATCCAAATAAAATGTTGGAATATGGCTATCCAAGAAATGATATTATGCACGCAGAAAATAGAGAGGAGATTGCAGAAAATCTTCGTAGAAAATTAGGGATTCCAGAGGGCAAAAAAACAATTCTTTATGCTCCAACATGGCGAGATGATGAATTTTATGGTAGTGGTCAATATAAATTTACATTAAAGCTGGATTTACCAAAAATGAAGGCAGCACTTGGAAAGGAATATGTTATTCTTTTAAGAACACATTATTATATTGCAGATTCTATTGATGTTACAGGGGTAGAGGATTTTGCAATGAATTTTAGTAAATATGATGATATTTCCGAATTATATTTAATTTCTGATATTTGTATTACTGATTATTCTTCCGTATTTTTTGATTATGCAAATTTGCGGCGGCCAATGTTGTTTTTTACTTATGATTTAGATAAGTATCGTGATGTTTTGCGTGGATTTTATATTGATATGTTTACGGAAGTACCCGGGCCATTATTATTTACAACAGAAGAAGTTATTCAGGCAATTCAAAATATTGAAGCAATTAAAAAGAAATATGAGAAACGATATGATGAATTTTATGAACGGTTTTGTTCTTGGGAAGATGGACATGCTTCCGAAAACTGCGTAAAGGAAGTTTTTGGACTAGAATAAAAAATTAAATAAATAGAAAAGAGGATGAATATGAGTTGTTCAGGAAATTGTAATACTTGTTCTACAGATTGTGATGAAAGAAAGCCGTCAAAGGAAGATTTTTCTGTTCCGGCAAATAAGTTTACAAATGTAAAAAAAATGATTGGTATTGTTAGTGGTAAAGGCGGCGTTGGAAAGTCTATGGTAACTTCCTTATTAAGTGTTTTATTAAATCGTAAGGGTTATCAAACAGCTATTTTAGATGCCGATGTTACAGGGCCATCCATTCCAAAAACATTTGGGATTCATGGAAAAGTAGATGCAAATCAGGATGGTATTATTCCAGCAGTTTCTAGTACAGGAATAAAAATTATGTCGTCAAATTTATTACTGGATACAGAGGATACTCCTGTTATTTGGAGAGGTCCAATTATCGCAGGAGCAGTGAAACAGTTTTGGTCAGAGGTATTGTGGCAGGATGTGGATTATATGTTTATTGATATGCCTCCGGGAACAGGGGATGTGCCTTTAACTGTATTTCAGTCGCTTCCAATTGATGGGATTGTTATTGTGACATCACCACAGGAATTAGTATCTATGATTGTATCAAAAGCAGTCAATATGGCAAATGCTATGGAAGTTCCTGTACTTGGATTGATAGAAAATTATAGTTATGTTCAATGTGGAAATTGTGGAGAAAAAATTCAAGTCTTTGGAGAAAGTCATGTAGATCTTGTAGCCGAAAAGTTTGGACTTCCTGTTCTTGCAAAAATACCAATTGATCCAGCACTTGCATGGACACTGGATCATGAAGCAGTGGAAGATTTTCAAGGAGATTGGCTTGATGAGGCAGTAAAGAAAATAGAAGCGGATCTTTCTTGTAAATGATAATTTATAAGTAATATAAATAGAATAATTATGATTTTTAAGAATGTAACATAAAAAACTGTTCCATTTTGTCAGTTTTTATGTTAAAATAAAATATGAAAATTAAAAAATTAGGAGGTATTATCATGGGCTTAGTATCAGCAAAAGAAATGCTTACAAAAGCAAAGGCAGGAAAGTATGCCGTTGGACAATTTAATATTAATAATCTTGAGTGGACAAAGGCAATTTTACTGACAGCACAGGAATTAAATTCACCAGTCATTCTTGGTGTATCAGAAGGTGCAGGAAAGTATATGGGTGGTTATAAAACAGTTGTTGGTATGGTAAAGGGATTGATTGAGGAACAAAATATTACCGTTCCTGTTGCACTTCATTTAGATCATGGTTCTTTTGAGGGAGCAAAAAAATGTATTAATGCAGGTTTTTCTTCTGTTATGTTTGATGGTTCTCATTATCCAATTGATGAGAATGTGGCAAAGACAACAGAACTTGTGAATGCTTGTAATGTACTTGGAATTTCAATTGAAGCAGAAGTAGGTGCAATTGGTGGAGAAGAAGATGGCGTTGTTGGAAATGGTGAGTGTGCAGATCCAGCAGAATGTAAGAGAATTGCAGATCTTGGTGTTACAATGTTAGCAGCAGGGATTGGTAATATTCATGGAAAATATCCAGAAAATTGGCCGGGACTTAGTTTTGAAACATTAGATGCTGTTCAAGCACAGACAGGAGATATGCCACTTGTGCTTCATGGTGGTACAGGGATTCCAGCAGATATGATTAAAAAGGCAATTTCTCTTGGTGTTGCAAAGATTAATGTAAATACAGAATGTCAGCTTTCCTTTGCAGAAGCTACTCGTAAATATATTGAGGAAGGCAAGGATTTACAGGGCAAGGGATTTGATCCAAGAAAGCTTTTAGCTCCGGGCTTTGAAGCAATTAAAGCAACAGTAAAAGAAAAGATGGAATTATTTGGTTCTGTGGGAAAAGCATAAAAATCATCTATTTCCTTGAATTTATTTAAAAAAGCGGATAAGTGGGGATTTCACTGTGGGTTATCATAGCGAAATCCCTCTTTGACTTTTTAAAGTAAATAATAGAACAATGGGAACTAAGTAAGTAAAAAAACAACATATATATTTATGAGCGAAAAATTTTTTCTTTTTTCGTTCGTTAATATCAGTAGTTTTATAGAGAAGAGGAGCTGATGGCGGATGTTTGGTTTTAGAAAAAAAGACAAAAAGAATCTGTATCATTGTTATTTTCTATGCCTTTTGGCAGCAATCTGTTTTTGGCTGCCTTCCATTTCTATACAGGCAACAGAAGCAAAAAAAGGAGATACAGTAACAGATGGCACATTTACTTATATTATATTGACAAAAGCAAGAGCAAAAAAAGATGGTACAGTATCTGTTTATGGATTAAATAAAAATACATTTAATGATAAAGATGAAAAGAAATCTAATGATAGTCCAAAGAAACTTGAAGTTCCAGCAAGAATTAAGTATCGAGAAGGATATTATAATATAACAGCAACTGGCAGTAGTGGAAAAGCAACATTAGCAGGAAAATCTAGTAATTATCAATATTATTGGGGAAATGCAAAGAAAATTATATTGCCAGATACAATTACAAAAATTGGCGATAATTCCTTTGCAAAAACAAAAACATTAAAAGAAATTACAATTCCATCAAAAGTAACAGCAATTGGTGGAGAAGCATTTTATCATACAGGACTAACAGAGATTACCATTCCTGCTTCAGTAGAATTTATTGGCAGAGCTGCTTTTTGGAAATGTAAAAAATTAGAAAAGGTCATATGGCAGGAAGGAATTGAAGTTATTGGAAAATGGGCATTTCAGGAGAGTGGCTTAGAACAAGCAGTCTTACCAGAGGGATTAACAGAAATAAAACAAGCAGCATTCTCAAAATGTGTTTCATTAAAACAAGTAGAACTTCCATCAAGTGTAGAAAAAATTGGTGCTGGTGTTTTTTCAAGCTGTGAAAAGTTAAAAAAAGTAGCAGTAAAAGCAGAAAATCGATTCTATCAAGCAATAGAACAAGTAATTTATACAAAAGATGGAACAATCGTAGTAGATGGCAATGCTGCTACAGGTTCTTTTGAGATAGAGGATAATGTAGAAATTATTGGAAAATGTGCTTTTGAAGGCAATAAAAAATTGACAGAAATTACAATTCCAGATTCTGTTAAACTTATTAAAGAAGGTGCTTTTTTAAATTGCAAGAAATTAAAAAAAGCAGTCATTGGGAAAGGAGTAACAAAACTTGGAGCTTCCTCTTTTGCAAAATGTTTTTCTTTAAAGAAAATTACAATTCCAAATTCTGTGAAGAAGATTGAAAGAAATGCATTTTATAATTGCAGAAAAATAAAAACAGTCACAATGGGAGAACAAGTTTCTTATTTAGGAAGTCGTGCTTTTGCAGCTTGTCAGTCATTACAGGCTATAGAAATTCCCGGAACAATTTCTATGATAGGAAAAAGAGCATTTTATCAAAATACTTCTATGACTAACTTAGAAATTTTAGAGGGAGTAGAACATATTGATGAACAAGCATTTGCTTCTTGTGCCTTATCTTCTGTTTCTTTACCAGAATCCATAAGAACGATAGGAGCTGCAGCATTTCAAGGAAATAAAGATTTGGAAGAAATTTATCTTCCTGCTGCAGTAAC
>CAJTJZ010000001.1:0-23145 GCA_910576895.1 uncultured Lachnospiraceae bacterium | reverse complement strand
CTTCTTGCAAAAGCCTTACAAATTTAGAAGTTTCTGATGAAAATGAAACGTATTGTACCAATGAAGGAGCATTAATGAATAAAAATAGCACAAGATTGATTGCATGGCCATCAGCAGAAGGAGATCTTGTATTAGAAGATACGATTACTACAATTGGAAGCTATGCCCTGCAGGATACAGCCATTAATTCTATTATCATTCCTTCTTCTGTAATGAGAATTGAAGAAGGGGCATTTGCAAATTGTAAAGAACTTCTTTGGGTACAATTTGAAGGAAATGAAATTATTTTACCATCAAAAACAAAAAATAAAGAAAACATTAGTTTGGCAATTTTTTATGGATGTTTTGCACTACAAACAGTAAGTGCCCCACAAATTGATAAAGAAGATCAAATTCAAAATGTATTTGCAGAAAGATTAAAAGAACACATGGATAAAAACGGAACTTTGGCATGGCTTGCAAAGGTGGAATCATCAAAAGAGGATTAGTTGGAAATTTTCTTCTCATATATTGACATTTCAGGGAAAAAATTCTATACTTAGACTAAATTTTTCTATTGCTGCAGACAGAGGGATTTCATTTTTTGTTTTGTATAGAATTGTTTTTATTTGCTTATAATAAAATAGAATCCATTTGATTTCTATGCAGGTAAATTCTGCATTGATATAGTTTTTTATGACTGCAAGTAATGACTCTTATCGGTTTCTTATTTGTGGTACTATCATTATTGAGGAGGAAGAAATATATGTCAACATTAGCAAACTACAAACTGGAAGAAATTGGAAAAGACAAGCCGGGCTTTTCTAAAACACGTTCTATTATTGAGGCAGCTTTTTATGGAAATAATGTAGTTCAGGTAAACACACTAAAGGAAGCTTATAATCTTGCAAAAAATTCTCCGGGAACAATTGTAACAGATATGCCAATTTATCGAGGAGAAGAATTTGGACTAGATGCAGATGCAAAAGTATTATTATTTAATGATGGTTCAATTACAGGGCGTTATGCAGCAGCAAGAAGGATTGCAGGTGAGCCGGGTGTTGACTGTGATACATTAGATAAAATTACGATGGATGCTGTTTATAATTCCCGTTGGAAGAAAATGTATCATGCAACCGTATTTGTAGGTCTTGATTCAGAATTTATGGTAAAAGCTCATCTTTTGATTCCAGAAGGTGAAGAAAACCTGATGTATTCTTGGATGTTAAACTTCCAGTATATGTCTGATTGTTATGTAAAGATGTATAAAAACTCAAAACCTGTTGGCGATGGCAAAGAGCCAGATATTTATATTTTCTCTGATCCACAATGGAAAGGAGAAAAGGAAATGCGGCAGGAATTAAAAAATAAGAAAGTATGCGATCCAGAGTGTTTGTGCTACTTTAATACAAATACAAACTGTGCTGCTATTCTTGGTATGAAATATTTTGGTGAGCATAAAAAGGGTACTTTAACAATGGCATGGGCAATTGCAAATCGTAATGGATATGCATCCTGTCATGGTGGACAAAAAGAGTATACACTTCCAGATGGAAGAAAATATGTTGCTTCTGTATTTGGACTTTCCGGTTCTGGTAAATCTACACTTACCCATGCAAAGCATAATGGTAAGTATGGTGATAATGGTATTACGGTACTTCATGATGATGCCTTTGTTATCAATACAGATACTTGTGCTTCTGTTGCATTAGAACCTACGTATTTTGATAAGACAGCAGATTATCCAACAGGTTGCCCTGATAATAAGTATCTTTTAACAGCACAAAATTGTTCTGCTACAAGAGATGAAAATGGTAAGATTCAGCTTGTTACAGAGGATATTAGAAATGGAAATGGACGTGCAATTAAATCAAAGCTTTGGTCTCCAAATCGTGTTGATAGAATTGATGCACCAGTAAATTCCATTATTTGGATTATGAAAGATCCTACGATTCCTCCAGTAGTAAAATTAAAGGGTGCGTCTCTTGCTTCTGTTATGGGTGCTACACTTGCTACAAAGAGATCCTCTGCAGAAAGACTTGCAGAAGGCGTTGATCCAAATAAACTTGTCGTTGTACCTTATGCAAATCCATTTAGGACATATCCATTAGCAGATGATTATGAGAAATTTAAAAAGTTAGTAGAAGAAAAGAATGTAGATTGCTATATTGTAAATACAGGTGATTTCATGGGCAAGAAAGTACAGCCAAAGGATACACTTGGAATTTTAGAAGCAATTGTAGAAGGAACAGCAGATTTTAAGAAGTGGGGACCATTCTCCGATATTGAAATTCTTGAATGGGAAGGCTTTGTTCCAGATATGAATGATAGTGAATATGTTGGTCAGTTAAAAGCACGTATGAATGATCGTCTGGAAGAAATCAAGGCATTCTCCACAGAAAAAGGTGGATATGATAAGCTTCCTGATGATGCATTAGCTGCAATTCAAAAGGTAGTAGATGAATTAAATTAATGGATTGATTTAATTTTAATTTATGGATTAACTCACTGATTATTTTTATAATTTTTGACTTTGTAAAATAAGATTTTATAGAAAATCCCTCGAAGTAATTCGGGGGATTTTTATGTTTTCTTATAGCTGATAATGTATAAAATTCCCCAACTTTGGTAAAGATATCAGTATTCAATCAGGTACTCATAATTTTAGCAAAAAGAAATTTACAGAAAAGGGGTAAAACTATGGGAAAGAGATCATTTTGGCAGTCATTAAGGAATAATCGGTGGCTTATGTCAACGGGGATGCTGGCAGCAGGGGCATTGGCAGTTTATGGAGTATGGCAAATTCCTTCCTTGAATCAATACCATATGGAAACGTTGGAATCACCGACTACGGATGGGGGACAAAAGGAAAATATAGGAAATACAGATACAAATAATAATACACAAGAAAACAACCAAGGAAATAGTGGATTTAATCTTCCAAGAGATGAAGACAATAAAGAGATAGAAAATCAAGAAGAAAAGGAAGAAACACAACAGGAAGAACAAAATAAGGAAGAAGATACATCAAAACAAGGAACAACACAACAAGAATTAGAGCAAAATAAAGAAGATAATGATAATTCGCAGGAAACAGCGGAAAATACAGTAGGTGATAATGAATTAACGAAACAGTCATCAAAACAAAAGAAGAAAACAAAAAAGAAGGAATCAGAAGAAAAACAGAAAGGAAATTTTGTAGAGGTTTTATCAAATCCACAGTCTGTATTAAATGAAGGAAATTTTGATGAAAGTGCTGGTTTGTCATGGCCAATACAAGGGGATGTAATTTTAAATTATGATACAGAGGGTGTTGTTTATTTTCAGACATTAGCACAATATAAAGCAAATCCAGCAATTATGATTGCAGGTACAACAGGAAAAAAAGTAAAAGCATCTGCGGCAGGAGTTGTAACAGAAATTGCAAAAAATGAAGAAACAGGGGTTACGCTTAAAATGGCAGTAGGAAATTCTTATGAAATTATCTATGGACAATTGCAAGATCTTAAGGTTTGTGAAGGAGATCAGATAAAAGAAGGAACGGTACTTGGAACGCTTGCAGAGCCAACCGATTATTATGTAGTAGAAGGACCAAATCTGTATTTTCAGATTTTGCAGGATGGAACACCAGTAAATCCATTGCTTTTGTTAAAGTAAATAAAAAGCAAAAGTAATTTATCTGCGATTAGGAACAAATTTGTATTTATACCATAAAATGATAATGGTATATGTAATGCTTTTATGAATAAAAGCATTACAAGCTTTGTGCCTGTCAAAAAGCATAAAATATGCAGTTGGATTTTTCACAAGGCAATAAATAAGGCCTTTGCCATTTCGTAAATTTTTTAAGAGGTATGCGGAATTGTTTTTTATAGTAAGAAACTGTTTTCCAACTGCTTAATTTTATAGAATAGACCGCTTTTGTTATTGATTGACAAAAGCGGTCTAATATTATGATTCTTTGGGGAGAATGCCTCGAAAATTTTTTTCTACTTGTCGTCTTGGTAGCATAATTTGATGCCCACAGCCTCGGCATTTTAAACGAAAATCTATACCAATACGTAAAATTTCCCATTCATTAAAGCCACAAGGATGTGGCTTTTTCATTTTAATCACTGTTCCAAGTTCAAAATTCATAGTAAACTCCTTATAAAAAATTAATTTCTAGTTTTCAGGATAAATTTTATCATAAAAAATATAAAATAGCTATTGTAAAATTTGAAAAAAAGGGGTAATATAAATATATGAGATGTGGTATTTAAAACTACATAATAAAATATAAAAAACTATATTTTGAAGTATTTAAAGAAATGGAGGTAATATTATGAAGTTAGAAAATATTAAAGATCCGGGTAGTGCCATTACTCATTTTATAGCGATGTTAATGGCAGCATTTTCAGCACTTCCGCTATTAATTCATGCGATTCATTCTCCTAAAATAATTAATATAGGACCATTAGTAGTTTTTATTGTTAGTATGATTTTATTATATTTAGCTAGTACACTTTATCATACTTTTGATAAAGGAGAAAAAATTAATTGTTTATTAAAAAAATTTGATCATAGTATGATTTCTGTTTTAATTGCAGGAACTTATACACCTGTTTGTTTACTTGTTTTAAAACCAGCACAGGGGATTCCTTTATTAATTCTTATTTGGGGACTTGCCATTATGGGAATTTTATTAAAGTTATTTTGGGTATATTGTCCAAGATGGGTTTCTTCCATATTATATATTGTTATGGGTTGGACCTGTGTATTAGCTTTTGGCCCATTGCTTCATATCTTATCGGTATCTGCTTTTGGGTGGCTTTTAGCGGGTGGTATTATTTATACAATTGGAGGTATTATTTATGCATTAAAGCTTCCATTATTTAATAGCAAACATAAATATTTTGGTTCACATGAAATTTTTCATTTATTTGTAATGGGAGGAAGTATTTGCCATTTTGTATTTATGTATTATTATGTATGTTAGGAATTGTAAGAAATAGTATAAGATATATGCTATTGTAAGGGTTAATTATTTTTTATAGTATTGACAAAAAGATTACTTTTTTTATAAGGTAAAGATAGGAATTACTTCGTATAGATATAAAAAGGAGAAACTTGTATTTAATGATGGAAATATTACTATGCTTCCTTATAATAAAGATAATATGAAATTAAGCTGGAAAAGTGATGATAAAAGAAATGTGTCTGTGAATACAAAGGGTGTTATTAAAGTAAATAAAAAGGCGGCAGCAGGAAGTTATACAATTACAGTAAAAGCAATAGGCGGAGTTTCAAAAGGATCAACAGTGCCAGAAGGGAAAATTATCATTGTAGTTTCAGCACAGGAAGGATAGAGAGAAAATTTTTTGAATTTGTTCTTGCATTTTCTACCAGATTATGTTATACTGCCAATTCGTGAGACATATTAAAATTCCTTGTCTCCATATTGTTCGGAATCGCCGAAATAATTATGGAGGCCAAAGGCCATAAGGAGGTGCACGCAACTATGAATCAGTATGAATTAGCCTTAGTTGTAAATGCGAAAGTCGAAGAAGACGTTAAGACTGCTACTGTAGAGAAAGTGAAAGAATATATCACAAAATTTGGCGGTACAATTACAGGCGTTGATGAATGGGGTAAGAAAAGATTAGCCTATGAAATTCAGAAGATGAAAGAGGGCTTTTATTATTTCATTAAATTCGACTCTGATGCAAATTGTCCAAATGAATTAGAACAAATTCTTCGCATTACAGACAATGTGATCAGATATTTATGCGTAAAGCAGGAAGCATAAGAAAAGAAAGTCATAGTTACTTTTATTTTGCAGATATAACAGTAAATAAGGCATAGAGAGGAGGATATCTCTATGAATAAAGTGATATTAGTAGGTCGTTTGACAAGAGATCCAGAGATAAGAGCAGCAGGAACTACTACGGTAGCAAAATTTAGTCTTGCTGTTGACCGCAGGTTTAAACGTGAAGGAGAACCAGATGCGGATTTCTTTAATTGCACTGCTTTTGGAAAGCAGGCAGAATTTGTAGAGCGTTATTTACGCCGTGGTATTAAGATGGTAGTTGTTGGAAGGATTCAAAATGACAATTACACAAACAGGGAAGGTCAAAAAGTTTATAGTGTACAAATTATTGTAGATGAGCTTGAATTTGCAGAAAGCAAAAATGCACAGTCTGGCATGGATTATGCACAGCCAGCAAGTGGATTTCAGCAAAACAATGATTTTAACACACAAGCAATGGGCAGACCACAACCGTCACAAGCCGTTGCTGATGACTTTATGTCTATCCCTGATAGTGTTGATGAACTGCCATTTGGAACAAATTAAGCAGAAAGCAGACAGGGGGTTCGTTGGTTATGCCATATAATAAGGAAAAAAGCGATAGGAGCGATGCTCCATTAAAAAGAAGGCCGGGACGCAGAAGAAAAAAGGTTTGCGTATTTTGTGCAGATAAGTCAGTAAATGCTGGAATTGATTATAAAGATGTAAATAAATTAAAGAGATATGTATCAGAAAGAGGGAAGATTCTTCCAAGAAGAATTACCGGAAATTGTGCAAAGCATCAAAGAGCTTTGACGGTAGCTATTAAAAGGGCTCGTCATATTGCTTTAATGCCATATGTAACAGACTAATCAATCATTATTTACAAACTTGCTTTTTATGACAGCCATCACGTAATTTACGTGGTGGCTTTTATAGTATTAATAGAACGGCTGTTATTTTTTACAGAAAAATAAAGTTTTTCTTGCAATTTAATTTTTATTATGATAGACTATTAAACGGACTTTTGTAAAGCATAAAAGAGCTGTTCTGGCTAGAAAGGAGAGAATACCAGTGAAGGTTAGAGCATCTGTAAAGAAAATTTGCGAAAAATGCAAAATTATTAGAAGAAAAGGCAGAATCCGTGTGATCTGCGAAAATCCTAGACACAAACAAAGACAGGGCTAATATCAATAGGCAAGAGAAACATAGAGGATTTCTTTCCTATTGTTCTATCTTATATATTGAATAAATTGAATAGTTTCTGCTTTTTGTGTTACAAAAAAGGATAGAATCGCAAGCGATTCTACTGGCAAAGCCAGCAGGTACTATAATGCTTTTATATAAAAGTATTACATTTTGTGCCTGTCAAATGAGGTAGCATATGACTTGCTATATCTAAGGTGATACTGTGGGCGGTCTGATTAACCGTAAGTAAGATGCCTTATTTCTTATAAGGTATCAGGGAAAGCGTCATCAAATTTTATTCTTTCCTTTCCATGGTTTAAAGCGGCTGGCGTAATAAAATCAAAAATTAAAGAATAGTCCTATTTAGTTAAATAGGGATATAAGATTTTATTACTTAATCAGGATTCCTGTATTTGCTTATTTGTACAGGATGGTATAAGAAATATGAAGAAAATTTTAAGCATATCAAAGGATGGAATCGCAAGCGATTCCACTGGCGAGCCAGCAGGCAATGTAATGCCTTTATGAAAAAAAGCATTACAGGTTTTTGCCTGTCAAAGGATGGAATCGCAAGCGATTCCACTGGCGAGCCAGCAGGCAATGTAATGCCTTTATGAAAAAAAGCATTACAGGTTTTTGCCTGTCAAAGGATGGAATCGCAAGCGATTCCACTGGCAGAGCCAGCAGGCAATATAATGTCTTTATGAAAAAAAGCATTACTGTGCCTGTCATAGGTAGTGGTAGCAAAAATAAGCAAGAAAAACATGATTATATTTTTAATTTATTATGGAGGTTAGTACGCATGGCTCGTATCAGTGGTGTAGATTTACCAAGAGAAAAACGTGTGGAGATTGGTTTGACTTATATTTTCGGTATTGGTCGGGCAAGTTCCAATCGTATTTTAGCAAAAGCAAATGTCAATCCTGACACACGCTGCAAGGATTTGACAGATGATGAAGTTGGAAGAATTCGTGATGTTATTGATGAATCCTATATGGTAGAAGGTGATTTAAAAAGAGAAATTGCTTTAAATATCAAAAGACTTCAGGAAATTGGATGTTATAGAGGAATCCGTCATAGAAAGGGACTTCCTGTTCGTGGACAGAAGACAAAGACAAACGCAAGGACTAGAAAAGGACCAAAACGTACAGTAGCAAATAAGAAGAAGTAATTATTTTTATAAAATGGGAACGTATATCACTGTTTTTTAGTGAGAGTTCACAATGACTTAAGAAGTAGTAGAAATCTAACAGGAGGTTTAGTTTAATGGCTAAGAAAGTAACAACAAAGAAAGTGACGAAAAAACGTGTCAGAAAAAATGTTGATCGTGGACAGGCACATATTCAGTCATCTTTTAATAATACAATCGTTACGCTGACAGATTCTGAAGGAAATGCAATTTCATGGGCAAGTGCAGGTGGATTAGGATTTCGTGGTTCTAGAAAATCAACTCCTTATGCAGCACAGATGGCAGCAGAAACAGCAGCAAAAGCAGCACTTCCTCATGGACTAAAATCAGTAGAGGTTATGGTAAAAGGACCGGGTTCAGGAAGGGAAGCAGCAATTCGTGCTCTTCAAGCATGTGGTATTGAAGTAGTTAGTATTAGAGATGTGACACCAGTCCCTCATAATGGATGCCGTCCACCAAAACGTCGTAGAGTATAGTAGAAAAAGAAAATAAAAATAGAGGTATTCATAAAAAGAATCTGCTGCTGGAAATGCACAGGCAATAAATTAGGAGGTAAAGAAAAAAATGGCTAGAGATATGAGTCCTGTCCTAAAGAGATGTAGATCTCTGGGACTTGATCCTGTATATATGGGACTTGATAAGAAATCAAAAAGAAAAACAAATACTGGAAAAAAGCAAAGTGAATATGGTATGCAGTTAAAAGAAAAGCAAAAAGCTAAATTTGTATATGGTATTCTGGAAAAGCCTTTCCGTAATAACTTTGCAAAAGCAAAAAAAGCAAAGTATGGTACGGTTGGTGAAAATCTGATGATTATTCTTGAGCTAAGACTAGACAATGTTGTTTATCGTTTAGGATTTGCAAGAACAAGAAAAGAAGCAAGGCAGATTGTACGTCATAAGCATATTTGCGTCAATGGAAAATGTGTTACGATTCCATCTTATGAAGTAAAGCCGGGCGATGTCATCGAAGTAAAAGAAAATTGCAAGAGTATGCAAAGATATAAAGATATTTTAGAAGCTACAGGAAAGATTGTTGTGCCAGAGTGGTTAGAGGCAAAGCAGGAAGCTCTTTCAGGAACAGTAAAAGAAGTTCCGACAAGGGAAATGATTGATACTCCTGTAAACGAAGTGCTTATCGTTGAGTTGTATTCTAAATAATCGTTGGCATGGAAAAACCCAAAAGGAGGGTCCGCAGTGTTTGATTTTGAAAAGCCTAACATTGAAATTGTTGAAATCTCAGAAGATAAGAGATATGGACGTTTTGTAGTAGAACCATTGGAACGCGGCTACGGTATTACTTTGGGTAATTCTTTACGCAGAATTATGCTTTCTTCTTTGCCTGGAGCTGCTGTTAGTCAAGTAAAGATTGAAGGTGTTGTTCATGAGTTCAGTTCTCTTCCGGGTGTTAAGGAAGATGTAACAGAAATCATTATGAATATTAAAAGTCTTGCTATCCAAAACCACAGCGATTCCTCTGAGCCAAAAACGGCATATATTGAGTTTGACGGTGAAGGTGTCGTTACAGCACGTGATATTCAGGTAGATCCAGATATTGAAATTTTAAATCCAGATATTGTTATCGCTACGTTAAGTGGCGGACCAGATTGTAAACTATATATGGAACTTACAATTACCTGTGGACGTGGATATGTCAGCTCGGACAAAAATAAAAGGGACGATCTTCCAATTGGTGTTATTGCTGTCGATTCTATCTTTACACCTGTGGAAAGAGTAAATTTGAATATACAGAATACACGTGTAGGTCAGATCACCGATTATGATAAGCTTACTTTGGATGTTTATACAAATGGAACACTTGCACCAGATGAGGCTGTTAGTCTTGCTGCCAAGGTGTTAAGTGAACATTTAAAGACATTTATTGATCTTTCGGAAAATGCTAAGACCGTTGATGTTATGGTAGAAAAGGAAGATAATGAAAAAGAAAAAGTTCTTGAGATGAATATTGATGAATTAGAACTTTCTGTTCGTTCTTATAATTGTCTTAAGAGAGCCGGAATTAATACGGTGCAAGAATTGACAAACCGTACTTCTGAGGATATGATGAAAGTAAGAAATCTTGGTAGAAAATCTTTAGAAGAAGTTTTAAATAAATTAAAAGAGCTTGGTTTATCTTTAAATCTTGGCGATGAATAAGAAAATAGATCCGATAAGAAAGAGATGACATTTTTTGAAAATAAATTAACAGGAGGTGCCAAAAATGGCTGGTTATAGAAAGCTTGGCAGAACATCAAACCAGAGAAAAGCGTTACTAAGAAATCAAGTAACGAATTTATTATATCATGGTAGGATTGTTACAACAGAAGCAAAAGCAAAAGAAGTTCGTAAAATTGCAGAAAAGCTGATTGCAATGGCAGTTCGCGAGATGGATAATTATGAAACAGTAACCGTAACACAGAAGGTTGCTCGTAAGGATGCAGACGGTAAACGAGTAAAAGAAATAAAAGATGGTAAAAAAGTAACGGTTTTTGATCAGGTAGAAAAACAGATTACAAAGGATATGCCAAGTCGTATTCATGCAAGAAGGCAAATGTTAAAAGTATTATATCCAATAAAAGAAGTTCCAAAGGAAAGAGCTGGAAGAAAAAGGAATACAAAGCAAGTTGATATGCCAAATAAACTATTTACAGAAATTGCACCTAAGTATGCAGAGCGTAATGGTGGTTATACACGTATTATTAAGATTCGCCAGCGGAAAGGTGACGCTGCAATGGAAGTATTGCTTGAGTTAGTTTAACAATTAACAGTAAGGATTCTTTTTCCTCTTAGATAGGAGAGGAATTGACAAAACAATCATAATGGCAGTCGTGGGCAAAGCAGAAGCGGCGTCCCTATTGCTATAAGGCAATCCAGATAATTGTTTTATTCCTAGCTGTTGCAAGTGGATTGAAACTGGCTTAAAAATAGAAAGGGTGTCCGTTTTGGCGGATGCCCTTTTTGTACTGAATGGTCAAGTTTTTTAACTGCTAGTATAACCACTATAACAACCTAATAAAAGGATAGTCTATTTTTAAATTGCCAAATGTAAATTATATATTACTTTAGTTTGTGTGATATGGTTCAAACCTTTATTGGATTGCTATAAGAGAAACTATAAAGTTTTAAAAATATAAGGGCTGAGAAAAAATGAAAAAGGAAGGAAATGATAAACAATATAGGGATGCAGAAATTAAGGCAGAAAAACTTATCTTTGAATATATAAGACGTGATGAAAATGGAGATGTAGCAGATATTGTAAAAGCATTAGATGATATTTCTATAGAGATTAAAAAGGGGATGTTTTTGGCAATCTTAGGGCAAAATGGCTGTGGAAAATCTACTTTTGCAAAACATTTGAATTGTTTATTAACACCAACAGAGGGTACTTTATGGGTATCTAATATGGATACAAAAGATACTTCTAATACATTAAAGATACGAAAAGAAGCAGGTATGGTATTTCAAAATCCAGATAATCAAATTATTGGAACAATTGTGGAGGAAGATGTTGCATTTGGACTGGAAAATCTTGGTGTAAAAACAGAACAAATTTGGAATCGAGTAGGAAATAGTTTAAAGAAACTGGGAATTGATAAGTTTCGATATAGTTCTCCTAATAAATTATCGGGAGGACAAAAGCAAAAAGTAGCCATTGCAGGGATTCTTGCTATGCAGCCGGGATGTATTATATTAGATGAAGCGACAGCAATGCTTGATCCTTTAGGAAGAAAAGAAGTTTTAGAAGCAGTAAAGGAATTAAATAAAAAAGAAAATATTACCATTATTTTAATTACACATTATATGGAAGAAGCTTTTTATGCCGATCAGACAATTGTTATGGAACAAGGCAAGATTGTTATGGCAGGAACGCCAAAAGAAATTTTTACAAAAGAGGAAGAATTAAAAAAATTTCATTTAGAAACACCAATAGTAGCAAGACTTGCAAATCATCTGCGAATATTGGGGTTTCCATTAAAAAAGGGAATTATAGAAGAAAAGGAATTTTTAGAAGAAATAAAAAGATTATATCAAATTCCGACTAAGGAACGAAATGAATTTGCAATAAAAGCAGAGAAAGCTCTTTATAAGGAAGAGATAGAGATAAAACAAGAACAAAAAAAAGAAGAAAATAAACAGGAAATACCACTTCTTGTCTTAGAACAAGTTTCTTATACATATGATAAGACATCGAAAGATTATCATGATAATTATGCTGTTCATAATGTTTCTTGTTCTATTTTTTCAGGAGAGTTTCTTGCATTAATTGGACATACTGGCTCTGGAAAATCTACCTTGTTGCAATTAATGAATGGTCTTTTAAAAGCAGATCAAGGTTTTATTTATTATAAGGGTCAAGATATTTATGATAAAGAATTTTCCTTAGCAAAGCTACGTCATAAAATAGGTTTTGTATTTCAATATCCAGAATATCAATTATTTGAGACAACAGTAGTAAAAGATGTTATGTTTGGACCAAAAAATCAAGGTTTATCACAATTACAAGCACAGCTTCAGACATTTGAAGCATTAAAGCTTACAGGAATTGGCGAAGATTTATTTGATATTTCTCCCTTTGATTTATCAGGTGGGCAAAAACGCCGTGTGGCAATTGCTGGTGTATTAGCAATGAAGCCAGAAGTAATGATTTTAGATGAACCAGCAGCAGGGCTAGATCCACAAAGTAGAAAAGAACTTTTTAAAATGTTAAAAGATATTCATAGAAAAACAAATATGGCAGTCTTACTTGTTTCTCATTCTATGGAAGATGTAGCAGAATATGCAGATAGAGTTCTAGTCATGCAGCAAGGCAAGTTATTATTTGATGATAAGTTACAGAAAGTATTTTCTTATGAGCAAAAGTTACAGGAAGTAGGATTAGATATTCCAGCAGCAACACATATCATAAAGCAAATGAGATTGGATGGTTTTCCTATAAAACAGGAGGCTTATACACAAAAACAGGCAGAACATGCTATTATTTCTGCATTTATACAGTAGAAGAATTATATGGAATGTATAAATTGCTTGTTTTTTTAATGTAAGAAAAAAGGGTTGATAAAGCTATGATTCGAGATATTACAATAGGACAATATTATCAAGAAGCATCTATGATTCATATATTAGATCCAAGAACAAAGCTATTATGGACAATGATGTATATTATTACTATTTTTTTAAATCATACCATAGTAGGCTTTTTATTATCAGGAGTCGTTTTTTTTCTGATAGCATATTTAACAAAAGTACCTTTTTCTTTTATGGTACGGGGATTAAAAGGAATTTTTATGCTATTAATCGTAACAGTATGTTTTCAAATTTTATTTACTTCTGGAGAAATACTGATTTCTATTGGTATTTTAAAGATTACAAAAGAAGGTATTTATGCAGCTTTTTTTGTAATGCTTCGATTAATCCTTCTTGTATTATTTTCATCTTTAATGACATTCACAACAACACCAAAGCAGTTGACAGATGGAATGGAAACTTTATTTTCTCCATTAAAACGGTTTCTTCCTATTCATGAAATTGCTATGATGATGTCAATTACATTGCGATTTATTCCCATTCTTATGGAAGAACTTGATAAAATTATGAAGGCACAACAAGCAAGAGGAGCTGATTTTGAAACGGGCGGAATCGTAAAAAGAGTAAAGGCACTGATTCCATTACTTGTTCCTTTATTTGTAGCTGCTTTTCGCAGAGCAGATGAATTAGCAGTTGCTATGGATGCAAGATGTTATCATGGAGGAGAAGGACGAACGAAAATGAAGCCTTTACGATTGGCTGGAAGGGACTTTTTCGCATTTTTATTTGGTATTATTTATTTTATTGGAATTATTTTTTGTAGAAAAGCAGAAAGGAAATCTTACATGAAACGGATTATGTTAAGGGTTGCCTATGATGGAACAAATTATTGTGGATGGCAAATACAAAAAAATGGAATTACAATTGAACAAGTTCTGAATGAAAAGCTTTCTAATCTTTTACAGGAGGAGATTACTGTGATTGGTGCTAGTCGAACAGACTCTGGCGTTCATGCTCTTGGAAATGTAGCAGTATTTGATACAAATACAAAAATACCAGCAGATAAAATTAGCTTTGCATTAAATCAGCACCTACCTTGTGATATTACGATTCAAGGATCAAAAGAAGTTCCAATCGATTTTCATCCACGTTATTGTGCCAGTGATAAAACATATGAATATAAAATATTAAATACTACTTTTGATATTCCAATCTATCGTTTATATTCTTATTTTGTATATCATCCCTTGGATTTAGAACAAATGCAGGAAGCACTGCAGTATTTTATTGGAGAGCATGATTTTGCTAGTTTTGCATCTTCTGGCGGACAAGCAAAAACAACGATTCGTACTATTAATTATTTAGAACTTTTTAAAAAAGAAAATATGATTATTATGCGAATTAATGGAAATGGATTTCTTTATAATATGGTGCGAATTATCGTAGGAACTTTATTACAGGTAGGGCATCATAAGTATCCGCCAGAATATATAGAAGAAATTTTTGCAGCACATAATCGTAATATGGCAGGACCAACAGCACCAGCAAGAGGATTGACATTAGTGGAGATTCATTATAAGGAATAGAAAGTGTTTTTATTTTCTTTATCTGTATGGCAGAGAAAATTGCTCTGATTTAAAAAAATAAACAGAAGATCTTTCCAAAAATCAGTTGACACGTTTGTCAGACTATTATATAATGAGTAACTGTGGCATATGCCATTCATTTGATTGCGAAAATACTTTTACCAAAGCCCCGGAAAAAAGTATTTTACCATGATAAATAATGTAGGAAATTTTCCAAGGAGGTAAACCATGTACAATAGAACATTTGTGGTTACAGAAGAATCTATTAATAGAAAATGGTATATAGTTGATGCTACAGGGCATACATTAGGACGACTCTCTACAGAAGTAGCAAATGTATTAAGAGGAAAGAAGAAGCCTATTTATACACCAAGTATGGATACAGGTGATTATGTAATTGTAATTAATGCAGATAAGATTAAAGTGACAGGAAAGAAATTAGAACAGAAAATTTATTATCATCACTCCGGTTATGTCGGCGGCATGAAAGAAACTACATTAAAGGAGTTATTAAAAAAACATCCAGAAAGAGTAGTGGAATATGCAGTAAAAGGTATGCTGCCAAAAGGACCTTTGGGAAGAAAGATATATAAGAAACTTCATGTTTATGCAGGACCAGATTATGAGCAAGCAGCTCAGAAGCCAGAAGTGTTAGAAATCGTTGAGAAAAATTGTTAATCCAAAGGACTGAAAGGAGGAAATGAAAGTGGCTAAAGCAAGATATTATGGGACAGGCAGAAGAAAGAGCAGTGTTGCCAGAGTATATATTATGCCGGGTACAGGCAAGATTACAATTAATAAAAGAGATATTGATAATTATTTAGGTTTGGAAACATTAAAAACAATTGTTCGTCAGCCATTTGTTGTTACAAATACAGAAGGTAGATTTGATGTACTTGTAAATGTAAAAGGTGGTGGCTTTACAGGACAAGCAGGTGCGATTCGTCATGGTATTGCACGTGCATTGCTTCAGGCAGATAATGACTATAGACCTGTACTGAAAAAAGCAGGATTTTTAACAAGAGATCCAAGAATGAAAGAAAGAAAGAAGCCGGGTTTGAAGGCTGCAAGACGTGCACCACAGTTCTCCAAACGTTAATTTTAGTTATCAAAAAGATAATATCAATTTTCCAAGAGATAATTTTGTTAGAATTTTAAAAAGTCTTAAAAACTCCCGAAGGTTTAGTATTTTCGGGGGTTTTCTTTATTTTCTAAGTATTCAATAATTTTTAGAAAATATTAAAAATTTTATTATATAGCACTATTATAAAAATAACTTTATTTTGTAATACAGATTGAGAAAACTTCTTTGATATAGTATAATAATTGGGGAGGTATTTTTATGAAGGAAAAAATACTAATCATTGAAGATGACTTTACTATACAAACACAGTTAGAAACTCTTTTATCTGGAAATGGATATGAAACTTTTGCAGTTACAGATTTTTCTCAAACAATTAGTCAGATAAAAGATTTTGCACCACACTTAGTTATTTTAGATATAAAGTTACCGGGAAATAATGGTTTTGAAATATGTTCACAAATCCGCATTTTTTCAGACATTCCTATTGTGTTCGTAACAAGCAGCAATACAGATATGGATGAATTAAATAGTATTATGCTTGGTGGAGATGCATTTATTACAAAGCCTTATAATACTGCTATTTTACTTGCCAAAATTGCCGCATTGTTAAAGCGGACATATCATTCTTTGCAGACAGAGATTTTTACATGGAACAAAGCAGCTCTGCATTTGGAAAGCAGTATCATAGAATATAACGGGCAAAAAGCGGAATTAACAAAAAATGAATTAAAAATTCTTTATTATCTTTTCAAAAATGCTGGCAAAATTTGTCCCCGAAATGATATTGTAGATTTCCTTTGGGATAATCAGCTATATATTGATGATAATGCTCTAAGCGTAAATATTACCCGTATTCGTGACAAATTGGCAGCAATCGGACTAACAGATTTTATTAAGACGAAACATAGGCAAGGGTATCTATTATGAGTGGGAAACAATATCTAAAAAATCAAATACTAATTATTTTTGTTAATTTTATGGGTATGTTAGCACTTGCTTTGTTTTTGATTGCAACTGGAAATCAGATGCAATCAGTTTTGTTTATTTTTTTTGTCTGGCTGTTTGTCTTGACGGTATATTTATCAATCACATACTATACAAAAAAAAGGCATTTGAATAAGTTACTGGATATGACAGAACAGTTAGAAGAACGGTATTTAATACCAGAAATTATAGCTATGCCAGAGAAAGCAGATGAGCAGGTTTTCTTTCAGATTATGAAAATGGCAGAAAAATCTATGCTTGAAAAAATAGGAGAAATACAAAACGAGCGAAAAGAATATAAAGAATACATTGAACAGTGGATACATGAAGTGAAAACACCTATAACAGCAATGAAGCTGCTTTGTGAAAATAACCGTTTTCCATTTACTAGAGATATACTGGCAGAATTGGAAAATATCAATCAATATACAGAGCAAGCTCTTTATTATGCTCGAAGTGAACATACAGAAAAAGACTATTCTGTTCGTGAAATAAATTTGTGTACTGTTGTGCATAGTGCAATTGCAGATAATAAATATCTTTTGCGGCAAAGCAATATGAAGATTATAATAGATGATATAGAAAACAGCGTTTATACAGATGATAAATGGGTGCAGTTTATTTTAAATCAGATTATCAGTAATGCAGTAAAATATCGTACAGAGCAGCCAGTTTTACATTTTTCTACGATAAAGACAAATGATAGAATTATATTATCTATCAATGATAATGGAATAGGTATTCCTAAAAGCGATTTACCTCGTATTTTTGAAAAAGGCTTTACTGGCAGGAATGGACGAACTGGAAAAAACTCTACTGGAATTGGTTTGTATCTTTGCAAGCGTCTTTGTGATAAGTTGGGAATAGGACTTACTGTTTCTTCAGAAAATAAAGGGACAACCATTATGCTTTCTTTTCAGATGAACGATTTTATTATCGGAGTGCAGGGTTGATATACTCTGCACTTCTTACATTTTTGTAAGAACTGTGTAAGAAAACTTAATACAAAAAATGAAATTCTCCATTTATAATAAATATATAAAATATTTAAGGAGGTTTATCAGATGAATACAATTTTAAAGCTGGAACATATCCAGAAATACTATGGCAATGAGGGAAATATTACAAGAGCCATTAAAGATATTAGTTTTTCTGTTAAAGTCGGGGAATTTCTTGGTATTATGGGTGCATCTGGTTCTGGGAAAACAACATTACTTAATTGTATTTCCACAATTGATACAGTAAGTGCAGGTCACATTTTTTTAGAGGGAACAGATGTGACAGAAATGAAACCAAAATCCCTTGCCAAGTTTCGCAGAGAAAATTTAGGCTTTGTATTTCAAGATTTTAATTTATTAGATACATTGACGATTTCGGAAAACATTGCATTGGCATTAGCAATCAATAAAACACCTGCATGGAATGTAGAACATTGCATTTTGGATATAGCAAAAAAGTTAAATATTAGTGATATTCTAAATAAATATCCATATCAAGTATCTGGCGGTCAAAAACAGCGTTGTGCTTGTGCAAGAGCGATTATCAACAATCCCAAACTTCTATTAGCAGATGAACCAACAGGTGCATTAGATAGTCATTGTGCACAAATGCTATTGTCTACCATTCAAAGTATCAATAAGCAGCTTGGAGCAACGATTCTTATGGTAACACATGACGCTTTTACTGCCAGTTATGCAAGTCGTATCCTCTTTTTGAGAGATGGAGAAATCTTTATGGAATTGCGTAAGGGCAATGATAGCAGAAGTGATTTTTTTGCTAAAATTTTAAATGTCCTTACTATGATGGGAGGAGAGCAAAGTCATGTATGCTAAACTTATTTTCAGAAATGCAAAGCGATCTATCAAAGACTATTTAATTTATATTGTTACAATGACAATCTGCGTTACCTTGTTTTATGCGTTTCTCTCCATTTCCAGCAGCTATTATAATCCAGATATAGGCAGCGAGTATGATTTTACTCTGTTAAGCGATGGAATGAAAGTGGCAATCTGCATGATAACATTGCTGCTGTTATTCTTGATACAGTTTGTCAACCATTATATGCTTCGGCGTAAGCAAAAAGAGTTTGCCGTTCAGTCAATTATGGGAATGGAACAAAAAATTATTGGCAGGATTTTCTTTGCAGAAACATTGATTATGGGAATCATTTCAATTTTGATTGGAATTTTCTTTGGTATATTTTGTTCTCAATTTATTACTGCAATGTTTCTTACTACTTATGGTAAGCCCTATGAAATATCATGGACCTTATTCCCAGATACGGTTTTATGGACGGTGGCATTTTTTACTTTTAGTTTTTTAGTTGTAGGAATTTTCAATACCCATACCATTCAGAAAACGAAAATTATTACTATGCTTTCTGCAGAGAAAGAGAACGAGCCAGAACTCAAAAAGAGCCGTTGGATTTTCGTTATGGTAATAATCTTTGAACTGTTTACTGTATGGGCATTTATTACAGGAATCATAAAATCTTTGTTCTTTTACGATTCCCGTTTTCCAATTCCTGTGCAGCTTATGTATTTTGGAAATATTCTTTTTCCCGCTGTTACTTTAGGGTGGTCTTTTTTATGGCTGTTTCAGAAGAAAAAATGGGACTTTCAAAAACTGCTTTGTGGTTTATTAGCCTGTTCTGTATTAAATACTTTTGCGGCAGTAAGCGTACCAGCACTTACCAATCAGTATTATCTGCCGTTAGGAAACGGAACGCTCAGGAAATATTTGTTGTTTGCATTGCTTGACTTGTTTTTTTTCATTGGTGCATTGATTTATCTTGCCAGCAGCTTTATTGTTATATGGAAAGAAAAGTCACCAGAACACAGATATAAAGGGGAAAATCTGTTCTTTTTTGGGCAGATTACATCAAAATTAAAAACAACCAGTAAAACAATGACATTGATTTGCATAACCCTTGTGCTTGCTATTTTCCTGTTTATTGCTGCACCCATTTTAATGGGTTGGGCTCTTGGCTTTCTGGACATACACGCTATGTACGATGTACAGATTTTTTCAGAATATAATGATGTATATGATGAAAAAGAGTTGCCACGGGATAATTATGAAATGGTTACAGATTTTCTGAAGGAACATGATATTGAAATTGCCTATGACTGCACATTTAATTTATATCTGCCAAAGAAAGAAGATTTTAGCAGTCGAATAAAATATAATTTTCCTGTTGTAGCGATTTCTTTAAGCGATTATAACATTATACGGAAAATGTTGGGATATGAGCAGATTTCTTTAGGAGAAAATGAATTTGCAACACAATGGCAGACAATAGCAACGGAAGAAGAAAGAAATCGCTTTCTGTCAGAACATACAGATATTTTGACAGATGGAGGGACATTGAAGATTTCCGAACAGCCTTATTACGAGGAAGCAATGGGAGAAACACTTTATAATTCCTATACAGATGTCCTTTATATATTCCCAGACAATATCTGTGAGAAATTGTTACAAGTTATACGAAATCGTTATATTACAACAACGGAAAAAATCACTTATGAGAATGCCAGTGAATTAGAAAAAATTTTTATGAATGAATATCCAGAGCAGATAGAGAATGGAGCTTCATATGATATACGTTTCCGTACCTTGCAGGTTAATAGTACAAAAGCGAATAATTTTGTTATGCAGGTGGCAATGCTTTATGGTGCTATTGTGTTAATGGTAATTTGTCTTACAGTCCTTTCTTTACAGCAGCTTTTAGACGCAGGACAATATAAATACCGCTTCTCTGTACTTCGAAAATTAGGTGTAGAGGAAAAGCAGATAAGTAAACTTATCTTGAAACAGTTGAGTGTCTGGTTTGGACTTCCAATTCTTGTTGCAATTGTTGTAGCCGCTGTTATGATTGGCTATTTTGTCCAGACTATATCAGCTGAAATCTCAGCATATATAGGATTTACCACATTGCTGTTACAGATTGGTATGACAGTGGGGATTTTGGTACTCTTGTTGATTTGTTATTTCTTGAGTACATGGATAATTTTTAGACATTCTGTAAATTGATAATGTAATTTATAACAAATGAAGCCAATTTCTATTTTCTTCCTCTCTATGATAAAATTTTTTTATGATAAAGTACAAGGAGGAAAAGAAGATACTATTTATGAAAAAGAGATTATTGCAATGGATGGAGAAGAAAGTCGTAGTTCTGGACGAAAGGACACCAATAACGGAGAAGTGAAAGTATTACAAACTTTCAATGTGTATTCTACCGATTATGGAATCTGCCTAGGATAACAATTTATAGTTGTCATTAGACTATGAACATGAAACAGAAAAAATGTTATCTATGTTAGATATTGATAGTATTCAAAAAGCATTGCAGTTAGCAGGAAAATCTTTCCAGAAATAGAGTATTCTGGGAGTTCATAATATTTCTATATAACTCTTAAAATAACCATCAAATTCACTTTTGCTTGAAATAACAGTTTATAAGTTTATCTTGCTGTTTTGTCGAAAAAGATTGAAAAAAACAAATATCTGTGATAAACTGCTTTCATGGGCGTTATCAAGATGGTAGGCGGTTAGCCCTCTTCGGAGGGACTGTGACCCTCCATTTACACAGAAACTCGCAAGGGAATCTGGGAAAGGAGGGCTGATCTATATGGATATTTTGGGACTTATTGCAGTGTTGAGCTTTGGCTTGACCTGCTTCGGAATCGGATACTCTATTGGCAAAGATAGTAATAAAACACAAAAATAGCCGCCCTGTCTGCAAAACTGTGCGGCTATTTTAGCTAAACATATTGTGGCTAACCGTCTATCGGTAACGCTCTTTTCATGTTTAATATAGCATAGAGCCAAGAGAATTTCAAGCACTTTTTGCTAGTTTCAAACAGTTTATTTAGTTTTCGTTTTCTCATCCAAAAATTCTTCTTAAAAAAGAGTAAAAATAAGGTTGTTCTTTTATGATTTCTAAATGGTAAAAGCGACAGTTCCATTTTTCACTTTGCTTTGGTTTATATTCTGGCTAACCAATTTCTATTTTTAATGTATGCATATATATTTGTATTTTAGAAATAAGATAATGCACAAAGAGTAAAAGTTTTGATTGTTATTTTGTATGTTTCCGGGTATAATTGATATGTAAAAAATGTCTTTTGCGGACATAGAGAAGAGGAATTAGAATGAGTAATTCAAGTATTGCTCCATTTGTGAAGTGGGCTGGAGGAAAGCGTCAGTTACTTCCACAAATAAAGGAGAGAATGCCTGAAAAATATAATCATTATTATGAGCCATTTGTAGGCGGTGGTGCAGTCATATTTGAACTATTACCTGCAAATGCTTTGATAAATGATATTAACAAAGCTTTGATAAATGTATATAAACAGATACGTAATATACCAGAAGTATTTCTAAAATTGGTAAAGAAACTTGATAAGGAAATGTGGGAAGATGGTAAGGAATACTATTATTTTCTTAGAGAGCATTATAATAACAAGTTGATAAAAGCAGAATATGATGTGGAGCTTGCAGCATTGTTTGTATTTATCAATAAGCATTGCTTTAATGGCTTATATCGAGTCAATGGTAAAGGATTATTTAATGTTCCGTATAACAATAGCCGTAGAGCTTCTGCTACTGAAAATACTATTATGGAAATTTCAAAATATCTTCAGAGTGTAACGATTATGGATGGAGATTTTGAAGTAGCTTGTAAAAATGCAGAGAAAGGAGATTTTCTATTTATTGATAGTCCATATGCATCATTAAATCCTACTTCTTTTGAATCTTATACAAAAGAGGGATTTGATATAGAAAGTCATAAGCGTTTGGCAAAATTCTATGATGAATTAACAGTCAGAGGTTGTTATTGTATGCTTACAAATCATAATACAAAGTTAATAAATGAATTATATAGTAATAAGAATTATAAAATAGATGTTGTAAGTGTAAAACGTATGATTAATTCAGATGCATCCAATAGAGTTGGTGAGGAAGTAATTATATGTAATTATTAAAGGAGTCTAGATAAAAGTGAAAAATTATAATTTTTGGAGGTAGATGATGGTAGAGCTAAGAAAGATTCATCATGATAATTGGATACATTGTATAGGATTAGAAGTTACTGACGAACAATGTCAGTTTGTAAATCCAAATGTATTTAGTTTGGCTGAAGCATATGTACATTCAGAAGCAAATAAAGAAGATATGGAAGAATACTATAGATGTATCCCATTTGCTATTTATAATAATGATACAGTAATTGGCTTTGCAATGATAACTTATGAGAAAGAGTATGATTTTGATGGTAAGCCAGCATGTCAACTACCCACCACCTAAAGTTTGCAATACTTTTCATTTATGAAAAGCATTG